>NZ_FOGT01000002.1 GCF_900111295.1 Salipaludibacillus aurantiacus | reverse complement strand
AAAAGCATCACTCAACTCATTGAACCGCCGTATACGAGAACCGTACGTACGGTGGTGTGAGAGGACGGAGGGTCGAACCCTCCTCCTACTCGATTAACACCTTATGAACAATTTTATATAGAAGGGAGCAGTTATGATGGCAGTCATGATGGAATATTTAGATAAAAATACAGTCAGAATCATATTAAATCGTCCTGCACGTAAGAATGCGGTAAATTTTGAAATGATGCATAAATTGAACGGGTTCTTAGATGAATTAGACAAAGATGAAGATCTAACCGTATTATGGATTCAGGGAGAAGGGGAAGCCTTTTGCAGCGGAGGGGATCTTGAAGAATTTCACGGTCTGCGAACAGCTGAAGAAGCTAAAAAAATGCTTATACCGATGAGCGGCGTAATTAAGAAAATTATTTCCTTAGATGCAGTAACTGTCTCCTACTTAAACGGACCGGCAGTAGGCGGCGGGGCAGAAATAGCCAGTTCAACCGATTTCACTCTTGGAAACGCTTCCGCAAAAGCGGGCTTTATCCAAGGGAACCTGGCCATAACGACCGGCTGGGGCGGGGCTTCCTTGCTAAAAAGAAGAATTGGTTACCATGCCGCCTTAAAAATGCTCGCCACAGCGAAAGTTTATTCAGCACAGGAATTAAGAGACTTAGGATTTGTCCATCAAATAGTAAATGATGAAAAGGACGTCCGCCAATGGTGCACGGAGTGGGTTAAATCACCGGAAGTGGTTCGCGCTTATAAGAAAAATCTGCTGCCTGAAGTGGAGCGGAAGCAATTATTTGAATTAATTAACCAGGAAATTGAAAGGTGTGCCGTTCTGTGGGAAGGAGAAGCACACCACAAGGCAGTTGAGCAATTTAATAATAAACAGCGTTAAGGGCAGCTTTATAAGCTGCTCTTTTTTTATACGTCTATCTTTTCTACTAAAAGCATACATATAACATGAATTAAGGAGGTAATAGAAAGGAGGATTTAATGTCTTGATTAGACAGGATGCATGGAACCAGGATGAAGATCTCCTGCTGGCGGAAACGGTTTTAAAGCATATTCGTGAAGGCGGAACACAATTGGCTGCTTTTGAGGAGGTCGCAGATAAATTATCGCGTACTTCGGCTGCCTGCGGATTCAGGTGGAATTCCTCAGTCAGGAAAAAATACGATTCAGCCATCCAGTTGGCTAAAAAAGCAAGGAAGGAATCCAAAAGAAACTTAGTGAGAAACCAAAAAACATTTATTCCAAATGAGAGTAAACAAACGGCCGCTTTGACAAATGGCCTGTCTCAAAGAAATGAAAAATTAAAATGGTTTGATCAAATGATTGGCTTTCTTGAAAAGGAAAAAGAAAAAGTTGAGGGGAAAGACCATAGCGATGAATTATTTTTACAGGAGCTGAAAAAAGAAAACGACCTGTTAAAAAAAGAACTTACTAATTTAAAAGAAGCCTATACTGAAATAAAGGAAGAATATCAGTTAATGATTCATGCAGTGCAGCGTGCGACTAAAAAAGACAATGAGTCCAGGACTTTATAAAAGATTTTATGTTGATTTTATAAATCAGGGGAGGGGAAGGGAGAAATAATTAAGGGGCTGGAACAAAAGAATAAGAACCATAAAGAAATCCGAACAAAATTTCTGTTCGGATGTTCTTTATTCTTCCTGGGAAAGGGAGTGATTTCAGTCCGCCATGTGGCCGCTTGCCCAGGGGCTTGTCTTCAGCTAAATTCAACTCAGCCAGTTTTAAATGATTATTCTTCTAATTGCTCGGAGACGCCTTCAGGCAGCCATACATACGGATTTTCCCCACGGTCTCTGTCAGTCTGGTAAGTTAACGCTTCAAAGCCTTGTTTGATCCAAAAGTCATCAGAACGCTGTCTGGCATTAGTTTTAACCGGAACACCATGGCTTTTAGCGAAATTCACCAAAGCATTTCCAATTCCTTTTCCCTGATATCCCGGCAGCACTTCAAGTTTCCACAATTCAAGGTAATCCTGGGGAGGCTCGAAATACCGGTCGAATTTTTTGTCAATCTGATACAGACTCATTCGGCCTACGAGCTTATTTCCGAAATAAACACCATAGAAGGGTGATTCGCTGTCGTTTTCAACAATATTTTCTTCCAGGTCTTCTTTCATGGAGAGTTCCTGCTGCCCGTACTCTCTGAAATTCTCGAATTCTTCAAGTGTTTTAAAATTTACTTTTAACCTGACAACTTCATGTAAATCCATCATAATCCCCTCCGACGTTTTAAAATAGCTTCTTCTTTTTATCATCATTCAAAAGTTATTGAATGTTCTATAGATTATTATAATTGAAAAAAAAAGAAAATGAAAACGTATTCTTTTAAAAACCATGCCTGCTGTTTAACGTTTATGCTAAAATAATCTCAATGATAGACTCTGAAGGTGATAGGGATGAACATAACAATTATTGGCGGCGGAGCGATTGGACTTCTGACGGCCGTTTATTTAAATAAGCAGGGGCACTTTGTAAAGATTGTCACGAGAACAGACAGACAGGCCTGCCATATTGCTTCAGAAGGGCTGTCGTGCCAGAGTGCCGGCCTCCTTCTTAAATCTGAGCCTGCTGTTGAAGCGGCCAGTGAATTTAAAGGGGGCCAGGAAGACTTAATTATAGTGACATTAAAACAGACTCAAATTGATTTTTTTCTAGAGTGGGCTAAAGAAAAGGTCCCCAGCCCTATACCACTGTTATTTTTGCAAAATGGGATGGGCCATATTGAAAAAGCCAGCGGTTACCTTGAACATCCTTTGTTATCAGGCGTTGTCACACATGGGGCGTTGAAAAAGTCAGATACGGCAGTTCGGCATACCGGCGCAGGACAGATTATAGTTGGAGGAGAAGGATTTCTGAAAAAAAGCCTGAATCTGTTACTGACGGACGATAAATTTTTCCCTGTTATATGGAACAGTGAAATAGAACTTGTCATGAAAAGGAAATTGCTGGTGAACGCAGTAGTTAATCCTCTGACAGCTTTGTATCAGGTAAACAACGGACAAATCCTTTTAAATAAGAAGTTAAAAGATCTGGCTGGAAAGATTTTTAATGAAGCAGTGGAGGTGCTGGCTCTTGAAAAGGATGAGTGGAAGTTTGTTGAGAATGTGATCAGGCAAACAGCTGAAAATACTTCTTCCATGCTTGCGGACAGGCTCGCTAAAAAAGAAACCGAATTAGACGCCATTACAGGTTACTTATTAAATCTGGGCCGTGAAAAAGGTATAAGCTGTGAACATATCTTAAAAATCCATAAAGAATTAAAAAAAGTTGAACTGGAGGATAGCTATGATTGAATTCACAGCTTTTTTAGCTGCGACACTTGTTACCGTTCCGTTGATAGGTTTGTATATCATTTATTTTGTTTCTGTAAAAACTACCAGGAATAAACAGGTCTCCTTTAAAATAGCTGTAGACAGTACAGTTTTACTGTTCATTATTTCCGTGTATTTTTTATTTTTGGAAATATGGCGAATTCATACAGGATGGATGATTGTTCTTTTTTTTCTGTTTACAGCTCTAATATTTACTGTTTTACACTGGAAGAATTACGAGGACATTAAGTTGCAGCGCTTATTTAAAGGGGTGTGGCGTTTTCAGTTTGTAGTATTTTTCATACTTTATTTTATCCTCGTGATATATGGCATGATTTTCCGGATCCTTGCTTAAGGTCAATTAATTGGTACACCGTGCGTCTTCTGTTATAATTAAACAGAATTTTAACAGGTGTCTGAAAGGATTGGGAAAATCCGCCGTTTACACTTACAGAAAGGTTGAAAAATATGCAGTTTAGAATTGAGACCACTTACCAGGAAAATTCATTTATACATAGCTATTTAAACGGAGATAAACAGATTTTATCCTTTTATGACTACGGTCTCGGCTCAATAGACTGTGTCTCCCGCTATGAAGAATTAAAAAACAGAGCTTTTCCCCGTGAAGAGCTGGTTGAAGCGCTTATGAACTTTAACAGAAAATATCATCCCTCAGAACGGGCCTTCCATCAAATAGAACGCCTTAGGGATAAGAATAGTGTTACAGTGGTGGGCGGGCAGCAGGCAGGACTATTAACAGGGCCGCTGTATACCGTTAATAAAATTATTACTATATTAGTAGAATCGAAAAAATTAGAGGAAAAGCTTGATGCTCCTGTCGTTCCGTTGTTCTGGATTGCAGGTGAAGATCATGATATTGATGAGGTCAATCATACTTATTTTTATGAAAAAACAGATGTCAGAAAAGTGAGAATACCTGAAAGAAACGATATAAAACAACCGATGTCCGAAAGAAATGTTAATCTTGAAAAAGCCAAATACGAACTAAAAGAAGCTTTTCTCTGTTTGGAAGAAACCTCTTTTACAAGGGAACTTTATGACACTTTAATGAATGAGTTATCCGGAAAATTAACCTATACTGAATGGTGTGCAAGGGTGCTTCACCGTCTCTTTAAAGACACAGACCTTGTACTGATGGATGCGGCTGACCCTGCTATACGGGAAATTGAACGACCTTTCTTTACCTCTATGGTCCGAAATAATGCGGCCATTCAGCGTGCTTTTTTGAAACAGGCAGAGGAAATGAAAGTAAGCGCTTATGGCGAACCGATAGAAACTGATGAAAATAATGCGCACCTTTTCTATCATGAAGGGCGGCAGCGCTTTTTACTGGAACGGACAGAAGAAGGGTTTAAAGAGAAACATGGGGAACGTATATGGTCAGAGGATGACTTCCTTTATCAAGTGGAGGATGGGAAAATACAATTGAGCAACAATGTAGTAACCCGCCCTCTTATGCAGGAATTTCTTCTCCCGGTCCATTCTTTCATAGCTGGCCCTGGAGAATTAAAATACTGGGGTGTTCTGAAAAAAGTATTTCACTCATTTGACAGAAAAATGCCTGTTGTTTTTCCGCGTTATCACTTGACCTATTTATCACGTAGTACTGAGAAAAATCTAAAAAAATATAAGATGGATGTAAAAACGGTGACTATGGATGGCTTAACAGACTTCCAAAGTAATTTTCTAGCCAGGCAAAAAAAAGTGGATGAAAGAAAAGTCTTTGAAGAAACGGAACAAGAGTTAAAAGAATTGGCTGAGAAAATACGGGGCAGGCTAAGCCCGATCGGAAAGAACGCTTCTGCAATCAGTAACCAGTTTGAAAGTAAAATAAATAATGAATTAAAAGATTACGAGAGGAAAATCAATCAACTGATGTTATCTCAAAATAACACTCATCTGACACGTTTTAATCAGATAGAGGCTGAGGTACGGCCTCATAATAAATGGCAGGAGCGTCATTTAAATATTTTTCCTTTTCTTAACAGGTACGGACCTGACCTTGTGGACAGGACTGTTTCGGGCTTAATGGAGAAGAAAGAAAGTATATGTTCTGCCAGCCATATTTATGTCTATTTATAAAGCACTATGGTGAAAACCGTAGTGTTTTTTTTAATATTTTTTTTGAAAACTAAGTGGTTAAAAGTGGGGGGATGTGGTAAATTAGTGTTATAAAGTGGGGAGGAGGTGGACCCGGATGTTCATGGGAGAGTATCATCATAATATTGATGACAAAGGCCGGATGATCATTCCAGCGAAATTCCGTGACGGACTGGGATCCACTTTCGTAGTAACTAGAGGAATGGACAAATGCTTATTTGTTTACCCTGAAAAAGAATGGCAGCAATTAGAACAGAAATTAAAAACACTGCCTTTTACAAAAAAGGATGCACGTGCCTTTACAAGATTTTTCTTTTCAGGGGCTACAGAATGTGAATTAGATAAACAGGGAAGAGTGAATATTGCATCTACTTTGCGAAGCTATGCTGCCCTGGACAAAGAATGTGTGGTCATAGGGGTCTCAAACCGCGTAGAGATTTGGAGTAAAGCGATTTGGGAAGACTATTTTGCAGAGTCTGAAGAATCTTTTGCGGAAATAGCTGAAGGTATTGTAGATTTTGAACTTTAAAAAATTTAATCGGAAAGGAGGAGATGCTGGTTGTTTGAACACGATACCGTCTTAAAGGAAGAAACAGTAAAAGGGCTGAATATTAACCCGCATGGAATATATGTGGATTGTACATTGGGCGGTGGCGGACATAGTGAAAGAATTTTACACGAACTTTCTTCCGATGGAAGGCTGATTGCTTTTGATCAGGATATTAAGGCAATTGAACATGCTAAAGAACGTTTGAAACCTTACTCAGCCCAGATTGATTTTGTACATAACAATTTTCAATACTTAAAAGAAGAACTGGGGAACAGAAATATAGAGAATGTGGATGGGTTTGTGTTTGATTTGGGCGTTTCATCTCCGCAGTTTGATGAGCCAGAAAGAGGATTCAGCTACCGGTTTGACGCCCCTCTTGATATGAGAATGGATCAGACTAAACCACTCACAGCTTATGAAGTAGTTAATGAGTGGAGCTTTCAGTCACTCGCTCAGATTTTATCCCGCTACGGAGAAGAAAAGTTTGCCAAGCAAATAGCAAGGAAGATTGAGAAAAAACGGGAGACATCTCCAATTACATCTACTTTTGAACTTGTAGAAGTCATTAAAGAGGGGATCCCTGCACCTGCCAGAAGAAAGGGAGGACATCCGGCTAAACGTACATTCCAGGCAATCAGAATTGCTGTTAATGACGAGTTGAATGTCTTTAAGCAAGCTCTTGAAGACGCTGTTACCTTAACTAAACAAGGAGGCAGGATTGCTGTCATTACTTTCCACTCGCTGGAAGACCGGATCTGTAAGCAAGTATTTAAAAATAAAAGCAGCTACCCTGACCTGCCAAAAGGACTTCCTGTTATACCTGAAGAATTTGAACCTGAACTGAAACTAATTAACAGAAAGCCTATAACGGCAAATGAGGAAGAACTGGAAGTTAATAATCGTGCCCATTCAGCTAAACTGAGGATTGCAGAAAAAAATATTTAAGGAGGAATGTAAATGAGCCCATTAGTTCAGAAAAGAGCGCAAGAGACTTATGCCCCGCAGCATGACCGGCAGACTAAAAAAGTAAAAGAGCTTGTTTTTAAAGGCGGTATAACAAAAGGCGAAAAAGGGATTTACTTTATGGCTTTAATAGCTGTGGTGTTTGCAGCCTATCTTATCCTGTCAAACTACGCGGAAATGTATTCTCTCAACCATGAAATGCAGCAGACAGAAACTCAAATCACCCAGCAGCAAAGTATTAATGACGGCTTGTCTTTACAAGTCAAAGAGTTGTCAGATCCTGAAAGAATTCTTTATATCGCCCAGAACGATTTAGGTATGAAGTTAAATGACCAAAGCGTGAAAGTTATTCATGGTAATGAATAATTCTCCTTTGATTGTTTTGTGAGGAGGTAGATTCCGGTGGAAGAAGTAAAGATGAACCGGCTGACAAAACGGGCTCTCCTGTTTTTGTCTCTTTTGCTTCTTGCCGTATTCGTTCTTTTTTCCAGGTTCGTATACATACAGGCAGCAAAGGAAGTTCAGGGTACGGACTTGGAAGAGCTGTTGAATCAGAGATGGTCGCAAACTCAGACAATAGAAGGTAAAAGAGGTTCTATTCATGACAGAAATGGCGATGTATTGGCAGAGGAGATTTCCTCCTATACCATCATCGCTATTTTAGATGAACGGTTTGAAAGTTACGTAGAAGATCCCCGTGAAACAGCCCAAAAATTGGGACAGGTTCTGGATATGGATCCTCAGCAGCTGGAAGGTATGCTGACAAGAGATGCCGTGCAGGTAGAATTGGGGCCGAAAGCTAAAAATATCAGCTTTGAGAAAAAAAGAGAAGTAGAAAAGCTGGAGCTGGATGGAATTTTATTCAGGGAAGACCCGCGGAGATATTATCCGAAACAGACGTTTGCTTCTCATATACTCGGCTATACAGAAAGAGACATGTCTGTGGCCCGGATGGGTCTTGAAAGCAGCCTGGATGACTATTTAAAAGAGAAGAACGGACAGATCACTTATCAGAAGGACGGAAGAAACCGCCGGCTGGTTAACGCGGAAGAATTCATTGAGGAACCTGAAAATGGAAAAGATGTCTACCTGACTTTAGATTCACGGATCCAAATGGCTATTGAGCAGACGATGAATCAAGTTCAGGAAGAGTATGACCCCGAAAGAATGATGGCTATTGTAGCCAATGCTAAAACCGGAGAAATACTCGGCATGTCTAACCGTCCCAGTTTTAATCCAAACCAGTACGAAGATATTGAAAACTATACAAACTTTAATGTCACTTCAAGTTTTGAGCCGGGGTCCACCATGAAGGTGTTTTCACTTGCAGCCGCTATCGAGGAAGGGGTCTATAACGGTGAGGAAACCTTTGAATCGGGCTCTTACGAAGTAACTGACCGGACTGTAAGAGACCATAACCAGGGCAGGGGCTGGGGAGAAATCACTTATAATGAAGGGGTCCAACGATCTTCAAATGTTGCTTTTTCCAAATTAGCCCTTGAAAAATTAGGTCCGGAGTCGCTTTATAATTATATTGATGCTTTTGGATTCCGGGATGTCACTGGAATAGATTTACCAAATGAAAGTCCGGGGCTGATTGCAGAGCAATATACAATTGATGCAGCAACTACAGCCTTTGGACAAGGAACTGCAATCACACCAATCCAGCAGATTCAGGCGGCCACTGCGATAGCGAATGGCGGTAAAATGATGACTCCTTTTGTGATTGACCGAATTGTAGATTCCCAAAAGGGAGAAGTAGTGCACGAGAATGAACCTGAAATAAAAGGGGAACCTGTTTCTGAAGAAACGGCTAATCAAGTATTGGAAATACTAGAAACTGTTGTGACTGCAGAAGAGGGAACAGGAAGGCCGTTTGCAATCGAAGGGTTTGATGTAGCCGGTAAAACGGGAACAGCGCAGATTCCTCAGGAAGGCGGAGGATATTTAGCCGGCCATGGAAACCACATTCATTCTTTTCTCGGTATGGCGCCGGCAGACGACCCTGAAGTAGTGGTTTACGTGGCAGTGGACCGGCCGGACCTTGAAGGCCACCAAGTAGGGTCTGAACCAGTCTCTCTGATTTTTAAGCAAGTTATGGAACAAAGTTTACAATATTTAAATATTACTCCTACTGAAGAAGATGAAGTAGCTTCGGTGCACGAGAATATTGAGCTTGATGATTATGAGGGGGAAAATGCCCAATCAGTAAAAGAGGAATTAGCAGAACAGGGGCTTAAAGTTACTTTAATTGGAGATGGTGAATCTGTTATTCGCCAGTCACATGCTCAAGGAACGGAATTAATGTACGGGGAAAAAGTGATTTTAATGACCGATGATGAAAATCCTGAAGTGCCTGACGTATCAAACTGGTCATTAAGAAACATCTATTTGCTTGAAAAAGTAACCGGTGTGGATATGGAAGTCGAGGGCACAGGGTTTGTCACTAAACAGACGCCTCCCCCAGGAGGAAACCTTAAAGGACTTAACCGGATGATTATTGAACTGTCGTTAACCAGTGGAGAAGAGCAGAGGGAAGAAGAAATAGAAACTGATAACGATAGCCCGGATGAGACAGAAGAAAATGAAGAAGATGAAGAAGAATTTTTTATGGATTAGAGGAAGACGCTGGAATGGATAGGTTCTAACCTGTCCATTCTTTTCATATGTGTAAACCAAGCCGAATTGTCTTTATATCAGGGGAGGTTACTATGAAAAGGGTGTCTTTCGTCACAGTGAGAAAAAGGTTGATATTTACGTTAATCGCCGGGGTCATTCTTTTTACAATTATGATGGGGCGTTTATGGTATGTACAAGTGGTTATGGGAGATGAGATCTCGGAGAAAGCGGAAGATTTGTGGGGCAGAAATATTCCTTTTGAAGCTAAAAGGGGAGAAATTCTGGACCGGCATGGAGAAGTACTCGCCACAAATGTAACGGCTCCTTCTCTTCTTGTCGTTCCCAGACAAATTAAGGATCCGGCAGAAACTGCAGAAAAGCTGTCAGAAGTTCTATCACTTTCAAAAGAAAAAGCGTTCGAAAAGGTGACAAAAAACGAATCAATCGTTCGAATAAACCCTGAGGGTAGAAAAATTACGAACGATCTTGCAAATCAAGTGAGGCTTCTAAAGCTGGACGGCATCTATGTAGCTGAAGATTACCGGAGACACTATCCGAAAGGGGATTATTTATCCCATGTTTTGGGATTTGCAGGAATAGATAATCAGGGGCTGACCGGGCTTGAATTATTTTATGATGAGTTTTTAAGCGGGGAACCCGGCCACGTCTCGTTTTATTCGGACGCAAAAGGGAGAAGGATGCCAAACCTTGCGGACCGCTATTCACCCCCCGTCGATGGCCAGCATTTAAAGTTGAGCGTGGATGCATCCGTGCAAACGATAATAGAGCGGGAACTGGATGAAGCGGAGGCCGTGTATAATCCCGATGGGGCCATTGCGATTGCAATGAATCCTAATACAGGTGAAATATTAGGAATGTCTTCACGGCCGGGTTTTAACCCTGAACACTTTCAGGATGTTCCACCGGAAGTTTATAACCAGAATAAACCGATTTGGAGCCAATATGAACCTGGTTCGACTTTTAAAATAATTACATTAGCGGCAGCCCTCGAAGAAGGTAAGGTGGATCTGGAGAAAGATAACTTTCATGACCCCGGTTATATTGAAGTCTCCGGACATAAACTCCGCTGCTGGAAAAAAGGCGGCCATGGCTCACAAACGTTTCTTGAAGTCGTACAGAATTCCTGTAACCCAGGATTTGTAGTACTCGGAGAGAAGCTCGGTAAAGAGAAATTATTTAATTATATTCGTAGTTTTGGCTTTGGTGAAGAAACAGGCATAGACTTGCAAGGAGAAGGGAAAGGGATACTGTTCGAGGAGGATGCAGTAGGCCCTTTGGAACTGGCCACAACAGCCTTCGGGCAAGGGGTTTCAGTCACCCCTCTGCAGCAGGTGGCAGCTGTATCAGCTGCTATAAACGGGGGAAACTTATACCAGCCGTTCTTAGCTAAAGAATGGATAGACCCTTTAACAGGCCAGACACTTATAGCTCAAGAGCCAGTAGCCAAAAGGAAGGTAATATCTGAAGAGACTTCAGCTCAAATCCGTTCGGCCCTGGAGCATGTAGTGGCTAAAGGAACTGGAAAGGGTGCTTTCGTTGATGGTTACAGGGTTGGCGGGAAGACAGGTACGGCACAAAAAGCTAAAGATGGCAGATACCTTGAAAATAACCATATTGTTTCTTTTATTGGTTTCGCTCCTGCTGATGAACCTGAAATTGTTGTTTATGTAGCCGTTGACAATCCAAAAGATACACTCCAGTTCGGCGGAATTGTAGCTGCGCCGATTGTAGGAAATATTATTGAAGACTCACTAAGGGCTATGGGAGTTCCTAAAAGGGAGGACCAGATCGAAAAAGAGTTAATGTGGAACGATACGCCGCTTTTGGAAGTTCCCGACTTAATAGGGAGGACAGTGAGAGACATACACGAATCTTATTACGATTTTTCCCTTGAAGTCGAAGGGGAAGGTGATGAAGTTCTCCTCCAGTCTCCTGAGCCGGGAATCAGAATTCAGGCCGGCTCTACGATTCGCATTTACATGGGTGACAAAAGCCCGCCCGACCAGTAAAATATAACAGAGGTATGTGAGTTTAATTTAGAATCCGTTTAAGTGAAAGAGGGATTAGACATGTTTGAACTGAAAGAACTTGCCGGTTGTTTACCGGCGTATAAGTTTATAGGAAAAAGCAATCCAACCATAAATGATCTTGCCATGGATAACAGAGAAGTTAAAAAAGGCGACTTATTTTTTTGTATTGAAGGTTTCACTGTGGATGGCCATGATTTTGCTGCTAAAGCCGTTGAGGCGGGGGCGGCAGCAATAGTTGCGGAGAGGGAGCTGCCTGTAAATGTCCCGATGATTATAGTCAGGGATAGTAAACGGGCGATGGCAATTATGGCGGCACATTTCTATCGGCTGCCAAGTTCAGCAATGCATATGATCGGTGTGACAGGTACAAACGGAAAAACAACAACCACTCACCTTATCCACAGGATTTTGAGCGATTATGCAATGGAAACCAGTATTATCGGTACAATGTATATGAAATATAAAAATAAGGAAATTAAAGTTAAGAACACCACGCCTGATTCTTTAACACTCCAAAAAGCTTTTTCTGACATGGCCACTGAAGGAGTAGAAGCTGTAACGATGGAAGTCTCCTCCCATGCATTAGAGCTTGGAAGGGTCCACGGGGTGGATTTTAATGTGGGTGTTTTCACTAATTTAACTCAGGATCATTTGGATTACCACAAAACAATGGATAATTATGCCCGGGCGAAAGGGTTGTTGTTTTCTCAGCTCGGTAACGGTTACAAAGAGAACCATCAGAATATCGCCGTATTAAATATAGATGACCCATACTTTGATTTAATTGAAACAATGACAGCAGTCCCCATAATTACTTACGGGATGGACGAAAAAGCAGACTTCCGTGCAACGGAAGTCAATATCCACGAATCCGGTACAGATTTTCAGCTGTGTATGGGGAATAGAATATACCCGGTGCAATTAAAAATGACCGGGCGTTTCTCGGTATATAATGCCCTTGCAGCCGCCGCCGCTTCGTATGCCTCGGGTGTACCGATTCAGACAATTCAGGAAAGCCTGGCTGCAATACAGGGGGTGGCCGGCAGATTTGAAAAAGTAGACACAGACGCGTCTGTTCATGTTATTGTTGATTACGCCCATACGCCAGACAGCCTGGAAAACGTATTGGAAACAGTCAGAGAGTTTGCAAAGGGGAAAGTATCAGTAGTAGTAGGATGCGGGGGAGACAGGGACCGTACGAAACGCCCCAAAATGGCAGCTATCGCTGAAAAGCTTTCAGATTATGTCTATTTAACTTCAGATAATCCGCGCTCTGAAGATCCTGAAGAGATATTAAATGAAATGAAGAGTGGAATGGCCCATAATAATTACAGTATGATTTTAAGCAGGAAAGAAGCCATATTTGAGGCGGTAAAAAATGCTGAAGAGGATGAAGTAATTTTAATTGCTGGAAAAGGGCATGAAACTTATCAGATTATAGGGGACCAGACATTTGATTTTGATGATCGGCTCGTCGCTAAAGAAGCCTTAAAGGAGAGGTATTAGCATGTATGGTCATATTGATTATCAGCTTATAAAATCAGTTTGTGATGAAGTGAAAGGCCGCTTTCCTATCACTTTTACCGCTGCAGGTGTGTCGGCAGACTCCAACTCTATTCAGAGCGGGCAAATATACGTTCCTCTCCAGGGGGAGTTCTATGACGGACATCAGTTTATTGAAGCGGCTATGGAATGTGGTGCGGCTGCTTCCTTCTGGAAAAAAGGAATTGAGCTTCCAAGTACTGTACCAGATGATTTTCCTGTTTTATATACAGATGACCCGCTGGAAGCTGTCCGCAGTCTGGCCAACCGTTACTTGAAGGAAGTGGACGCGGTTTCGGTAGCTGTCACTGGAGATTATTCGAGGCTTGTAGCTAAGAAAGTGTTAAGTAAAGTCCTCTCAGGATCATATAAAGTCCATGAAGCAAAACATTCTGCAGATAATGAGATGAGTGTGTATGAAACGGTGCTGTCCATGCCTCTTGAAAGTGACGTCCTAATATGTGATGTCCCTGACAAGTCTGAAGAGACAGTCTGTCATATAAGTAACCTGCTTCAGCCTGCTTTTTCACTGGTCTGTTTTGCAGACAGCGTAAAAGAAATTAAAGATCCTGCCTATGCAGTGTGTATTGAAGAAGGTATGAAAGCAACAGGAACTATTATCGCAGAAGGAGACACTTCCTTTTCAAACCGTGAATGGAAAACTGATGTGTCAACATACGGATTTGGAGAACATAATATTTTTCAAATCAGCAGCAAAGAAACAGCAGGAGAAGAGTGTATTTTTCAGTTAGAAGGAGTCATGATTGATTTTAATGTCCCGGCTTTATTGAGCGGGCATATAAAACCTGTAGTTGCTGCAGTTGCTGCTGCTATTCACCTGGGGATTGGAGCGGAGCAAATCCATCGGTCATTATCAAGTCTGACTATGGAAGATATGTCTTTGGATGCTGTAGAAACATCATTCAGGTCAGTTATCCTATTTGATCATACACATGTGGAAGAAAGTGATTTAGAATTTTCTTTAGGTATGTTAAAGCACATGCATACGTTCAGCAGAAGAGTTTTAATTGTAGATGAGGGTTTCCAGGCGGCCCCCCAGGATAAAACCTTACATGAAGTATTTGCTTCCCAGGTCGCACTGCCTGTCACTGATGTGATTACAATTGGAGAAAAAGCGTTTTGGGTAAAAGAAGCATTAAAGAGAAAAGGCAACGCTCAGATAAACAGCAAACACTTTGCTACTCATGGAAAAGCTGTTAATACGTTTAAAGAACTGATAGAAAGTTCGAGCCTCGCCTTATACAGGGGCGCAAACAGAGAATTATTGGAGCAGATTATAGAAGAATTGAATAGTCGGTAGAAAGGAGTTCCTTTCATGTTGGAACAAGGATTATTATTTACATTACTTTTAGCTTTTTTATTAACGGTATTTCTTTCACCGTTTCTCATTCCATTTTTAAGAAAATTAAAGTTTGGGCAAAGTATCAGGGATGAAGGCCCGAAATCCCACCAGAAGAAAACCGGGACCCCTACGATGGGCGGCCTAATGATTATTTTATCGATTGTCTTTTCTTCTCTGGTAATGGCAGGGCAATTTCACACTATTGGAGTGGAGATCTGGCTCCTGCTGTTAGTCACAGTCGGATTTGGACTGCTGGGCTTTCTCGATGACTATATAAAAGTAGTGAAGAAAAGAAACCTAGGTTTAACTTCAAAACAGAAATTTTTAGGCCAGGTTGCTATTTCAGCAGTTGTGTATGTCGTTTTGCTTCAGTCGGGCATTTCTACCGAAGTACATATTCCTGGAACAGGTTTAGCGTTGGATGTGGGCTGGCTGTACCTTCCGCTGATTATTGTTATGCTGGTCGGAGCCAGTAACGCGGTTAACCTGACTGACGGACTGGATGGGTTAGTTGCAGGGACAGCTGCCGTAGCTTTTGGAGCTTTCGCTATACTCGCTTATTTTACGGGGATGCTTACAGTATCATTGTTTTCTCTTGCGGTAGTGGGTGCTGTTCTTGGTTTCCTCGTGTTTAACGCTCATCCGGCGAAAGTATTTATGGGAGATACCGGATCATTGGCACTAGGCGGTGCTCTGGCGATGATTGCTATCCTGACTAAAATGGAATTATTACTGGTAGTAATAGGCGGCGTGTTTGTTATCGAAACATTATCTGTAATTATCCAGGTTATCTCATTCAAAACGACTGGGAAAAGAGTATTTAAGATGAGTCCTCTTCACCATCATTATGAGCTTTCAGGCTGGAGTGAGTGGCGGGTTGTAGTAACCTTCTGGCTGGTAGGAATTTTATTTGCCTTTACAGGCGTTTATTTAGAGGTGTGGATGTCATGAAACTAGTTAATAAATTTAAAGATAAAAAAGTACTTGTACTCGGGTTGGCAAAAAGCGGGACTGAAGCCGCAAAACTGCTGAATCACCTGGGGGCTCAGGTGACAGTGAATGACCGGAAACCTTATGAGGAAAATGAGCAGGCAAAAGAGCTTGAAAAAGAAGGTATCGAAGTAGTTTGCGGCTCCCATCCTGAGGAACTTGTCTCAGAAGAGCTTAATTATTTAGTTAAGAACCCGGGAGTCCGTTATGACCATCCTTTAGTTGCAAAAGCTAAAGGGCTGAATATCCCTATCTACACTGAAGTGGAACTGGCTTATTTAATTTCAGAGGCAGAGATGATTGGCATCACCGGCTCCAACGGTAAAACAACAACGACGACTTACGTTGGCGAAATGCTTAAAGGTGGCCGGCGGAATCCATTAATAGCAGGAAATATCGGCAAAGTTGCATGCAAAGTGGCTAGAGAGGCCACCCCCAAGGACGAGATGGTTGTGGAATTATCCAGTTTTCAGCTTATGGGCACAGAAACATTTGCGCCTAAAATTGCCGTACTGTTAAATTTTGTAGAAGCCCATCTGGATTACCATGGGTCTATGGATGACTATATTGAAGCTAAATCTCATATTTTCCGGAACCAGACGAGCGGCGATTACCTCATTTACAATGCGGATGACCCACTTGTATCGAAGGTTGTTAAAGAGGCGAAAGCACAGTTAATCCCTTTTTCTGTAGAAAAAAATCTGGAAAACGGCGCTTGTCTTTCAGAAGGATGGCTGACTGTTTTTAATGAAAAACTTATTCAGGCTAAAGACATGTCTCTTCCCGGGGATCATAACGTGGCAAACGCCCTTGCCGCAGCTGCTGCAGCAATTTTGGGCGGAGCAGACATAGAGCAAATCAGGCATGTCTTAAAGACGTTTGAAGGCGTGGAACACCGCCTTCAATTTATCGGTGACGTAGAGGGGCGAAAGGTTTATAATAATTCCAAAGCAACGAATGTACCGGCAACAATTACAGCCTTAAAGGCATTTAATCAGCCTGTTGTTTTAATTGCCGGAGGTCTGGACAGGGGACTGTCTTTTGACGCGCTTAAACCATTGCTTTCTGAAAAAGTCAGTGCGCTGATCACTTACGGCGAAACAAAAGATAAACTTGCCGAAACCGGCAGGCAGTCCGGAGTGCCCTTTGTCGATTCAGCCGATACTTTAAATGAAGCAACCTCTAAAGCATACAGCTGTTCAAATAAAGGGGACGTGATTCTGTTATCTCCGGCCTGTGCCTCGTGGGACCAGTTTAAAACTTTTGAGGAACGCGGAAAAGCATTTACAGAACAAGTTGAATTAATTAAGCAGCAAAAATAAGTCATGATTGGCCAAGCCATACATATGAATAGGTAATAGAGGCCCTCCAGGGTTAGAAGAATCGAGGTGTTTTTCTATTGCCTAAAGTCCGAACGACTCCTGATTTAATATTGGTAGTTGTAACTGTAATTCTAGTAATTATAGGTAGTATGATGGTTTACAGTGCCAGCGCAGTCTGGGCAGAATACCGTTTCCAGGATCCCTATTTCTTTTTAAAAAGACAGCTGATTTTTGTAGGTGTGGGGCTGGCAGCTATGTTTGTAACCGTTCAAGTGGATTATTGGCGGTTAAAACAAATGGCGCATATTATTTTATGGATATGTTTTGCCCTACTTGTTATCGTTCTGATTCCCGGCGTGGGTTTAGTAAGGGGCGGAGCACAAAGCTGGCTGGGGGTAGGAGCTTTCTCAATCCAGCCTTCAGAATTTATGAAACTTGCGATGATATTATTTTTAGCAAAGTATGTTTCAGAAAATCAGAAGTATATAACATCCTGGAAAAAAGGCCTGGTGCCGGCTTTGTCTCTTGTTTTTATTGCTTTTGGCCTTATTATGCTCCAGCCGGACTTGGGCACAGGGGCAGTTATGGTTTTCACGTGTGTTTTAATAATTTTTGTCGCCGGGGCCAGAATTTCCCACTTTATGTTTTTGGGAGGGATAGGGGCGATCGGTTTTGTTGGATTAATAGTGTCGGCCCCTTACCGTCTTCAGCGGATCACCTCATTTCTGGATCCCTGGCAAGACCCTCTGGGCAGTGGATTTCAGATTATACAATCATTATTCGCTATCGCTCCAGGAGGAATTTTAGGGTTGGGTTTCGGTCACAGCCGGCAAAAATATTTTTACTTGCCTGAACCGCAAACAGATTTTATTTTTGCCATTTTGGCTGAAGAACTCGGCTTTTTAGGCGGGTCGTTCGTTCTTCTCTGTTTTGCCGTTTTATTGTGGAGAGGGTTAAGGATCGCCTTGCATGCTCCGGATTTATTCGGTACCTTATTTGCTACCGGTATTATTGGTATGATAGCAATACAAGTAATGATTAATATTGGAGTAGTGATTGGGCTCATGCCTGTGACGGGGATTACACTTCCTTTGTTGAGTTACGGAGGATCATCCCTTACTTTAATGCTCACGACGATTGGCGTGCTCTTGAATATCAGCCGGCATATTCGGTAACTTGATAAGAGAGGCGAGGCACCAGTCATAGACACTGAAACAAAAGAATAGTGACTTTAAAGACATCCGAAACAATTTTTACGAATGTTGTTTCGGGTGTTCTTTTGTGTTAGAAGCAGTGACTTTAGTCATTAGGAAGGGCACTTTCCGAGGGGCTTGTTTTCAGCTAGGGGGTGTCCCCGCCTTCGTTTACCGGATGAGGCAGGTTCCGAAGTTTAACAGAGCATAAAATTTAAGGCGAAAAAAGTGATGGAAAGACCAACGATTTATAAAATAAATTATATTTTGTTTAAAAGTTTAAAAACATCCATAATTGACTTAAAATCCCTTTAATATTCGGTTAAAATAGGAATGATACAGTAAAAGATTCTGTTATTAATTAATGGAAATCGTTTAGGAGGAAAATATGAAAGTTTTAATATCCGGTGGCGGTACTGGCGGACACATTTACCCAGCTGTCGCTTTTATCAATCATTTAAAAAACCAAAATAATTCAGTTGAATGTTTATATATTGGTACAGAAAACGGCCTTGAAGCAAATATTGTACCTAAGGAAGGAATTCCATTTAAAACGGTCAAAATATCAGGGTTTAAACGAAAAGTATCCTTAGATAATGTAAAAACCATTTTACGTTTTATAAACGCGGTGAGAAAATCGAGAAAGTACATTAAAGAATTCAAGCCGGATGTGGTTATAGGGACCGGGGGATACGTCTGTGGGCCAGTTGTTTTTGCAGCCGCTAAGCAGAAAATTCCTACAATAATACATGAACAAAACAGTGTACCAGGGCTGACTAATAAATTTCTATCCCGATATGTAACAAAGATCGCCTTGTCGTTTCCTGATTCAGCTGACTTTTTTCCAAAAGAAAAAGTAGTGTTGACCGGCAATCCGAGAGCGAGCGAAGTTGTAAAACAAAGGACAGTGACAGGGAAGTCAAAGATTAAAGAACTTGGTCTTGACCCATCCCTTAAAACTGTCCTTATTGTAGGAGGCAGCCGTGGAGCAAAACCTATTAATGATGCTGTAATGGAAACTTTACAGCAATGGAAGTCAAAAGATTATCAGTGTCTTTATGTAACAGGGCAGGCTCATTATGAAACAGTTAAAGAAAAAATTGATAAAGAAACAGGCGTAAGCGGTATTGTTACAGTACCTTATATTGAAAATATGCCGGCTATCCTTAATGAAGTTGATTTGCTGGTAGCTCGGGCTGGAGCTACTACACTTGCTGAAATTACTGCTTTAGGTTTACCTTCGGTGCTTATTCCAAGTCCGTATGTGACGAATAATCACCAGGAAAAAAATGCCCGCTCTTTGGAAAAAGAAAATGCAGCAAAAGTGATTTTAGAAAGTGAAATGGCCCCTGACCGCCTGTTTAAAGAAATTGATGATATTTTATCTGACAGGGATAAATGGACCAGCATGAAAGAAGGGGCGCTTAAGCTTGGCAGACCTGATGCTTCCGCAGATATTGAGCGTATAATAAAATCTTTAACAAACGGCGGTAAATTAAATGGATAGGGTATTACGCGAATTAAAAGAGGAACTTGATAAAAATTCTACTGGTAAAGCTGCACTGGATGAACCATTGAAGAATCATACAACTTGGAAAATAGGCGGCCCGGCAGCTCTGATGATTGAACCGGATTCAGTAGAAAGCCTCAAATATGCTATGGCTTTTATTAAGGAAAAAAAGCTTCCCTGGTTTATTCTCGGGAGAGGTTCTAACATTCTCGTGTCTGACAAGGGAATAAATGGAGTTGTCATTAAGCTTGGAGACAAACTGGCTTCATTCAAACAGGAAGGAGATTTAATTTCTGTCGGGGCAGGCTTTTCCCTTATTAAACTGGCTACGATTATGAGTAAAAAAGGCTATTCAGGCTTAGAATTTGCCGGCGGAATACCGGGCTCTGTTGGCGGCGCTGTTTTTATGAATGCAGGAGCTCATAAATCAGACATTTCAGCCATTTTAACTAAAGCATATGTGCTGATGCGGAATGGAGAGTGCACATGGCTGAGTAATGAAGAATTAAAGTTTGCCTACCGAAGCTCAGTTTTACAGAAAAACGGCGGAATTTGCATATCAGCTGAATTTCAATTAAATAAAGGAAATACGGCTGAGATTCGCGAAAGATTACAAACAAATAAAAATTATCGGAAAGAGACCCAGCCTTGGAAAGACCCTTGCTGTGGAAGTGTGTTCCGTAATCCATTACCCGAACATGCAGGCCGGCTAATTGAAGAGTTAGGGTTAAAAGGTTACAAGGTAGGAGGGGCACAAATCTCTGAAAGACATGCCAATTTTATAGTAAATACGGGTGATGCTTCAGCAGAAGATATACTAACCTTGATTGACTATATTAAAGAGCAGGTTCGTATTCATTACGGTATTGACCTGGAAACAGAAGTTGAGTATATCGGTGACTAAACTATTTCAATTATATGAAAGTTTATATAATTTGTTTTCTCGTTCAATCCCTTGCTTTACAATGGAGGAAGGCAGATGAAAGAAAAAAAGGTAGTAAAAATTGAAGAGCGAATACCTAAACTGAAAGAACGGCGAAAGCAGAAGTCAAACAGGAGACTGATTGTTTACGTTTCTGTATTTTTCACCCTTATGCTATTGATCGTGTATTTTCAAAGTTCTTTCAGCCAAGTCCAAACAGTTAACGTCAGAGGGAACAATCTTGCTTCAGCAGATTGGGTGGTCGATGAGTCTGAACTCCTCCAGGGCGCCAGTATGTGGAATTTAGGGGGGAGTGAACTGGTTGAAAGGCTGACTGACCATGATGCCATTAACTCTGTGGAGATTTCAAGGGAGTGGATGAATACAGTCGTTATTACTGTGACCGAACATGAGCGGATTGCTTATATAAAGGACGGGAATTCTTATGCACCTGTGCTTGTGACCGGGGAAATTTACGACAATGGAGGCCAAAGAGCCACTCCCTTCGATGCGCCTGTCCTAAGGGGATTTGAAGATAATCAGATTAGAGAAGCAATGGTAAATGAATTGTCACAAACACCAAGCGGTCTGCGACAGAGGATATCTGATGTTATTCTTGAACCTCTTGATAATGATCCAGGCAGGTTAACAATTCTAATGAATGACGGTTTTGTAGTCAGTTCCACAGTTAACCAGTTTTCTGAAAGAATCGCGCCCTATCCGTCAGTTGTTGAACAGCTGGACCCTGAGGAAGAAGGCATCGTTCATATGCGTATGAACCCTTATTTCGAACGTTTCAATACAGAGGATGAGGAGGAAGAAATTGAAATTGAAGGGTAAATACGTTATATTCTCAGTGGTGTTATTAGTCACAGGCTTTTTAATCTCTTTAAGCTATCAAATGGCCGGACAATCAGAAAGAGAAGGTTACACGATGACTGATTCGCAATGGCAGGAAGAAGCAGACTTGCGAAATGACGTGTTAAGGGAACAGCAGGTGAACAGGGAACTGGCCGGTGAGCTAAAAGAGATTCAAACAGAAATAAAAACAGTCGAAGAAGAAATTTCTCATCGGGAAAGAACCTATTTTAATCTTGTGGAAGATTTGGATCATCTTAGAATGGTCACTGGTAATGTGGGAGTGAAAGGGGAAGGGCTCCATGTGACATTGACAGATGCAGAGTATATTCCAGGAGAAGATAGTCCAAATAATTACATTGTTCATGAACATCATCTTCAGCAGGTGATTGACGAACTTCTCGTAGCTGGTGCAGAAGCAGTAGCAATTAATGGACGGAGGATCAGCCACCAGAGTTATATCCAGTGTACAGGGCCGGTTATTGAAATAGACGGGGAGACTTCCTTCGCTCCATTTGAAATTACTGCGATTGGAGACCGGGAAACACTGGACGAATCGCTGAATTTGGCTGGAGGAGTAAAAGATCAATTAGTCAGCGAGAATATTCAAGTACGGATTGAAAGAAAAAATGAAGTCGTTATTAACCCTTATTTTGAAGGCGGGGAAGACACATGAAGAAGATTCCTGTTATTTTTGCATGTGTCACACTGATTATAGGATATATGGCAGCAGTGCAATTTCAGTCCCACGCGGAACCTGAAACCCGTGATACGAGAAATATGGCAGAACTTCGCCAGGCTTTAATGGCCGAGAAAGAAAGACAGCAGGAATTAAATGAAGAAATTAGCCGGCAGCAGGAAATTTTAAACCAGCTTGAAGAGACAGAGGATGTTGAAGATGTCATGGCCGATGTAATTGAAAATTTACAAGAACAAGCCGGGTTAACAGAAGTGACTGGGGAAGGGTTAGTTATTCAGATAGACTTGGAATTTGACCACAATTATACCGGTGGGGCGATCAGCTCCATTCCTCCATATTTGCTGAGACTTCTGATTAATGATTTAAATATCCAGGGAGCGGAGCACATTGCAGTAGGAAACGAAAGAATAGTATCCACTACTGCAATTCGTGAAGCGAATGGACGGACTTTAGTAAATGGGAACTGGTTAAGTTATTTTCCGGTGGAGATTAAAGTGATTACCAATGATCCTGAATCCCTCCACCATGCCATTATGTCTTCTCAATCCCGCGAAATGTTTTTATATGAAAACATGAATTTTTCCTCAAATCCTGTCAACAGTTTGACACTTCCCGCGTTTGATAAAAATTACCGCACGCGGTTTATGGAACCTGTACAGGAGGGATCCTGATATGTGGCTGCCGTTCTTAGGCCTTTTAATAGGCCTTATATTAGGCTTTCTGACAGATATTAGAGTCTCAGAACACTACGCGCCGTACTTATCTATTGCTGTTCTTGCAGCACTGGATACTTTAGCGGGAGGCAGCCGGGCATATCTGGAAAATCAGTTTGATGAAAAGGTGTTTATAACAGGTTTTTTTACAAATATCTTTTTAGCGGCGGGTTTAGCTTTTCTCGGTGTTCATCTTGGTGTAGACTTGTATTTAGCAGCCATTTTTGCATTTGGTGTCAGGCTGTTTAAAAATATAGCTGTGATCAGGCGGCTGCTGCTTAGCAAGTGGAAATAGTAATCACGTTATACAATTAGGAATACAACAATTTCTATATTTACGGAGAAAAAAAAAGGGAATGGGAGACAAGTGTTGAATAACTTTCTTATCTAGTGAAGGAAGAAGTCAGCATGAGTCAAACGTTTAAGGGAGGTGCCATCCAATGAATAATCATGATACATATGTTACATTAGATATCGGAACATCATCCGTAAGAGTGATTATCGGAGAGATGACCAACGGATCTTTAAATATAATAGGAGTTGGCGAGTCCAGCTCTGAAGGTATAAAAAAAGGATCGATTGTTGATATTGATGAAACTGTCCAGTCTATTAAAAAAGCTGTCGAAAAAGCTGAAAGAATGATTGGACTCAGTATTAACCATGTAATTGTCGGGGTGACCGGAAACCATATTCAGCTCCAGCCTTGTCATGGAGTAGTGGCTGTTTCCAGTGATGACCGTGAGATCGGAGACGAAGATATTACAAGAGTAATAGATGCTGCACAAGTCATATCTATTCCTCCGGAAAGGGAAATTATTGATGTCATTCCCCGACAGTTTATTGTTGATGGGCTCGATGAAATAAATGACCCCCGCGGGATGATCGGTGTCCGTCTTGAAATGGAAGGAACAATTATTACAGGCTCCAAAACGATGTTACATAATTTACTCCGCTGTGTTGAAAAAGCAGGCCTCCAAGTAGCAGATATTGTGCTTCAGCCTTTAGCAGCCGGTTCTATAGCTTTATCAAAAGATGAAAGAAGCTTAGGAGTGGCTCTGATTGATATGGGGGGCGGCTCTACAACTGTTTCTGTGTTTCAAAATGGGGTCTTGCAGGGAACCAGCCAGATTCCAATTGGAGGAGACCACATGTCCAACGATATTTCAGTTGGTTTCCGGACTTCTACAGAGGAAGCAGAAAAAGTGAAAGTGACACATGGACATGCTTTCATAGATCTTGCCTCCGATGAAGAAACTTTCGAAGTTTCGGAGATTGGCAGTGATCAGACGCAGGAATTTTCCCAGTGGCAGCTTGCGAATATTATCGAGCCTCGTTTGGAAGAGATGTTTCATCTCGTCCTTAAAGAGATATACCGGCTGGGCTATCAGGATTTATCCGGTGGTTACGTTCTTACGGGCGGCATAGCTAAGATGCCTGGTGTACTCGAACTTGCCCGAGAGGTGCTGCAGAAGAATGTAAGAGTAGCTATCCCGGATTATATTGGTGTACGGGAACCGCAATATACCAATGGCGTTGGCCTAATTACTTTCGCGCATCGAAATGTTCGTATACAAGGTAAGGAGATAATGTCCGGATTAGAACCTTTAGATGAAGGCAGTACAGAAATTAAGAAAGAAAGAAAAGAGAAACCGAAGCAGACTAAGACAAAAGTAAAAGAAACTAAAGAAAATCCAGGTGTGAAGAAGAAAGTGTCGAATATGTTTAAAATGTTTTTTGAGTAGAGCAGAACGGCTCTGAACTGTAATTGGAACGAACTCGGATTGGGGGATCGAAAATGTTGGAATTTGAAATGGATATGGAACAATTAGCAACAATAAAAGTTATAGGTGTCGGCGGAGGCGGAAGCAACGCTGTAAACCGAATGATTGAAAATGGTCTTCAAGGTGTTGATTTTATCGCAGTAAACACTGATGCTCAAGCTCTTCATTTATCAAAAGCAGAAGAAAAACTGCAATTAGGCGGTAAATTAACCAGAGGACTTGGAGCAGGAGCTAACCCGGAAATTGGAAAAAAAGCTGCGGAAGAAAGCCGGGAACAGCTTGAGGAGCATTTAACAGGTGCAGATATGGTATTCATTACAGCTGGTATGGGAGGGGGAACAGGAACAGGTGCTGCTCCGGTCATTGCGGAAATTGCAAAAGAAGCTGGAGCATTAACTGTTGGTGTTGTCACCCGCCCCTTTACATTTGAAGGAAGAAAGCGGATGGTTCAGGCATCTAATGGAATTGCAGCTTTAAAAGATAAAGTTGATACATTAATTGTGATACCTAATGACCGCCTACTGGAAATTGTAGACAAAAACACACCTATGCTTGAAGCATTCAGGGAAGCCGATAATGTCCTGCGTCAAGGTGTTCAGGGGATTTCTGATTTAATCGCTACTCCTGGTTTAATTAACCTGGATTTTGCTGATGTTAAAGCAATTATGAGTGAAAAAGGATCTGCCCTGATGGGTATAGGTGTAGCTACTGGTGAAAGCAGAGCGGCTGAAGCCGCTAAAAAGGCTATCTCCTCACCTTTACTTGAAACGAGTGTAGACGGTGCGCAAGGTATTTTAATGAACATTACCGGTGGTACTAACTTAAGCTTGTTTGAGGTTCATGAAGCTGCCGAAATTGTTTCTACAGCCTCTGACAGCGAAGTAAATATGATTTTTGGGTCTGTCATCAATGAAAACTTAAAAGATGAAATTGTAGTGACAGTCATTGCTACAGGGTTTGATGAGCAAAAAGCTGAAAAAACATCACCTCAGAGGCCATCAATCAGCCAGCAGCGTCAGCAGACTCAGCAGCGTCAGCAGCCTCAGCAAAGTCAGACTCAGCAGTCTCATTCCAGAGAGGAAGCAGCCTCTTCACAGGAGACTCCTAAGCCTGCTCCAAATAATCAGCCTGCCGATGATGAAATGGATACTCTCGATATCCCTACATTTCTTAGAAATCGCCGCAAACGGTAAATTTCAAACTGAACAGTTAATTAAAAAAGAGCCAGGATTTAATAGATCCCGGCTCTTTTTTTATGCCATTTTTTCTGAAACGGTGTCCTTTAAGCCTGTAGAAAAAATTACAGGTAATACTGATGACCCCGGAAACCACTGTCCCACTTTCCATCTCTATGTCTTTATTTATACAGTTTATTGTGCTGACACAATCCCTGAAAATCTATTAAAATAAGTTTCTTTTTCGTGGCAAAAAATGACAGACTTAGTGGGGGCTGTAAGATATACTAATCCTTAAATTCGAAGTTGGACGGTGGCATAAATGACTCTTTATTTAGATGTAATTTGGCTGCTAAATTTTTTCATAGATTTACTCTTACTTTTGCTGACTTCGATTGTACTAAAAAGAAAAGTTCTTAAAAAAAGACTTTTTGCAGGAGCTTTTTTTGCGTCTATGTATGTATGGGTGATGTTTATACCGGTTCTTCACTTTATGATGAATCCTTTTTTGAAGGCTCTCTACTCAGTAATTATTATTCTTATTACCTTCCCATCCCATCAATTACGTTCTTTTGTCCAAGCCTTGCTTATGTTTTACTTTGTTAATTTTGCAGCCGGCGGAGGATTAATAGGACTTCATTTTTTTCTGCAAGTCGATTCTTCTTTTATTCAAGGTACTTTTGCTACAAGAGGAAACAGCTTCGGCAGTCCCATAAGCTGGCTGTTTGTCATTGTTGGATTTCCGTTAATATTTTTTTATTCTAAAGAGCGGTTTGCAGCGGTTGAAGCTTCTAAAATCCGATTCGATGAAACGATGGACGTAGAAATCGTATTAGGCGGCCGTGAGATTAAGTTGAAAGGTTTTGTAGACAGCGGGAACCAGCTGACTGACCCGATTACGAAAAAGCCGGTCATGGTCATTGATATGAACAAGGCAGAAAAGCAGTTTCCACAGGAAATCTTTACATTATCAAAAAGCTCACCGGAAAGTATGGGTGATATTCCCTCCTGCTATATTGGGAAGGTCTCTATAGTTCCATACCGGACGGTTGGGACAGAACAAAAATTCCTATGGACAATCAAACCGGAAAAAGTAGTAGTTTTTGAGAATGGTTTGTCTTATGAATGCCCGGGAACGCTGCTCGGCTTAAGTCATTTTTCACTAGGGGAGAAAGGGGAGTACGACTGCCTGCTTCACCCCGGAATGATGCAAAAAAGAAAACAGGCATAACAACTAAGAGGAGGAGATACTGTTGAAAAAGTATACGATTCGTTTAAAGCTCTGGTGGTACCGGCTCCTGAATAAATTAAAGTTAAAATCCAATGAGGTATTTTACATAGGAGGAAGTGAAGCGCTCCCTCCGCCTTTATCTAAAGAAGAAGAAGCTTACCTTCTGAAAAAACTGCCTGACGGGGATGAGTCTGTCCGATCAATTTTAATCGAAAGAAATTTAAGGCTGGTCGTTTATATTGCCCGCAAGTTTGAAAATACAGGGATCAATATAGAAGATCTGATTAGTATAGGAACCATCGGGCTGATTAAAGCGGTCAACACTTTTAATCCGGAGAAGAAAATCAAGCTGGCCACATACGCATCACGATGCATTGAAAATGAAATTCTGATGTATTTGAGAAGAAATAATAAATTAAGGTCGGAAGTGTCATTTGATGAGCCGCTGAATATTGACTGGGATGGCAATGAGCTGCTGCTGTCAGATGTATTAGGAACTGAAGAAGATATTATTACAAAAGGAATTGAAGAGAAGGTGGACAGAAAGCTGCTATTGAAAGCTTTACGGAGCCTGAATGACAGGGAAAAACAAATTATGGAACTGCGCTTCGGACTTGCAGGCGAAGAGGAGAAAACTCAAAAAGATGTAGCGGATATGCTTGGCATTTCCCAGTCATATATCTCCAGACTTGAAAAGAGGATTATAAAGCGTCTTCAAAAAGAATTTAATAAAATGGTGTAGCTATTCTCTTTACTCCTGCAAAGGTTTGAGCACTTTATACATTTTTTTCAGAAATGATCGCCTGCATAATTTTCCCTCCCGCGGAGATACTGTTTTTGTAACTTATCTCCTGATGGGAGGGAAACCATTGTCTCGAAATAAAGTAGAAATTTGTGGTGTAGATACGTCTAAATTACCGGTCTTAAAAAACAAGGAAATGCGTATTCTGTTTAAGCAAATGCAAGAAGGAGATTCTGAAGCAAGGGAGAAACTGGTCAATGGGAACTTGCGGCTCGTCCTGAGTGTGATTCAAAGGTTTAATAATCGGGGGGAATTTGTGGACGACCTTTTTCAAGTAGGCTGTATAGGCTTAATGAAGTCTATTGACAATTTTGATCTGGAGCAGAATGTTAAGTTTTCAACTTACGCTGTCCCTATGATTATCGGGGAAATCCGCCGGTACCTTAGGGATAATAATCCAATAAGAGTTTCCAGGTCGCTTCGGGATATTGCCTACAAAGCACTTCAGGTCAGAGATAATATGATGAGTGAAAAGAAAAGGGAAAGGGAACCCACCGTTCAGGAAATAGCTAAAGTATTGGGTGTACCAAAAGAAGAAGTGGTTTTTGCACTCGATGCTATACAAGATCCTGTTTCCTTATTTGAACCCATTTACAACGATGGGGGTGATCCAATTTACGTTATGGATCAAATCAGTGATGATAAACAAAAAGATGTTAACTGGATTGAGGACATTGCTATAAAAGAAGCAATGATCCGTTTAAATGAACGTGAGAAAACGATTTTGGATATGAGATTTTACCAAGGGAAAACTCAAATGGAAGTAGCTGATGAAATAGGTATTTCCCAGGCGCAGGTTTCCCGGCTTGAGAAAGCAGCCATAAATCAGATGAATAAGCACGCCAGAGAATAATTTAAGAATAAAGCAGTCCCGTATAATGTGAAAAAGGTTTCTTACCGTCATCACTTAAGAAACCTTTTTTTCAGGAGTCGCTCTCACTCACAGTGAGGGCGATTCTTTTTAACATGGATTTATGCCAGCCTTATTTTTTTGATATATCCCGAAGAAGGAAAGCATAATATTTTATTAGGAAGAGACAGAAAAGGGGCGGTATAACCATGCTTAATATGTCAGAGCTTCAGTCAAAAGATATTGTCAACCTCTCAGATGGAAAGTTATTAGGCCACCTGACTGACATCGATATTGATCTCGAAAGAGGCAGAGTGAATTCTATCGTTATAGGCGGCGGACGAATGAAAAATTTATTCCAAAAAGATGAAGAAACGGTAGTTCCATGGAAAAACATTGTTAAAATAGGTTCTGATGTTATTCTTGTCAGGCTGGACAAAGGGGGAGCCCCCGCAGATTATGTTGAGGATTAACTGAGACACCCATAAAATTCGATAAAATCATCAATTTCCCTGACATATTCGATATATCATTAATGGAAACCATTGCTTGATTAGTAAAGATTCTTTATACTTTAAGAGAGTTTATTTTCAATTACATTGCAGATTGGGAAATAAGGGTTTTTTACAAGAGAGATGGAAAACTCCCTTCGAACCCTTATTTTTCTCTGTTTTCCCTATCCTGCTCTGACTAATTTTTAATGAGAGGAGTTTGTCGATTGTCAGTTAAAGATAATTATAAAAATGTACAAGCTTCTGTCAAAAAAGCTTGTGAACGTTCAAATAGAGATTCAGATAATGTACATATTATTGCTGTAACAAAATATGTATCGGTCGATACAGCAAAAGAGGCTGTTGAAGCAGGTATCGAACACATTGGAGAAAACAGGCTTGACGAAGCTTTAAGTAAATGGGAAGAAATAGGAAGTGGCGTCACGTGGCATTTTATTGGAAACCTTCAGACGAAAAAAGTGAAGAAAATGATTCATGCCTTCGACTATATCCATTCGCTTGACCGTCTCTCTTTAGCGAAAGAAATAGACAAGCGCACCAATCCAGGCGAATACAAGAAATGTTTTGTGCAAGTTAATGTAACAGGGGAAGAGTCAAAGTCGGGTCTTTCGCCTGAGGAGGTTCTCTCATTTATTGAAGAATTAAAAAATTATCCTTCCATTGAAGTGGCTGGATTAATGACCATGGCACCGTATACAGACGATCACACGTTACTCCGGTCTGCATTCAGAAAACTGCGTGAACTGAAAGAAGGCATTGAAGAGAAAAAGCTCTCCCACGCTCCGTGCCATGAGTTGTCAATGGGGATGTCAAATGATTTTGAAATTGCTGTGGAAGAAGGGGCCACTTTTGTCCGGATTGGCTCTTCACTTGTTGGAAAAGAAAAATAAAGCGGGGTGAAACAATGACAATTAAACGGAAATTCAAGCGTTTTTTCGCGTTAGACGATGAATATGATGAAGAAGAAATTGAAATTGAAGATGACATTGAAGAAACTCATCATCCCATTGAACGTGGTAAAAAAACCGATAAAAAAAATATTGTCAGTTTAAGCAGTATTCAGAACCAGGCAAAAGTGCTGCTTCTGGAACCGCACAGTTATGACGAAGTTCAGGAAATTGCCGACCATCTGAAGAATAGGAAAGCTGTCGTTATTAATCTCCAAAGGATTTCCAGAGATCAGGCAAAAAGAATAGTGGATTTTCTCAGCGGTACAGTTTACGCTATTGGAGGGGACATCCAGAAACTTGGTTCAAATATTTTTCTCTGTACGCCGGATAATGTCAACGTGACCGGCTCCATCTCAGAAATGTTTGAGCAATCATAGATATTGAGGAAGGTGAAAGTTAGTGGAATTTGTAGCTGGAATTATATTGCAGGCTATGCAGATCTATTGGTTTATATGTATCATTTATATTTTTATGTCCTGGCTTCCAAATGCGAGAGAGTCAAATTTCGGTCAGACTATAGGTAAAATTGTAGAACCGTTTTTTGCACCTTTCAGACAGATTATTCCGCCTTTGGGCATGATCGACATATCTCCAATTGTTGCTCTTTTCGCGCTCCGGTTTGCTATGGACGGAGTAAGGTATTTATTTTCTCTGATTTTATAAAGGGTTGTGTTGAATATGTCCCTGTACGAACACTTTCGTAAAGACGAGCATTCTTTTGTTGACCAGGTAATTGATTGGAAACAAACAGCCGAAGTGGAATACCGTGCTAAATTAACAGACTTTCTTGACCCTCGTCAGCAACAGATTATTAAACAGATTGTTGGGAATAGTGAAGAGGTTAAAGTTGATTTCCAGGGCGGGCATGACGCCACTGAAAGAAAACGGGCGCTTTTTTATCCGGATTACCTGGTCCCGGAAAAAGAAGATTTCCAGATTTCTTTATTTGAAATAGAGTACCCCGGGAAATTTGTTACCCTTGAGCATCGCCATGTATTGGGAGCGCTTATGAGCTTAGGCCTGAAGAGGGAAAAATTTGGGGATATTATTACTGATAACAGCCGGTTTCAATTAATAGTAGCTGAAGAAGTAGCCGATTATATTAAAGTAAATTTTCAATCTGCCGGTAAGGCTAAAATTAAATTAAAGCCGCTTGAAGAAGAAGATTTACTGGTGCAGGTTAAATCGTTAGAAGAAAAATTTATTACTGTTTCTTCCATGAGACTGGATACTGTAATAGCAGAGGCATTTAATTTATCCAGAGCTAAAGTTAAACCTTTGGTTACTGGTGAAAAAGTGAAAGTGGACTGGAAAGTAGTTGATGATCCTTCTTATCCGCTGGCAAAAGGAGATGTACTGTCCGTCAGAGGTGCAGGAAGATGTGAAATACTGGAGATGGACGGACAGACTAAGAAAGGGAAACACCGGCTTATAATAGGCTTCCCCTCGTAAGTAAAATACCATAGAAAGGATATTTCCTTTCTGTGTCGAATGGATTTACATACCAACAAATATCCGGAGGTGTTCTTCTGTATGCCATTAACTCCATTAGATATCCATAACAAGGAATTTACAAGAGGTTTCCGAGGCTATGACGAAGACGAAGTAAATGAATTTTTAGATCAGGTCATTAAAGATTATGAGTTGGCGATCAGAGAAAAAAATGAGCTTTATGACAGGGTTCAGGAGCTTGAGGAAAGGCTTGATCACTTTTCTTCCATTGAGACGACATTAAATAAATCCATTCTTGTAGCTCAGGAGACAGCAGAAGATGTTAAACGGAGTGCAGATAAGGAAGCGAAGCTGATTATTAAAGAATCAGAGAAAAATGCGGACAGAATTATTAACGAAGCGTTGTCTAAATCCCGTAAAATCTCACTTGAAATTGAAGAATTGAAAAAGCAGGCTTCTGTTTACCGCACCAGGTTTAAAATGCTGCTTGAAGCCCAGCTTGAAATGCTGAACAACGATGACTGGGACATGATTTCCCAGCCTGTCATTGAAGAGGAAGAAGAAGAAGAGACATACGAAAACATTTAAATGAAGCCTTGACGGTTTTAGAGGACTTATCTTATACTTTAAGAAGATTTTCAGCGAGACTGTTTAAAGTCTGCTGTAATGGTCGACAATATGAAGTAAAAGCGTTGAAGGGGCCAGTAAAAGCAAGTTAGGGCCAAAGCGAGCCGGTGAGGGTGGAAGTCCGGTGCCTGATTGTTTTGAATATCTCCCTGGAGCTGCATACTGAACGAAAAATGCTCTTTTTCTATTAAGCTATGCCGGGTCATGACCGATAGATCATGCTGAGTGAGCCGCTGATTATGTAAATATCTGCAGGCTTATAAGGGTGGTACCGCGGGTTTATACTTCTCGTCCCTGAGTGGACGGGGAGTATTTTTGTTTTTTATGAAGATGGAACACGCTCACGCTCTTAACAGTACGGTGAAAAAAGTCAGTTAAAAAGTTTAATTGCTGGGAGGATATAAAATGGATTACAAAGATACGTTATTAATGCCAAAAACGGCGTTTCCGATGAGAGGAAACCTGCCGAACCGTGAACCTGATATGCAAGCCGATTGGGATGAACAAAACCTGTATGAAAAAGTACAGGAACGGACAAAGGACCGCCCGCTATTCGTTCTTCATGACGGGCCCCCGTATGCTAACGGTGACATACATATGGGACACGCCTTAAATAAAATATTAAAAGACTTTATTGTCCGTTATAAATCCATGTCCGGATTTAATGCCCCGTATGTCCCGGGGTGGGACACTCATGGTCTGCCAATTGAAACGGCGCTTACTAAGAAAGGAAAAGTGGACAGGAAGAAATTAACAGTCGCAGAATTCCGCCAAAAATGCGAGGAATATGCTCTGGAACAGATTGACCGGCAGCGGGAACAGTTTAAGCGCCTGGGTATACGCGGAGACTGGGAGAACCCTTATGTGACCTTAACTCATGGATATGAAGCCCAGCAAATCAAAGTGTTTGGTGAAATGGCTAAAAAAGGTTATATCTATAAAGGGAAAAAACCGGTTTACTGGTCTCCGTCCTCAGAGTCTGCTTTAGCAGAAGCGGAAATTGAGTACCACGACAAGCGCTCGCCGTCTATTTATGTGGCTTTTGATGTAACAGAAGGTAACGGTGTGCTTGAGGGAGACGAGAAATATATTATCTGGACGACGACCCCATGGACGATTCCTGCCAATCTTGGGATTGCTCTACATCCGGAATTGGAATATGCTGTCGTTAAAGCTGATAACGTTAAATATGTGGTGGCTAAAGAGTTAGCCGAACAGCTGGCTTCGGAATTTGAGTGGGAAAGCTATGAAGTCACAGCGGTATACAAAGGTGCCGATCTGGAAAAAACGAAAGCTAAGCATCCTTTTTATGAAAGAGAGTCTTTAGTCGTTCTTGGAGACCATGTCACTCTTGATGCCGGTACAGGATGTGTACATACTGCTCCCGGCCACGGGGAAGACGACTATATAGTTGGTCAGCAGTATGGGCTTGACGTCCTGTGCCCTGTCAATGATAAAGGGGTATTTACTGAAGAGGCTCCAATGTTTGAAGGATTATTTTATGATGCGGCAAATAAACCGATCACTGAAACTCTAGAGGAGAAAGGTGCATTGTTAAAACTGAGCTTCATGACACACTCTTATCCTCATGACTGGCGAACTAAAAAACCTGTCATTTTCCGTGCTACTTCTCAATGGTTTGCTTCGATCAAAGATTTCCGCGAAGACCTTCTTCGTGAAATTGAAGGGGTGACATGGCTGCCGAAGTGGGGAGAAACAAGGCTTTATAATATGGTCCGTGACCGCGGTGACTGGTGTATTTCCCGCCAGCGAGCCTGGGGCGTGCCAATTCCGATTTTTTATGGAGAGAATAACCAGCCGATTATCACTGATGAAACGATAGACCACGTTTCCCAATTATTCCGTGAGCACGGGTCTAACATCTGGTTTGAGTGGGAAACAAAAGATCTGCTTCCGGAAGGCTTTACATCAGAACACAGCCCTGGCGGAACATTTACAAAAGAAATGGATATTATGGATGTGTGGTTTGACTCAGGCTCCTCCCATCAGGCAGTGTTGGAGGAAAGAGAGGAACTTGACCGGCCGGCTGATGTATACCTTGAAGGATCTGACCAATATCGCGGGTGGTTTAATTCCTCTTTATCAACAGCTGTAGCTGTGACTGGGAAATCACCTTACAAGGCTGTCATCAGCCATGGATTTACCCTTGATGGAGAAGGTAAGAAAATGAGTAAATCACTCGGGAATGTCATTATTCCTAATAAAGTCATGAAACAGCTTGGAGCTGACATCCTTCGTTTATGGGTTGCCTCAGTTGATTATCAGGCAGATGTCCGGGTTTCAGATAATATACTGAAACAAGTTGCTGAGGTTTACAGAAAGATCCGTAATACGTTCCGTTTCCTTCTTGGGAATTTGCATGACTTTGACCCTGCAGAACACTCTGTCGCTTATGACAACCTGTCAGAAGTAGACCAGTATATGCTTGTTAAATTAAATGATCTGGTTAAAGAAGTTAAAAAAGGGTATGAAGAGTATCAATTTGCGGCTGTATATAATAAAGTCCATAATTTCTGTACCGTAGAGCTAAGCTCTTTCTATATGGATATAGCTAAAGATACGTTATATATCAAACACGCTGACCACATTGGCCGCAGACGGATACAGACGGTTATGTATGAGACGCTGACAGCTCTTGTTAAGCTTGTTTCACCGATTCTCTCCCATACAGCCGATGAAGTATGGAAACATGTACCTGCAGTACAGGAAGAAAGTGTCCAGCTGACAGACATGCCTGAAGTCCAGTCGTATAAAAACGTAGACGACCTCTGCTCCAAGTGGGACCGTTTTATGATATTACGCGACGACGTCCTTAAAGCTCTGGAAGAAGCCCGAAATGAGAAAGGGATAAAGAAGAGCCTTCATTCTCACGTGACTGTATATGCGGGGGATAAAGACAGAGAACTTCTTAAGTCCATCGATGACCTGCATAAACTGTTCATTACTTCAGGAGCTTCAGTAGCAAGTAAAACAGATGCTCCTGAATCTGCAAGAGCATATGAAGAATTGACAGTTTCTGTGGACCGGGCAGAAGGAGAAACGTGTGAACGGTGCTGGGTCGTCTCCTCAAATTTAGGTACTAATCCGTCTCATCCGGGATTATGTCCTGATTGCACCGATACCGTAGTGAACCATTACGAATAATATAAAGAATTTGATTTGTAAAAAACCTGTTGTGCTGAATGAGCACAGCAGGTTTTTTTGTATCAGAAATCGCAGCTGAACAGTTAAAAGGAAAATGTGATACCTCAACATTAACCACCAGATTAAGACGGTCAAAAGAGCCAAGTTCACGTGGAAATATTTTTACTCCCTTAAATTGCAATAGGGGCTTTATTAATTATTAAGAGCGGGGCGTATGTAAAAGGGCAATGAAACAAACGATAAGAAATAACTTTTTACGAAAGGATCTGAACAAAAAATGTATGAAGAATTTAAACAGCAATTAACTGATGATAGAAAAGCTATTATAAAAAGAATAGAACAGGAAGCGACTTATACAGACGACAAGATGAATGATCCGGGGGAGCTGTCTCATTATGACAATCATCCTGCGGACGAAGGGACGGAATTATATTTCAGGGGAAGGGATATGGCTGTCCGGCAGCAGTGGGAAAAGCATTTACATGAAATCGATGAGGCTTTAAAAAGAATTGAAAACGGCACATATGGGATATGTAAAAAAACAGGGGAAAAAATCCCCCTCGAACGCTTAAGGGTCCAGCCTACTGCCACTACGACAGTGAAAGCCAGGGAGAAAGACGAGAGGGCCACAGACCGGCCGGTGGAAGAAGAAGTATTATTTGAACTGCCTGAAGGCGACTATAATAATTATATGGATGAAGATACATCTCCGGATGATGATACGACAGGTTATACAGAAGAATTTGAAAGCTTTCTGTCAACTGGGCTGAATGGGTACGAAGGCAGTGATAAAGTGACTTTTCACAGAAATAAGCAATATAAAAGGTACACTGAGGAGCAGGAATAAGTTATTCAAGAAATGGGGGGGGGGAACAAATTAATCCCCCGTTTTTTAGTTTAAAAAAAAGTATGTTGATTTCTTTTTCAATTGTCTGAAGGGGACGGCTGTGCTAAAATGCAAAAGGGTACATAATCAGACGGAATGGAGGAAGCATACGTTGCCGTATTATATTATAGCAATAGTTATAATTATTCTGGATCAGGTGACTAAACAGCTGGTCGTTCAAAATATGGAAATCAGAGAAAGCATACCAATTATTGAGAATGTGCTGCATTTAACTTCTCACCGTAACGCAGGAGCTGCTTTCGGTATTTTACAAGGGCAACTGTGGCTGTTTTTTATAGCAACCGTGGTTGTTGTAGGTGTGGTTGCTTATTATATTCAGAAAGCAACAAAAGGTCATCCCTGGTTCGGTGTCTCTCTGGGCCTTGTTTTAGGGGGAGCAATCGGTAACTTTATCGACCGGATGTTATGGGGAGCAGTTGTAGATTTTATTGATGTCTACATTTTCAATTATAATTATCCAATTTTTAATATTGCAGACTCCGCATTAGTAGCCGGAGTTATAATGTTGATGATTCACGTGTTTAAAGAAGAAAAAAAGCAAGGGAAGTCATAACATGAAAACACATATTTTAATAGCAGAAGAAAAAGGTGTCCGTCTGGATAAATGGCTTTCTCAGCAGTCAGCTGACTGGTCCAGAAGCCTGGTTCAGCAATGGATTGAAGAAGGGCACGTTAAAGTGAATGGAGAAGAAACGAAAAGCAATTATAAAATACGCCTGAATGATGAAGTGGTTATAGAAGAACCGGAAGTTCAGGAGCTTGAAGTAAAAGCGGAAAACCTTAACCTGGATATTATTTATGAAGATAAAGACGTGCTTGTGGTTAACAAACCGAGGGGAATGGTTGTCCATCCTGCCCCAGGACACCCTTCAGGTACGCTTGTTAATGGCCTTATGTACCATTGCGAGGATTTATCCGGTATAAATGGCGTTATACGTCCAGGAATAGTGCATAGGATTGATAAAGATACGTCAGGTCTCCTAATGGTGGCAAAGAATGATTTGGCTCACGAATCACTCGTTGATCAGTTAAAAAATAAATCCACAAAGAGGCGGTATGAGGCGCTTGTTTCCGGAGTTGTCCCCCATGATAAAGGAACAATTGATGCACCTATCGGCAGGGATCCTGATGACCGTCAGAAAATGACCGTGACTGAACACTATTCTAGGGAAGCAGTGACCCATTTTCATGTGATTGAAAGGTTTGAGCGGTATACCCATGTAGCCTGCGAGCTTGAAACGGGCAGAACCCATCAGATCCGTGCCCATATGAAGTATATCGGGTTTCCCATTATTGGGGATCCAAAATACGGCCCAAGAAAAAAACACGAGTTTCCTATTGAAGGCCAGGCTCTGCATGCTGAACTACTGGGGTTTGTCCACCCTCGTACCGGGGAAGAAATGGTCTTCAGAGCCCCTCTTCCTGAAGATATGAAGGCATGTCTTACAGAAGCAAAAAATAAATAACCATTGACAACGAATTTCTTACGTGAAATAATGTGTAAAGAATAAAATAAAGTTCCTTTTAAAACAGTCCCGTGAGGCTGAGAAGGGTCGGAAATACTCCAATTATGGATTTTTGCATAAATTTCCAGACGGAGGCATGTTCACAGACTGCAACCTTCTCGCTGACCGGTGAGAAGGTTTTTTATTATTTAAAGTCAATATATAAGTATAGAATATTTTCTTACTGAAAGAAAAGAGGTGGAACGTTTGTCAAAAATAATCCTTGATGAGCAGGCGATAAGACGGGCATTAACCCGCATAGCCCATGAAATCATTGAAAGAAACAAAGGAATCTCCGACTGTATTCTCGTAGGAATAAAAACAAGAGGTGTTTTTATCGCACGGCGGCTTGCAGAAAAGATTGAAGCGATTGAAGGTGAAAAGGTAGCCACCGGTGAAGTGGACATTACCTTGTACAGGGACGATTTGACTCACAAAAGGACAGATGAACAGCCTGAAATAAAAGGAACGGACATTACTGTGGACGTAACCGATAAAAAAGTTATTCTCGTAGATGATGTCCTTTTTACGGGCAGGACTGTTAGAGCAGCGCTTGATGCCGTCATTGATCTTGGCAGACCTTCACAGATTCAGCTGGCGGTATTGATTGACAGAGGGCATCGGGAATTGCCTATCCGCCCTGACTTTATTGGAAAAAACGTACCTACATCCAAAGCTGAAATGATTGAAGCACGGCTTCAGGAAGTGGACGAAGCAGAAGAAGTTATTCTTAAACAAAAAACCTCCCTTTAAAACAGTCCAGAGAGGCTGACAAGGGGTATATTCCTTCTCAAACAGGTGACGTATATAAGCACTTGCGAGAGACGAATTACCTCTTTGGCCGTCAAAGAGGTTTTTTGTATGCAGGCACTATAAGAGTGCAAAAGTTAGTATTGAGGAGGAATAATATTATGAAACAGCAGACAGTAGGAATTAATGAGGTACCAAGACTTGATAAATGGCTGGTTTTAAGTGTGCAGCACCTCTTTGCCATGTTTGGAGCGACGATTCTCGTTCCGCTGTTGACAGGTTTAAGTCCGGCGGTGGCGCTGGTATCCAGCGGGTTAGGGACACTGGCTTATATTGTAGTGACGAAAGGAAAAATTCCTGCCTATTTAGGTTCATCCTTCGCATTTATAATGCCGATTATAGCTGCAATAACCATTGGCGGTCCTGAAGGGGCAATGATCGGAAGCTTTTTTGCAGGCCTCGTGTACGGAGTGGTTGCTTTGATCATACGTGCAACCGGCGTTCAGTGGCTTATGAAGCTCCTTCCTCCAATCGTAGTCGGACCCGTAATAATGGTTATTGGACTCGGGCTTGCTGGAGTAGCTATTGATATGGCCATGAATGACCCGGCTACTGAAGCATACAGCGGTGTTCATCTGTCGGTGGCTATGTTTACACTTGTGCTGACAATTATCGCTTCAATTTTCTTCAGAGGATTTTTCGGACTTATACCTATTCTTATAGGAATTGCAGGAGGATACACTTTTGCAGTTTTCCAGGGGCTCGTTGATTTCTCGGCAGTGAGAGAAGCGAACTGGATACAGGCACCGGACTTTATTGTGCCATTTGTCACTTACAGTCCTTCTTTTTCCTGGGAGATTTTCTTCATCATGGTTCCAATCGCCCTCGTGACATTATCGGAACATATCGGAGACCAGATGGTTCTAAGTAAAGTAGCCGAAAGAAATTTCATTGAGAAGCCGGGACTTCACCGCTCTGTAATGGGGGATGGAGTTGCCACGCTCATCAGTTCCTTTATAGGCGGCCCGCCTAACACGACTTACGGGGAAAACATTGGTGTAGTGGCCTTGACGCGCGTGTTCAGTGTCTTTGTTATAGGAGGAGCGGCTGTACTCGCTGTCATGTTCGGATTTATTGGTAAGGTTTCAGCAGTTATAACAACGATTCCTACTGCAGTAATGGGAGGTGTCTCCATCCTTCTTTTCGGGATTATCGCTTCAAACGGTTTAAGAATGCTGATCGATAATCAGGTAGACATTGGGAAAAAACGGAATTTGATTATCTCTTCTGTTATTCTTGTCGTCGGGATTGGCGGAGCATTCATACAAGTAACAGACGTTATTGAAATCGCGGGAATGGCTTTGGCCACTATTATCGGAATCGCCCTTAACTTGATTTTACCAGGCCGTGACCAGGTGAAAACAAGCGAAGAAATGTTTAAAGATATGAGTGATAAAAAAGATAGTGCAGCTTAATAACATCCTTTAAAAGAGCCCTGTGAGGCTCTTAAGGGTGGCCGGCCATGGGAGAAGTGTATTCAGCTTCTTCCCATACGAGCACCCTTGTAGACACAAGGGTGCTTTTTTTAAAAAGATAAGAAAGTATAGATTCTGATGAAATTTTCACTCCATGCAGTCGCTTGTTGCCTTAGTGTCGCCGCCTTGTGTTCCTGCAGTCTCTATTGACGAAATATAAATTAAGATGAGAGCGCTGTGCCATGTTTACAAATTACATAATTGCAAAGGGGAGAATAGCTCATGAGAAATTTAAGAACATTAGATGATCTGACGTTACCTGAATTACAGTCTTTGCTGACTGAGGCAGATGAGTTCGCCGGCGATGCAGCACCGGTTTTCTATCATAACGCCGTAGTTGCCAACCTGTTTTTTGAACCGAGCACAAGGACGAAGTGCAGCTTTGAAATGGCTGAAAAGCAGCTTGGTATTGAGACCCTTTCTTTTGAAGTGTCCCATTCAAGCGTAAAAAAGGGAGAAAGTTTATATGATACCGCTAAAACGCTTGAAGCGATCGGGTGCAAAGGCTTGGTTATCAGACATCCTGAAACAAAATATTATGAGCAGCTCAAAGGGCTGAATATCCCCGTGATTAACGCTGGAGATGGAGCAGGAGACCATCCGACCCAGTCATTATTGGATCTTTTAACAATCAAGCAGGAATTTAACAGATTTGAATCGCTTCATGTCGTCATATGCGGTGATATCAGACACAGCAGAGTTGCCCACACTAACGCTAAAATCCTCGAGAAACTCGGGGCCCAAGTGTCTTATTCCGGACCGTCAGAATGGATGGATGAGTCGATTAAAGACGATCAGTATTTAACAATGGATCAAGCGGTGGAACAGGCTGATGTCCTGATGCTTTTAAGGATACAGACTGAACGCCATGATAATGGAAGCGGCTATTCTAAAGAAGCCTATCACCACCGGTTCGGCCTCACTGAAAACAGGGAACTTAGAATGAAGCCACACAGCATTATTATGCACCCTGCTCCTGTAAACCGGGGGGTTGAGCTGGCAGACAGCCTGGTGGAGTGCAGACGGTCACGGATTTTTAAACAAATGGCTAATGGCGTACACGTTCGGAAAGCAGTCCTGGCACATGTTTTAAATCTAAAGGGGGAAAAAATTTATGACCACGTTATATAAAAACGCTTTGATGTATACAGAGGAAAATGAAAAAGAGGTATGTGACTTGTTAGTGGATGAAGAAAAAGGCACTGTGGAAAAAATAAGCAGGACACCTTTAGATGAGTCAGAAGCCGATAAAGTGATTGACGTAAAAAAGCAGCTGTTAATCCCGGGGATGGTTGATCTGCACGTCCATCTTCGCGAGCCAGGCGGCGAAAAGAAGGAAACGATAGAATCGGGAACAAAAGCTGCTGCCCGGGGAGGATTTACTACAATTGCTGCTATGCCTAATACCCGCCCCGTGCCAGATACGGAAGAACACTTGACGAACATCATTTCTTTAATGAAGGAAAAAGGACATGTACGTGTCCTGCCTTACGCAGCATTTACCGAGCGCCAGGCTGGGAAAAACCTGACTGATTTCCATACACTCGCCGCAAGGGGAGCCTTTGCATTCACAGACGATGGTGTCGGCGTCCAGGAAGCGGGTAAAATGTATGAAGCAATGCTCCAGGCAGCAGAAGCAGGCAAATCGGTAGTCGCCCATTGCGAGGATAACTCGCTATTATATGGAGGTGCCGTCCATGCAGGAAATTTTTCAGAAAAGCAATCGATTCCTGGTATTCTGTCGGTCAGTGAATCCGTCCATATCGCCCGGGATGTCTTGCTGGCAGAAGCTGCAAGATGCCACTACCATGTCTGCCACGTCAGTACTAAAGAATCTGTCAGAGTAATCAGAGACGCTAAACGAGCAGGAATAAATGTCACGGCTGAAGTCACTCCCCATCATTTAATCCTGTCTGAAGAAGATATACCGGGAGATGACGCTAATTACAAAATGAATCCCCCTTTAAGAAGCGAGGCTGACAAACAGGCTTTGATTGAAGGGCTTATGGACGGAACGATTGATTTTATAGCGACGGACCATGCGCCCCACACGGCAGAGGAAAAGAAACTGCCGATGGTTGAAGCGCCGTTTGGTATAACAGGTTTGGAAATCGCCTTTCCTCTCCTTTACACAAAGCTTGTAAAAGAAAATATCATTTCTGAGAAACAGTTAATTGACTGGTTAACAATTAAACCGGCATCAGCATTCAGTTTACCTTATGGAGATTTAGCAGAAGGAGGATGTGCAGACTTTACTGTCATTAATATGAACAAGACCGCGTCCGTTGATCCTTCAACATTTTTATCAAAAGGCAAAAACACTCCATTTGGAGGAGAAATCCTTCAGGGGTGGCCGGTTATGACGGTTTATCAAGCACAACAAGTATGGATGGATGAGAAAGAGGAGGCGGCAATATGAAACGGCAGCTTATATTGGAAAATGGACAGACGTTTGTCGGCGAGGCGATCGGCAGTGATACTGAAAGAGCGGGTGAAGTCGTTTTTAACACCGGAATGACAGGTTACCAGGAAATATTATCTGATCCGTCTTATTGCGGCCAGATTGTCACTCTCACTTACCCTCTGATTGGAAATTACGGTATAAACAGAGACGACTTTGAAAGTATTAAACCTGCTATACACGGTTTAATTGTACGCGAAGCAGCAGAGTATCCAAGCCATTTCAGGTCGCAGTTTTCTCTTCACGAATGGTTGAAGAAAGAAGATATTCCCGGCTTGGAAGGGATAGATACTAGGAAACTTACAAGGATGATCAGAGAGCACGGTACCTTAAAAGGGCGGCTCTGTTCAATGGATGCAAATGTTCATGAAGTCGCAGAAGAGCTAAAAGAGACACCTTTGCCAGTTGACCAGGTATCCAGGGTATCAACGAAAAACCAGTATATAAACCCGGGTGTTAAAGAGCGTATTGTCCTGGTCGATTATGGAGTCAAGAAAGGAATCGTAAAAGACCTGGTGTCCGAAGGTTACGAAGTGGTGGTTGTGCCATATTCCTGGGATGCAGACAACATTTTAGCCCTGCAGCCGGACGGGATCGTTCTTAGCAACGGACCTGGAAATCCGGCAGACGTTCCTGAGGCAGTAGAAACGGTCAAAAATCTTCTGGGACGTGCCCCTTTGTTCGGCATTTGCCTTGGCCATCAGCTGCTGGCACTTGCAAGCGGTGCACTTACAGTTAAAATGCCCTTTGGCCATAGAGGAAGCAACCATCCAGTAAAAGATTTGCGTACAGGCCAGATTTCAATTACCTCCCAGAATCACGGCTATACAGTAGATCCTGATTCAATTGATGGAACACCGCTTGATATCACTCATATCAATGTGAATGACAAATCCATTGAAGGGGTTAAACATCAGCATTATCCGGCTTTCAGCGTCCAGTACCATCCGGAAGCGTCACCAGGACCTGAAGATGCCAAAGGATTATTTAATGAATTTAAAACATACGTAAAAAACAGCCAGAAAGCATCAGGGAGGAAAACATATGCCTAAACGAACTGATATTCAAAAGATTCTAGTTATTGGCTCCGGGCCAATCGTGATTGGCCAGGCGGCAGAATTCGATTATGCTGGCACACAGGCCTGCCAGGCTTTAAAAGAAGAGGGATATGAAGTTATTCTGATTAATTCAAATCCCGCCACCATTATGACGGATGAAACAACGGCCGACAGAGTTTATATCGAGCCTCTAACAAAAGATTTCGTATCGAGAATTATCCGCCAGGAACGGCCGGACGGGCTCCTGGCAACATTAGGCGGCCAAACAGGTCTGAACCTTGCTGTAGAACTTGCTGAAGACGGCATATTGGATGAATACGGGGTCCAGGTGCTCGGTACGAGCTTAAAAGCCATTCGTGAGGCAGAAGACCGGGAGGAGTTCCGTGCGTTAATGAACCGGTTAAATGAGCCGGTTCCGGAAAGCGATATTATACATTCTCTTGAAGAAGCAGAAGCATTTGTAGAGCGAATTGGCTATCCCGTGATAGTAAGGCCTGCCTACACCCTTGGCGGGACAGGCGGAGGTCTCGTTTATAACGAAAAAGATTTACGGGAAATTGTTCCAAACGGACTCTCTGCCAGTCCAGTTCATCAGTGTTTAATAGAAAAAAGCATCGCAGGATTTAAAGAAGTGGAATATGAAGTCATGCGGGACGGGAATGACCAGGCGATCGTTGTCTGTAATATGGAGAATGTAGATCCAGTGGGCATCCATACAGGGGACTCGATTGTAGTAGCGCCAAGCCAGACTCTTTCTGACCGGGAATACCAGCTTTTAAGAAACTCTTCTTTAAAGATTATCCGCGCTTTAGGAATTGAAGGGGGCTGTAACGTCCAGTGCGCTCTCGATCCATACAGTGAAGACTATTATATTATTGAAGTGAACCCGAGGGTGAGCCGGTCGTCTGCTTTAGCTTCCAAAGCAACCGGTTATCCTATTGCCAAGCTATCAGCTAAAATCGCGGCTGGCTATCATTTGGATGAGTGTATAAATCCTATTACTAAAACTACTTATGCAAGTTTTGAACCGGCACTCGACTACATTGTTACTAAAATACCCCGCTGGCCGTTTGATAAATTTGATTCAGCGAACAGAACTTTAGGGACACAAATGAAAGCGACAGGCGAGGTCATGGCAGTTGGCCGGACGTTCCCTGAGTCCCTGCTGAAAGCAGTCAGATCTACCGAGACAGATTTAACCCATTTACAGCATCCGAAAGGAAACGGATTTCCGAAAGAAGAGCTGGAAGTACGCCTCCAAAAAGCTGATGATGAGAGAATCCTCTATGTATCTGAAGCTTTCAGAGATGGGTTTACGTTGGAGGAGATTCATCAGTTAACTCAAATTGACCGCTATTTCCTTTATCACATAGAAAAAATTATTAATTTTGAAAAAGAAATTAGCCAGTCAGGCTTAACAGAAGAACTTGCCTATAAAGCAAAGCGATCAGGTTTTTCAAACGAGACTTTAGCCGGGCTGACATCTCTCAGCCTCAAGGAAACAGAAGAAAGGCTTCATACCTACGGGATAAAACCGGTTTATAAAATGGTTGATACTTGTGCTGCGGAATTTGCTTCAGAAACACCATATTATTATGGAACTTTTGAACAGGAACAGGAATCACTTATTACTTCCAAGCCTTCGATTCTTGTTTTGGGTTCAGGGCCTATCAGGATCGGGCAGGGAATTGAATTTGATTATGCAACAGTACACACGGTAAAAGCAATACAGGAAGCCGGCTACGAAGCGATCATTATAAACAATAATCCGGAGACAGTTTCCACCGATTTTGAAATATCCGATAAACTTTACTTTGAGCCTTTAACAATTGAAGATGTCATGAATGTCATTGAACATGAGAAACCGATAGGCGTTATTGTTCAATTTGGGGGGCAGACGGCTCTAAACCTTGCAGAAGATCTCGCAGAACGTGGAGTGAATTTGCTGGGGACGAGTCTGGAAAATATGGATGCTGCAGAAGACCGGGATAAATTTGAGCAGAAGCTGATGGAACTTGATATTCCTCAGCCGCTCGGTAAAACAGCGACGTCTGTAGATGAAGCAGTAAACATTGCTTTAAATATAGGTTTCCCGGTACTTGTCCGGCCTTCTTATGTTCTTGGCGGACGGGCAATGGAAATTGTTTATAACGAGAGCGATCTTCTTCGTTATATGGCCCGGGCGGTAAAGGTAAATGAAAAGCACCCTGTTTTAATTGACAGATATTTAACAGGAAAAGAAATTGAAGTAGATGCTATATCTGATGGCGAAACCGTCGTCATTCCGGGAATTATGGAACACATTGAACGGGCTGGGGTCCACTCAGGTGACTCTATTGCCGTCTATCCGACGCAAAATGTCGAAGCTGACTTAAAAGAACGGATCATTGATTACACAATCAGGCTGGCTAAAGGATTTAACATTAAAGGATTAATGAATATTCAGTTTGTTATTCATAATAGTGAAGTATATGTCCTTGAAGTTAATCCGCGCTCAAGCCGAACAGTTCCATTCTTAAGTAAAATTACCGAAGTCAATATGGCGAATCTGGCTACTAAAGCGATTATCGGGAAGTCTCTTAAAGAACAGGGGTTTACAACAGGATGTCTGCCTGAACCAGAACTGGTTTCTGTTAAAGTTCCAGTCTTCTCATTTGCAAAGCTGCGGAGCGTGGATATAACTTTAGGACCTGAAATGAAGTCAACAGGTGAAGTGATGGGAAGAGATATTACCTTGGAAAAAGCCCTTTATAAAGGTTTAGTTGCTTCAGGAATGAAAATTCCAACTCATGGGTCAGTATTGTTTACTCTGGCAGATAAAGATAAAGAAGAAGCAATGGAGTTAGCCCGCCGTTTCCACCGTATCGGTTTTCATCTTCTAGCTACGGAAGGCACGGCAGCAAGAATTCGTGAAGAGAACATTCCGGTGACCGTCATTTCCAAAATAGGAGGAGACTCCCCGGATATGCTGGATGTTATTAAACAGGGCAAAGCCCAATTTATAGTCAATACTCTTACAAAAGGGAAACAGCCTGCACGGGACGGTTTCCGTATACGCCGGGAAGCAGTCGAGCACGGAACCGTTTGTCTCACATCGATGGACACTGCTGAAGCACTTGTAAAAGTACTGGAATTATTCACCTTTTCAGCTGAAGCTATGGGACAGTCGGGAAAACGAGTGAAGGAAGTGCTTGTATGATAGTCGAACAGCTCCGTATAACAGGACAGGAGGAAATTGCCCCACGTATATACCGAATGACGTTGGAGGGTGATTCAGTTCAGACAATGACAGAACCCGGTCAGTTTGTACACGTGAAAGTTAGTGACGGGATTGATCCTCTGCTCAGAAGGCCGATCAGTATCTGTGATGTCAGCCAGGATAAACAAGAGTTAACCATCATTTACCGTGCAGAAGGAAGAGGAACCCGTCTTTTAGCTGCAAAAAAGACAGATGACACATTAGACGTCTTAGGCCCTTTAGGACAAGGGTTTCCTTTGGACAGCTTGCAAAAAGGCAGCACGGCTCTTTTGGTGGGCGGAGGAGTTGGCATCCCTCCTCTCTATTACCTTGCCAAAAAACTTGTAAAAAGAGGCGTCAATGTCCGGACCATCCTCGGATTCCGCCAGTCTGAAGATATCTTTCTTCAAAAAGAATTCAGAGAGCTTGGTGACATTATTGTCACGACAGAAGACGGCTCTAAAGGAGTGCACGGATTCGTCACTGATGCCATGAATCAGGCTGAAAAGCCCTATGATTCATTCTTCACATGCGGGCCTGTACCGATGCTTCGAGCAGTTAAAGCAGCAGCAGCTTCAGATGGTTTTATTTCGCTTGAGGAGAGAATGGGATGCGGCGTCGGGGCTTGCCTTGCATGTGTGTGTGAAGCGTCAGATGCCACTTCCCAAGAGGGTAAAAAATACCGGAAAATATGCAGTGACGGACCTGTATTCCGGGCAGGGGAGGTAGTTATATGATTAACATGAACAGAGAGCTTCCGGGATTATCTATGAAAAACCCGGTAATGCCTGCGTCAGGGTGTTTTGGTTTCGGGCAGGAATATGCCAGGTTTTACGATTTAAATAAACTTGGAGCTATAACTGTAAAAGCAGTAACGGCAGAAGAGCGGGCGGGCAACCCTGTTCCGAGGGTAGCTGAAACAGAAAGCGGCATGTTAAATGCTATAGGCCTGCAAAATCCGGGGCTGGAACATGTTCTCCAACATGAACTTCCTTGGCTCGAGCAATATGATATTCCAGTCATAGTAAACGTAGCAGGAAATACAATGGAAGACTATATTTACGTGTCGGAGACGGTTTCAAGGGTGAAAAATGTCTCAGCTCTTGAATTAAACATCTCCTGCCCCAATGTGAAAGTTGGAGGTATCCAGTTTGGAAGTGATCCAGCCATAGCTGCTGAACTGACTAAAAAAGTAAAAGCCGTGTCGCAAGTCCCTGTTTACGTGAAATTGTCCCCAAATGTAACGGATATAGTTGAAATGGCCAAAGCTGTTGAAGAAGCAGGGGCAGACGGTTTAAGTATGATAAATACACTGCTCGGTATGAAAATAGATATTAATACCGGGAAACCAGTGATAGCCAACCGGACTGGCGGTCTTTCCGGACCGGCAATAAAGCCTGTTGCCGTGAGAATGATTTATCAGGTTAGTCAGGCAGTAGACATTCCGATTATCGGAATGGGAGGAATCCACACGGCAGATGATATTCTGGAATTCCTGATGGCAGGGGCAAGTGCAGTTGCTATTGGCACAGCCAATTTTGTCAACCCTTTTGCCTGCCCGGAGTTAATCAGCAGCCTTGAAACAAGAATGGCTGAACTCGGCATTGATGATGTGGAAAGTATCGTCGGAAGGAGCTGGAAGACATGCAGCAGCGTGAGCTTATCATCGCGTTAGATTTTTCTTCCAAGGAAGAGGTTAACGCGTTTCTATCCCGTTTTCAGAACGAAAAGCTGTACCTTAAAGTTGGAATGGAGCTGTATTACAAAGAAGGCCCGTCCCTTGTAAATATGCTGAAAGAGCAGGGGCACCAGCTTTTCCTGGATTTGAAACTGCATGACATTCCTACCACTGTAAAACGGGCTATGAAACAACTTGCAGGCTTGGAGGTGGACTTAGTCAATGTCCATTCTCTCGGAGGAAAACAAATGATGGCAGCAGCTAAAGAAGGGCTGGAAAGCGGAACAGCTGCAGGACGCACTTCGCCTTTCTGTATAGCAGTAACCCAGTTAACGAGTACGAGTGACGATATGCTCGTAAATGAATTAGGTATACCTTCGTCAATTGCCGACCATGTGCAGTATTTATGCAGGCAAACGGATGAGGCAGGGCTGGATGGCGTCGTATGTTCTGCCTTGGATGTTCCATCCATCATGAGCCGCTTCCCAAACTTTCTGACTGTTACCCCAGGGATCAGGAGAAAATCAGATGCGATGGATGACCAGGTACGCGTCGTCACACCTGAAAAAGCACGCCATCTCGGGAGCACTGCCATCGTAGTCGGGAGAGGAATCACAAGGGCGGCTGATCCGATGGAAGCTTACACAAATTATAAAAAGGAATGGAGGGCTTGATATGAGAGAAAAACAAACGGCAGACTTATTGCTTTCAATTAATGCTGTGACGCTCCAGCCGGAGGACCCTTTTACATGGAGTTCCGGAATCAAATCACCGATTTATTGCGATAACAGGTTAATTATGTCTTATCCGGCTGAAAGGCAGAAGTTTATTGATTTATTTGTTTCCTACATAAAGGATCATTTCCCTGAGGTGGAAGTGCTCGCAGGTACTGCAACTGCAGGTATCCCGCATGCCGCATGGATTGCAGACCGTCTGGATCTTCCGATGGTTTACGTGAGATCTTCTTCAAAAGGGCACGGTAAACAAAACCGAATTGAAGGGAAATTAAATAAAGGAAAAAGAGTTCTGGTTATAGAAGACCTTATATCGACAGGCGGCTCTTCTATCGAAGCGGCTAAATCAGTGGAAGATGCTGGAGGAAAGGTACTTGGAATTTGTTCTATTTTCACTTATGAGCTTCCCTTAGCTGAGAAGGCTGAAAAAGAATCAGGGTACTCTCTCCATTCATTGACTACCTACTCGTTCCTCCTTAAAACAGCTCTGGAAAATAAACAGATTACTGATGAACAACTGAAACTTTTGCAGCAGTGGCGAGAGGATCCTGAAGGCTGGATGTCTGTCTGACTATTTTAAGGCTCTGTGGTTAACAAAACATCATAATTACCATTTAAGTAAAGCAGTGCCGATAATAAAGGGGCAGAATGGTTATGAGAAAGCTGACACGGGAAGAATTCGATGAACGGGTAGATTTTTTTGACAAAATGGCCTGTTCGTCATGGATCGTTGAAATTCAGAAACAGATGCTTAGTACACTTGGTTCCTGGGATCATTTACGGGTGCTTGATATTGGCTGCGGAACAGGCAGGCTCCTTCACAGAGGCGCTTCAGAGAAATCCAGGTTAACGGGTATAGATTTGTCGCCGTTAACGATTAAACGCGCCCAGGCACTTGCCAAAGAAGTTATTCCGGATACGGATGTAACTTATTACGTGGCGGATGCAGAATCGCTTCCTTTTAGTGATAACTCATACGATCTTGTGCTCTGCTCCTGCTTATTATTTTTAATGCCCGCACCGGAAAAAGTCGTCAGGGAGATGAAGAGAGTGCTGACCACCAGCGGGCGAGTGGCTCTTTTAAATCCCAGTGATGAATTAACCCTTGATATATCCCTCGTTCTTTCGGAAGAGTGGCAGCTTGACAGGACAGAAAGAGAAGCGTTAATTCAATGGGGAAGAATAGCTGAAAAAAGACACAGATTCGGCGCTTATGAAATAAAAGCGTTGTTGGAAAAACACGGCTTTCGTGACGTTTTATCTTCCAAAGTTAAACAGAATATCGGATTAATTACGATAGCTTATGCTGAGTGACTGCCACTCAGCTTTTTTTAATGTGCGGCGCAAATAGAAGAAATTGTAAAGGATAGCCAGATATTATCGAGTTACCCTCCAATTTTCAGCGAATTTGAACTAATTTGATAATTAAAACAAATAGAAATATATTTCGGAAACCGATATATTAGATCTACTGTTTAAAATTGTTAGGGGTAAGTAAATTTTTTCAAATTATTTTATATGTGAAGGAGGTGCCATGATGGACACATTTAAACGTTTAAAACAGTTTTACTGGCCTTATAAACGCTATTTCTTTTTGTCCATTCTTTTTTTATTAGCTGTTACAGCATTTACGGTGGTATATCCGGTTATTCTCCAATTTACAATTGACCATGTGGTATTGGAGGGGAATTTTCATCTTGTCCCTTATGTGGCGGCCGGGTTCTTTTTTATCACATTGCTTAAAGCAGCAGCTGTATACTTTCACCAGTATTTAGGTGACCTGTTTGGCATTCAGTCAGTTTATGAACTGAGAAACGCGCTGTATAAGAAACTTCAGTTTTTGCCTTTCCGTTACTATGATAATGCACGAACAGGTGATTTGATGTCACGGTTAACCGCAGATGTGGAAGGGTTCCGTTTCTTTTTATCATTTGGGTTTGCCCAGCTTATTAATTTAGCTATGCTTGTGGGTTTGAGTATGGGAATTATGTTTTATTACAGCCCTTCCCTGGCTGTGGTAACACTCGCTGCTATGCCTTTCCTCGTCCTGACCGTCTACCGGTTCGATAAAAAAGTCCATCCTGCCTTCACAAACATTAGAAAATCATTTGCAGGAATGACGACCAAAGTACAGGAAAATATCAGCGGGATGACTACAGTTAAATCCCTCTCTAAAGAAACCTATGAGATGGGCAGGTTTGACTCAAAAAACACGGATTATAAAGATAAGTTTATTCATACGGCTAATATTTGGTCAAAATACTTTCCTTTCATGGAACTGATCGGACAGATCTGTGTGGTCGTCCTGCTCGGATTCGGCGGCTGGCTTGTTATTAACGGTGAGATACAGCCGGGGGTGCTCGTCGCATTTTTCAGCTTAATCTGGTTTATTATTAACCCGCTGATGAACCTGGGGTTTATCGTGAATACCTTTTCGCAGTCCAAAGCTTCAGGGGAACGGATCTTACAGGTTCTCGATGAAAGAGAAGATATTTTTGATAAGCCGGGAGCAATAGAAAAAGACCGCCTTGATGGCCACGTCGTATTTGAAAATGTAAGCCACAGTTATGATGAAGAAGAAGATTTGGCATTAAAAAATATTTCGTTTGAAGCACCGCCTGGAAAAACGATTGGCCTCATTGGGGCTACAGGGTCAGGCAAAACATCTATTACGCAGCTGATTTCACGATTTTATGAACCTGATCGGGGCAGTATTTGGATAGACGGCAGGCAGATTACTGATTACACTTTGAAAACAATCCGGAAAAATACAGGTGTGGTACTGCAGGAATCGTTCCTTTTTTCGTCTTCAGTTAAGGATAATATATCTTACGGGGCCCCGGAAGCATCGATGGAGCGTATTATTGATGCGGCTATTCGTGCAGATGCCCATGACTTTATTAAAGATTTACCGGAAGGCTACGATACTATTTTAGGAGAGCGGGGCGGAGGATTGTCCGGTGGGCAAAAACAGAGAATAGCTATTGCAAGAGCGATATGTATTGACCCGAGTATTCTTATTCTTGATGATGCCACCAGTGCAGTGGATATGGAAACTGAAGCAAAAATACAAGCTGCATTTCAGGAAGTTATGAAAGGACGAACGACCTTTATTATCGCGCACCGTATTTCTTCACTTATGCATGCAGATGAGATTATCGTACTGGATGAAGGGGAGATTGTGGAAAGGGGCACGCATGACGAACTCCTTGCCATAGAAGAAGGACATTACAAGCGTATATATGATATACAGTTCCAGGACCGCAAACAATTTCTGGAAGAAGCCACATGAGGAGGTGACGAACGTGAGTGAAAACAATCGGGGCACTCAAAATTATAAAACGCGTGAAGAAAGAACATTAAAGAGGTTTCATTATTCGCAGGACCAGGCTATCGAAAAGCCGTTCAACTGGAAGCAGATGACCCGTTTACTGGGATACATGAAACCGTACTCAACAAATATACTGCCCGTAGCCATCCTTGGAATGCTGATGTCTACAGCAGTCAGGCTCCTGGCTCCTGTATTAATAGGAAGCTATGCTCTTGATCATATTATTGAAACAGGAGATGTGTCTTTTCTAACCATGATGGTTCTTGTCATTGCAGGGCTTTATGTGATCTCCTGGATCGGAAATACATTGCGGATACGGTTTATGAATAAATTAGGGCAGTTAGTTATTTTTGATTTGAGAAAGGCGTTATTTAACCATATCCAGCGTTTGTCTCATCGTTTCTTCGACCAGCGGTCAGCAGGCTCCATTCTTGTGAGAATAACAAATGATGTGAACAGCCTTCAGGACTTGTTTACTAATGGTGTTATTAATTTGTTAATGGATCTGATTATGCTGATAGGGATTATTATTATGCTGTTTATTATTAGCCCTGAACTCACTCTGGCCATTATGGTTGTACTCCCTCTGATGTTTTTTATTTCTACCAGACTCAGGAGAAACATCAGGAGGTCCTGGCAGGAGGTAAGAATTAAACAGTCAATGATTAACTCCCACTTAAATGAGAGTATTCAAGGTATCAGAATTACACAGTCATATACCCAGGAGAAAGAAAATATCGGTTTTTTTAATCAAATGAATGAGCAGAACTTTGAAGCATGGCGAAACGCAACACAAAAAAGTGCGATGTTCCGCCCGTTCGTTGAAATGAGCAGTGCAATCGGTACGGCTGTGCTCTTATGGTATGGCGTTTTCTTAATTCAGGGGCAGGCATTAAGCGTAGGTGAATTTTTCGCTTTTTCACTTTATATAGGAATGTTCTGGGAGCCTATATCACGGCTTGGCCAGGTTTACAACCAGCTTCTCGTAGGAATGGCTTCCTCTGAACGGATTTTTGAGTTTCTTGATGAGCAGCCGTCTGTACCTGAAAAACAAGATGCAAAAAAGCTTAAAGATGTTAAAGGCCATATCCAGTTCGATCAGGTTGAATTTGCTTATGACAAGAACCGTAAAGCCTTGCAAAATATTAACCTTGAAATGAAACAGGGACAGACTGTCGCTCTGGTTGGGCATACCGGGAGCGGTAAAACCACAATTGTCAACTTAATCAGCAGGTTCTATGACCCTACTTCAGGCAAGGTGCTCCTTGACGGACACGATTTGAGAGATGTGAGCCTTGACAGCCTGCGGGAGAAAGTCAGTATTGTGCTTCAGGACACTTTCATTTTTTCAGGAACGATAATGGAAAATATCCGTTTTGGAAGACCGGACGCAACTGATGAGGAAGTGATGGAGGCAGCCAGGACAGTGGGGGCAGATAAATTTATCGCCCAGCTTAATAAAGGGTATGAAACGGAAGTTGAGGAACGCGGTAACGTTCTCTCAGTCGGGGAGCGCCAGCTTATTTCTTTTGCCCGTGCCTTACTGGCTGATCCTCAAATTCTTATATTGGATGAGGCGACGGCTTCAATAGATACGGAGACTGAACAGCTTATTCAAAAGGCTCTTAAAACACTGCTTAAAGGCAGAACAGCGATTATGATCGCTCACCGGCTGTCGACTATCCGTGAAGCAGATAATATTATTGTACTGGAACAAGGGGAAATTTTGGAGCAAGGTAACCACGACGAGCTGATGGACCAGAAAGGTGAATATTACAGCCTTGTTAAATCGCAGTTCAAAGTGCTTAATGCCGTTTAAATGATAAAGTGGGCTGCGCTCCACTAGGAAAACACAAAATAAAGGTGCCCGTGAGCAGCTGCTCATCAGGGCACCTTTTATTAATTAGTTTTCTCAGCTCTCTCTTTAAGTTCGCGGATCAGATTTTCATCGGGTGTTACAAATAACGTTGTCTGATTATCGTAAGTGACGTAACCGGGCTTGGCACCGCTTGGTTTTTTTACATGACGAATTAACGTATAATCAACAGGCACCTGTCCCGACATTCTTCCTTTACTGAAATAGGCAGCTAAATTAGCCGCTTCTTTGAGCGTGGCGTCCCCGAATTCCTGACTGCGGATAATCACATGGGACCCGGGAATGTCTTTTGTATGCAGCCATGTATCGTCTTGCCGGGCAAGCCTGTTAGTCAAATACTCGTTCTGCTTGTTGTTTTTTCCTACATATAAGTCTGCCCCTTCTGAGGAAACATACCTTTCTACAGAAGGTTTTGCAGGTTTCTTTTTCTTTTTCTTCTGAACTCTTTTCTTCAAATAACCCTCGTTTTCAAGTTCTTCACGAATATCTTCCAGATCTTTCGTTGAAGCAAACTCGATTTGCTGAATTAGCGAATCGAGGTAATCCATTTCTGTTTCAGCCTGCTCAATTTGCTCATTGACATAAGCGACTGAATTTTTCAGTTTATGGTATTTCTTAAAAAAAGTCTGGGCGTTTTCAGAGGCAGTTTTTTGGGGATCTAAAGGAATAGTTATTTCTTTTTGATCCGGGTCATAATAATCTATTACTGTTAATTCTTTTTGCCCGGGAGCAGCTAGATGCATATGGGCAGTTAACAATTCGCCAAACTTCTGGTGCTTTTTCGCTTTGTCAGCATCTTTTAACGTTTTTTGGAGTTTAGAAATTTTCTTTTTATTTTTTTGATATTCATTCCGCAGAAACCGTTCAAGATCGTAAGCGCGCTGTTTCACCCGGTCCCTTTCTGCTTTGTCGACATAAAACCGGTCCAGCATGTCATGAATAGTGTTAAAGTAGAGGCGTTCACCTTCCAAATGATCCATAGGGATGATTGAATAAGCTTCTTTAGCCCCTCCTGTAATCATAAATGGGTTATAATTTTTTTCTTTTACAGGTTTTAATACGTCAGTAAATGCTGCAGGCAATGTGTCTCTGTTTATAAGACCGGCCCTGTGCATTATTTCTTTAATTACCTGAGGGGACAGCCCGCTGAATATATCACGGATTTGCTGGTCCATTTTGCCCTGGTTAAAGTTCAGTTTTCTTAACAAACCGGTTTCGTCTATTTCCAGAGGGTTCAATTTATCCTGGTGGGGAGGTTCTTTATAAGGCTGGCCAGGAAGCACCGTCCGGTACTGGGAAAGTGACGGAGGAATATGTTTCATGCTGTCCAGAATAATATCATTCTCTTTATCGATGAAAATAATATTACTGTGCCGCCCCATCAGTTCCAGAATCAGTTTTTTGTATGATACATCTCCCAGTTCATTTCTGCCTTTAAAAGAAAAGGTGACAATCCGTTCAAGCCCATTCTGTTCAATGCTTTCCAGAATGCTCCCTTCAAGGTGTTTGCGTAAAACCATACAGAACATAGGAGGCTCTTGGGGATTATCAAATTTAATGTTAGTCAGGTGAAATCTTGCAAAAGATGGATTAACAGATAAGAACAGGGAATGGTTTGTTCCGCCTGCCCTGACAGTAACCATTAAGTCAGTAGGATAGGGCTGGTGTATTTTAACGATTCTTCCACTGGCTATTTTATCTTTCAGATCATCAGTTACCGCCCGTGTTATAATGCCGTCAAAAGACATTCGGAAACCTCCTTTATATAAGCTGTCATTTGCAGCCTGTTTTTGATAAATGATTGCAGGCAGGAATACCTCAGGCTGTTTATGAGCTTTTCCTATTATAGCAAAAATCATCTATGGAACAAGGCAATAGTATTCAGGAGATAAATAATGTCTATTTTCCCTTTAAAATGGTAAGATTTTTATACGCCCCTTGTTGTCAGTTTGAAAATTGTTTAGAATATAAGTGTGGATGTGATATAAATGATTAAGAGTATGACAGGATACGGGCGGTCTGCTAAGGAAAATGGGAATTTTAAAGTAACAGTCGAGATGAAGGCTGTAAATCACCGTTTTTGCGAAATAAATATACGTATGCCAAGGCAGTTGCTGTTCCTGGAAGACCGACTTAAAAAAGCAATTTCCCGCTATGTGAAACGCGGCAAAGTAGATGTTTTTTTAAACCTTCAGGGAGAAAGTATTGTTAAAAGATCCTTATCAATTGACTGGGATTTATTTCACCAGTATCACCATCTTTATGAACAAATGGTTGAAAACACTGTAGCTTCTGAAGCGTTTCCGATTGATCGCCTCCTTTTACATGAGGAAGTCGTATCAGTTAAAGAGTCAGATGAGGTATCAAAAGAGCTTGAAGAAATGGTTAAAACATCAGTAGATGAAGCCGTCTCCCAGCTTATCAAAATGAGGCAAAGCGAGGGCCGGGAACTGCTTGAGGATTTGTCACACCGCTTACAGAAGCTGTCTGACTATCTGGAGCAGCTGCGGACTTTTGCCCCGCAGGTTCAGGAACTCTATCGGGAAAGACTTCTGAAAAAAGTTGAAAGTTTTATGGAAGGAAATACTGAAATTGATGAATCACGTATTTTAACAGAGGTTTCTGTTTATGCTGATAAATCAGATGTTGAGGAAGAATTAACAAGAATTGACAGTCACCTTAAGCAATTCTCATCGATTTTAAATGACGGGGAAGTGGTTGGAAGGAAACTCGACTTTCTCGTTCAGGAATTGAACAGAGAAATAAATACGATCGGTTCAAAAGCTAACCATCTCGACGTCAGCCAAATTGTTGTGAATTTAAAAGCTGATTTGGAAAAGATAAGGGAACAAGTGCAAAATGTAGAATAATTATAATAATAAATAAACTTTTTTAATAAAGATAGGAGAATGACACTTGGATATTAAACTTATTAATATTGGTTTTGGAAATATTGTATCTGCTAACCGCATTATTTCAATTGTAAGTCCTGAGTCTGCGCCCATTAAAAGGATTATCTCTGACGCGCGTGAAAGAAATATGCTGGTGGATGCTACATACGGACGCCGCACCCGCGCCGTCATCATCGCAGACAGCGACCACGTCATCCTTTCTGCTGTCCAGCCAGAAACAGTGGCACAAAGAGTTATTTCCAGTAAAGACGATGATTCAGAAGAATAACATTTTCAGCCTGTTTCTACTATAATTTTAACGTATGTCTGCCATCGGTTTTCCGATGGCATTCCCTTTGTTATAATAAGACTGCCTACCGCAGCAAATGAAAACATGCTAGAATAGACTTTATAACTAATAGTTGGAGGTTTATATGAAACGAGAAAAAGGTCTCCTCATCGTCCTTTCCGGTCCTTCAGGAGTAGGAAAAGGTACGGTTTGCGGGGCATTAAGAAAACATGATACGCATATTAAATATTCCGTTTCTGCTACTACCAGAAAGCCCAGAGAAGGAGAAGCGGAAGGAGTCAATTATTTCTTTAAATCTCACGAGGAGTTCCAACGTATGATCAGGGAGAACGAACTGCTTGAATATGCCCAGTACGTGGACAACTTCTACGGTACTCCCCGGAACTATGTCGAAGAGATGATTGCCAGTGGGAGAGATGTCATCCTGGAAATCGAAGTTCAAGGAGCCCTGCAGGTCAAGGAAACATTCCCTGAAGGAGTGTTTATTTTTCTGATGCCTCCAAGCCTTAAAGAATTACGTAGCCGGATAGAAGGGCGAGGCACGGAGACGAAAGATCTGATAGATAACCGTATGACAGTGGCCAGAGATGAAATCGATCTGATGGACAAATACGACTATGTGGTTGAAAACGATGAAGTGGAAGCAGCGGTGGAAAGAATAAAATCCATCGTAACTGCCGAGAATTGTAAGAAAGAACGTTTGATCCATCTTTATAAAGAACTTGTTGAGGAGTGATTGTATTGCTACAACCATCTATTGATTCATTAATGACTAAAATTAATTCGAAGTATACGCTTGTGACTGTTTCCGCACACAGAGCGAGACAGCTTCGGGAAAAACCTGAACTCTTTCAAAAAGCAGATGATTCTAAGTCAGTCAATTACGTAGGGATGGCTCTGGAAGAAATTGAGTCTGAGAAACTAACTTACGAAATTCGTGACAAGAAAGAAACAACCTGAATATAATAGGTTGTTTCTTTCTTTTATACCTTGAAAATTATACATACTATCAAAAAAGGTTTGCTTTTCGGCCGGAACTTTGGGGTCAGCGTCTTTGTTATCCGGTAAACCACGATAAAATAAATCAAAGAATAATTGACGGGTCTGCACCCAGTGAGTCAGAAATTTAAAGTATAATAAAACAGATGGAAAACTAAATGGACAAGATATCCGGGGGGAAGAAAATGGCTAAAAAAAATATATTATTGTGTGTCACTGGAGGCATTGCTGTATTCAAAGCAGCAGCTTTAACAAGCAAGCTTATCCAGGAGAATTATAATGTAAAAGTGGTCATGAGTTCATCGGCAAGAGAATTTGTCACTCCGCTGACATTTCAGGCCTTATCCAGAGATCATGTTTACGTAGATACCTTTACTGAACCGAATCCCGCAAAAATTGCCCATATAGATATTGCTGATTGGGCTGATTTGGTTCTCATTGCACCGGCTACAGCTAACATCATCGGAAAGCTGGCTCACGGTATAGCTGATGATATGGTTACGACCACACTGCTGGCTAGCACTGCGCCGGTAATGATTGCCCCTGCAATGAATGTTCATATGTATGACCACCCTGCTGTTAAAAAGAATATGGAAACGCTTAAAGGTTTTGGGTACGACTTTGTAGAACCTGACGAAGGCTATTTGGCATGCGGTTATGAAGGTAAAGGGAGAATGGCTGAACCTGAAGATCTTCTCGCTGTTGTGAATCACCATTTTATACGTCAGTCTCATCCAAACTGGCATGGTAAGCGGGTTTTGGTTACTGCAGGACCGACCCAGGAAGTGATTGACCCGGTGAGGTTTTTTTCTAACCGCTCATCAGGAAAAATGGGGTACGCCATTGCAGAAGCAGCAGCTGCCAGGGGAGCGGAAGTCACTTTAATCAGCGGTCCTGTATCACTTGACCCGCCTCACGGAGTACGACTGCTTCCGGTGACTTCGGCAGAGGAAATGTATAATGCTGCAGACGCCCATTTTGGAAGCGCAGATATCGTGATTAAAGCTGCCGCTGTGGCAGATTACCGGCCTAAAGATACGCATAGCCAAAAAATGAAAAAAACGCCCGGAGACATACAGATTGAAATGGAAAGGACAAAAGATATCCTGAAATCTTTAGGCAGGAAAAAGACAAAGCAGATTCTTGTCGGTTTTGCAGCAGAATCGGAGAATATAGAAGAAAATGCAAGGAATAAAGTCGAATCAAAACGGCTGGATTTAATCGCAGCCAATTCCATTGTTAAAGAAGGATCCGGTTTCCAGGGGGATACGAACGAATTAATGCTCTATTACGCGGACGGGAGAAAGATTCCGGTTCCATTGACTACCAAACATGAAGCAGCCGGGCATCTTCTGAACGCCATTGAACCATTGTTTTCGGAGGGGCATTAAATGATAGCGAAAGTTATAGTGGATGTGGCGGCGAATCAGACAGACCGGGTGTTTGATTATATTGTTCCGGATGAATTCAGGGAAACAATTGCTCCGGGCGCCCGTGTTACCGTATCTTTCGGACCAAGAAAAGTACAGGGATTTGTCACCGGGCTGGATGAACAGAGCAATTATAGTTCAAAAAAGCTTAAAGAGCTTGAAAACCTTATCGATCTAAAGCCGCCTTTAACAAAAGAACTGCTTTTCCTTGCAGAATGGATTAAAAATGATACGCTGTCTTTCCATATATCAGTACTGAAATCAATGCTTCCGGCGGCTATGAGAGCAAAGTATGATAAAAAACTGACACTAGTTTCAAAAGAGATGCTCTCAAAATTGCCTGAAACCATTAAACCTTTCTTTGAAGATGGTAAAACTCTCGACAGCTGGGAAGAATGGAGAAAGAAGGCAGCGGAAGACGAAAAGAAAGATATGATGAAAGCAGTCCGGCAGGAATTAGTGGAAGTAACGCCATTAGTGAAGACAAATGAAACAAAAAAGAAGCAGCTCGTTGTGAGATCCGCCTTATCAAAAGAAGAGCTTAAAGCTGTGCTGGATGATTTTCCTTCAAAGGCAGCTAAACAAAAAGCTCTGCTCAGTTATTTTTATGACAACGTCCAGGAAGACGTTCGTGTCGTTATTTCAGAGCTGATGGAGCAGGCAGGTGTTTCCCGGCAGACTGTTCAGGAGTTAGTTAATAAAGAATATCTTTTAAAAGAAGAACAGGTTGTGAGCCGTGATCCTTTTGAGGGGCGAACATTTGCGTCCTCTTCCCCTCTGCCGTTAATGGATGAACAGGAAGAAGCCCTTACTCCTGTGATAGATTCAATTGTCGAAGAAAGACATACGACCTTTCTGCTGCGGGGAGTCACCGGGAGCGGAAAAACGGAAGTTTATATGCAGGCTATTGACCAGGTAATCCGTAAAGGAAAAGAAGCGATCGTGCTGGTGCCTGAAATTTCATTGACTCCTCAAATGGTAACCCGGTTCAAGGAGAGATTCGGGTCCAGAGTGGCCGTTTTACATAGTGCTTTGTCCAAAGGAGAAAAGTACGATGAATGGCTGAAAATTCGTGAAGGTAAAGTAGACGTTGCTGTAGGAGCGCGTTCAGCTATATTTGCCCCATTCGAAAACCTTGGCATCATCATTATTGATGAAGAACATGAAACAAGCTATAAACAGGAAGAAACGCCAAGGTACCATGCCAGGCAGGTGGCTATTAAACGGGGAGAAATCTATAACTGTCCTGTCATCTTAGGAAGTGCGACCCCTTCCCTGGAAAGTTATGCCCGCGCAAAAAAAGGAGTCTATCATTTACTGACTATGGAAAACAGGGTTAACCATGTGCAAATGCCTGAAGTGACCCTTGTCGATATGAGAGAAGAATTAAGGGAAGGGAACAGATCCATGTTTTCCCGGGAACTTTTAGAAGGTATTGAGGCCCGGTTTAAGAAAAAGGAACAAACAGTTCTGTTTTTGAACCGCCGTGGCTACTCAACTTTTATTATGTGCAGGGACTGCGGATATGTAGCGCAATGCCCTCATTGTGATATTTCATTGACCTATCACCGGTATAACCAGTCTTTGCAATGTCACTATTGCGGTCATTCTGAGACGATTCCAAGTATTTGTCCGGAGTGTCAAAGTGATTCAATTCGATTTTTCGGTACAGGCACCCAAAAAGTAGAGGAAGAGCTTTTGAAACTTTTTCCAGATCTCAGTGTCATTCGTATGGACGTTGATACTACCCGGAAAAAAGGGGCTCATGAACGGCTTTTAAAACAATTTGGTGAAGGAAAAGCTGATGTTCTCTTAGGCACTCAGATGATTGCCAAAGGTCTTGACTTTCCTGATATTACTCTTGTAGGCGTCCTGGCTGCGGATTCCATGCTCCATCTTCCTGATTTCAGGTCTGCCGAAAGAACGTTTCAGCTGCTTACTCAAGTAAGCGGAAGAGCTGGCCGCCATACTAAAAAAGGTGAAGTGATGGTACAGACCTATACACCTGACCACTACAGTATTATTGATGTAAAGGCTCATGATTACCTGTCTTTTTTCGAAAAAGAAATGAGTGTCCGAAGGCAGGGAGGTTATCCTCCCTATTATTTTCTGGCGCTCATTCACGTAAGTGATGAGAGGCTCGATCAGGTCATCTCTGTAAGTGAAAAAATAGCCTCATTTCTAAACAGATCGCTCTCAAAACAGACGATGGTCTACGGTCCAGTAGCCTCGGCCATACCACGGATCAAAGATAGATATCGATACCAATGCATGGTAAAATATAAAGTTGAGCCAAAGTTAACTGAAGCACTGCAGGAAATAATTAAAACATATCAGGGAGAGATGGCCCGAACCGGGCTATCCATTACGATCGATACAAATCCATATACAATGTTATAAACTTTCTAAGGGGAGAATAATATATGAAAATAGTTTTTATGGGAACGCCGGATTTTGCTGTTCCTGTATTGGAATCAGTGGTTAATAACGGCTATGATGTTTCTTTGGTAGTTACCCAGCCTGACAGACCTAAAGGAAGAAAACAGACGTTAACACCGCCTCCTGTCAAGGTGGCAGCAGAGAAAATGGGTCTGCCTGTTTTTCAGCCGGAAAAAATAAAAAACGAAACCGAATGGAAACAGGTCGAAAAAATTAATCCTGACTTAATTATCACAGCGGCTTTCGGACAAATACTTCCTCAGGAACTGCTTGATGTACCTCCGAAAGGCTGTATTAACGTCCATGCCTCACTGCTTCCAAAATACCGGGGAGGGGCACCTATCCATCAAGCAGTGATTGATGGGGAAGAAAAGACAGGGATAACTATTATGTACATGGTTGCTAAATTAGATGCAGGAGATATGATTGCCCAGGAATCACTGCCTATTCTTCCTGAAGATACGACTGGCACAATGCACGATAAATTGAGCCGTTTAGGTGCAGAATTATTAACCAGGACTCTGCCTCTTATTGAGAAAGGAGATATTCACCCGGTTAGACAGGATGAAGAGTATGTGACTTATGCACCTAATATAAAAAAAGAACAAGAACGCATAGACTGGGCTAAAACAGCAGATCAGCTTTTCAATCAGATTCGCGGATTAAACCCTTGGCCTGTTGCCCATACAGAAGCTGAAGGGAAAAGGTTTAAAGTATGGGAAGCCGAAACCAGTCAAGATCATACTGACGAGTCCCCCGGCACGGTCGTGGCAATTGAAGAACACGACATAAAGGTGGCATGCGGGGATGGAAAGACACTGGCATTAACAAAAGTCCAACCTGCAGGAAAAAAACCGATGGATGTTGCTACCTTTTTAAGAGGGGCGGGGAGTAATTGGGAGCCCGGAATGAAGTTAGGAGAGTAATTACATGAAGAAAGACTTAAATACAGCCACCGTAAGGGATGCCGCGTTGGAAATTCTGTTGAAAATAGAAAAGAATCAGGCATACAGCAACCTTCTTATTAACGATACAATTAAAAAAATGAAAGTCCCCCAAGTGGATGTCCCGCTTCTCACCGAGTTAGTTTACGGGACCATCCAGAATCAGATGAGGCTGGATTATTACTTATCTTCATTTACGAAAAAGCCATTAAAAAAATTGGATAAGTGGGTTCACGTCCTTTTAAGAATGACTGTTTACCAGCTTGTATTTTTAGACCGTATCCCGGATCATGCTGCAATTAACGAAGCCGTAGAGATTGCTAAAAAAAGAGGGCATAAAGGGACAGCCGGTTTTGTAAACGGCATGCTGAGAGGATTGCTTCGTGGGGAACTTCCTTCTTTAGATAAAATAAATGATAATGTCAAGCGGCTGTCGGTAGAAACGAGCCACCCTGAATGGCTTCTTAAACGGTGGATAAACCAGTACGGATTTGAAAGGGCAGAAAAAACGGCCCGGGCAAACCTTTCCGCCCCTGTTCATTCGTTGAGGGTTAATACGGCGCGCTCCTCTGTTAAGGATGTTAAAGAATCTTTAACAGCTGAAGGGCTGGAGGTAGAAGAAGGCCCTCTCTTGAAGGAAAGCCTCCGTTTAAAGAAAGGTTCCGTTATTAATTCGGAAGCTTTTAAACAAGGTTACGTATCAGTTCAAGACGAAGGGTCGATGCTCGTTTCTCACGCAGTTGACCCTCAACCGGGGGAGAAAATACTGGATGCATGCGCAGCTCCCGGCGGGAAGTCTGCTCATATGGCTGAACGTATGAATAATGAAGGAGAAATCATCAGTATCGACATCCACGACCATAAAGTGAAACTTGTTAAGGAACAGCAAAAGAGGCTTAACCTGTCTGTCATTAAAGGAGAAACGGCAGACGCCCGGAAACTTCATGAAAAGTTTGCACCCGAAACTTTTGATAAAATACTTGTTGATGCTCCCTGTTCCGGCTTAGGCGTGATACAGAGAAAACCCGATTTAAAGTGGTCAAAGCAGGAAGATGATATACTGCGTTTATCTTCCATTCAAGAAGCGATTGTCCAGTCTGTCTGGCCTCTTCTGAAAAAAGGCGGCCGTCTGGTGTACAGTACATGCACCATTGACGTGGAAGAAAATGACCTTTTAATTTCCCGGTTTGTTGACACGCACGAAGACGCTGTTTTTGATTCACAGCTAAAAGACAGGCTTCCGGCCGTAATCTCAGAAAAAAATGGGGACCTGGCAGGAAAAGTACAGTTATTTCCCGGGGATTTTGGGACAGACGGCTTTTTTATTTCTTCAGTAATGAAACATGACTAATTATAGATGACAGTGGAAATGAGGAGATAGGCAGATGAAAGGGATTTTTCGTACCCATACAGGAAAAGTACGTCCTCATAACGAAGATGACGGCGCAGTAAAAGAAAATCAGACAGGGCACATGCTCGCTCTTGTGGCAGATGGGATGGGCGGCCACCAGGCAGGGGATGTAGCAAGCAAAATGGCACGGGATGGGCTGTTGGATTACTGGAAAGAAATTGACAAACAGCTCTCTCCGAAAGAAGCCGAAGAATGGCTTAATGATACGGTACAAAAATTAAATAAAGAGATTTTTCTTCAATCCCGCCAAAATGCCCAATGTGAAGGAATGGGAACCACTCTTGTTGCAGCCGTGTGTACCGATGAATATGTTTCCTTTTCCAACGTGGGCGATTCACGCGTTTACTTGTTTGAAGACAGGCAATTAAAGCAAATGACAGAAGACCATTCTTTAGTAGGAGAACTCGTACGCTCCGGCCAGATATCTGAGGAAGAAGCTGAACATCATCCCAGAAAAAACGTTTTGTTAAGAGCGTTAGGGACTGAAAAAAGCATTGAAGTAGATGTCAAAACAATCAGCTGGCGTGAAGGAGATATGCTTTTACTCTGTTCGGACGGGCTGACAAATATGGTTTCTGATGAGGAAATCTCTTCATACCTTTCAAGCTCTGAAAACTTAGATGAAATTGCCTCACAGCTTGTTGATCATGCTAATAAAGCCGGCGGGGAAGATAACATTTCACTTACACTGGTTCGTCATGAGACGGAAGGTGTGAGTCACACATGAATCAAAAAAGGGTCAGTGGCCGTTATGAGATCATTCGTCCGGTAGGCGGCGGAGGGATGGCTGATGTCTATTTGGCCAAAGATTTAATATTAGACCGTACGGTTGCTGTCAAAATGCTCAAGGAGCAGTTTTCTAAAGATGAGGAATTTATCCGCCGTTTCAGGCGGGAGGCCCAGTCGGCAACAAGTTTATCCCACCCTAACGTTGTCAATATTTACGATGTCGGGGAAGAAGAAGATCTATATTATATTGTCATGGAGTATGTGGAAGGCCAGACGCTGAAGGATTATATTAACGAGAAAGGCAGACTTTCAGTATCTGAAACTGTGAGGATTCTTGAACAAATTGTAGCGGCTGTAAGCCACGCCCATGTTAATCACATCGTCCACCGCGATATTAAGCCTCATAATATTCTTATGAGTAAAGATGGGACGGCAAAAGTAACAGATTTTGGAATAGCGAGAGCGATCAGCGAAGCGACGATTACCCACACCAACTCAGTTCTCGGGTCCGTTCATTACTTATCACCTGAACAGGCCAGGGGAGGGCAGGTCACTTACAAATCGGACTTATATTCTCTTGGAGTAGTCACTTATGAAATGCTTTCGGGAGAAGTTCCTTTTTCTGGAGATACGGCAGTTTCAGTCGCTATTAAACATTTACAGGAGCCTTTGCCTCTTCTTAGAGAAAAAGATCCAGCCATTCCGCAGAGTATTGAAAACTTTGTAATTAAAGCCACAGCAAAAGATCCTTTTAAAAGGTTCAATTCGGCTGAAGATATGCTGCTTGATTTATCCACTATTCTGGACGAAGGTCGCCGTGTTGAAGCCCCTTATCAGATTTCAGATCCTGATGAAGAAGTGACAAAAGCAATACCTGCTGCAGGCATTCAAGGGCAGACAGACCAGGAAGAGACAATTGTACCTTCCAAAACAGCTGGAGGGACAAATGTCTTCCATAACTCTAAGCCGGCAGCCGAACAGCCGGATACTAAGAAAAAAGAAAAAGGTGCCAAGTTCTGGGTGAAAGCTTCCTTATTTGCACTGGTGTTTTTTATCGGGCTGATTTTCCTTATTTTTTATTTAATACCAACCTGGCTCCATGTGAATGAAGTTGAAATTCCCGATGGCTTGCAGGGGATGGAATATAACGAAGCATTTGAAACATTAATGGAACTCAACCTTGAAGTTGAACAGGAACTCCGCCATGATGACGAGATGGAGGAAGGGCTTGTTATTACTCACAGACCAGGAGCAGGCCAGTCTGTAAAAGAAGGTACGATCGTCACGTTAGTAGTCAGTGAAGGGTCAGAACCAGTGGAAATGGAAGACTTAATCGGACAGTCGAGAGAAAGAGCTGAAGACCTGCTGCAGGATTTTGATGACTTCAGTATCCAATTTGAAGAAACATCCGAATATGACGACGACACAGTAATTGATCAAAGTCCTGAACCCGGGTCAATGGTTGTTCCTCAGGAGACCGTCGTACGCCTGACTGTGAGCGAAAGGCCGACGTATATTATGAGCAACCTGTATGATATGACAAGGGAAGAAGTTCTGGCCACATTTGAAGGAAACGACCTGATAGATCTGAAAATTGAGGAAGAGTATCATTCTACAGTGGAAGAAGGAAGGGTAATCACTCAGTATCCTCCAAGAGGAACGGAAATCAGGGAACACACAACAGTGAATGCAGTTTTTTCAAAAGGTCAGGAGCCTATAGAGGAGCCCGAAGAAGAACCCATCTCCGCAACGGTGCCTTTTAAAGTAGAAGTACCCGATAATGATAACGCCGATGAAGATATGGTTGAAAATGCCGGGGAAAATAATGGGGAAAACAATGATAGTAATGAAGAAGGAAATAATAATGATGAGAGCAGCAACAATAATGAAGACGCCGGCGATGAAGAAGAGAGACCATCATACAGGATCAGGCTGTCTGTAACAGATATGGATAACCGGACACCGCTCCAGATTGTCGATGAAGAAATTACTGAAGATACAACATTTGAGGTTCCTATGACCGTAGCGCCTGAAGATTCCGGTTTTATTATTCTCTTTGTCGGGGATGAAGAATTTGAAGACTCTCCTTATGAATATACGTATGATGAATTGAAAGAATATCAATAAATTCAGACGGGGTTTCCGGGGAGGCGGACGAGTCTTCCGGAAACTTGTCTGCGAAATTTAAAATCAGGAGGATGGCATGCCAAGAGGACGTATTATAAAAGCATTGAGCGGGTTTTATTATGTGGAAAATGAAGACGGAATCTTTCAATGCCGGGGACGGGGAAATTTCCGTAAGAGGAAACTTACGCCATTAGTGGGCGACTGGGTAGAATTTGAGGCGGCTAATAAGACTGACGGATACGTTCTGGAAATGGAAGACCGGCTGAATGAGCTTGTGAGGCCTCCCATTGCAAATGTAGAACAGGCAATTCTCGTGTTTTCAGTAGAATCGCCTTCATTCAACCCTGTTCTCTTAGATCGTTTTCTCGTGCACATAGAAGCTAACAATATATCCCCGGTAATTTGTCTTTCTAAAATCGACCTGCTTTCCGGAGAAGATTCTTCACTTATTGAAAAATATGAAGAAGATTACAAAAAACTTGGTTACGAAGTGTTGAAGACATCGATCTATATCGAGGAAACGCTGAACCAGTTAAAACCATATTTATCTGGAAAAGTATCTGTCTTTGCCGGACAGTCAGGTGTGGGAAAGTCCTCCTTGCTTAATGCGTTGAAACCTGAATTAAATATAGAAACTAATGAAATATCTAAAAGTCTCGGCAGAGGAAAGCATACGACCCGGCATGTGGAGCTTATTCCGCTGGAAGAGGGCGGGTATGTAGCAGATACTCCAGGCTTTAGTTCTTTGGATTTTCAAAATATCGAGACGGAAGAACTTTCACAGTTCTTTCCTGAAATGCTTGAACGGATAAACGATTGTAAATTCCGAGCCTGTACCCATATTAACGAGCCGTCCTGTGCTGTTAAACAAGCCTATAAAGACGGGCTTATTGCTTCGCACCGTTATGAGCATTATGCCCAGTTTTTAGATGAGATTAAAAACCAAAAACGGAGGTATTAAAAGATGGTTAAAGTAGCCCCTTCAATTTTATCAGCAGATTTCGCTAAATTAGGTGACGAAATAAAAGATGTGGAAGCGGGAGGAGCCGATTACATCCACGTAGATGTAATGGATGGACATTTTGTCCCTAATATAACTATAGGACCGCTAATCGTAAATGCTGTACGTCCTGTCACTGACCTTCCTTTGGATGTCCATTTAATGATTGAGAACCCTGATCAGTATATTCCTTTGTTTGCAAAAGCAGGAGCTGATATTATCAGTGTCCATGTTGAAACTTGCCCGCATTTGCACCGTACTGTGCATCTGATTAAAGACGCCGGTGTCAAAGCCGGAGTAGTTTTAAATCCCGCTACTCCAGTAGAATCTGTCAGGCATATCATTCAGGACGTAGATCTCGTTCTTCTAATGACAGTAAATCCAGGGTTCGGAGGCCAGACATTCATTCATGAGGTGCTTCCGAAAATAAGGAAAGTTAAAGAGATGGTTGCCAAACTGGACAAAGATATTGAAATCGAGGTAGATGGAGGCGTGAATGCTGAAACTGCTGAGTTGTGTATTGAAGCAGGAGCGGATGTTTTAGTGGCGGGGTCTGCTGTGTACGGAAAAACAGACAGGCAAAAAGCCATTGAAAGTATCCGGTCATCAAGGTAAGATTAAACTATAAATAAAATACAAGAACCACAAGGGGAGTCCTTAGAAGGACTGAGAGGAAGCTGCCGCTTCGACCCTGAGAACCTGTGAGTTGATACTTGCGTAGGGATGTGGAGCCGGTATAAACGGCTGTTGCATTTGAGGCAATAGCTGTTTTTTATTTTTCAGTTCAGCCCCTTCCTTTGCGGTTCGTATTTTACTAAATAAAGGAGAGGGTTACTTTGAATAATTCACGATCGACACTAATCATGGCGGAAGTAGCAATGATGGCAGCTTTGGCAGTCATACTTGATTTACTGACATTTTTGCGCTTTTGGCCTCAGGGAGGTTCAGTTTCCTTAGCAATGCTCCCTATTCTGGTTATGGCATTCCGGAGAGGTATTCGGCCCGGAGTGGCCACAGGATTAATCTTTGGAATCATTAATATGATCTATAACCCCTTTATTGTTCACTGGCTGCAAGCGTTGCTGGATTATCCGGTTGCTTTTGCGGTTATCGGATTGGCCGGCTTGTTTACAATTAAAGGGAAAGCAAGCGGGCCTAAAGTAGTTATCTCGTTAATTCTAGGTGTCACAGCAGGGGTTGCATTGAGGTTTCTTGCTCATTTTACTGCAGGTGTGGTCTGGTTCGGAGAATTTGCTCCGGAAGGTACTCCTGTAGCTGTTTATGCTTTTACGTATAATATTTCATATCTTCTGCCCTCAATGATTGTCTGTTTAATTGTTCTGATTTTATTAAATATAGGAAGCAGAAGAATCCTTCAGCCTGCATAAGTGTGACACGGCCGGGAGGGCTGCTTCACTTAAAGGAGAGATAACTTTGACTTTTATACTTCTCGGGAGCGGGCCGGAAACATCGGTCCCTGAACTGGATAAAATGCAGGAGAAATACCCTGCAGCAGCCTGGATAGGGGTGGACCGGGGAGTTTATAATCTTTTAACCTTCGGAATAATGCCGCTTATGGCTTTCGGGGATTTTGATTCAATTACCGGGGAAGAAAGGCAGTGGGTACAGTCAAAGCTCAAAAATATAGAGATTTACCCAAAAGAGAAAGATGAAACAGATATGGAGATTGCAATTAATTGGTGTCTCCGTCAAAACCCTTCGCAAATTATTCTGCTTGGGGCTACCGGTGGCAGACTTGACCACTTGTTTATGAACGCCCATCTTATTCTTAAAGGCTTAAAAGTAAATGTTCCTGTATATCTCGAGGATCGGTGGAATAAAATAACAATATTAGACCCTGGCATTTACACTTTTAACAAAGAAAGTTTTAAGTACTATTCTATGCTCCCTTTTACAGAAGAGGTGAAAGGGCTCACCTTGCAAGGTTTCCGTTACCCTCTTGAGAATAAAGACATTGAGCAGGGGTCCAGCTTATGTATCAGTAATGAATTAACAGCTGAAACCGGAAAAGTATCTTTTAAAACAGGAAGGCTTTACTTATTTCAGTCAATGGATAAAGCTTGATAATTATCATTTTTGAAAAAAAGGTACTATTTTTTTCTTCATGAATATAATGTGTAATAACGAGACACCGATTTATGATTTCTCAATCATCAGAACACTATGAGGGGTTGTTCTTTCGAGGAGGGGAAAGCATGAAATTTTATACGATTAAATTACCAAAATTTATTGGAGGCTTTGTACGTGCGGTGATGGGATCCTTCCGAAAAGGGTAAAAAGCCAGTCATAAATGCATGAAAAAACGGCGCAGATTTGCGCCGTTTTTTAACAGTGGAGTCATTAAACTCTTTCTACTTTGCCTGATTTCAGTGCTTTAGCAGAAACGTAAACACGCTTCGGCTTTCCGTTAACTAAAATACGGACTTTTTGTACGTTTGCACCCCAACGGCGCTTAGTAGCATTTAATGCGTGAGAACGTTTATTTCCAGATTTAGGGCCTCTGCCTGTGACAACACATTTTCTTGCCATGATATTCCCTCCTTCAACTATACGATAAGTCCAATCGTTTATAATCGGTTCAAGTATCAAAATGAAACACTTGGTTATATTAGCATAGCAAGTCAAAGAATTCAAGTCATATTTGTTTTTTTATCAAGTAAATGTACTTGACAGCGGCGCAAAAAAACAATAAAGTAATAGTGCTTTTGCAGCCGCCGGATCTTCTTTTAAATTCGTATGTTTTATAGTAAAATGACGATAGCCATAAAGGTAAAGACCTTAAAGGGAGGCAGTTTCAGATGACCATAGAGATGAAAACAAAGTTTGGCAATATTGATGTTTCCAAAGAAGTAGTGGCGGTAATTGCAGGAGGGGCTGCTGTGGATTGCTACGGCATAGTAGGCATGGCCTCACAAAAACAATTAAAAGACGGAATCACAGACCTTTTGGGAAAAGAAAACCTTGGTCGCGGTGTGGTCATTCGCGAAAAAGAAAATGAAGAAATTCATATTGATATGTACATTATTGTAAGTTACGGCACGAAAATTTCCGAAGTGGCCCATAATGTACAATCTAAAGTTAAATACCAGCTGGAGCAAATGCTCGGATTAAAAGTGGACTCTGTGAATATTTTTGTTCAAGGTGTCCGTGTTACCAACCCGTAGAAGTTATAGTTAGGAGGAACATTCGTGACAGTCACAAAAATTGAAGGTAAGAAGTTTGCGCAAATGCTTGTTGAAGGAGCAAACAACCTTTCCAATAATTCCAAAAAAATTGATGCTTTAAATGTCTTTCCTGTTCCGGATGGAGATACAGGAACAAATATGAATTTAACAATTACTTCTGGCGTAAAAGAAGTAAAAGCCCAGTCTGAAAACCATGTAGGGAAAATTGCTTCCAGTTTTGCAAAAGGACTGCTTATGGGCGCCAGAGGAAACTCCGGTGTCATTCTGTCCCAGTTATTCCGGGGTTTTTCAAAGTCGGTGGAAAACAAAGAAACCATTACGGCGGAAGACTTGAGTAAAGCCTTTAACTATGGAGTAGACATGGCTTATAAAGCAGTAATGAAACCTGTAGAGGGAACAATCCTTACCGTAGCCAAAGATTCAGCAAATAGAGGCGGCCAATTCGTTAAAGACAGCCAGGATATTAATGGTTTAATGGAAGGGGTTCTTGAAGAGGCCAAAGCGTCTCTGGAAAGAACTCCTGACCTCCTTCCTGTTTTAAAAGAGGTGGGTGTGGTGGACTCGGGCGGCCAGGGGCTTGTGACGATCTATGAAGGGTTTCTGGCTGTGCTGAAAGGCGAAAAAATAACCAGTACAGTTGAGCAGGATGCACCAAGTATGGACGAGCTCGTTAAGCTGGAGCACCATCAATCTGCCCAAAGCCACATGGCAACGGAAGATATCGAGTTTGGTTACTGCACAGAAGTAATGGTTAAATTTGAAGATGATAAAGTTGAAGAAAATTCTTTTAACGAAGATGAATTCAGAGAGGTGCTGGACAAGCATGGAGATTCCCTGCTGGTTGTTTCAGATGAAGACCTCCTAAAAATCCATATTCATGCTGAATACCCTGGTAAGGTTATATCCGAAGCACAAAAATTTGGTTCTTTAGTCAACGTTAAAATAGAAAATATGCGCGAACAGCATACTACCATTTTAAACGAGGAAGGCAGCCAGCCTGCAGCTCCTGTACCGGAAAACAAGCAGGAAAAAACGGAGTTTGCTGTCATTACTGTAGGAATGGGAGCCGGAATTGCCGAGTTATTTAAAGGGTTAGGTGTAAAGAAGGTGATTGAAGGCGGCCAGACAATGAACCCTTCTACTGAAGACTTTATTAAGGCGATCGACGAATGCCACGCTGAAAAAATAATTCTTCTGCCTAATAACAGTAATATCGTAATGGCTGCCGAACAGGCGGCTGAAGTTTCCGACCTTGAAGTGGCAGTGGTGCCTTCCAAGTCCGTACCTCAAGGTCTTGCAGCTATGCTTTCTTACAATACAGCCCAGTCTCTTGAGGAAAACACTGAGGAAATGAAAGAAGCTATGCAGGAAGTTAAAACAGGAGAAGTCACTTATGCTGTAAGAGACACAAGTCTTAACGGCGTAGAGATTAAAAAAGGCGACTTTATGGGGATCCATGAAAAAACAATCGTTTCAACCGGGCCATCTGTCCAGGAAGTAGCAAAAGAACTCCTCGATAAGATGGTAGAAGAGGACGCCGAAATTGTGACAATAATACATGGAGAAGACCGCAGCGGGGAAGAAGCGGATGAATTAGTCCGTTACATCGAAGAACAGCACACAGAAATAGAAATTGAAGTGCATGCAGGAAATCAGCCTCTTTACTCTTACATTTTATCTGTAGAATAAAGGAAGGGTTAACTGCTACTAATTAATCAAGGGGTTGTTTTTGATGGGTAAAGTTAAAATTGTTACAGATTCAACTGCAGACATTCCTGAAGATCTTCAAAAAGAGCTCGATATAACAGTTGTCCCGCTCAAAGTTCATTTCGGCGAAGAAACTTATGAAGACGGGGTTAATCTGACAGCAGACCAGTTTTATATAAAATTAGCTGAGACAGAGGCAATCCCTACTACTTCCCAGCCTACTCCCCACCAGTTTGAAACAGAGTACCGGCAGCTGTTTGAAAAGATGGACAAGCCGGATATTATTTCAATACATCTTTCTTCCAAACTGAGCGGCACATTCCAGTCTGCCTATATAGCATCTCAGACCTTGGGGGATGAGGTCCCTGTAACTGTCGTGGACTCAAAGCGCGCGTCCTATGCGATCGGTATTATCGTAGTCGAAGTGGCTGCTCTTGCTAAAGAAGGGGCTTCTAAAGAGGAATGCCTTGAAAGAGTAAACGAGCTTTTGGAAGATACTTCGGTGTTTTTTATGGTCGATACTTTAGAATACCTGGAGAAAAATGGTCGGATAGGAAAAGCTTCGGCGGTTCTTGGATCCCTGTTGAAAATAAAACCGATATTGTCTTTAACTAAGGAAGGCGAAGTTTATCCATTTGAAAAAGTTCGCGGGCAAAAAAAAGCTGTTAACAGAATTATTCAGGAGTTTCAGGACCTTTATGGCCGCGACGACCTTCATGTTGGAATTTCCCATGCCCAGTCGGAATCTGAGGCTGAGACTCTTATGAACCAGATGCACGAGCATTTTTCAATTAAAAAAGAGACTATAACCAGTATTGGCCCTGTTATTGGTACACATGTCGGCCCCGGCACGGTATCAGTATCTGTGACCCGCCTGAAAAACTCATAATTACTAAACGCCGTTGGTATAAAAGAATAGTAATCATAAAGAAAGCCGAACAAAATTTTCGAATTTTGTTCGGCTGTTCTATTTGAGGAAAGCCGTGATTTCAGTCCACCAGGCGGATGCTTGCCCAGGTTTTAATAATATATTTTTCCGGTGAATAAAAGGGAGGGCACCCGAAGTCTGTGATGTTCAATTTAACTCAGCCAAAATACCCGGATCTGCAGTCTGCGCTTAATCCCTTAGGCGTTCTCACTGTTTTTGTAAATATAATAGCTCTTTTTTTACCAATTTGTTAAGATAAACATGTCAGACAGGTAATTTACTATTTCCTGCTTTTTTACAATTAAAAGACTAGTTGATTGTTATATAGTGTTGGTTCGGTTTAGACGAAGGAGGACATCTGTATGAAGTACAGAAGTGTTTTTGATATTATTGGCCCAGTGATGGTTGGCCCTTCCAGCTCTCACACGGCAGGTGCTGCACGAATCGGGCTGGTGGCGAGGCAGCTTTTCCAAAAGGAACCTGAATGGGCGGCCTTCCACCTGTACGGTTCTTTTGCTAAAACGTATCAGGGCCATGGAACGGACGTGGCGCTCGTAGGAGGAATATTAGGTTTTGACACATTTGACACCCGGATGACTGAGTCATTTAAATATGCGGAAGATAAAGGGGTTTCCTATTCTTTCTATGAAGAGGAGGCTAACCTTGATCACCCGAACACCGTTAAAATCCGTCTCGGTGCAGGGAAAGAAGAAATGGAGCTCGTAGGTATCTCGATTGGCGGAGGAAAAGTAGAAATAAAAGAGCTTAACGGATTTGAACTGAGACTGAGCGGGAACCATCCTGCTATTCTCGTAGTCCATGATGACCGTTATGGAACGATTGCCTCAGTATCAACAAAGCTTGCCGAGTATGAGATCAACATCGGCCATATGGAAGTTTCCCGAAAAGAACAGGGGAAAGAAGCATTGATGGTAATTGAAGTAGACCAGAACATTGATGAAAAAACGATGGCCGAGATATCGAAACTCGAACATGTAAAGAAAGTTACTAAAATTCACGATTGATAAAAGAGCTCCGTTTTACAGACGAAGGAGGAAACAGCATGTTTCGCAACGTAGAGGAACTTGTAGAGCTTTGTGAGACTAAGAACCTGCCTATCTCGGAAATTATGATCAGACAGGAAATGGAAGTGCACGAGCGCTCTTACGAGGAAATTTTTTCACAGATGGAACGCAATTTAGATGTGATGGAAAGAGCTGTGAACAGAGGAATAACAGAGCAAGTTAAATCCGTATCTGGCTTAACAGGCGGAGACGGGAAAAAGCTCAATGAATATATGCAATTAAATGAGACACTGTCCGGTAACCTTATCCTTGATGCAGTGAGTAAGGCTATGGCTACCAATGAAGTGAATGCTGCGATGGGTACCATTTGTGCCACGCCTACAGCGGGAGCTGCCGGAGTTGTACCCGGTACTTTATTTGCTGTTAAAGAGAAACTGAATCCTTCAAGAGAGCAAATGGTCCGCTATTTATTCGTCAGCGGTGCATTCGGATTTGTAGTAGCAAACAATGCATCTATTTCCGGTGCGGCGGGAGGATGCCAGGCTGAAGTTGGCTCTGCTACGGGTATGGCAGCGGCTGCGATAGTGGAAATGGCGGGAGGTACACCAAGACAATCGGCTCAAGCTATGGCCATGGCTTTAAAAAATATGCTTGGATTAGTCTGTGATCCGGTTGCCGGTTTAGTTGAGGTGCCTTGTGTTAAACGTAACGCCTTTGGGGCTTCTAATGCTCTTGTAGCGGCCGATTTGGCTCTTGCAGGAATAGAAAGCAGAATTCCTTGCGATGAAGTAATAGACGCAATGTACCGTATAGGTGAAACGATGCCGAGTACCCTTAGGGAAACGGGTGAAGGCGGCTTAGCAGCGACACCAACAGGAGTCAGATACAAGGAGCAAATATTCGGTACCGGCTCCAAATAAGGAGAGAGAACAATGAAGCAATCGGTTTCCGCCCTTCATGGTGCCGGCCCGCGGGCAGTTGAACAGCTGCAGCAAATGGGCATAGTCACTGTGGAGGATTTAATAGAACATTTTCCTTTCCGGTATGAAGACCACGCGATCCGTCCTCTGAATGAAGTCCAGCATGACGAGAGGGTAACTGTTCAAGGAAAAGTATACAGTGAACCTGAACTTCGGTTTTTTGGCAAAAAAAAGTCCCGGCTGACCGTGCGCGTTTTCGTGGACGGTCTCTTAGTGCAGGCCGTGTTTTTCAACCAGCCCTATTTGAAAAAACAAATTCAGCTTGGAGACCACCTCGTTTTCTCGGGAAAACTTGATCGGAACCGTATGGTGATGACAGGCGGTACAGTTAAACCGCAGTCTCCCAACAGCGACAGGCTTGAGCCGGTGTATTCCGTAAAAGGCGATATGAAAGTCCGCCAATTGCGAAAACTTATTGACCAGGCTTTCTCGTCATTTGGCAGTTCGATTGAAGAAATTCTTCCGGCCCAGCTGCTGGACACTTATAAGCTGGCAGGCAGGAAACAAGCATTATACCATTTACACTTTCCGACTGATCTAAACTCGTTCAGACAGGCCAAACGGCGGATGATATATGAAGAACTTCTTTTATTTCAGCTGAAAATGCAGCTTTTCAGAAAACAACAGAGAGAAGGGGACAAAGGAAACGGGAAATCCTTTAATCAAAGCGTGGTGAACGAATTTGTCCAAGAGCTTCCTTTTCCTCTTACAGCAGCTCAGGATAAAGTGTTAAAAGAAGTGTTTCAGGATTTGCAGTCCCCTTATCGCATGAACCGTTTATTACAGGGGGATGTGGGATCAGGAAAAACGGTGGTGGCTGCTATTGCTCTGTATGCTAATGTGCTGGCAGGGTATCAAGGAGCATTGATGGTGCCTACTGAGATTCTGGCTGAACAGCATACCGAGTCTCTTAAAAAATTGTTTGAGCACACCGGCCTTAAGATTGCCCACATATCAGGCTCATCGCGTGCGAGAGAAAAACGGGAGACGCTTGAGTCTCTTCAGAAGGGGGATGTGGATATTATAATAGGAACCCACGCTCTTATTCAGGAAGGGGTGGAATTCAGTAATCTCGGTCTTGTAATAACAGACGAGCAGCACCGCTTTGGCGTGCAGCAGCGGAGGGTGTTAAGAGAAAAAGGAATCCAGCCTGACGTCTTATTTATGACAGCTACCCCCATTCCTCGTACGTTGGCTATTTCAGCTTTTGGGGACATGGATGTATCGACAATCGATGAAATGCCTGCAGGACGTAAGGCTATTAAAACCCATTGGGCTAAGCACGATAAGTTGCCGCGTGTAATTGATTTTATGAAAAAGGAAATTCAAAAAGGTCATCAAGTATATGTCATTTGTCCCTTAATTGAAGAATCTGAGCAGTTGGATGTTCAGAACGCTATTGACGTCCATTTTCAGCTGGACCAGGCCTTACCTGGTGTATCTGTCGGACTGATGCATGGCCGGCTTCCCCACGATGAAAAAGAACAGGTTATGCTCTCCTTTGCAGAGAATGAAAGCCAGGTTCTCGTTTCTACCACAGTAGTAGAAGTAGGTGTTAATGTTCCTAATGCTACCTTAATGGTTATTTATGATGCTGACAGGTTCGGCCTCTCCCAGCTGCATCAGCTCAGGGGCAGGGTCGGCAGGGGAGATGCTCAGGCCTTCTGTGTTTTACTTGCAGATCCAAAAACAGATGTGGGAAAAGAACGGATGAGTATTATGACTGAAACAAACGACGGGTTTGAATTATCCCAGCGTGATTTGGAGTTAAGAGGCCCCGGTGATTTCTTCGGTGTTAAACAGAGCGGTCTGCCCGAATTTAAAGTAGCAGACCTTATAGAAGATTACAGAGTGCTGGAAGTCGCAAGACAAGATGCTGCTAAGTTAGTCCAGTCAAGTGCTTTCTGGACAAGTGAGGATTACAGGAATCTGCGCGAAACGCTTCAAAAACAGGGAGCCTTCCGCGAATCAAAATTCGATTAGGTGCAAATTCCGGTTGAAAACATACTTTTGGACCTATATACTACTATTAGTACCTAGTCATATGAGTGTGGATGTGATTAATAATGAAACTGTCAAAAAGACAGCGTCAGCCTTTGCTGAAGGAAAAAATTGAGGAAAACCCTTTTATTACGGACGACACACTGGCTGAAGAGTTTAAGGTAAGCGTTCAGACAATCAGGCTGGACAGACTTGAATTAAATATTCCGGAAGTCAGAGAAAGAATTAAACATGTAGCTAAACAACAGTACGACACAGTCAAAGCACTTCCTATTGAAGAAGTTATCGGTGAAGTGATTGATCTGGAGCTTGATAAACATGCTATTTCGATTCTTGATATAAAAAATGAACATGTATTTTCAAGAACAGGTATTGCGAGAGGACATCATTTATTCGCCCAGGCAAATTCTCTTGCGGTTGCTGTTATTAACGATGAGCTTGCTTTGACTGCCTCGGCGGACGTGTCTTTTAAAAGCCAGGTCAAAGTTGGAGAGAGAGTCGTAGCTAAAGCAAAAGTGACTAAGATTAAAGACACCAGAACAATAGTGGAAGTACAAAGTTATGTTGAACAGGTGCTGGTATTTAAAGGTACTTTCTCAATGTTCAGAGAAGAAATTAACGCAGGGGAGGAAGCGGATTAATGAGGCTTGCAATAGATGCGATGGGCGGCGACCATGCGCCGGAGAGTGTGGTGAACGGATGCAGAAAAGCACTCGATGCCTATCGTGATTTACATATCATACTTGTGGGGGATGAAAAGAAAATCAAACCTCTTTTGAAAGGGATGGACTCCCGCCGTTTTGATATTATCCATACTGAAGTTGTGATAGATGCAGAAGATGCCCCGGTCAAAGCAGTTAGAAGAAAGAAAGATTCGTCTATGGTGCTGACGGTGCAGCAAGTAAAAGAAGGGAAAGCTGACGCTGCGGTCTCAGCGGGTAATACGGGCGCTCTTATGACAGCAGGTCTTCTGGTTGTCGGCCGTACGTCCGGGATCGAGCGTCCAGCATTGTCCCCGATGCTGCCTACACTTGGAGGAGAAGGTTTTCTGCTTCTTGATGTCGGGGCAAATATGGATGCGAAACCTTCCCATCTTGTACAATACGCGTTAATGGGTGACGTATATATGCGGAAAGTCCGCGGCTTAAATAATCCCCGGATAGGCCTTTTAAACGTGGGGTCTGAAGCGGGGAAAGGAACTGAGCTGACAAAGGAAGTCTATTCGCTCCTTCAGGAAAGCAAGATGAATTTCATTGGAAATGTAGAAGCGAGAGATCTTCTGGATGGGGCTGCTGATGTCGTGGTATGTGACGGATTTTCCGGCAACCTTGTTTTAAAAACAATCGAAGGAACGGCCATTTCACTATTTTCTATTCTGAAAGAGGAACTAACTTCTTCTTTTAAGAATAAACTTGCTGCTGGGGTCCTTAAGCCGTCATTTAAACGGGTTAAACAAAAAATGGATTATTCAGAATACGGGGGTGCCGGTTTATTCGGTTTGCAGGCCCCGGTTGTTAAAGCTCACGGTTCATCAGATGCACATGCTTTTTTTAGTGCTGTTAAACAAGCCAAATTAATGCATGAAGAAAAAGTAATCAGCACGATAAAGCAGGAACTTGAACAAATGCCTGCATCGAAAGGAGAAGAATAATGTCTAAAACAGCTTTATTATTCCCTGGACAGGGTTCGCAGCAAGCCGGTATGGGAAAAGAACTTGCTGAGGCTTATCCAGTGTGCGAATCAGTTTTTCAGAAAGCAGATGAAGCTCTCGGAGAAAAACTAAGTGAGCTGATTTTTACAGGCAGTGAAGATGAGCTGAAAAAAACAGAAAATACTCAGCCTGCTTTGCTGACGGTAAGTACTGCCATTTGGGAACTGCTTAAAGAAAAAAACATTACCGCTGAATATGCAGCAGGCCACAGCCTTGGCGAATACTCTGCTCTTGTGGCAGGGAACAGTATGGATTTTCAGGAAGCTGTAAAAGCTGTTAGGAAACGGGGGCAGTTTATGGAAGAGGCCGTTCCTAAAGGCAAAGGTACGATGGCCGCCATTTTAGGGATGGAGCGGGAAACTCTTCAGAAAGTGACTGACCGGGCAACTGAAGAAGCAGGATCTGTACAGCCTGCTAACTTTAATTCTCCTGGCCAGATAGTCATTTCCGGAACGGTTGAAGGTGTGGAACGAGCGGTAGAGCTTGCCAAATCGGAAGGAGCTAAAAGGGCTATGTTATTATCAGTCAGCGGGCCTTTTCACTCTGAGCTCATGGCGCCCGCATCGGAAAAAATGAAAACTGTCCTGAATGACATCACCTTCAGTCAACCTGACTTACAGGTAATTGCTAATGTGACAGCTGAACCTTTTGAAAATGCAAGCCAGATTCCGGATGCGTTAATCAGGCAGATTTATTCTCCTGTTCTTTGGGAGGACACGATCAGGTTCCTGGTAAACGAAGGAGTCGATACGTTTATCGAAGCAGGTCCCGGTAAGGTTTTAAGCGGACTTGTAAAAAAGGTATCAAGAAGGGCGACTGTGCTGCCGGTATATGATAAAGAAACATTGGAAAAAGCATTAACACATTTTGAAAATAAAGGAGAGTGATCCCATGAAAGGACAACATGCCCTCGTAACCGGTGGATCACGGGGAATTGGCAAAGCCATTTGTATTGAACTTGCTCAACAGGGAGTCAACGTGGCCGTGAACTATTCTGGAAGTAAAGACAAAGCTGAACAGGTAGCGGAAGAATGCCGCAGTTTCGGTGTGGAAGCTTTAACTGTCCAGGCAGACGTGGCAGATTCAAAAAGTGTGCAAGACATGGTGAAGACTGTGTCAGAGGCTTTTGGTTCAATTGAGATTCTTGTTAATAATGCCGGAATTACGAGAGACACCTTAATTATGAGGATGAAAGAAGAGGACTTTGACGCTGTCATTGATACGAACCTTAAAGGAGTATTTAACTGTGCTAAAGCGGTATCCCGTACAATGATGAAACAGCGTTATGGCAGAATTATTAACATTTCTTCTGTCGTAGGCGTTCTCGGGAATGCTGGACAGGCCAATTATGTAGCAAGTAAAGCAGGCGTGATCGGCTTGACTAAATCATTAGCCCGCGAGCTGGCTAACCGGAATATCCGGGCAAACGCGATTGCTCCGGGATTTATCCAAACTGAGATGACTGACAAGCTTCAGGAAGAGACAAAAGGAGAGCTCCTTAAGCAAATTCCTTTAGGAGAACTTGGCAAACCTGAAGATGTTGCACGCGTCGTATCATTTTTAGCAAGTGATGCAGCTTCATATATGACAGGGCAAACCTTACATGTCGACGGCGGCATGGTCATGCCATAGCCTTTACAAAACAAAAACGAACTAGTATTTTTTACTTGTTTATCCTATAATTACTGAGAGGAGGTGAAGTAAAATGGCAACAATTCAAGACAGAATTGCAAAAATCGTGTCCGAACGCCTCGGTGTAGATGAATCAGAGGTCAAAAAAGAAGCTACTTTCAAGGATGACCTTGGAGCTGACTCTTTAGATGTGGTTGAACTTGTTATGGAACTTGAGGATGAGTTCGACTTAGAAATTTCCGACGAAGATGCTGAAAAAATCGCAACGGTCGGTGACGTGATCGATTACATAGAGCGTCATCAATAAAGCATGTTTGATGCCAGCTGATCACTGCCTGTCTGGCAGCAACCAGCTTTTTATCTATTTAGAAAAGCTTTGTTAAAGGTAATTGCTGATTTTAAAATCAGCAACAAAGTTTAACAGTTAGTCTCCCAAGTTCCTTATAAAAGGAACTTGGGATTTAAAAACTAAATGAGACAAGTGATGGGGGTTCTCATGCAACAGTCAAGAAAGATCCATAGAAGGGGAATGAAACGTCAGGCAAAGAAAATGCAAATGACGAACGCTCAAAAAATAAAATACCGAAAATTTTTAGACGCTATTCACATTAACTTCAAAAATGAAGACTTGTTTATTCAAGCTTTCACCCACTCTTCTTATGTAAATGAACACCGTATCCGGCCGCATGACGACAATGAACGGCTTGAGTTTTTAGGCGATGCAGTTTTGGAATTGGCCATCTCCCAGTACTTATATAAGCTCTTTGATCATATGAGCGAAGGTGAGATGACCAAACTCAGAGCTGCGATCGTATGCGAACCATCTCTCGCGAAGATAGCTGACGAGTTGAATTTTGGTGATTACGTCCTGCTTGGAAAAGGTGAAGAGATGACAGGCGGGCGCAGACGGCCTGCACTTCTGGCAGATGTATTTGAAGCTTTTATAGGTGCCCTCTATCTGGATCTTGGTATGGATGCTGTATACGGATTTCTGAAAGATTATGTCTACCCGAAAATCCATAATGGCTCTTTTTCTCATATGATGGATTTTAAAAGCCAGCTGCAGGAACTTATTCAGCGTGAAAACCAAGGACAGGTTCATTATAAAATAATTGAAGAAAAAGGTCCTGCCCATGCCCGGGAATTTGTTTCCGAGGTAACTCTGGATAAACAGCAGCTCGGTATAGGTACAGGAAAATCCAAAAAAGAAGCAGAACAGATGGCGGCCCAAAAAGCGCTTGAAAAGCTTAATTCCAAGTAATTCAGTAAGAGCCGGGAAGTGGCTCTCTTCAACCCTTGAAGTAGACGGGACCGTCTTATTTCAGTTTAAAACAGGGAAGGCAGATTAAAATCTGCCTTCCCTGTTTTAATGTTTAATAGTAATCCTTCGCAACTTCTTCCAGAGTCTCCAGTGCTTTTTTCGCCCAGGCGCTTCCATCCTCCTCAAGCTCTTTTTTCTGCTTTTCCACAGCTGTTTTTAAAGAAGAGTCATACTCGGGGACCGATCCCGTATATGGTTTAATATAAGCAAGCGGAATATTTGTTTTTTCATTGAAGCTCAAGGCTTTTCTCTCGTGGAATAAAGGCACGTTAGTTGAGCCAGGATTATGAAGATCCCCTTGGACCGGATGCTTGTTAACTGCAAGCACTTTAACCACCGCTGTAGACCGTGCCTCATTGACCGAAATAATTTCTCCTGTATATTTTCCTGTTTTATAGATGCCTGTAACAATCTGACCTTCTGCCAATTTGTTTTCCATATACAAATCTTCCTTTCTGAAATCGCTGTAATAGATTGCCAGCTTGGCGTCTTCAAGTATAGCTGGATGCCGCACCTTAAATTTTCAAAGAAAATAATATAAGATTACCGCCATGTCCTGGCGGTAATCTTATGATTTAATTATCCGACTGGTCACGCATTGAACCGAGTTCAGATACAATAGCATCCATTTCGCTCACACTGAAATTATCTTTTTTCATCACCATCGCATGAATTTCTTCAATATCATCATACTTTTTTAGTGAGAAATGTTCAGGCTTTATAGCTGCGCCATTTACTACTTGCAATTTTGTTTTAATATCTTCGATCATTGCTGAAAGCTCTTCTCTATTTTTTTCATTGTTTGCCAATGATAACACCCTTTCCAGTTTATTTGTCTTGTCTATTTTAACATGAACTTTGAAAAAGACCATAACTGCCTTAATATCGTTTAATCTCACTCATGTTTTATGATAAAATAAACAAGTTAAGGTCTGTTTCAGGCAGGCATGAGAATAAGGAAATAGAGGTGAATGACATTGTTCCTGAAAAGGTTGGAACTTGTGGGGTTTAAATCGTTTGCTGAACGATTATCCATTGATTTTGTCCCGGGTGTTACTGCCGTGGTAGGACCGAATGGAAGCGGGAAAAGTAACATATCGGATGCTATCAGGTGGGTGTTAGGCGAACAGTCGGCAAAAAATCTCCGCGGGTCTAGAATGGAGGATGTCATCTTTTCCGGAAGTGACAGCAGAGCACCGTTAAATATGGCAGAGATTTCTCTGATATTGGATAATGAAGATCAGCACTTGGCGATAGATTACAGTGAAGTGGCTGTTACAAGGCGAGTTTACCGTTCAGGGGACAGCGAGTATCTTATAAATAAACAATCGTGCAGATTAAAAGATATTGTAGACTTATTTATGGACTCAGGCCTTGGAAAAGAGGCTTTTTCTATTATCGGACAAGGCCGCGTCGAAGAAATTCTGAGCAGCAAATCGGAAGAAAGGCGCATGATATTTGAAGAAGCGGCTGGAGTATTGAAATATAAAAACCGGAAACAGAAGTCCGAAAAAAAACTGCAGGATACACAGGATAATTTAAACCGTGTGAAAGACATTCTGCATGAATTGGAAACGCAGGTTGAGCCGTTAAGAGAACAGGCTTCCGTAGCGAGAGAGTACCTTGAGAAAAAGCGCGACCTTAAAAATATTGAAGTGGGTGTCCTGGTTAAAGAAATAGAGATGCTTCATAAGGAATGGAACGAAGGAAAAGAAGCATGGGAAAAGCTCGAAGGAGAAGAAGGAAAATTTCAGTCCCTGGTTAGAAGCGGGGAAGCAAAACTTCAGCGTTTTCGCGCTGATATGCAGACAATCGATGATTCTATAGATGATCTGCAGAACTTTCTTCTGACTACAAGTGAGGATCTGGAAAAACAAGAGGGCCAAAAAGAAGTCTGGAAAGAGCGGCGTAAAAATTTCGCACAAAATAAAGAGCAGTTTTTACAAGAGATCGCTCAGTTAAAAGAGAAAAAAGATAAGCTGAATACCGAACTTGAAAAACAGAGAAAATTGCTGGATGAGCGGAAATTAAAATCAGCCGAGACAAGCAAACACCAGGAGGAACTTGAGATGAGACTCAGCGACCTGGAAGAAGGCTCAGAAGAACGGTTAGAGCAGCTCAAATCTGATTACATAGAATGGCTGAATGAAAAAGCATCAAAGACAAATGAAATGAACTATTTAAAAGACCAGGCAGCCAGAAATGAGCAGAAACGCCAGCGTCTCGAAAAAGACAATCAGGAGCTCCTCGTTAAAAGAAAACAGATTCTTAGCGAACGGCTGAATGCCGAAAAAGAATGGGAAGCTGAGAAAGAAACAATCGATAAACTGCTCCTGGAATACCAAAAGGTTAACCAGGAAAGTGAAAAGAAACAAAGTGAATATGAAAAAAAAGAAAAACTGCTTTATGAGGGGATTCGGCATCTTCAGCAGCTTCAATCCCGAAAAGAGATTATTGAAGATATGCAAAATGACTACGCCGGTTTTTTTCAGGGGGTAAAGGAAATTCTGAAAGAACGGGACAGAACATTTAAGGGGATTCGCGGGGCAGTTGCGGAAATGATTGAAGTCGACCGTGAGTATCAGACAGCGATGGAAATTGCGCTGGGGGCGGCCCAGCAGCACGTCATTGTGGAAGATGAACCTACAGGCCGAAAAGCAATTCAGTTTCTGAAGGAAAGGCGTCTAGGACGGGCAACTTTTCTTCCTATGAATGTGGTAAAACCCCGGTCGATTCCGCCTCAGGATCTTTACCGTGCTGAAGCGGTGGAAGGGTGTTTAGGGATTGCCAGCGAATTAGTGGCGTACGAGCCTGAATACAGAGACGTAGTGAGACACCTTTTAGGGAATGTGGTGCTTGCGGAAGAAATTAAATCTGCCCAGAAGATTGCCGGAAAGCTGAACTACAGGTTCAGAGTAGTGACATTAGACGGGGATATTGTTAATCCCGGCGGTGCTATGACAGGCGGCAGCATTAAACAAAAACAAAGCCAGATTCTTGGACGCCAGCAGGAACTGGAGAGAGTGACAGATAAATTAAATACTCTAGAAACTCAGACAGACGGTTTGCAAAAAGAGGTCTCCACACTTAAAGAAACGGCCGCTTCACTTAAACAGCAACTGAAACAGCTAACTGAAAGCGGGGAAGAAGCCAGAAGAATTGAACAAATCAAGAAAGCTGAGCTTAATAAACTGCAGTTAGCCGAAGAAAACCTGAATGAGCGGCTGGAAGTGTATGACCTCGAATACGAAGATTATAAAAGAGAAATGGAAGAAAGGCAGCAGCGGGTTGAAGAGCTTACCGTTTCAATTAAAGCATCTGAAGAAAAAGTTGAAGAATTAAACAGTGAAATAGAAGAGCTTGCCAGCCGGCAGAAAAAGGACCAGTCTGAGCGGGAAAGCTTAAGAGCAGAATTAACCGAAATTAAAATAAAGTTTGCAAAAGAAGACGAACAAAAGTCTTATACGGAAGAAAACTACCACCGTTTAAAAGGGGAACTTCAGAGTGTCTCCCAGGAGATAATAGATAAAGATAACGAGTATAACCAGCTTGAAAAGGAACTTTCTGACCAGACAGTTGACGCCTCCACAATTGAAGACCAAATTGAGAAGCGAAAAGCAGAAAAAGAAAAGACCATACAGTTAATTTCCAAGCGAAGGTCGGAAAGGCTGAACCTTCAGCAGACGCATGATGATACAGAACAGGACTTAAAAGAGCAAAAACGGCAGCTTAAATTTATTTCTCAGACACTGCACGAGAAAGAAGTATTAGTAAACCGGCTGGATGTCGAATTAGACACCAGGTTAAAAAAATTACAGGAAGAGTATGAAATGAGCTTCGAAGCAGCCAGAGAAAATTACACGCTTACAGGTGAGCTGGAGGATGCGAAAAACCAGGTTAAGCTTATTAAAATGGCTATAGAAGAGCTGGGAACTGTTAATGTAGGCGCCATTGACGAGTTTGAACGGGTGAAAGAACGGTATGACTTTTTAACGGAGCAGAGAACAGACCTCGAAGAAGCAAAAGCGACTCTGCACCAGGTTATTTCTGAGATGGATGATGAAATGACAAGGCGTTTCAGGGAAACGTTTAACCAGATCCAAGGTCACTTTAAGGGAGTTTTTGCTGAACTGTTCGGCGGAGGCAAAGCGAGCCTTGAACTGACCAACCCTGATGATCTTTTACAGACAGGGGTGGAAATAGTCGCTCAGCCCCCTGGTAAAAAACTGCAAAATCTCGCTCTTCTATCAGGAGGAGAAAGAGCTTTAACAGCCATCGCTCTGTTATTTTCCATTTTAAAAGTGCGTCCGGTGCCATTCTGTGTCCTTGATGAAGTTGAAGCGGCGCTTGATGAGGCCAATGTAGCCCGTTTCGCGCAATATTTAAAAGATTTCAGTGAAGAGACCCAGTTTATTGTTGTTACTCACAGAAAAGGGACTATGGAAGAAGCAGATGTTCTTTACGGGGTGACTATGCAGGAATCCGGTGTATCTAACTTAGTCTCTGTCCGTCTTGAAGAAACAAAGGAACTTATCGGATGATAAACTGACCATAACAATAGTGGAGGAATGCAAATGAGCTTTTTTAAAAAATTAAAAGAAAGAATAACTGACCAGACTGATTCAGTAACCGAAAAGTTTAAAGATGGCCTGTCAAAAACAAGGGACTCGTTTGTCGGAGCGATGAACGAGCTTGTGAAAGATTACCGGACAGTGGATGAAGAGTTTTTTGAAGAACTGGAGGATATTCTGATTTCAGCGGATGTGGGAGTCCACACGGTAATGACACTCATTGATGAGCTGAAGGATGAAGCTCGGCGAAGGAATATAAAGGATGCAAAAGACATACAGCCTGTAATCTCCGAGAAGCTGGCAGAACTTTTGCAGAAGTCAGAGGAAGAATCGAAACTCAACATAAAAGAGAATGAGTTGACGGTCATTCTGTTTGTAGGTGTCAACGGGGTTGGTAAAACGACGACAATAGGGAAGCTCGCCCATCAGTTTAAACAGGAAGGGAAAAATGTGCTGATGGCTGCAGGGGATACTTTCCGTGCAGGGGCCATTGAGCAGCTGGAAGTTTGGGGAGAGCGTGTAGGAGTCGATGTAATAAAACAGCAGGCAGGTTCTGATCCGGCTGCTGTGATGTTTGATGCTGTCCAATCGGCTAAATCTAAGAAAGCGGATGTTCTGCTTTGCGACACAGCGGGTCGTCTGCAAAACAAGGTTAATCTTATGAAAGAACTTGAAAAAGTCAAACGGGTGTTAACAAGAGAAATACCTGATGCTCCTCATGAGGTGCTGTTGGTACTTGATGCTACAACAGGACAAAATGCGATGAGCCAGGCTAAAACATTCGGCCAGGCTACTGATGTCTCAGGCATCGTATTGACTAAACTGGATGGGACAGCCAAGGGAGGTATTGTTCTCGCTATCAGGAACGAACTGGATATTCCAGTTAAACTGGTCGGTCTGGGAGAAGGCATGGATGATCTTCAGGAATTCAGAGCCGAACAATATGTCCATGGGTTGTTTTCAGAGGTGCTTAAAGAGGCTGATGAAGCGGCTGAAGACTAAAGCGGCCCTTCCCGCTTGGATGACAAGATAAAAACTTGACAGGGGACATCTCCTCTTGTATCATTACAAATTGTAAAGGCAATTACCTTAACAAGGCGGTGGGCTTCGTGATTGAAAAAACAATCCGTATGAACTACCTGTATGACTTCTATCAGGCGCTGTTGACCAGTAAGCAGAATCAGTATATGCGAATGTATTATCTGGATGACTGGTCGCTTGGAGAAATTTCCGAACACTTTGATGTAAGCCGGCAGGCAGTTTATGACAATATAAAACGCACGGAAGCCTTATTAGAAGAGTATGAGGAAAAATTACAGCTCTTTTCCCGCTATGAAAAGCGCCTAAGCTATATAGAGGAATTAAAAGTAATGATTCGCGAGAAAGAAAGTCCCACTCGTATAATCCAGATCGTTGAATCTCTCGAGAAACTGGAATAGGGGGCAAACAAAATGGCATTTGAAGGCTTAGCAGAACGACTGCAAGGAACACTTAAGAAGATCCGCGGTAAAGGGAAAGTGTCTGAGCAGGACGTTAAAGAAATGATGCGTGAAGTCCGTCTTGCCCTTTTAGAGGCAGATGTGAACTTTAAAGTAGTAAAAAAATTCATAGCAGATGTGAAAGAACGGGCAATCGGCCAGGAAGTACTCGACAGCCTGACCCCGGGTCAGCAGGTTATTAAAGTAGTAAATGAAGAACTGACCAAGCTTATGGGCGGAGAGCAGAGTAAAATTGCGGTCGCTCAGAAGCCGCCGACAGTTGTGATGATGGTGGGCCTTCAAGGGGCAGGTAAAACAACGACTACAGGAAAGCTTGCTAATCACTTAAGGAAAAAGCACAACCGTAACCCTTTAATGGTAGCGGCAGACATTTACCGGCCTGCTGCGATCAAGCAGCTTGAAACATTAGGTAAGCAGCTTGATATGCCTGTGTTTTCTTTAGGGGACCAGGTGAGCCCGGTGGAAATTGCTAAACAGGCACTCGCTAAAGCTAAAGAAGAACATCATGATTATGTACTGATTGATACAGCCGGCCGGCTGCATGTAGACGAAGAACTTATGGGGGAACTTGATGAAATTAAGGAAGTGACATCCCCTGAGGAAATTCTCCTTGTCGTTGATGCTATGACTGGTCAGGACGCTGTTAATGTTGCTCAAAGTTTCAATGAGCGCCTCGGTATAAGTGGGGTCGTTCTCACCAAGCTTGACGGAGATACCCGCGGCGGTGCAGCTATTTCTGTCAAATCAGTCACTGACACGCCAATTAAATTTGCAGGTATGGGAGAAAAAATCGATGCGTTAGAGCCTTTCCATCCCGAACGGATGGCTTCAAGAATTTTAGGTATGGGCGACGTACTGACACTTATTGAAAAAGCCCAGACGAATGTGGATGAGGAAAGAGCCAAAGAGTTAGAACGGAAAATGAGGACTAATGATCTGACCTTCGATGATTTCCTTGAACAGCTATCCCAGGTGCGCAATATGGGGCCGCTTGACGAGCTCCTTGATATGATGCCTGGAGCGGGTAAGATGAAAGGTTTAAAAAATGTTCAAGTGGATGAGAAGCAGATCGGGCATATTGAAGCGATTGTCAAATCAATGACAAAAGCAGAGAGAGATGATCCATCTCTTTTAAATGCAAGCCGGAGAAAACGGATCGCTAAAGGCAGTGGCACCTCTATTCAAGAGGTTAACCGTCTTATTAAGCAATTCCATGAAATGAAAAAAATGATGAAACAGATGTCCGGTATGCAAAAGGGTAAAGGTAAGAAAAAAGGCGGGCTTGGCGGTATGAAGTTTCCGTTTATGTAACCTGATTACCCATCCTGAAATCTGTACAAGCAGCTTATGCATTAGTACAGTGGGAGCTCAATCTATGGTGTAAAGTTTTTTTACTTTACTGGGGTTGATCCCTGAATCCTTTTATGATAGTATAATTAATTGTGTGAAAGATTTATGGAGGTGAAACACATGGCAGTTAAAATTCGTTTAAAGCGAATGGGAGCAAAGAAATCTCCGTTCTATCGTGTGGTTGTTGCGGATTCCCGTGCGCCGCGTGATGGTCGTTTTATTGAAGAACTAGGAACTTATAATCCATTAAAAAATCCTGTAGAATTTAGCGTTGATCAAGAAAAAGCGTTAAAATGGATGTTAGATGGAGCAAAGCCATCCGATACTGTTCGTAACTTGTTCTCAAACGTTGGTTTAATGGAACAACTTCACAACGCGAAGAACGCAAAATAGTCCTTCGTGTGGAAATAATCCAAGAAGGTGAGTGACATGAAAGAATTGGTTGAATCGATTGCTAAAGCGCTTGTAGATCACCCCGATGATGTCCGTGTAACTGAAGTGGAAAATGACCGTTCACTCACGCTGAAGCTGGAAGTGCACGAGGACGATATGGGGAAAGTGATCGGCAAGCAGGGACGGATTGCTAAAGCTATCCGTTCAGTAGTTAACGCTGCCGGAGCAAATCAGAACAAACGAATTCAGTTGGAAATTGGTTAAAAGGGTGAGGGGGACCTCTCCCTTTTTTTCCGTATATATATGTATGATATGGTACAATAAAAGGAATACTTGGAGGTGTCCTATTTTGGAAATTATTAAAAAAGTCGTCGTAAAACAAATATTAACCGAAGAGAGCCGGGACAAACTGAAGGAACAATTTTTATCCCGCCAGTATCAGATTACAAAAGAGTTAAAACAATTAGAATTTGTCCTACATAAGAAAATGAAAGAAAATCAGAGTGCAAGTTACCAGAAATCATTAAAGGAAAGTTTCAATAAAGAAGTAGCCCGGAGAAAAGACAGGCTCCGGCAGTTAGAATTAAAACTGGGTCAGCTGGATGAGCTGGATCTTGGCGCTGAGCTAAGAGAAGGTACGATTCAGATGATTGAGCAAGTGGAAGAAGGGGACAATTGGGAAGAAATAATGAAAGGGACAGAAATTGTCATTAAAGACGGGGTGGTTTACGAACTCCGACACGGAGGCATGCAGGATGACTGATTGGCTGAATGTGGGTAAGATCGTTAATACTCACGGTATTCATGGAGAAGTGCGGGTTATTTCTAAAACCGACTTTCCGGAACAGCGTTATAAGGCTGGAAATATGCTTTATATCCTGAAAGACGGGAATCACCGTGTTCCGGTCACGGTCCGCTCATGGCGCCAGCATAAACAGTTTGATTTGGTTTCATTTGAAGACATGGAAAATGTTAATCTTGTGGAAACTTATAAAGGGTCGCTTCTTCAGGTGCATACCTCTCAGCTTGATGATCATTTAGGTGAGGGAGAGTTTTATTACCATGAGATTATTGGACTCTCTGTCGAGACAGAAGAGGGCAAGCTTATAGGGGCAGTGAAAGAAATATTGTCACCGGGAGCAAATGATGTATGGGTCGTCCAGCCTGAAGGTAAAGGCAAAGAGGTGCTTATTCCTTACATTGATGACGTAGTGAAAGAGATTAAACTGAACGAGCAAAAGATAATTATTACCCCGATGGAAGGGCTGTTAGACTGATGAAAATCTCGATTTTAACCTTGTTTCCGGAAATGTTCCAAGGATTATTCTCCCACTCCATATTAAAACAGGCACAGGAAAAAAACGTTGTAACTTACGACGTGGTTAATTTCAGAGATTATACTGAAGACAGACATAACAGGGTGGACGATTATCCTTACGGGGGAGGGGGAGGGATGGTTCTAACTCCCCAGCCTGTTTTCGACGCTGTGGCGGATCTGAAAAAAGGAGCGGATTCTTTAAAGAAACCTCCCAGAGTCATTCTGCTTTGCCCTCAAGGGGAACCCTATACGCAGAAAAAAGCGGAGGAACTTTCGGAAGAAGAGCAGTTGATATTAATCTGCGGCCATTATGAAGGCTACGATGAAAGGATCCGTGAGCATTTGATTACTGATGAAATATCTATCGGTGACTATGTTTTAACCGGAGGAGAAATTGGAGCAATGGTTATTGCGGACAGTGTAACACGTCTTCTGCCTGGTTCCCTTGGGAACGAGCAGTCAGCTGTAACTGACTCGCACAGCACAGGGCTTCTTGAATATCCTCATTATACAAGGCCGGCTGATTTCAGAGGGCTGCGTGTGCCTGATATCCTTCTTTCAGGGCATCATAAAAAAATTGAAACCTGGCGCCGGCAGCAATCCTTGAAACGTACTTATGAGAGACGAAAAGATATGTTAAAGAAACTTGACTTAACGGAAACAGATCAAAAATATTTAAACGAATTAGAATCAGAGTAAAAAAGCGGTTGAGTTTTTATTAACGGTATGGTATTATGTTTTTTGTGGCTTTAGCCAGATCAAGGTGTTCCGCTGTCCCTATTGTGAGACATGAAGACCTGCAGGGAAGGAGGCGAACAGAAGATGGAACAAATTATTCGTGATATTACTAAAGAGCAATTGAAAACTGATCTTCCAGAATTCCGCGCCGGAGATACATTGCGTGTACACGTTAAAGTTGTAGAAGGTACTCGTGAGCGTATCCAGGTATTCGAAGGTGTGGTAATCAAGCGCCGCGGAAGCGGGATCAGTGAAACATTCACTGTTCGTAAGATATCCAGCGGTGTGGGTGTGGAACGTACATTCCCAGTACATTCGCCACGTATCGATAAGATCGAAGTATCTCGTCGTGGTAAAGTACGCCGTGCCAAGCTTTACTACTTGCGTGCACTGCGCGGTAAAGCAGCTCGTATTAAAGAACGTGCAAGATAACTGTTATGAAAGGAGCTTGTTTTCAAGCTCCTTTTTTCATGCCTTCATTTACTTATACATTTATTAAACACACTTTTATTAAAATATGGTAAAATATATGGATGATTAAATAAAAGGGGATGAATTCTTTTTAATGTAACTATCAGAAGTTCCTGGCCTCTCTTGTTTTTTTCATGTGCTGTTAATAATTTGTTATTCAATAAAAGGATGGATGGAAATGGCAAAATCTGAATCATGGGAATGGGTAAAAGCCGTTGCTGTGGCCTTAATTCTGGCCGTGGTGATCAGGTATTTTTTCTTTGCGCCGATTGTGGTGGACGGTCAGTCTATGATGCCAACCCTGGAACACAATGACCGGATGATTGTTAATAAAATAGGCTATAATATTTCAGAACCGGACAGGTTTGATATTATTGTATTTCATGCCCCCCAAAATAAAGACTATATTAAACGGGTAATTGGTCTGCCTGGTGACCAGATTAGATATGAAGAAGATATGTTATATATTAATGACGAGCCGGTTGAAGAGCCTTATTTAGAAGACTATAAACAGGAAGCAGATCAGATGCCGTTTACCGGAGATTTTACTCTTTCTGAGGTTACCGGCTATGACTCAGTACCTGAAGGCCATGTATTTGTGCTGGGGGATAACCGGCAGCACAGTAAAGACAGCCGTCACATAGGTGTTATACCTTATGATGAAGTAGTCGGAAAAGCCAACTTTGTTTTCTGGCCTGTGCAGGAAGTCCGGCTTGTTGATTAGGAGGAATGATTTAATATGGCCATACAATGGTATCCTGGACATATGGCGAAAGCCAAAAGAGAGGTTCAGGAGAAACTTAAGCTTATTGATGTAGTAATTGAAATTGTAGATGCGCGAATTCCTGTTTCCTCCAGGAACCCTATGGTTGATGAACTGACTGCTAATAAACCCCGGCTTATCCTGCTGAATAAGTCTGATTTAGCAGACCCTGCAGTTACTAAGGAATGGGTCCATTACTTCGAAAAAAGAAACTGGGCGACTTTGGTAGTGGACTCCCAAAGAGGAAAGGGAATCAAACAGGTTCCTGAGAAGGTAAGAGAACTGGCCAAACCTCTGCTGGACAAGTTCCATGCTAAAGGAATCCATCCAAGAGCGTTACGCGCGTTAATTTTAGGTATTCCAAATGTAGGGAAATCTACTGTGATTAACCGCCTTGCCAATAAAAAAATAACTAAAATTGGCGATAAACCGGGTGTCACTAAAAGCCAGCAATGGATTAAAGTAGGCAAGGAAATGGAACTGCTCGATACACCGGGAATATTATGGCCAAAATTTGAAGATCAGGACGTAGGTTTCAGACTCGCTCTTACTGGTGCAATTAAAGAAGAAATTTTTGACTTCCAGGAAACTTCGGTTTTTCTATTGAGATATTTAACTAAGGAATATCCTGACCGGCTTAAAGAACGGTTTAATTTAAAGGACTTATCAGAGGATGTCGCTGATTTATTCGATGAAATAGGCAAGCGGAGGGGATGCCTCGTCTCCGGAGGCCTGGTTGATTATGATAAAACAGCTGAAATTATATTCAGGGATTTCCGCCAGGGAAAACTCGGGCACATAAGTCTTGAGCGCCCTAAGGAATAGAGAGATACGCGACTGACAGCGTATCTTTTATTTTATTCTGCCGGTAATGATTGACACGCAAGCTATGTAAACGTCCCTTTTGAACAAAGGCGGGGATCCTTGGAGGATAAGCACTGTCTTCAAGAGAGGCATTATTAAATAACGATATTATTTAAATAATGGATTAAATGAACCGATAAATTAAGAAAGGAAAGCTGTTAATGAAGAAAAAAACAATTGCTGAGATTAAATGCAAACTCGAAACTCTTCAGGATGAAAATGATCCATTTTTGGAAGAATTACATAATGATGAGCGAAAAGGAGTTAAGGGATTAATTGCGCGATGGAAAAAACAGCAAGTGGAAAGGCAGAAACTCGAATCTCATTATACTGAAATGAGTTCTTTTGAAAAAGAAGCGTGGAATAAGGGGTATTTACGAATAGCTGGAATAGATGAAGCAGGGCGCGGCCCTCTGGCAGGTCCTGTCATTGCTTCCTGCGTTGTTCTTCCTTCAGACGTCAGACTGCTCGGGCTGACAGATTCTAAAAAGCTGACTAAGACGAAACGGGAGTATTTTTATGATGAAATTATGAGAAAGGCAGAAGCAGTGGGAGTGGGGATAGTTTCAGCACAGGAGATTGATGAGCTTAATATTTATCAAGCCTCTAAACAGGCTATGGTACGGGCTGTGAAGCAGATTTCTGAAGACTCTCCAGACTATTTGCTGATTGATGCTATGGAACTTCCTTTAGATATTGCTCAAAAAAGTCTAGTTAAAGGAGATTCCAGGTCCGTTTCTATTGCAGCAAGTTCTATCATTGCCAAAGTAACCAGAGACCGTTATATGGATAAGTTACATAAGCAGTATCCGATGTACCAGTTCGATAAACATGCAGGCTACGGGACCCGGGCCCATTTGGAAGCAATAGAAGAACACGGAATACTTGAGGAGCATCGTCGAAGTTTTGCGCCGGTTAAATCCTATGCTTAAGTCAATCGCCTTGTTAATATGGGCTGTTTACTGAATAAAGAGACCTCCCGGCAAAAAACATGCTTGGCATTATTCTCTAAAGTCTCTTTTGCTATTAGCTGACCTCGCCGGGTGTGAAGACCGGCAGATTAACTAAGCTTTTATGATATAAAAAGGTTCCCGGGAGGAGAACATCTATGATTGCTGCAGCCATGCTGGATAATTTAATTCGAGGAATGGATACGGGACGGGCTAAAACTCTTTACTTAAGAGAGGGACAGGTTTTCCAAGGGAGGATTAGTGAACTGTACCCTGGACAGCTGGCCCGCCTTCAGATGGGCACAATGAATTTATCAGCCCGTCTAGAGGCACGACTTGAAAAAGGTGAGAAATATTGGTTTAAAGTAATATCAGGTGAAAGGGTCCCTCAATTAAAAGTCCTGGAAAATGTCTCTGTGAACAGGCCGGGAAGCAGTCCTGCTTCTGTTACAAACGTTCCCGGAATGCTGAAGCAGCTTGGTCTTCCGACAGACGGCCTTCACAAAAAAATTATACGGGAACTCATCAGGGTCAATTTGCCATTTACCAGAAGCAATATATTGCAAGGAGCGCAGTTAGTTAAGGAGTCTGCCTTAGCTTCAAATGATTCTTTGAAGCTTATCACTATGATGATCCAAAGGGGATATCCGCTGACCAGAGCCGCCTTTAAAGCATTGGCTTCCGTTCAGTCAGAAAAATCTACAGGAGAGACGATGGTTCAGCTCGCCTCAACCTTGGAGAAATTACCGGATAGCAGGGCACAGCACCTGCAACACATTCTTGCAAATATATCCGGGCGTTTTAGCGGCTTTGGAGAAGGTGACATTTTTGTTATTTTTAAGCATTTAACTGGAAAGGATGAAGAGCTTCAGGAAGCGGCTATTAAGGTTTTAAAAGAAACTGGTTTAATTAACAGTTTAGATTCTTCCATACGGTTTTTCACCTCGTTTAAAGAAACAGTTCTCAATCCTGCAAATGAAAATATGTCCGGTAAATTATGGCCTGGTTTATTTAAAAGCCGCCAAACAGCTTTGCCTCTGAAAAATATGGATCCTAAACTTTTGTTTTCCTACTTGACTGATTCCCTGAGAGGCGCTCCGCTTCATTCTGTCACCCAGCTTCTTACTTTAATAAATCCTCAGGCTTCCGCCAGCTCTATTGTAACCCGTCTGTCCCAGTGGCTGGCTTCTGAACCTGAAGACAGCACAAAAGGAATCTGGCAGTTAATCCGCGATAATCATTCAGGCAATGGTAAGTTATTAAATGAAGGGCAAACGCAACACCCTTTAAAAGCGTTTCTGAACCAGCTCGGCCTGCAGCATGAAAATAATATAAGAAGTGGGCAGCTTAATCAAGAGGAACTAAATACTTTAAAAGCCAAGTTAATACAGTTTCTTAATCAGAGCCACGGTCTTCCGCAGGGGACCCGTGAGCAGGCGGATTTTCTGCTTCAGCGCCTTACTGCTTATCAGCTTCTCTCTTCAGAACAGCAAGGGCCTGTTCAGCATACTGTTTTTCAAATACCTGTTAAATTGTCCGAAAAATATACGGATTTGACCTTGCAGTGGCAAGGAAGAGAAAAGAATGACGGAACAGTGGACGAATCCCACTGCCGTATCCTGTTTTATTTAGAATTGGAAACGTTAAGGCATACTTTAATTGATGTACAAATACAAAACAGGATCATGGCCTTAACGGTATATAACGAAAGCTCAAAACCAGCCTCGATACAAAGCGTCTGGTTTCCATTACTGAAAGAAAAGCTTGCATCTTATAATTATCAGCTGTCCGTAATCAAATGGGAAAAGGCGAAAGAAAAAGAGGGGAACAGGAGCACTCCTGCTATGCATGTTAATTCATTTGAGTACGGGTACAATGGGGTGGACATTAAAATATGACTGACGACTTTTATAAAACGGGTCACACCAGGCTTAAACAGAAACGAGCTGTAGCCATGGGCTACGATGAAAAAAAGGATTCAGCGCCTCAGATTAAAGCGAAAGGAAAAGGGTACACAGCTGAAGAAAACGGTATACCTGTCCAGGAAGACCCTTCTCTAGTTGCTCTCTTATCCCAACTGGAAATAAATGAGCGAATTCCTGAAAGTTTATATGAAGTGGTCGCTGAAGTGTTTGCCTTTATATATTATGTAGATCGTGAAAAGACAGATAAGTAATAAGCCTGGCGCATGAGAAAGACTTTAACTGGCCATCCTACTCTGTAAGGAGGTCATTGCATATGAAAAAACAATCGCCGTTAATTGTGCCTGAAATAGACAAGTATCTGGATCATTACAGAGAAGAGATTGCACACGAGTTCGGTATTTTTTACTCTCAGGACCAGTTGAAAAAGCAAGCGGATATTCATTTATTAACTAAACTTCTTTCTAAGAAAAAGAGTAAAGATAAAAAGGAGCGCCGCCGGTAAAACCTGTGTTTTTATCCAGGTTTTTCTGGTACCCTGAATCCTTGATGAACCAAATAATTTTTTATATATTCTATAGACTTTAGTTTATTGGTTAGTTGGGGTAATCACTCGAATCCGATACTGACGACGCTTTCCGCGGGCAACGCTTCAGCCTCCTCATTCGCAAAAACACGCTCCCTGTGGGGTCTTCCGCCGTTGCTTTTCGCCGCCTTTCACTCCTTCGATTGAAACAGTCTTACATAAGAGTACCGGTGATATGACAGGAATTTACGAGACTCCTGCGGGAAAAGCGAGCCAGGCGGGACCCCGCAGAACGAAACGGAGTGGAGTTCGAGGAGGCTCGCGGTTCGCCCGCGGAAAGCGAGTAAATGGATGGCAAATCAACCCCTGCTATCACCGATTCAGGTGGTAATTATGTCTGGAAAAATATGAAATTACCGGAACCTTTTACTTGTCATATTTATATATTCAGAGTTTTTAACATTAAATTTAAATTTTTACGTGTAATATTCACAAAATTGTCGGAATGTATAGTAAAATAGATATTGTGTGAAAAGACGAAGGAAATAAAAACTGTCTTTCTCACTTTCCTTTTACTAGATTTTGTATTCTAATAAAAGGGTTTGTGAAATGCGTAGCGTACATGTCTGCGCGGTAAAAAAGATATCATTTTGACTCAGTAAGGAGGATGGCTATGAATATCCATGAGTATCAAGGTAAAGAGTTGTTGAGAAAATACGGCGTTGCTGTCCCCAATGGAAAGGTTGCTTATTCAGTTGATGAAGCTGTAGAAGCAGCTAAATCTTTAGGGACAGATGTAAACGTTGTCAAGGCCCAAATCCACGCAGGTGGTCGGGGAAAGGCCGGAGGAGTAAAGGTGGCAAAGAACCTGGATGAGGTTCGTACATACGCTGATGAGATATTAGGCAAGACGCTTGTCACTCATCAGACTGGCCCTGAAGGAAAAGAAGTAAAACGGTTATTAATTGAAGAAGGCTGCGATATTAAACAGGAATATTACGTAGGCCTTGTGGTAGACCGCGCGACCTCCCGTATCGTAATGATGGCTTCTGAAGAGGGAGGAACGGAAATTGAAGAAGTAGCAGCTGAGACACCTGAGAAAATTTTTAAAGAAGTGATCGATCCGGTTACCGGATTAATGCCATACCAGGCAAGAAGGCTGGCATTCAATATCAATATTCCAAAAGACTTATTAAAAGAAGCTGTTAAATTTATGATGGGGCTGTATAAAGTTTTTGCCGACAAAGACTGCTCTATTGCGGAAATTAACCCGCTTGTAACAACTGGAGACGGAAAAGTTATGGCTCTTGACGCCAAGCTGAACTTCGATTCCAATGCTCTGTTCAGGCAGAAAGACATCATCGAATACCGGGACCTTGATGAAGAGGATCCAAAGGAAATTGAAGCCTCTAAGTATGACTTAAGCTATATTTCCCTTGACGGAAATATCGGTTGTATGGTTAATGGCGCAGGACTTGCTATGTCTACAATGGATATCATTAAGCATTACAAAGGTGATCCGGCAAACTTCCTTGATGTTGGGGGCGGCGCCACAAAAGAAAAAGTTACTGAAGCATTTAAGATTATTTTATCTGACAAAAACGTTAAAGGGATCTACGTGAATATCTTTGGTGGAATTATGAAGTGCGACGTAATAGCAGATGGTGTTGTAGCAGCAACTAAACAAGTCGGCCTGGAGATTCCTCTGGTTGTCCGTCTCGAAGGAACAAATGTGGAACTGGGCAAACAAATTCTTGAAGAGTCCGGTTTAAATATTACTGCTGCAGATTCTATGGCTGACGGAGCAGAAAAAATCGTTTCACTTGTAAAAGCGTAAGAAAGGCGGGATATGAATGAGCATCTTGATCAATAAAGATACGAAAGTCATTGTTCAGGGAATTACCGGCGCAACGGGTTTATTCCATACAAAACAAGCTGTTGAATATGGCACTAAAATTGTAGGCGGCGTCACACCTGGAAAAGGTGGAACAGAAGTAGAAGGCATTCCTGTATTTGACACTGTTTCTGAAGCTGTGGCGAAAACAGGCGCGAATGCTTCAGTAATCTATGTTCCGCCACCGTTTGCTGCCGATGCGATTATGGAAGCGACGGATGCAGGAGTAGACCTTGTGATTACTATTACAGAAGGTATTCCTGTCGTTGATATGATTAAAGTAAAGCGGTATATGGAAGGGAAAAAGACCCGTCTGGTCGGTCCTAACTGCCCGGGAGTCATTACACCGGAAGAATGTAAAATCGGTATTATGCCTGGGTATATCCATAAGAAAGGCCACGTCGGGGTAGTCTCCCGTTCCGGTACTCTCACTTATGAGGCGGTACATCAGCTGTCAACAAAAGGAATCGGCCAGTCCACAGCAGTTGGAATCGGCGGGGACCCTGTTAACGGCACAGATTTTATAGATGTATTGAAGCAATTCAATGAAGATCCGGACACATATGCAGTCATCATGATTGGTGAAATCGGAGGTACGGCTGAAGAAGAAGCTGCTGACTGGATTAAAGAGAATATGACCAAGCCTGTTGTCGGCTTTATCGGCGGACAGACAGCACCTCCAGGGAAGCGTATGGGCCATGCCGGCGCTATCATCTCCGGAGGCAAAGGTACGGCAGATGAAAAGATCAAAACATTAAATGCAGCAGGCGTAAAAGTAGCTGAAACACCTGCCGTAATGGGTGAAACACTGATCTCCGCTCTTAAAGAGAATAACTTACTTGAGAAATGTGTGACACACGAAGTTTAAATAGTTAAATGATTTAAGAAGTCTCAAAAGGCACGGACCTTTTGAGACTTTCTTCTACCTTTCCTCTTTGCATTTCCCTCTTATGGATCTCTGTGTTAAACTCTTCTGCTGATGTTCGCTCCAGACCACTTTCCGCTCCAATCACCCATGAGTGTTTAAATCCGCATAAATTTTTAAAAGCCTCTTAATAAAATATCCAGTAATAAAATCTTTTGAGTTCTTAAAACTAAATATAGAAAGGAACATGCTTTTTGTTTATTCCTCAAAGTCTTTCTGACCGTCTCCTCCATCTCCACTATTCTTCTTTTGGCAGTTACTCTCTCGTTAAAAAGTGTTTAGACAGAGACGCTTCTTTAGAAGCCGTTTATAAAATGGGCAAAACAGAATTCTTAAGACTTTTCCCAAAATCAGATAAGTTCGCAGCAGAGGTATATGATAATCTAACAAAAGTGCAAGTAAATTATTTAAAACACGAATTTTATGAAAAGGGCATCGGCTATTTAGATATTTATGATCCTAAATACCCCGCCCTGTTAAAAGAAATATACGATCCGCCCTCGATTCTCTATTATAAGGGGCACCCCCGCATTCTCAACCCGCCTTTACGTCTCAGCGTAGTAGGAACGAGGCATCCTTCCCAGTATGCAATAAATGAAATGGCTTCTGTGCTTACAAAAGCCATTAAATATCCTTTAACCATTGTAAGCGGGATGGCATTAGGTGTTGATTCAATGGCCCACAGTCTTACTTTGAAGGAAAATGGCTTGACTATCGCGGTGTTAGCATACGGGGTCGATCATTTATACCCCTCCAGTTTAAAAGCCTTAAAAGAAACACTTGAAAAAAATCAGTTAATTCTTACGGAATATCCTCCCTACGTTAAACCAAACAGATGGCAGTTCCCTGCCCGTAACAGAATAATAAGCGGTTTGTCCCAAGCCTCATTTATAATAGAAGCAAAACAAAAAAGCGGATCACTAATTACGGCAGATTGCGCAATCCAGCAAGGAAGAGATGTGTTTGCTCTCCCTGGGAGAATATCCCACTCTGAATCTGCCGGAACGAATTACTTAATTCAGCAAGGAGCTAAACCGATCCTTAAACCTGAAGACATTTTAGAAGAGTATATTTAAGCAGTCAGTATGTATTCTGTTCATTCTTATGTTATTGTATAGAAAGTGCTTTCAAACTAATTAAAAAACTTTTTATATTAAAAAAGCAGAAATGTGTCAATAAAATGAATAAAACAAAAACCTGCCTTTAGGACAGGCTTTACAGAGCATTAAAAAACATTTAACATTAAATACCAAAAGTGTGTGAATAAAAAGAATGTTTGACAAACTACAAAATAGTGTTTAATAATAGGGAAGATTTAATTTACCTCTGAAGGGGATGAACGGAAGTATGTCCGATTACTTAGTAATCGTGGAATCTCCCGCTAAAGCAAAAACAATTGGAAAATATTTAGGTAAAAAATATTCCGTTAAAGCGTCAATGGGTCATGTGATTGACCTGCCGAAAAGTCAGATGGGAGTAGACGTGGAACAAAACTATACACCTAAGTATATAACTATTCGCGGGAAAGGCCCGATTTTGAAAGAATTAAAACAAGCAGCTAAAAAAGCTAAAAGAGTATATCTGGCGGCTGACCCCGACAGAGAAGGGGAAGCAATAGCCTGGCATTTGGCAGACAGTTTAAATATTGATAAAAATTCCGAATGCCGTGTTGTATTTAATGAAATTACGAAACAGGCAATTAAAGATTCGTTTAAACACCCGAGAACCATTAATACACACTTAGTTGACGCCCAGCAGGCCCGCCGTGTGCTTGACCGGCTGGTAGGTTATAACATCAGTCCGTTACTGTGGAAGAAAGTTAAGAAAGGACTAAGCGCTGGCCGTGTTCAATCTGTGGCTGTTAAAATGATCATTGACAGGGAAAATGAGATTAAAGCCTTTAAACCTGAAGAATACTGGTCAGTAACAGCTAAAATGAAAAAAGATGATCAGCCGTTTGAAGCTAAGTTTATGTCTGTAAATGGCAAGAAAACAGACTTAAAGACGAAAGACGATGTTGATCAGGTCCTTAAACAAATTAAAGGACAAACATTTAAAATTGATAAAGTAAAAAAGACAGAACGGAAACGAAATCCGGTCGTCCCTTTTACGACTTCCTCTCTTCAACAGGAAGCAGCAAGGAAACTCAACTTTAGAGCTAAGAAGACAATGATGCTGGCACAGCAGCTTTATGAAGGGATTGACCTTGGGAAATCAGGAACTGTAGGTCTGATCACATATATGAGAACAGATTCCACGCGTCTTTCTGATACTGCCAAAGTTGAAGCGAAAGATTATATCGAAACCCATTACGGCAAGGAGTACCATAATACATCCAAATCCAAATCCAAACAGAGCTCCAATTCGCAGGATGCGCATGAAGCTGTAAGACCAACGTCAGTTATGAAAGACCCTAAAGCTGTAAAATCCTATTTAAGCAGAGACCAGTACAGACTGTATAAGCTGATATGGGAACGGATGGTTGCCAGCCAGATGGCACCTGCTGTTATGGATACGATGGCCGTAGACCTGACTAATAACGGTGTCATGTTCCGTGCCAACGGCTCTAAACTTAAATTTGCCGGTTTTATGAAAGTTTACATTGAAGGAAACGATGAAGGTAAAGAAGAAAAGGACCGCCTTCTCCCTGCAATGGAAGAGGGAGACAGCACAATATCCGAAAAAATAGAACCTAACCAGCACTTTACACAGCCGCCTCCGCGCTACACAGAGGCCAGGCTGGTAAGAACAATGGAAGAGCTCGGTATAGGCCGTCCTTCTACTTATGCACCTACATTGGATACAATTCAGCGGCGCGGTTACGTTGCTCTCGAGGATAAGCGTTTTATACCGACAGAACTGGGTGAAATTGTACTGGAACTAATTGAAGAGTTTTTTCCAGAAATACTCAATGTTGAATTTACTGCGGAAATGGAATCGAGCCTTGATTCCGTTGAAGAAGGCGAGCAGGACTGGGTTGAAATTATCGACCGGTTCTACAATGATTTTGAAAAACGTCTGAAGACCGCTGAAGAAGAAATGGAAGAAGTGGAAATTAAAGACGAACCGGCAGGGGAAGACTGCGAGAAGTGCGGCCATGAAATGGTCTTCAAAATGGGACGTTACGGTAAGTTTATGGCTTGTTCAAATTTTCCTAATTGCCGTAATACAAAAGCCATTATGAAAGAAATTGGTGTCAACTGTCCAAAGTGTAAAGAAGGCAATATCGTTGAACGTAAAAGTAAAAAGAGGCGGCTGTTTTACGGGTGTGACCGCTATCCTGAATGTGATTTTATCTCTTGGGATAAACCGATCGCCCGCCCGTGCCCGAAATGTGAAAATCTTCTTGTGGAGAAAAAATCCAAAAAGGGCATTCATGTGCAGTGTACAGAATGCGACTATAAAGAAGAAAGAAATTAGGTTTATTTTTACCGACCTAAAATTAATCTGCAGGCTTAAAACAATGCCTCTCCAAAAAAATTGGATGTATATTGGCAACAATTCAGAATTGTATGAAAAAAGAGCAAAGTTTATTGAAAGAGCTACTAAACTGTGATAAGATTTAGTAGCTCTTAAAGTTGAATAAAAAGGTGAAGACCAATGATTGACCAATGGATCAAATTGTTTACAGAATACTTGCAAATTGAAAAACGCGCATCTGTGCACACGATTAAAAATTATAAAAAAGACCTGCATGATTTCTGTGAGTTTTCAGAGCAGCATTTGAGAAAATCAATCGCTGCTGTTTCGTATGCAGATATCAGAGAGTATTTAACTGAACTTCATTCTTCTTCCTATGCCCGGACAACAGTAGCTAGAAAGCTCTCATCGTTAAGGTCATTCTGGTCATTTCTCACTCGGGAAGGTTTGGTGAAGGATAATCCTTTCCAGATGGTAACGACGCCAAAAATTGAAAAACGCCTGCCATCTTTTTTTTATGAGAATGAAATGCAGTCTATCTTTGATTCAATTGATACGGAGACCCCCCTTGGAATAAGGAATCGCGCGTTAGTAGAAGTTCTTTACGGAACTGGGATCAGAGTGAGCGAATGTACTGGATTAAACCTGGCTGATTATGATGAAGAACTGGGCACGATTCTGGTTAAAGGGAAAGGAAGGAAAGAAAGGTATGTGCCGATCGGCAGTTATGCTATGGAGGCTTTGCACGTTTATCTTACTGAAAGCAGGCCAAAGCTGTTAAAGGCTGCTAAAGAACCGGCCCAGGCCATTTTTCTCAGTTACCGTGGGCGTTGTTTAAACGATCGGAGTATAAGGAAAATATTAAATAAACTGGTTGATGATGCAGCCATCTCGTCACGGATAAGCCCGCACGTGCTCCGTCACACATTTGCAACGCATTTATTAAATGAGGGGGCTGATTTAAGGACTGTTCAGGAACTTCTCGGCCACAGTGACCTTTCTGCCACACAAATATATACGCATGTAACAAAAGACCGTTTGCGGGAAGTTTACAGAAATACACATCCGAGGGCTTGACCTACAACTGTTAGTAAAGAGGTGAACAAATGGATCAAATTAAAGGAACCACAATTTTTGCTGTACAGCATAATGGTAAGTCTGCTATCGCAGGTGACGGGCAGGTCACGTTTGGAAATGCGGTGGTAATGAAACATTCTGCCAGGAAAGTTCGTAGACTTTACAGAGGGAAAGTTATCGCTGGTTTTGCCGGATCGGTGGCTGACGCATTTACGCTGTATGAGAAATTTGAAACGAAGCTTGAAGAATACGGAGGAAATCTCCAGCGGGCAGCTGTGGAACTGGCTAAAGACTGGCGAAGTGACAGAGTGCTCCGTAAACTGGAAGCAATGCTTATTGTGATGGACCGAACAAACCTGTACCTGATTGCCGGGACAGGGGAAGTTATAGAGCCGGATGATGGTATCTTAGCCATAGGTTCCGGGGGGAATTATGCGTTATCGGCCGGACGTGCTTTGAAAAAACACGCGCCGCATTTAGAAGCAAAAGAAATTGCTGAAGCGAGTCTGAAAACTGCGGCAGATATTTGTGTGTACACGAATCACCAAATTATTGTCGAAGAATTATCAGAGGATTAAAAGATATTTTACTAAAAGATGAGCGAATAAGTGAGGGATGTAAATGAGTTCATTGTTAACCCCTAAACAAATTGTTGAAAGGCTGGATCAGTCAATTGTTGGTCAGACTAAAGCGAAAAAGTCAGTAGCTGTTGCTTTAAGGAACAGATATCGGCGCAGCTTGCTAGATGATGCTTTAAGAGATGAAATTACCCCTAAGAATATTTTAATGATCGGGCCTACGGGTGTAGGTAAAACTGAAATTGCCAGAAGGCTTGCTAAATTAGTAGGGGCTCCCTTTGTTAAAGTAGAGGCTACCAAATTTACCGAAGTAGGTTACGTAGGCCGGGACGTAGAGTCGATGGTCAGGGACTTAATTGAAACGGCTATCAGGATTGTTAAAGAAGAAAGAATGTCCAAAGTGAAAGAACGGGCAGAACAGAATGCTAATTACCGTCTTGTCGAATTACTTGTGCCTTCCCAAAAGAAAGAAACTGCTTACCGCAATCCATTTGAAATGCTTTTCCAAGGAAACCAGGGCGAAACTGACCAGGAGGAAGAAGAGACTAGTCAGGACAGTTCGATTAGAGACAAACGAAGGCAAGTCAGCCAAAAATTGGCAGCCGGAGAATTGGAAAACGAGGAAGTTACGATTGAAGTAGATGAACAGCAGGCGAATTTCACCGATATGTTCCAGGGGTCAGGGATGGAACAGATGGGTATGAATATGCAGGACATGCTGGGGAATATGATGCCTAAAAGAAAAAAACGCCGAAAGCTTCGTGTGAAAGAAGCGAGGAAAGTACTGACCGAGGATGAAGCCCAGAAACTCATTGATATGGATGAGGTCACACAGGAAGCTGTTTCAAAAGCGGAACAATTGGGAATAATCTTCATTGACGAAATTGATAAAGTTGCAGGTAAAAATCAGCAGCAATCTGCCGATGTATCTAGAGAAGGGGTTCAGAGGGACATCCTGCCGATAGTGGAAGGTTCTACTGTGATGACTAAGTACGGGCCTGTCAAAACCGATCATATGCTTTTCGTCGCCGCAGGTGCGTTTCACTTTTCCAAACCATCTGATTTGATCCCTGAATTGCAAGGGAGGTTTCCGATTCGAGTTGAACTTAACAGCCTGACTGTAGAGGACTTTGTGAGAATACTTGTAGAACCGAAACACGCTCTTGCCAAGCAATACCAGGCTTTATTGGAAGTAGAAGGAATAAAATTGAAATTTTCTGACGATGCTATTCGCAGGATAGCAGAAATTGCCACAGAAGTGAACGAAGAAACTGAGAACATTGGTGCGCGAAGGCTCCACACCATTTTAGAAAAATTACTGGAAGATTTATCGTTTGAAGCTTCTGAAATAACAATGGAAGAAATAACGATTACACCTGAATATGTAGAAGAAAAGTTGCAGGATGTAGCGAAAAATCGCGACTTGAGCCAATATATTTTATAACACAGGAGGAAGTATGATGGACCTATTAACTAAAACAAGGAAAATTAATGAATTACTGCAGAAAAGTGCGGGCCAGTCAGTTAATTTTAAAGATATGGCTGTCACATTAAGAGATGTCATCGAAGCAAACATTTTTATCGTCAGCCGCCGCGGAAAATTACTTGGTTATTCAATTAAACAGGAAATTGAGAATTCCCGAATGCAGCAAATGCTTGAGGAGAGACAGTTTCCTGAAGAATATACATCAGGGTTGTTTAAGATCGAAGAAACGTCCTCCAACCTGGATATAAACAGTGAGTTTACAGCTTTCCCGGTTGAGAATAAAGACCTTTTTGCCAATGGTCTCACGACAGTAGTACCTGTACAAGGAGGAGGACAGCGTTTAGGCACGCTAATTCTGGCAAGGCTGGATGAATCATTTGATAACGATGATCTTATTCTTGCTGAGTACGGGGCAACTGTAGTAGGTATGGAGATTCTTCATGAAAAAGCTGAAGAGATCGAACAGGAGGCAAGAAGCAAGGCAGTTGTTCAGATGGCTATCAGTTCACTATCATACAGCGAATTGGAAGCAGTTGATCATATTTTCGAAGAATTAGAAGGAAATGAAGGGCTGCTTGTTGCGAGTAAAATAGCAGACAGAGTAGGAATTACCCGCTCAGTGATCGTCAATGCTCTGAGAAAACTTGAAAGTGCCGGTGTCATTGAGTCCAGATCATTAGGTATGAAAGGCACTTATATCAAAGTGCTAAACAATAAATTCCTTGTAGAACTGGAAAAGCATAAACACTAATTACTGATCAACAATTTAACTACTTTAGAAAGAAGACTAATGGTTCATTAGTCTTCTTTTTTTAGGTTTTCACAAAAAGTTTGAGAAACACACGCAGAAATATGTAGAAATGTGGTAAAGTGCAATTGTTAGCTTTCATGAAATATTTGTCACATTACGTCGGTTTACATAACTGTGTCTTTTGGAAGGATATAATATTTGACTAATTAGGTCTTTCTTATCTAAATTAATACAATTTCTGAGAACGTTAGACAAAAGTTAGTTTATTATATAAAATAATTCTCGGCAGTAGCACTTAAGGCAGAGGTTATAAGTTGGATAGTTTATTTTTTACAAAAGGGGGAATAGGAATGGATTTGCTTCAAAACCCTACGACTCAATTATTGGAAACTGCTCTGTCCTCTTCGATGACAAGGCAAAACACGATCTCCCAGAATATCGCTAATGCAGATACACCGAACTATAAAGCTAAAAAGACAGTTTTTTCCCATGAATTGAACCGTGCTCAGGAAGGGCAGCTGAAAGCATTGAAGACCGATAGACGGCACCTCGAATTTGGAGGGAAGCCCTCTGACGATTCAGCCGCTGTTGTAACCCGGAATAATACTATGTTCAATCATAACGGTAATAATGTTGACATTGACCATGAGATGAGCGAATTAGCCAAAAATCAGATATATTATAATACTCTGATAGACAGACTGAACGGCCGGTTCAATAGTGTCAGGACAGTTCTTGGACAAGGGAGGTAACAACTTATGTTTCACGGATTCAACATTTCATCTTCTGCTTTAACAGCACAGCGTTTCCGTATGGATGTCGTATCGGGAAATATGTCCAATGCAGATTCAACAAGAGGACGAGTGGTAGATGGCGAGTGGGAGCCTTACAGGAGAAAAATGGTAACAATGCAGCCTAATAACTCGTCAGGCTTTAAGTCACACCTTCACAAAGCTATGAGCGGAAATGGAGAAATAGGGCAAGGTGTAAAAATTGGACGAATTATTGAAGACCAGACACCGTTCAGGCAGGTGTACCAGCCTGGTCACCCTGATGCAAACGAAGATGGTTATGTAGAACTGCCTAACGTTGATCCGTTAAAGGAAATGGTGGATTTAATGAGTGCCACCAGATCTTATGAGGCGAATGTGACGGCAGTAGATGCCCATAAAAATTTATTATTGAAAGCTTTAGAAATAGGCAGATAAGACGCCATTCAGGAGGAAATCATGGAAATAAACGGAACTCAGCACATAAGAACGATCATGCAGCCTCAGTCGCAGGGATTTACAGGGAAAGTGACTCCCCATGAAGCTCAGAAGACGTTCAAGTCGTGGTTAAATACAGCCATTACAGACATTAATCAGGCTCAAACCGCTTCCCGAGTTATGACAGAGAAAGTCGCCCGAGGGGAACAAGTTGACCTGCACGACGTTATGATCACTGCTGAAAAAGCCTCTGTAACGTTACAGACAGCCACTGAAGTACGTAATAAAGCAATAGAGGCCTACCAGGAAATGATGAGAATGCAAGTGTAAATTTTCTCGTTTATAAAAAACAGATCCACCCTATTCAATAGGTCATTCGTGAAAGGCTGAGTATTTTTGGGGGTCTAAACATAATTATCGGTAATTCGACGGAATATTTTAATACATAAATAAAAATTAACAGGATAACGCCATTCAACGGGTTGTCCATTAATGTACAGGATGTACAGGCAGTGTGGGAGGAAACATGAACGAAAAACTGATGGAATATAAGACGAAAACAACTGAATTTTGGCAATCGAGAACAAAGAAACAGAAGGGATTGCTTACTGCCTCAATCGCTTTATTCTTAGTCTTGCTCCTGTTATTTACCTGGACGGGGTCCCGTACAAATTACGTTCCTTTATATTCCAATTTAACGGTTCAGGAAACCGGGGAAATTAAAGCAACGCTTGACAGCCGAGGGGTTTCTAATGAAATCAGCAGTGACGGCACGTCTATCTCAGTTCCTGAGGGGATGGTAAATGAGTTAAAAGTGAGCCTGGCTGCAGAAGGCATTCCCCAGACGGGCAGAATAGATTATTCCACATTCAGAGATAATATGGGGTTCGGGACAACAGACAGTGAATTCCAGCTTCTTGAAAGAGCAGCGATTCAAACTTCATTGGAAGATTTAATTAGAAATGTTGACGGCGTCCAAAACTCCCAGGTTATGATAACGATGCCAGAAGAAAGCATTTGGCTTGGTGATGAACCAGATGAAGCAACCGCCTCCGTGCTTCTAAATTTACAAGCCGGTGTTTCGCTGGATGAGAATCAAATCAGATCAATGTACCATCTTATTTCGCGGAGTGTTCCTAAGTTACCGATTGAAAATATCGTTATTATGGACCAGATGTCCAGGTATTTGGAGTTGCAGGAACAGCCTTCCATGGGGAATTCAGCCTTATCCGTTTACGAACAGCAGCGGAAAATCCAAAAAGATATTGAACGAGACATTCAACGGGATTTGCAGCAAATGCTTGGGACGATGGTAGGTCCTGATAAGGTGCTTGTATCCATTTCTACGGATCTTGATTTCACTCAGGAGAACAGGCATGAAGAATTAATAGAACCGGTAGATGATGAAACAATGGAGGGCCTTGCTGTTAGTGTGGAAAGAATTACTGAAACGTACGAAGGTGAAGAGATGGAAGAAGGCGGAGTGGCAGGAACAGGTGAAACTGACATACCTGGATATCCTGGAGCAGGTGCAGGCGGTCAGGGAGATTATGAGCGTATTGAAGAACGAATTAATAATGAAGTGAACCGGATCTCCAGGGAGATCGTAAAAAGTCCTTACCAGATCAGAGATATAGGTATACAGGTGATGGTAGAGCCCCCTGATCCTGAAAATCCGGCTTCTCTTCCGCAAGACAGACTTAATGATATTCAACAGATTTTAGGGCAGGTAGTCAGAACCTCAATTGATGCAGAGTTAACAGCTGATTGGGACAATGATGAAGTTGAAAGCAGGATTTATGTCTCTTCTCAGCCTTTCTTTGGAAAAGTGGAATTTGAAGAGCCTGCTTCAAATACGCCTTATTGGTATTACATTGCAGGCGCACTGGCACTCGCAGTTATAATCCTTGGTGTTCTGTTGCTGCGTAAGCGGAACAGTACAGACGAAACAGAGGAATTTTCTATCAGTAAACAGTCCGGGTATGATTTTCCTCCAATTGATGAAGAGCCGGATACAGAAGAGAGAGCCCGCCGGCAACAACTGGAAAAATTAGCTAAAGATAAACCTGAAGAATTTTCCAAACTCGTTCGTACGTGGCTGTCAGAGGACTAAAAGGAGGAACAAAGAGTGGCGAAACGAAAAGGACTCACTGGCAAAGAAAAGGCAGCCATTTTATTAATCTCTTTAGGTCCGGATGTCTCTGCAAGAGTTTATAAACATCTGTCCGAAGAAGAGATTGAAAAGCTGACTTTGGAAATTGCCAGCGTAAAAAAAGTTGAACAGGACACAAAAGAAGAGATTATTAATCAGTTTCATCAGCTGGCTGTTGCGCAGGAATATATCACTCAGGGCGGAATCGGATATGCAAAAGATGTATTGGAAAAAGCCCTGGGAGCCGATGAAGCGATGGAGATTATAAACAGGCTGACTTCTACTCTGCAAGTCAGGCCGTTTGATTTTGCAAGAAAGGCCGAAGCTGGGCAAATCTTTAATTTTATACAAAATGAACACCCGCAGACAATTGCGCTTATATTGTCCTATCTGGACAGTGAGCAGTCAGGCCAGATTTTATCTTCATTATCACAGGAAGTGCAGGCCGATGTCGCTAAGAGGATTGCCCTGATGGACAGCACCTCTCCTGAAATCGTTAATGAAGTGGAGAGTATTCTTGAAAGGAAACTCTCTGCCACAGTCACACAGGATTATACACAGGCTGGCGGGATTGAGTCTGTGGTGGAAGTCTTAAACAGTGTGGACCGGAGTACTGAGAGAACGATTCTCGATTCTCTCGAGATCCAGGATCCTGAACTGGCAGAAGAAATTAAGAAAAGAATGTTTGTGTTTGAAGATATTGTGACGCTGGACAACCGTTCTATTCAGCGTGTCATCAGGGATGTCGAAAATGAAGACCTGCAGCTTGCATTAAAAGTCGCAAGTGACGAAGTGAAAGAAATTCTCTTTAATAATATGTCTCAGCGTATGTCAGAAACATTCAAGGAAGAAATGGAATTTATGGGGCCAGTCCGCCTGAAAGATGTCGAAGAAGCACAGACGAGAATCGTAGCTGTGATCCGCCGTCTTGAAGAAGCAGGCGAAATTGTCATCGCCCGCGGTGGAGGAGATGATATTATTGTCTAAAATTATTAAATCCTCCTCTGCAAGTGGAGAACAATCCGGCAAGACAATACGGATTCGCGAAATTGCACCATTTATTCACGAAAAAAGAAGTACCGCCAATAATAATACAACGGCTAATCAATCAGCTGAGCATCATTTTCACTATAAAGAACAACTTGAAATTGTTTCAAATAAAAAAGATGAACTTGCACGGTTAAAAAAAGAACTGGAGATACAAAAAGACGAGTGGCATAAGGCAATGAATGAGGAAAAGAACAGAATCCAGGAAGAATCTGAGCAGCTTTACAGACAGACAGCAGAAGAAGGGTTTAATCAAGGCTTTTGTGATGGAGCTGAAAAAGCGAAAGCAGAGTATGAATCCTATATTTCAGAAGCCCGGCAAGTGGTCCTTAATGCAAAAGAAGATTACTGCAGGAAGCTTGCTGAATCAGAACCTGTCATGCTGAATTTTGCGATTAATCTGGCAGAAAAAATTATTTCCCATACTGTTCGCAATGATGAATCCGCTTGGGCAAATCTTATTAAAGAAGCGGTCACGGAAGTGCGTGAACAAGAAGAAGTTAAGATTTATGTTCACCCTGAATGGTATGAAGCCACCCTCCAGCATAAGAAAGAGCTTGAAGGTATAGCCCTGCATACGAGGGAGTTACTCATTTTTCCGGACAGTTCATTGGAGAAAATGGGCTGTGTGATAGAAACGCCTTATGGACAGATTGATGCGTCAGTGGACAGTCAATTGAGGGAAATGAAAAGAATACTTTTCGAAAAGCTGAAAGAAGGAGCCGCCAATGAGCATTGAGCGATTGCTTTCTCACATTCACTCTATATCTCCCTATAAGCATTATGGAAAAGTCACGCAGGTTGTTGGCCTGATGATTGAGTCAAAAGGCCCCCAGACATCAGTTGGTGATCTGTGTTCAATTATCGTAGGGAACGGCCAAAAAAGAGCAATTCTTGCGGAAGTAGTGGGATTCAGGGAACAGAATGTTCTGCTTATGCCTTATGACAGAGTTGATGAGATAGCTCCTGGAAGTTTAGTGGAAAGTCAAAACCATTCGCTCCAGATAAAAGTAGGGGCAGGCATGATCGGCAGTGTGGTGGACAGTTTAGGGCGTCCTTTTGATGAGGCAGGATCTAAAGAAGGGCTACAGGCTTTTTCGACAGATAATCCTCCCCCAAACCCATTGAAACGGCCTAGAATTAAAGAGCCTTTAAGCTTGGGAGTCAAAGCAATTGACGGGTTATTTACTGTCGGGAAAGGGCAGCGGATGGGGATTTTTGCGGGTAGCGGAGTTGGAAAAAGTACGTTAATGGCCATGATCGCAAAAAATTCAGATGCTGATTTGAATGTGATTGCTCTAATCGGGGAGCGAGGAAGAGAAGTAAGGGATTTTATAGAACGTGACCTCGGCTCAGACGGCTTAAAAAATACGATAGTCGTCGTCGCCACCTCCGACCAGCCAGCATTAATGCGAATAAAAGGAGCGATGACGGCTACCGCAATCAGCGAATATTTCCGTGATCAAGGGCTGAATGTCACTCTCATGATGGATTCTGTCACGAGGGTAGCAATGGCTCAGAGAGAGGTAGGCTTGGCAATAGGTGAACCTCCTACTACTAAAGGGTATACGCCGTCAGTCTTTGCTCTTCTGCCACGCCTGCTCGAAAGGAGCGGAATGAATGAAAATGGCTCCATTACTGCTTTTTATACGGTTCTTGTTGACGGAGACGACATGAATGAACCGATCGCCGACAGTGTGAGAGGAATTCTTGACGGGCATCTCGTTCTCGACAGGAAACTTGCCAACAAGGGCCAGTTTCCAGCCATCAATGTCCTTACAAGCATCAGCCGGGTAATGAACGACCTTGTCTCTGTTTCCCACAGAGAAACAGCCGATTATATAAGGCATATGCTCGCCGTATACAGGGAGTCAGAAGATTTAATAACTATTGGCGCCTACAAAAAAGGGACAAATAAAGAAGTTGATGAGGCGATAAAAAGATACCCTGCCATTTTAGACTTTCTTAAACAAGGGCTCAACGACAGCCATGATTTCCATCAGACCACAAACATGATGATGCAGCAGTTTGGTAAAGGAGGAAACTGATGAGTTTTCAATTTACTCTTCAAAAAGTGATGGAACTTAAAGATCACGAAAAAGGAGATGCGGAACGGGCTTATACGGAATCTGTTAAAGAGTTTAAAAAGACAGCTGCTCAACTCTATGAGTTCTTAAAAAGAAAAGAAGAATTAATGGAAGAAATTGAAAGGAAATTGACCGTAGGATTATCCATTTCTGCAATCCAGTTCAATGAGAAAACTATCAGTTATCTTCAAAGCGAAATTGACAGGTTGCAGTTAAGTACTCAACATGCCAGAAAGAATATGAACGAAAAAGAAAAATATTTAATGTATAAATCTATCGATCTGAAAAAATACGAAAAGATGAAAGAAATTAAGCAGGGTGAATTCTTGCAAGAAGAAAAGCGCCAAGAATCGAAATTCCTTGATGACGTTTCTGTTCAACAGTTTCTCAGGCGATGAAATCAGGTGATGCTATGAGTGAGAATAAGCAAACAGAAAAATCTCAGAATAAATTTCAGGTTTTTTTTATGGTCATTATTATTCCAGCTGCTTTTGCGGTAATTTTAGCGGTAGTTTTACTCTATTACCTTGGTTTTAATGTAGGAGAAACTTTTCAGAAGACAGCCGGGTTTATGCCTTTTATTGAAAATGAGCAGGAAGAAGAGCTGCCGGAAGAAGAAAAGCTTGCTCAACTGGAGCATGAAAATGAGTCCTATGTTCAGCAAATTGGGCAGTTGGAAAGCCGCCTTGAGGAAAAAGAAAAAGAGGTGGCTGACCTTGAAGAAGAACTGCTTACTCTGCAGACAGATGAGATTGCATCTCAGGATATAGAAGAAGTGACAGCAGACCTTACTGATATTGTGAAAACTCTGGAAGGCATGACAGCTTCTAAAGCAGCTGATATTATCAGTGAACTGCCCCAGGAAGAAGCTGTGACTTATCTGCGAATGATGAGGGTGAATAACCGGGCGGAGGTACTCAGCAGAGTGGAACCGGAATCTGCTGCACAGCTCTTAAGTCAGATTTCCAATTAAACCCTTGAAGGGGGGTGACTAAATGGATGAAATGCCGCTACTTAAACCAATAGTACCATTAGCAAGTGTCTTTCATAACGGGAGCAATCACCCTGAAACTCGAGAAGAAGAAGGGCTGGAAGAGGAATTTCTGCAACTTCTGACTTCTATTTCTGAAGAAGAAAACCTGGACATTGAGTACCTGAAGGATACGAAAAAAAACGACGGCCCGCCATCGTTAATTGCTTACCGTGAATTAGAGGAACTAGCAGCGACTCTCGTAAATGACATAAAAGAAATATTAAAGGTGATAGAGCAACTGCCTCTGGAGGACAGTTTTATTTCAGAGGAAATGCTCGAAAATAAGGAAATAAAACAGCTTTTAAGCAGCTTACCTGTTCAATGGGCAGAAGACTTTCAGCTTCTTTTTGAGCGTCGCATATCTTTAGAAGGTTTAACAGAGGATTTGAAAGATGAAGGCACTCCCGCTAACCTGCTCGCTCTTATATCAGCATTTACATACAAAGAGCAGTTGGAGACAGAATGGAACAGGGATAAAGTTCTCCATGTTATTACGCAACTTACAGAAGCGTATTTTCCGGATTTGAAGCAAAGGGAAAAAAATACTGCTTTCAGCCAATTGGCAGACCAGCTTGGTAAGTTTTTGTCCCGGACAAAAATAGAAGAGAGCGGCTTAATAGCGATCCCTTATCAAGGGAAAAAACAAGCGGCAAATCCGGCGCGTGCATTGGAACTGCCATATTTAATTCATACACCTGCTGCAGATCAAAAAGAGCCAGCCAATTCAATAAAAACAATGCAGATGCCAGTATTAATGCCTGATACGGCGAACAGCCAGTTAGCCAGGTTCCAGCATACGGCTATGCTTTCGGGAGAAAATGAAGCCGGCCGGGCATCACAGGAGCAAGTCATCCGTCAGTTTCATAATCTATTAGGGCGCAGTGCTTTTCAGCAGCTTTCCAATGGTGTACAGCAATTAAGCTTAAAACTTCACCCGGCTTCGTTAGGACGGATGGATGTTACTATTCAGCAGGTTAACGGAGTTATGACGGCGACGCTTATGACGACCACAAAAACAGCGAGAGACCTTATAGAAGGCCAGATGACACAGCTTCGCCATGCCTTTCAAGCCCAGAATATTCAAGTGGATAAAATTGAAATTACTCAACAGCACACACAGCAATCTTTAAAAGACGCTGAACGGGAAGGCACAGGGAAAGACAGGTATGAGGAAAATCAAAGAAACGACGGCTCTTCTGAAGATGATGAGGAACAGGAAAATGAAGAATTCTCCGATTTCTTAGAAGCGACATTTAATACAGAAGTTTAAGGAGAGGAGTGAATGCCGGCTATGATTCAGGCTACAGAAAGTCTTTACTATCACGACCATATTCAAAACAAAAAAGATAAAGGTACAGGCAGCCCCACTCTTGATAAAGATGCCTTCTTAAAGCTGCTTTTAACACAGCTGCAAAATCAGGATCCGTTAAATCCAATGGAAGATAAAGAGTTTATTGCTCAAATGGCCCAGTTTTCCAGCCTGGAACAAATGACTAATATGAATGAAAATCTCCAGAAATTTATGGATTTGCACAGGAAAAGTGATTTTGTCTCCCATAGTGACCTGATAGGCAAGAAAATTGAGTGGGAAAAAATCATTTCTAAAGATGAGCAAGGGAATCCAAAAGAATCAGAAATACTGACTGGAATGGTGACTTCAGTTGTTTTTAAGGACGGACAGGCCCAGCTCGTTATAGACGGAACGACTAAAGTTCAGACAGGGGCTCTAGTGTCAGTTTCGAATCGTGACTAAATGTAAAGAAGGTGATTTCCACGAATATGAAAATCATGCCCCATCACCTGCAGCATCCTTTACCAAAGCCGCCGGTGAAAAAAACTGAAAGTGGAAAATCCGGCAGCCCGAATTTCAAACACCTGCTTGAAAACAACATTGAGAAACAGCAGGAACTGAAAATAAGTAAACATGCAGAAAAGAGATTGATTGACCGGGATATTAAACTCGCCAGTGACACGTGGGTTGAGATAGGACAAAAAATAAAAGAAGCGAAACAAAGGGGCATTAAGGATTCGCTTGTACTAACAAATGAAGCGGCTTTTGTGATTAGTGCCGAAAACGGGACAGTCATCACTGCCATGAACCGTGAAGAAGCAGCCTCACAAGTTTTTACGAATATTAACGGAGCGATTATTGTAAATGATTAACGGCCGGACCGTAAGGGAGCCGTATGCTGCGGACCGACTGAAGCAGCTAACTAACAGGCAAGGGCGAAAGGAGAACGAACAATATGATTCGATCTTTATATTCAGGTATAGGCGGTATGAAAAATTTCCAAACCAAACTTGATGTGATTGGAAACAATATAGCAAACGTGAATACGTACGGTTACAAAAAAGGGCGGGCAACATTCAACGATTTAGTCAGCCAGCAGCTCGCCGGGGCCAGTACCCCTGTAGCAGAAGGAAGGGGCGGTACCAACCCTCAGCAGGTCGGGTTAGGCGGAGGGCTCTCATCTGTTGACACGATTACCACTCAAGGCTCACTTCAGTCTACCGGAAGAGATTTGGATTTAGCTATTTCAGGAGACGGTTATTTTGTCGTTAACGACGGCTCAGGAAATGACTTCTTCACGAGGGCAGGAAATTTTTACCTTGATGAGGGAGGGACGATGGTAAATGCTGATGGCTACTATCTAAGTGGTTTAGATGGCCAGCCAATTATAATTCCAAATGATGCAGGGTATGAAAGCTATACTATTTCCCCCTCAGGTGAAGTACTTGGAATTCCGTCAGATGGTGAACCACCTGTTGAATTAGGCCAGATTCAAATCGCTACTTTTTCCAATCCGGGAGGTTTATCAAAAGCCGGCAATAATCTTTTTGCCGTAACTCCTAACTCAGGAGAACCGAATGGCGGAGCCCCTGGAATAGAAGGCAGAGGTGGAATCGTGAGCTCCACCCTTGAGATGTCAAATGTAGACCTGTCTGAAGAGTTTGCAGAGATGATCGTCTCCCAGCGTGGTTTTCAGGCCAACACCCGTATGATTACAACCTCCGATGAGATACTTCAGGAGCTTGTCAACTTAAAACGATAGACAGGCCTGGCTTAGCGTAAGAGCACGCTAAGCCCTGGCCGCCTAACAAAGGGAGGTAAGAGCCCCGCTTGTAAAAGTGACGCTCGAGATAACTAATGGTAATTTTAACACGCCTGAATAATCAGTCTTTCACCCTAAATGCAATCTATATTGAGCAAATACAAGCTTTTCCAGACACAACGATTACCTTAACGAATGGCAAAAAGCTCGTAGTAAAGGAAACCGAACAGGAAGTGGCAACCCGGATTGAACATTTTTACAAGCGAATTGGTTTGATCCCTTTCTTAAAAGCGCAGGAAAGCCGGAAAGAGGAGAGATAATTATGTTTGCAAACCGTTTAGTCAATATTATGCTCATTATTCTTGCAGCGTTGTCTTTAATAGGCATTCTTGCTCTCGTTTTATTTACTCAATTTTTTCAGGAGACAGAAGCAGTAGGGGAACCGACAATTGACCAGGTACTTGAGAGGTCAGTAGAGACAGAAGAAATTACAACGAATTTATCATCCAATCATATTATCCGTACACAATTTGTAATTGAACTGGAGAATAATGACGCTAAAAGTGAGATTGAGAAACGCAACTTCCAAGTGGAAAACATTATCATTCAGGAACTCTCTGATATGACTGACAGGGATTTTAAAGGTTCAGAAGGTATTCAGAGACTGGAAGAGCAAATCAGAAGCCGGGTAAACGAAATAATGCAGGATGGCCAGGTAATTCAAGTATATATGAATCAAAGAGTCATTCAATAAAGTAACTGTCAGCAGTTGAATAGAGGTGACGTTATATGGCTGATGTACTATCACAAGGGGAAATTGATGCATTGCTGTCAGCACTTTCCACCGGCGAAATGGATGCAGACGAGCTGAAGAAAGAAGAAACAGCTAAAAAAATAAGATCGTATGATTTTAAAAGGGCTCTGCGTTTTTCAAAAGACCAGATTCGGAGTTTAACACGAATCCATGAAAATTACGCAAGACTGCTGACGACACAATTGTCCGCTCAGCTGAGGACATTTGTGCAAATAACTGTGGCTTCTGTAGATCAGCTGCCATATGAAGAATTTATCAGGTCTGTCCCTAAAATGACTATATTAAATGTATTTGAGCCTGCTCCTCTTGACGGCAGGTTTGTTATGGAAGTCAACCCGAACATCGCGTATGCGATGTTGGACCGTATGCTTGGCGGAAGAGGCGAAGCTTACAATAAAGTGGAAAATCTAACTGAAATAGAAACTAAAATAATGTCCCAGCTGTTTCAGCGGACGATGGATACGTTTCGGGAAGCGTGGTTATCTGTAGAAGAATTAGACCCTGTGATGGATGACATGGAAGTCAACCCGCAATTTCTCCAGCTTGTTTCACCGAATGAAACTGTGGTTGTCATTTCTCTTTCTACAACTATCGGAGAATCATCCGGAATGATTAATATTTGTCTGCCGCATGTCGTCATTGAACCTCTATTGCCTAAATTATCTGTCCATCTGTGGATGCAGACGATTCAGAAAGACCGCGAGCCGGGAGAACTGGAATCACTGGAGTTTAACCTGAAGAAAGCTCCTGTGGATTTTATAGTGGAATTAGGAAAATCCCGTATTTCAATTGAAGAGTTTCTGCACTTAGCTCCGGGCGACATTATAGAACTCGACCAGTTAATAGAAGAATCCCTTTTAGCCCGTGTTGGAAATGAAGCTAAATATAAAGTCCAGCCAGGAAAAATGAAAAATCATGCTGCGGTACAAATTACAGATATCATAGAAGAGGAGGGGACTGTCGATGAATGACGATATGCTTTCCCAGGAAGAAATAAATGCCCTTTTAAACGGCATGGATAACAGCAATTCATTAAATGACCAGCCCGCCAATAAAACAGAAGATACAGACAGCAGTCTGCAAATAGAAAATTACTTATCAGGAATTGAACAGGATGCGTTAGGGGAAATCGGAAATATTTCTTTCGGGAGTTCCGCAACAGCGCTCTCGACCCTATTAAACCAGAAGGTGGATGTGACGACTCCGGAAGTGTCAGTCATTAAACAGGAAGCCCTGCACCATCAGTTTCCTAAACCCCATGTAGCAGTATCTGTACAGTATACCGCAGGATTTGAAGGGTTAAATCTACTCGTCATAAAAACGTCTGATGCAGCGGTGATAGCCGATTTAATGCTTGGGAATGACGGCACTAATGCGAGTGGGGACCTTGGGGATATGGAAATAAGTGCTGTTCAGGAAGCTATGAATCAAATGATGGGCTCGGCCTCAACTTCCATGTCGACTATTTTTAACAAGAAAGTCGATATATCGCCGCCGGGAATAGATTTACTGGATCTTCCGGAAAACCCTAACAAGGTTAAACTTCCTGAGGAAGAGGTTCTCGTCCAAATTTCATTTAACTTGAAAGTTGGAAACTTAATAGATTCCAAGATCATGCAGTTGCTAAGCGTCTCTTTTGCTAAATCAATGGTTGAACAGCTGATGAATCCTGATGAGCAGACGGACGAAGCAGGTTCATCACAAACGGAACCTGTTCAGGTAGAGCAAGCCATACATAAAGGAGAAAAATTAGAACACGGGACTTCAACTGAGACATCGTCATCCCGCCAGCAGCAAATTCGGGAAGAACCCGCGCCAAAGCAGGAACCTCAGCATGTGTCTTCCGGTCCTAATCAGCCTGAACGGACAGCAAATGTCCAGCCTGCTGCTTTTTCAAATTTTGAAAAACCGGCTTTAAATGAGCAGGAGGCAAAAAATCTTGATATGCTTCTCGACATACCGCTTGAGGTGACAGTAGAGCTGGGCCGGACGAAACGGTCGATTAAAGAAATACTGGAACTTGCTCCGGGATCTATTGTGGAACTGGACAAGCTTGCTGGCGAACCGGTTGATATTTTAGTGAATCAGAGGCTGATAGCTAAAGGAGAAGTCGTCGTGATCGACGAAAACTTCGGCGTAAGAGTGACAGATATTGTCAGCCAGAAAGAACGTATAAGCAATTTGAAAAATTAAAAGCTCGATTGAAACGAAGGAGGAAAAGACAGAATGGCAACAAAAGTACTGATTGTTGACGATGCAGCATTTATGCGCATGATGATTAAAGATATATTGACAAAGAATGAGTTTGAGGTAGTGGCAGAAGCAGCAGACGGACAGCAGGCGATAGAGCTGTATAAGGAACATTCCCCTGATTTAGTGACGATGGATATTACGATGCCGGAAATGGATGGTATAACCTCTTTGAAAGAAATCAGGAAAATGGATGCTGATGCCAAAGTAATTATGTGCTCAGCCATGGGCCAGCAGGCGATGGTTATTGACGCTATCCAGGCAGGTGCAAAGGATTTTATAGTCAAGCCTTTTCAGGCTGAACGTGTGTTGGAAGCAATTAATAAAACATTGGGGTAGAGTTTTCGGGGAGTGACTGGATTGAAAAAGATTGTATGGGCTATTATTCTATTTCTTCTTATACCAGCAGGAGCAGCAGCTGAGGAAACGGGTGATTTCGGAGAAGAAGACCGGAATGTGAGCGAATTTTTAAACCTTTATGAGAATAAGAACCAAAACAGCACAGATGAAACTGAGCCGGCCGGTTCATCTTCAGAGGAAGAAACTAATGAAAATGAGGCAGCGGCCGGGGCTCACTCACCTAATTTGTTCTTTATCATGCTGCAGCTTCTTTTGGCTCTTGGCGCCGTTCTATTTGGAATTTACGCTTTGCTTAAGTTTATTAACAAAAGAGCACGCAATTTCAGCAGCCACTCAACTGTCCAGTCTGTAGGGGGAATTGGAGTAGGTACAAACCGGTCTGTGCAACTTGTCAAAGTAGGAGACCGTCTTCTCGTAGTGGGAGTAGGAGACTCGGTTAATTTACTGAAAGAAATTGACGACCCTGATGAAATAAAGGCTCTTATGGAAAAAAACGAGTCGCCGCAGGATTTATTCGACCAGTCTGCTTCAAAATTAACCGGATGGCTTAAACAGAAGAAAGACAGCCGGTTAAACGACAGCTCCCCGTTTCACAGTTTCCTTGACAGGGAGATGACTGAAGTGAAAAAAACTCAAACTAAGGTTCATTCTGTATTAGAGGAGAAAGAACAATGATAGCAATGATTGAAATACCGGCATTAGATATTTTCAGCGAGGATCCCGCAAATCTTACAGCAACCGTTCAATTATTGATTTTATTAACTGTTTTATCTTTGGCTCCCGCTATTTTAATTTTAATGACCAGTTTTACACGCATTGTCATTGTTCTGTCTTTTGTAAGGTCAGGTTTAGCGACGCAGCAGATGCCGCCAAACCAGGTATTAATTGGGCTGGCTCTTTTTTTAACATTCTTCATCATGGCGCCGGTTTTTTCAGATGTAAATGATAATGCCCTGCAGCCTCTGTTCGACGGGGAACTGACGCAGGAAGAGGCTTTTGAGGAAGCGGCAGCACCTATGAAAGCTTTTATGGCCGAGCATACGAGGGAAAAAGACTTAGCGCTGTTTATGGGATATGCCGGACAGGAGAGGCCTGAGTCACTGGATGACATTCCTTTAACCTCTCTTGTACCTGCTTTTGCTATTAGTGAATTAAAAACGGCGTTCCAAATAGGTTTTATGATATTTGTGCCCTTTTTAGTAATTGATATGGTTGTAGCCAGTGTGCTTATGTCTATGGGGATGATGATGCTCCCGCCGGTTATGATTGCACTGCCGTTTAAAGTGCTGTTGTTTGTTATGGTTGACGGCTGGCATCTCGTAGTCCGTTCGTTATTATTCAGTTTTTAAAGGAGGAGCATTATGAGTCCGGAAATGGTCATCTCATGGGCAGAACAAGGAGTTTTTACAGTTTTACTAATCGCAGGGCCATTATTAATAACAGCTTTGGCTATTGGCCTGGCCGTCAGTATTTTTCAGGCTACCACACAGATTCAGGAACAGACACTCGCTTTTATTCCGAAAATTGCAGGGGTACTCATTGCACTGATCGTCTTCGGGCCTTGGATGCTGACTCAGGCCATTGCCCTGGCTGAAGAAATATTCAGCAATTTGCACCAGTTTGTAGGGTAAGGTTATGGCAGAAATTTTTGAATGGTTTCCGGCTTACATGCTGATCCTTGTACGCTTGTCAGCTTTTTTTATGACGCTTCCTTTCTTTTCCTACCAGAATATTCCGGGACAATTAAAAATCGGAATGGCGGTTTTTATGTCCTGGATCATCTTTTTTACTGGAGACTGGCCTGTTTTTGAAGTGAATTATGAATTTTTTCTTTTAATAATAAAAGAAGCTTTAGTTGGCCTGACAGTAGGCCTGATTGCAACTATTCTTCTCTACGCTATTCAGGTTGCCGGAGGATTAATAGATTTAAAACTCGGATTTATGATTGCCAACGTCATTGATCCCCAGACGGGTGCACAGTCACCTTTAATCGGTAGTTACCTGTATACTTTTTCACTATTATTTATTCTGGCGTCGAATGCTCATCATCTGCTTTTGGATGGGGTCTATTACAGCTATCAGTTTGTTCCGCTCGACCAATTGTTTCTCCCTTTTGGAGAGTATGCCGTAATCGAACATATCATTGTGAGTTTTAATACGATGTTCATCATCGCTTTTCAAATGTCTATGCCGATTGTCGGGTCTATTTTTCTTGTAGATGTTGCCCTTGGAATGATCGCAAGAACGGTACCGCAGGTAAACGTATTTGTAGTCGGTCTGCCGTTAAAAATCTTTCTTGGCCTAATTGTTATGGTTCTTACTATGGCCCCGTTTTTTATTCTCGTCCAAAACCTGGTGGAAACACTGACGTTAGCAATGAGAACATTAATGGAGCTTTACGGAGGGGTGTAAGGGATGTATCTTACCCTTGATCTTCAATACTTTGCACAGGAAAAAACGGAGAAAGCCACTCCTAAAAAAAGAAAAGAATCAAGAAATAAAGGCCAGGTTGCTAAAAGCACAGACGTTAATACCGCATTTATACTATTATTTGTTTTTCTATTTTTCTGGTTTATCGGTTCTTTTGTTGTTGGGCAGATGCTGGAAATACTCCAGTATACTTTTAGCGATTATTTATTAATGGAACTTTCTGAAGAAAATGTTCGGTCAATGCTGGTGGAGTTTTCTTACCAGGCTGCTGTAGCTGTAGCGCCGGTTATGCTCGTAACCGCATTGGCAGGTATTTTCAGCAACTACCTGCAAGTCGGCTTTCTGTTTGCTCCTGAAGCTGTGAAAATGAAGCTGAGCAAAATTGATCCGATTAAAGGATTTAAGCGTATTTTTTCAATCAGGGCGCTGGTCGAATTTCTGAAGTCAATGCTGAAAATCTCACTTGTCGGTATGGTGACTGGAGGAGTGCTCTGGTTCTTTTTGGAGGACCTTTTAAAGCTCGGGTTGTTTCCGGTTGAAGACGGGATGACGCTGATTGGCAATTTAATAGTCATAATGGGGCTTGGAGTAGCCTTGCTTCTGATCTTTCTCGCTATATTGGATTATATGTACCAGAAGTATGATCACGAAAAAAATATTAAAATGTCAAAACAGGATGTGAAAGATGAGCACAAAAAGACAGAAGGGGACCCGCTGATAAAATCAAAAATAAAAGAAAAGCAGCGGCAGATGGCAATGAGCCGGATGATGCAGGAAGTTCCACAGGCAGATGTGGTCATCACAAACCCTACTCATTATGCTGTCGCCCTCAAATACGATGAAACAAGTATGGACGCTCCTGTAGTTATCGCAAAAGGAGTGGACTATATTGCTTTAAAAGTCATTAATGTCGCGAAAAATAATGACGTTATGACAGTGGAAAACCGGCCTCTGGCCAGGGCCTTGTATTCACAGGCAGACATAGGAGACCAGGTCCCTGAAGAGATGTTTAAAGCGGTAGCCGAAGTATTGGCTTACGTTTACCGTATCCAGCAGAATATTTAAGAAGTGCCGCACGGTTATATAAAAGGAGAGAAGCGCAAATGCCACTAAAAGATTTCAGCATTTTATTATCAGTTATTTTAATAGTCATCATGTTAATTATCCCGCTGCCAACAGGGATGATTGATTTTCTGATTATTATTAATATATCATTTGCGCTTATTATTATCTTAGTTTCGATGAATACAAAAGAACCGTTGCAGTTTTCTATATTTCCTACTCTGCTCCTGCTGGTTACTTTATTCCGATTAGGTTTAAACGTTTCTACGACAAGGGCAATCCTTGGAAACCAAGGCGATGCAGGGAACGTTATAGAAACGTTTGGGCAGTTTGTTGTCGGGGGCAATGCACTCGTCGGCTTTGTAGTGTTTATTATTTTAGTGGTCATTCAATTCGTAGTTATTACAAAAGGTGCCGAACGAGTATCAGAGGTAGGCGCGCGCTTTACACTCGATGCTATGCCGGGGAAACAGATGAGTATTGATGCTGATTTAAATGCTGGGATGATTTCAGATACAGAAGCAAAAGAACGGCGGAAAAAAATTGAACAGGAAGCTGATTTTTACGGTTCCATGGACGGGGCAAGCAAATTTGTTAAAGGAGATGCCATTGCCGGTATTGTTATCGTAATCATTAATATTATTTTTGGACTCGTCATCGGTATGGTACAGGAAGGTCTGCCGTTAGGTGAAGCGGCTAATAAATATACGTTATTAACGGTAGGTGACGGGCTGGTAAGCCAGATACCGGCGCTGCTTATTTCGACCGCAACCGGAATTGTCGTTACGAGAGCCGCCTCTGAAGGTAACTTGGGCCATGATATCACAAAGCAATTGCTGGCTTATCCTAAAATGCTCTATGTAGCAGGCGGAACTATCGCCGCTCTCGGTTTTTTTACCCCGATTGAACCTATGGTTACGTCTACAGTAGCCGCAGCGCTCGGAGTTGGCGGATTTCTCCTGGGTAGAAACGATAAAAATGTTATGGAATTAGATGAGCCGGAGGACGAGGAAAGTACAGGGGAAGAAGAGGATATTAAATCGCCGGAAAGTGTCGTTAACCTTCTGCAGATTGATCCAATAGAGTTCGAGTTTGGATACGGCCTTATTCCACTCGCTGATGCAAACCAGGGCGGCGACCTGCTGGACCGGGTGGTTATGATTCGCCGGCAGCTTGCGATTGAAATGGGGATGATTGTTCCTGTGATACGTATAAGGGATAACATCCAGCTTCAGCCTAATGACTATTCCATTAAAATCAAAGGGAATGAAGTGGCAAAAGGGGAGCTTCTGCTTGACCACTTTATGGCCATGAGTCCTGGAGTGGATGATGAAAATATAACAGGAATAGAAACAGTTGAGCCTGCTTTCGGCCTGCCTGCTCTCTGGATTTCAGAAGAAATGAAAGAACAGGCTGAATTATCAGGCTATACTGTGGTTGATCCTCCTTCCGTGGTCTCTACTCATTTAACAGAAGTTATAAAACGTCATGCACATGAACTGCTCGGCCGCCAGGAGACTAAACAGCTGATCGATCACTTAAATGAAACGTACCCGACTCTTGTTGAAGAGGTGACTCCGAATCCATTATCTATCGGGGACATTCAGAAAGTTTTAAACAATTTATTAAAAGAAAAGATTTCTATTAAAAATCTTCCTGTTATTTTTGAAACCCTTGCTGACTACGGCCAGATGACAAAAGATACAGATTTAATGACAGAGTATGTGCGGCAGGCGCTGGCGAGACAGCTTTCCAGGCAGTATGCCGAAGACGGAGAGCCGTTATTTGTAGTGACTGTCAGCGGCGCTGTTGAAAAAATGGTGGCAGATGCCGTGCAACAGACAGAACATGGAGCCTTTTTGAATTTAGACCCGGATCACACCCAGACGATCATAGAGTCAATGATGACTGAGGTTGAAAGGATGCAGGAATCCGGGCATATGCCCGTCCTGCTGTGTTCGCCGGCTGTCCGTATGTATATCCGCCATTTAATTGAACGGTACATGCCACAGGTGCCTGTTTTGTCTTATAACGAACTTGAGCCTCATATAGAAGTTCAAAGCGTAGGGGTGGTGAATGGCAGATGAAAGTAAAAAAATTCACAGGAAAAGACATGGCAGAGGTAATGGAAAAAATACGTGCTGACCTTGGCCAGAACGCTGTCATATTAAATTCTAAGCAGGTGGAGGCGGGAGGCTTTCTCGGTTTTTTCACTAAAAAGAACATGGAAGTGACAGCTGCTATTGATCCGGAAATAAGCACCTCCCGGCCGTTTAAAAGACCAGCTGCAAAACCAGCACCGGTGACCGGTAAAAAAAGCGATACTGACGCTCAAACGCTCAGTATTTCAAGGGAAATTGAAGAGCTTAAATCAATGGTAGAGAAAATAAAACTACCAGCAGAAAATTATCCTCCGCAGCTTGAAGAATACAACCAGCTGTTTATTGACCAGGAAGTCGAGGACTTTTACAGGTTAAAAATAATGAAAAAGCTGTTAGAAAAATGGTACAGGCATGAAGGGGATAACAAAACCAGGGAGCAGCTCGACAAGTGGGTCAGTGAGGAACTATTATCTTTACTCCCTGAGGAAGGGTTTGGAAGTTTTAAATACGAAAAAAAATATTTAAATGTGGTAGGGCCAACTGGGGTAGGCAAAACGACAACACTCGCTAAAATGGCTGCAAAAGCGGTGCTCAAAGACAATAAAAAGGTGGCTTTTATTACGACCGATACGTTTAGAATTGCAGCGATCGAACAGTTAAAAACGTATGCCAAAATACTTGATGTGCCTTTAGAGGTCGCTTATTCGGCCAATGATTTTAATAAGGCGCTTAAGCACTTTAAAGATTATGATCTTATTTTAGTCGATTCAGCAGGAAGGAATTTCCGAAATTCGTTATATGTGGACCAATTAAATAAGATTATTGATTTTAATAAGGAAATGGAAACACATTTAGTTCTTGCCATGACATCAAAATACAGAGATATGAAAAAGATTCTCGAACAATTCCAGCTGATCGCGGTGGATAAACTGATTTTTTCCAAACTGGACGAAACAGACACGCTGGGGGCGCTGATTAATATTATGGCTGATTGCCAGACAGGGGCAAGTTATCTGACTACGGGGCAAAATGTTCCAGATGATATAGAAGAAGCTGTTCCTGAAAGGGTGATTGAAAGGCTGTTAAGGAGATGAATGGCTGGTGAGCGATCAAGCAGACGTTTTACGAACTAAAATGAGCCGCTCCTTATACGAAAGCCAAAAGCCGCCTTCAAAAATAATTGCCGTGGCCAGCGGAAAAGGCGGAGTAGGCAAGTCTACGTTTACGCTTAACTTTTCCTTAAGTCTTCAAAAAGCAAGTAAAAAATCACTAATAATTGATCTGGATGTGGGGATGGGCAATATAGATATCCTGCTCGGCCGCACGTCCCGCTATTCCATTGCGGATATGGTTAATAATGAACTATCCATCTGGTCAGTTATTGAAAAAGGACCAGAGGGCCTTTCTTATATTGCAGGCGGCAGCGGCCTTGAAGAACTATTTGAAATGGATTTTGATAAAACAGAGTTCTTCTGCAGGCAAATAGAGTCTCTGGAATCAGAATTTGATTATATTTTCTTTGATATGGGAGCTGGTATAAACAGCAACAGCCGTTATTTTTTACTGTCTGCCCATGAATTGTTTCTTATAACCACCCCTGAACCTACTTCTGTAACAGATGCCTACGGAATGATTAAATATGTCCATTTAAACGCTCCCGCTCTTCCAGTTTATATGGTTGTAAACAGAGTTCAGTCTAAAGAAGACGGAGAGAAGACATCAAGGAATCTGGAAGAAGTTACTAAGCGGTTTCTGGGAAAGGAAATTAAAATGTTAGGTTATGTGCCAGAGGATAAAATTGTCTGGAAAGCAGTAAGAGAACAGCTTCCTTTTGTCTTGTCTGCTCCCTCCTCAAGGACGTCTTATTCTGTAAATCAGTCAGCCCAGGCTTACTTAGCTCAAGGGACTGGGACTGTGAGCAGCGAGGATGATGGCACATCAGTCCGCTCCTTTTTGACAAAATTAAAAACTTTTATAAAAAAACAGAGGGGGTGAGGGGTTGACCAGCGTTCTCGTAGTCGACGATTCAGCCTTTATGAGAAAAATGATTTCAGAGATGCTGGATAACCAGCCTGATATTTATGTCATTGATAAAGCACGTAATGGAAAGGATGCTGTCGAAAAAGTTAAACAGCTGAACCCGGATGTCATCACCATGGATGTAGAGATGCCGGTGATGTCAGGGATTGAAGCATTAAAAGAAATAATGGCTGAGAATCCTAAACCGGTAATTATGATTTCAAGTGTTACTAAAGAAGGCGCCGATACCACTATAAAAGCTATGGAATACGGGGCGTTTGATTTTATTTCTAAACCGTCAGGCTCCATTTCGCTCGATATACATAAAGTGGAAAAAGAATTAATAGACAAAGTCCGCCTTGCCTCTTCAGTAAAGGTGACTAAATTAACACATAGTCCGGCAGGAAAAACTGCCCCTGATCACCTGGACCCTTCTATTAAAACACCAAAAGAAGGTCTAAAGTCCGGTGTGTCCGCCATGGTGGTTATAGGGACTTCAACAGGAGGGCCTAAAGCCCTTCAAAAAGTTCTCCCCCAGCTGCCTGAAACATTTCCCCATCCTGTTTTAGTCGTTCAGCACATGCCTGAGGGGTTTACTAAATCATTAAGTGAAAGGCTGGACGCTCTATCTAAAATAAAGGTGAAAGAGGCGGAAAACGGAGAGATTATAAAAAAAGGTGTTGCCTATATTGCTCCAGGAGGATACCATTTAAAAGTAAGAAGAATAGGGACTTCAGTCGCAATACATTTAGATCAGTCTACGTCAGTAAATGGCCACCGGCCTTCTGTTGATGTGATGTTCACTTCCCTATCTGCCGTAAAGTTAGACAAAGTAATTGCTGTCCTAATGACAGGGATGGGGCAAGACGGCAAAAACGGTTTACTTCATTTGAAAAAATCAGTCAAAACAGCAGCCATAGCTGAATCAGAGTCTACAGCAGTGGTCTTTGGAATGCCTAAGGCCGCAATAGAAACGAACCTGGTTGATGAAGTGAAAGATATAGATGCCATTGCCGCTTCACTTCTAAAACACAGCTGACAGGAGGGATTTTATTTGGAAAAAAATCAGTATTTAGACATGTTTATTGATGAAAGCACAGAACATTTGCAAGCTCTAAACGACAACATTTTAAAATTGGAAAACAGTCCTGAGGAGTTATCACTTGTTAATGAAATTTTCCGGTCTGCCCATACACTGAAAGGTATGGCAGCTACGATGGGGTATGAAGATCTGGCTAACCTTACCCATCATATGGAAAATGTCCTCGATGGAATAAGGAACAGGAAGTTTGAAGCTGACACCCGTTTAATAGATGTCATTTTTGAAGCCATCGATGACCTTGAAGCCATGGTCTCTGATATTTCAGATGGGGGAGAAGGAAAAAGGGACGTCACCCGGGTACAGGATAAGCTTGCGCAAATTGAAAAAGGCGAGTTATTCGAAGAAGCAGCAGCGACAGTGGAAAACGTTGAAGTAAGTAAAGAGAAGTATGCTTTTGATGATTTTGAACTTACTGTGCTTGCCCAATCGAAAGAGCAGGGGTTTAATGCGTTTCAGCTGAAAGTAGTATTAAGAGAAGATGTTATTTTGAAAGCCGCCCGCGTTTTTATGGTTTTCGAAGTATTAGAGCAAATTGGAGAAGTGATTAAATGCCTCCCGCCAGTCGACCAGCTGGAGGCAGAAAACTTTGATCTCAGTTTTACTGTGACACTTGTGACTAAAGAAACGGAAGAAGAAGTAGAAGCACGAATAATGAAAGTATCAGAGATTGATAATGTTGTCCTCTCACCTGTGGAGGAAATAGAGCATCAGTCCCAGGATGAAAGCGGGATCCCGGAAAGCCGGGAACAAACGGACATACAAAGTGATCAAGCACACGATCCAGATGATCTTAATAAGCCTATGATTAAAGAAGATAAGACAGTGCCTGCGGCAAACAAAACAATCAGAGTGAATATTGACCGGCTCGACAGCTTGATGAATCTTTTTGAAGAATTAGTTATTGACAGAGGCAGGCTTGAACAGATTTCGCGGGATTTAAAAAGCAGTGAATTAACTGAAACAGTTGAACATATGACCCGGATTTCGGGTGACCTGCAAACGATTATTTTAAACATGAGAATGGTTCCGGTTGAGCAGGTATTTAACCGGTTTCCCAGAATGGTCCGCACCCTGGCGAAAGAGTTAAATAAAAAAGTCAATTTGGAGATTATCGGTGCAGAAACTGAACTGGACAGAACGGTCATAGATGAGATAGGTGACCCGCTTGTTCATTTACTCAGGAATTCCCTTGATCATGGTATCGAGGAACCTGAACAGCGCAGAAAATCAGGAAAAACTGATACAGGCCAGATTACTTTAAAGGCCTACCACAGCGGTAATCATGTATTCATTGAAGTGGCAGATAACGGGGCGGGAATCGACCGGGACAAAGTATTAGAAAAAGCGATTTCCCGTGAAGTCATCTCAGAAGAAAATGGTGCCGGATTAACTGACCGCCAAGTATACGAGCTCCTTTTTTCCAGCGGACTGAGTACAGCCGATAAGATCTCCGACATTTCGGGGCGCGGAGTGGGCCTTGATGTAGTAAAAAGTAAAATCGAATCTTTGGGCGGTAATGTCAGTATAAACTCCAGGCTTAATGAAGGAACCGTGTTTTCAATTCAGCTTCCTCTGACTTTGTCAATTATTTCGGTCATGCTGGTGGAAGTACAGGACGAAGTTTATGCCGTGCCTTTATCTTCAATCATTGAGACAGCGATTATAAAAAAAGAAGAGATTATGTCAGCTCATAATCAGAAAGTCATCGACTTTCGGGGGAACGTGGTCCCGCTTATCAATCTAACTGACTTTTTTGATGTTCCAGTATCCAGAGAAGAAGATGACCATTGTTCTGTGATTATTGTGCGTAAAGGCGAAAAGATGGCTGCTTTGGTAGTTAATTCTTTTATAGGCCAGCAGGAAATTGTTCTTAAGTCTCTTGGAGATTATTTATCCGGCACGTTTGCTATCTCAGGTGCGACCATTCTGGGAAATGGGCAAGTTGCATTAATTATAGATTGCAATGCGTTAATTAAGTAATCCTTTAATTTTAATAATATGCTCTGAAGTTTTCAGCAGAAGCAAGTTCTTACACTCGTTCTGCATATTGAACACATCGTTAAACTAAATCAAAAAAATTGACTGGAACAGGGAGGTAATCGTATGAGTGAAAGCAGTTTGGACGATATAAAAGTAATAGTATTCCAGCTGAAAGATGAGGAATATGGAGTCGAAGTAGAACAGGTAAAGTCTATAGAAAGAGTCCAGCATATTACAAGAGTGCCAAGCACGCCTGATTTTGTAGAAGGTGTCATTAATCTTAGAGGAGTGGTAACTCCCATTATAGATTTAAGAAAACGTTTTAATATAGAAGGCCTTGATCATTCCGACACTACCCGTGTCATTATTGTTACAGTTGAAAAGATGGATGTAGGGCTGGTGGTTGATGCAGCAAACGATGTCATAGATATTCCAAGAAGCGCAGTTGAACCGCCGCCTCAAGTGGTAGGCGGACTTGAAGCAGAGTATATACGGGGAGTTGCAAAACTGGAAAAAAGGCTTCTGGTTTTATTAAATCTGGACAAAGTGCTCAATTCTGAAGAAATGGATGAAATGAAAGAGATTGAAGGACAGGTATAATGAGAGATTTAAACAAGGTCAGATCCCAGCATTTAGATATTCTAAAAGAGGCCGGCAATATAGGAGCTGGGCATGCAGCAGCAGCGTTATCCCAGATGCTTAATAAGACGATTGAGATGAAAGTGCCGGGTGTCAAAGTCATTCCTTTCAATGAAATAGGGGAATATACAGGCGGCGATGAAACCATTGTCGCAGCTGTTTTCCTTCGTATTGAAGGCGAAGCGCCCGGCAATATGTTTTTTATACTTCCTGTCAAGGAAGCGAACAGACTGGCTCAACGACTGACAGGGGACCTTTCAATCGATTTTATGGGAGATTCATTAAACGAGATGGGAATATCCGCTCTTAACGAAGCCGGAAACATTCTGGCCGGTGCCTACCTTTCTGCATTAGCTGATTTCACCCACCTGAATATGCAGCCGACACCTCCAGCTATTGCGGTAGATATGATTACGGCCATTTTATCCTTTGGCCTGATTGAAATGTCCGAGGCAGGCGACCATGCGATTGTTATTAATACCGAAATTAATGAGAAGGGTTCTGGTCATGCTGTTTCTTTTAAAGGTCACTTCTTTCTTTTGCCGGACCCTCCATCGTTAGATAAAATTTTAAATGCTTTTGGAGTCCGGCAAAATGAATAATTTAATTAAAGTCGGGATGGCTGAGCTGAAAGTTGCCAAGTCACCTCAGATTATACGGACTTCCGGCCTCGGCTCCTGTGTCGGAATTATCCTTTATAACGAAAAAGCAAAGGTCTCCGGTTTGGCTCATATTATGCTTCCTGATTCTTCCTGCGCCAGGGCAGGCGTTTTAAACAGGGCAAAATATGCAGATACCGCAATTAATGATCTTGTACAGCTTTTAGGTATAGAGGGCGTGCCCAGCTGCTTATTGAAAGCTAAAATTGCAGGCGGGGCACAAATGTTTAAATTCTCGTCTAAAAATGAATCAATGAGAATTGGGCCAAGAAACGTGGAAGCGGTAAAGGAAATCCTTTACAGGTTGAATATCCCAGTACTATTTGAGGATGTAGGAGGAAACATGGGACGGACAATACAATTTAATCCGGCGACATCCATACTTGAAATACGTACTGTCAGTAAAGGGCTTGTTCAAGTATAGGCAAAAAGTGCACAGCGTTAACAAAGCAAATGTTCAGGAGGAGGATCCCTATGCCCCGAGTAAAAGAAAAAAAATATCTCCAAACAGAGTGGGAACGGTGGGTAACTGAAAGGGCCCCTTCTGCCGGAGACTATCTCGTTGAAGCTTATTTATATTTGGTAGATTACCATGTTCAAAGAATCAGTGCGAATTTACCGCGCAGTGTTCAGGCGGATGATCTGAGAAGCCACGGTTTGTTAGGGCTGTATGATGCATTGGAGAAATTTGACCCTGCCCGGGAACTTAAATTCGATACATATGCTTCCTTCCGTATCCGGGGAGCTATAATTGATGGATTGAGACAGGAAGACTGGCTTCCCCGGTCTCTTCGGGATAAATCAAAAAAAATTGAACAAGCAGCAGAATCTCTGGAGCAAAAGTATGGCAGATTCGTTTCGCCGAAGGAAGTTGCGGATGAAACAGGGTTAAAGGAAGAGGAAATCATCCACACGATGAACGAGACTTTCTTTTCAAATGTATTGTCTATTGATGAGCCGGCACAGGAGACTGAAAATAAGGAGACGTACTCTTCAACCATAGTGGATCACCGCACACTCACTCCTGATCAGAGGCTTGGTAAAAAAGCAGATATTGAGGAGCTGGCTGAAGTATTAAAAACATTAACCCGCAATGAGCAATTAGTTATCACATTATTTTATTTTGAAGAATTTTCATTAACAGAGATTGGAGAAGCTCTTGGTTTATCCACCTCAAGAATTTCACAAATCCATTCTAAAACAATATTCAAACTGCAGCAAAAATTAAAATAGAGAGAGGGTAAGTGTTCCTGGCTGGCGGAGAGTTGTGTTTACCAATTTTTCCGTACTTATTACCGTAAAAAAAGTATAAGCAATCAGGAGGGGTCAAGATGGGGGATTTGCATGATTTACTGGAAGTGGAGGTTAGTAAGGATCACCTCCTCGCTGTGCTTAAAGAGCGTCAGCCGCTGATGGGAGAGATAAAGGCTGACTCATTATGTGATTTTATATCAGAGCATGGAATAACTTACGGGATCTTAGAAGATGAGTTACATAAGTTTGCAGCCGGGAAAATCAGTTTGCCGGTTGTCGCAGCGAGAGGAAAAGAACCGGTTCATGGCAGGGATGCTTATATATGGTCTCTTTTGGATGAGACTGCTGACAGGGCGGCTCAGCTGAATGAAAAAAGCGAGGGAGAAGTGAATCTAAAAAAAGTTATAGATATTCCCCAAGTTAATGCAGGGGCGGTGATAGGCCGAAAAATAGAAGCTGAGCCGGGAACAAATGGCCTGACAGTCTATGGGGAAACGATAACAGCTAAAAAGCCCCGCGACATTACACTGCGCCCAGGGAAAAACACCCGGATTGAAGGATCAGAAATTATTTCTTCTATTAATGGACAACTATCTGTGGCCCCGAAAGTGATTCATGTCTATCCCGTTTATGAAGTAAACGGAGACCTTAATATGAAAACCGGAAATATTGATTTTGTCGGAAACGTGGTGGTCAGAGGGAATGTGCCCTCAGGATTTTCCATTAAGGCTATAGGGGATATCCGTATTTACGGGACGGTTGAAGCGGCCGATATCCAGTCTGAAGGTTCTGTATTCATTCACCAGGGAGTAGTGGCCCAAAATGCCGGGCTTATTAAAGTCAAAGGAGATGTGAGGACCTCCTTTTTAAACCAGGCAACCATCGAAGCGGGTGGGGACGTCCATATAACCACTTCTATTCTCCACAGCCAGGTTGATGCCAGGGGATTCGTTTTCTGTAAAGAAGGCCGGGGAAATATAGTAGGAGGGTCTGTTTCCTCCGGTAAAGGCATTGAAGTAAATGAAGCAGGCAACCATATGAGTACGCCTACTGCGTTGTACCTCGGCTCTAGTGCGAAGACGACAGCTGCTGAGAAAAAGTATAGAATACAATTAAATGATTCTCAACAGGAGTGTCAAAAGCTTGCTAAGCTGCTTAAAAGACTGACTGAAAAAGGGAAAGGTTCTCCGCTTTCACCTAAAGAAAAAGTGATGCTGCTGCGAGTCAGAAATTCTCTTATACAGGCGAATGAGAAATTAAATGAAGCGAAAGACCAGCTGCTCGACTTTCAGGAAATCTTTGATGGCGAGACAGATACAAAAATACGTATATACCAGTCTGTTTATCCGAACACTGACTTGCACTTTGGAAAGTACGTGAAGAAAATTACAACTGCCCACCAGCATGTGCAATTCAGAAAAGAACGCAGTGAAATAAAATTTGAGGCTCTTTAACTCTGTACAAAGATCAGCTATTTGTCTCCAGCTGTTAGCCTTAATTCAGGATGAGTGTCATGCCTTCGGCCGATTAAATTAATGCCTTGAGGTAAAGGGAGTTACATATGATATATTTAGTATTTATAAGCCTTTTGTTACATTTGGTCAGTTTTTTAGTCATTGTGATCCTTTATCAGCGGATTGAAAACCAAAAACCGTTTGATAAGGAGAAGACAGTGAAAGAAATTGAAGATTTACTTCTTTCTTATACTGCTGAAATGAAGGAAAATAATGAGAAACTTGCAAAAAGGATATCTGAATTGCCTGTTCGTGAAAGGAACCAGGTGTTTAAGAGTGAGGCTGGGGAGGATGCCCGGCCGGAGGGGACCCGTCCGCTTCAAATAAATAAAGAGCCGGCGGGAAAGAGGACTCCGGACAGTGTGCAGGCAACTGGGAGTGAAATGCCTGAAAAATTCAGCAGGTACACCCCGCCTGTTCCCGGCATGGAAGAAGAGGAAGAGTCCTTAAAACCATCCAGTACTTCCAAAGTTCTTTCATTAAGTAAACAAGGATATTCTAAAGATGAGATAGCAAAACAGCTTGAGATGGGAGCGGGAGAAGTGGAGCTTCTTCTCAAATTTTACAAATAATTTCCCTGCACCGCTTGTCATTAAAGCCTGGATGTGATATATTATCTTTCGGTGTTAAAACACACACGCTTATGGATTTTAGCAAAGGTGCTCCAGCAGGAGTCTTGTTAAAAAATGATATAAGCGGAGGATAAAAAACCAGAGGAGGTGAGTGAAGTGGCAGTGATTTCCATGAAACAGTTATTAGAAGCAGGGGTACATTTCGGACACCAGACTCGTCGTTGGAACCCTAAGATGGATCGCTACATCTTCACAGAAAGAAACGGTATTTATATTATTGACCTGCAAAAAACGGTCAAGAAAGTAGAAGAAGCATTTAACTTTGTCCGTGACTTAGCGGCGCAAGGCGGTACAATGCTTTTCGTTGGTACAAAAAAGCAGGCGCAGGACTCTGTTAAAGAGGAAGCTGAGCGTTGCGGCATGTACTTTATCAACCAGCGTTGGTTAGGTGGAACTCTTACGAACTTTGATACTATTCGTAAGCGTATTGCCCGTCTTGTCCAACTGGAAACTATGGAAGAGGACGGAACATTCGATGTTCTTCCTAAAAAAGAAGTTGTACTTCTTAAAAAAGAAATGGACCGTCTTGAAAAGTTCCTTGGCGGAATTAAAGAGATGGACCGTCTTCCGGATGCTTTATTTATCATCGATCCTCGCAAAGAGCGCATCGCTGTTGCGGAAGCACATAAATTAAACATCCCGATTGTCGGTATTGTAGACACAAACTGTGATCCTGATGAGATTGACTATGTCATCCCGGGTAACGATGATGCAATCCGTGCAGTACGTTTATTAACAGCAAAAATGGCAGATGCTATTATCGAAGCCAACCAGGGTGAAGAGACAACTGCTTAAATTGTTTGTCCAAAGGGTGATAGAGGGCTGGACCCTTTATCACTCTTTTTTTTAGAAAAGAACGCTTAAAATTTTAATCTGACTTAACTCAAGGAGGAATTCCCATGGCTATTTCAGCTAAACAGGTAAAAGAATTACGTGAAAAAACTGGTGCGGGTATGATGGATTGTAAAAAAGCACTGTCAGAAACAGACGGTGACATGGAAAAAGCAATTGATTTCCTTCGTGAAAAAGGGATTGCAAAAGCAGCTAAAAAAGCTGACCGTGTCGCAGCTGAAGGTCTTGCCCATATTGTGACAGAAGAAAACCGTGCGGTATTAGTAGAAATTAACTCAGAAACTGACTTCGTTTCTAAAAACGAAAACTTTATTAAAATGGTTGATGAAGTAGCGCGCCACATCCTGAACAATAATCCTTCTACAGTAGAAGAAGCACTTGAGCAGTCTTTTGAAGGTGAAGGTGAAGGTGAGACACTTCAGGACTTCATTACAAACCAGATTGCTAAAATTGGTGAAAAACTTTCCCTTCGTCGTTTTGCTGTTGTTGAAGGCGGGGAGAACGAAGTATTCGGCTCATACATCCATATGGGAGGACGTATTGGTGTTCTTTCAGTTCTTGAAGGAACAACAGACGAGCAGGCAGCTAAAGATGTCGCTATGCACGCTGCAGCCCTTAACCCTAAATACGTAAGCCGTGACGAAGTGGCTGAAGAAGAAGTAAACCGTGAGCGTGAAGTACTTAAACAGCAGGCTATGAGTGAAGGAAAGCCTGAGAACATTGTTGAAAAAATGGTTGAAGGCCGTCTTGGCAAGTTCTTTGAAGAAGTATGCTTAAATGAGCAGGCTTTTGTTAAAGACGGAGATCAGAAAGTAGGCAAGTACGTTGCTTCTAAAGGCGGAAAAGTAAAAACTTTCTACCGTTTTGAAGTAGGAGAAGGTATTGAGAAGCGCGAAGATAACTTTGCTGAAGAAGTAATGTCTCAAGTTAAAAAGTAATATTTCCGGAGGGGGACATTCTGTCTCCCTTTTTCCGGAAATCAGGGGAAAAGAGACATTAATTTATAGATATGGAGGGTACTATGGAGGAGCCAAAATACAATCGCATTGTGTTAAAATTAAGTGGAGAAGCTCTGGCCGGAGAGCAGGGTTACGGAATTGATCCGACGATGATCCAATCATACGCCGAGCAGATTAAAGAAATTATTGCCCTTGATGTGGAAGTGGCTATTATTGTCGGCGGCGGCAATATTTGGCGCGGTATGGCAGGCAGCGCTAAAGGGATGGACAGAGCAACAGCTGATTATATGGGCATGCTTGCTACAGTAATGAACTCCCTGGCACTTCAGGATAGTTTGGAAAATATCGGTGTGCAGACGCGAGTACAAACCTCCATTGAAATGAGACAAGTGGCAGAGCCATACATACGACGACGAGCCATCCGCCATTTGGAAAAAAAGAGAGTAGTTATTTTTGCTGCGGGTACAGGAAACCCTTATTTTTCTACAGATACGACAGCTGCCCTCAGAGCTGCTGAAATTGAAGCAGATGTCATTCTGATGGCTAAAAATAAAGTGGACGGCGTTTACAGCGCTGACCCTTCTGTTGATGTAAATGCACAAAAATACCAGCAGTTAACGTATTTGGATTTACTGAAAGATGGACTAGCCGTAATGGATTCGACAGCTTCATCACTCTGTATGGATAATAATATTCCGCTCATCGTATTCTCCATCTCTGAAAATGGAAATATTAAGAGAGCAGTAACGGGCGACGACATTGGAACAATAATAAGGGGGAAAGAATAATGTCTCAAGAAGTACTCAAAAATGCTGAACTGAAAATGAATAAGTCGGTGGAATCATTTACGAGAGAACTATCAACATTAAGAGCCGGACGGGCAAACCCATCTCTTCTGGATAAGGTCCAGGTGGAATACTACGGTATGATGACTCCGTTAAACCAATTAGCGTCTGTCACAGTGCCTGAAGGAAGAATGCTGCTTATTCAGCCTTTTGACAAGTCATCCATTTCAGACATTGAAAAAGCCATCCAAAAAGCAGACCTTGGATTGACACCTTCCAATGACGGAAATATTATCCGCATAACTATTCCTGCACTGACTGAAGAGCGGAGAAACGAGCTGGTTAAGCTTGTTGGCCGTTACTCAGAAGATGCAAAAGTGGCGGTAAGGAATGTGCGCCGGGAAGCCAATGATGAATTAAAGAAAATGCAGAAAGACGGAGACATGACAGAAGACGAGCTTCGGCGCTCCCAGGATAATGTTCAGAAACTGACAGATTCCACTATTAAATCCATTGATGAAATCGCGAAAAACAAAGAGGCAGATATCAGGGAAGTATAAGCTTAAAAAATGTATTATATAAAAGACCCTCTTTTATACAGGGGGTCTTTTATACTTTGGAAAACACTGCGAGTCAGTGGCCTGCTGGAATGCAAATGTCTTTATTTTTTAAGAGTTCAACACTCGGCTTTAAAAGAGCTTAAATTTTAGAGATGAAGCAATTTATAATATCTCTTATACATAGACACTGTTCGTGATAGAATAAAAAGGATAAGAGAATTAAAAGATGATCTACATAGACCCGGGCTTCGGCGTCCGGGAGAAGGTCAATGCTGGGGGAAGAATAATGCTAAATAAGTTGAAAAAGCAGAAAAAAAGCACACAGAGTGACACACACTCTTATCAAGACCTTTCTGCCGAGAATATCCCGAAGCACATAGCTATTATTATGGATGGAAATGGCCGGTGGGCTAAAAAAAGGGGATTGCCCAGGGTGGCAGGACACCGGGAAGGCATGAATGTCATCCGTAAAATCGTGAGATATTCTAATCGGTTAGGGGTAAATATATTAACGTTATATGCTTTTTCCACTGAAAACTGGAAAAGGCCTAAAACAGAAGTAGATTTTCTTATGCGTTTGCCCGAACGTTTTTTAAATGTCGAACTGCCGACCCTTATAGAAGAAAATGTCGTAGTCAGGGTTACTGGTGAGAAAGAAAATCTTCCTCAATATACAAAACGGGCAGTGGAGAAGGCGATTGAAGAAACGAAACATAACGACGGGCTCGTTTTAAATTTTGCTTTAAATTATGGAAGCCGCTCTGAGATTATAGATGGAATTAAGTCTGTCATTAAAGATGTCGAGGGTGGCAAGATGGCCGTAGAAGACTTAAACGACTCAACTTTTTCAAGCTACTTAATGACAGCTGATTTAGATGATCCCGACCTGCTTATTAGAACAAGCGGGGAACTCAGGCTGAGTAATTTTATGCTCTGGCAGCTTGCCTACTCTGAATTCTGGTTTACAGAAGTGTTATGGCCGGACTTTACAGAGGAGCATTTCGAAGAAGCCATCCGGGTTTACCAAAAGCGGCAAAGAAGGTATGGCGGCGTATAGAGAGGATGAGGCAAGTTTGAAACAGCGGATTATAACAGGAGTCATAGCAGGAGCAGCTTTTATTACATTAATTGTCATTGGAAATCTTCCATTTGCCCTCCTTATGATTGCCCTGGCGACAATAGCAATGCATGAATTACTTAAAATGAAAAGAATCACACCTTTATCTGTTAAAGGACTCTCAGGAATGGTGTTTATGTGGCTTTTGCTCCTTCCTGAAAATATGGTTTCTTTCCACTGGATTCACTTGGAGAGACTGGAACTGTTTTTGCTTTTGATTATCGTTTTACTGGCTTTAACTGTAATTACTAAAAATAAATTCACCTTTGACGAGGCGGGCTTTGTTATTCTTGCGTCAGCCTACGTGGGATTAGGGTTCCATTATTTTATGTATGCACGCTTTTTAGAAAACGGCCTTGCGATGATTTTCTTTATTCTGATATTAGTATGGGCGACGGACTCAGGTGCGTATTTCGCAGGCCGCAGTTTCGGGAAACATAAACTCTGGCCGGAAATCAGCCCTAAAAAAACAATCGAAGGTTCTCTCGGCGGGACGTTGTTAGCCCTGATAATCGGAGGGGTGTACACACTGTTTATCCCGGTATTTGCCTCATGGAGCGTCACATTTCTGTTTATGCTCGTTGTCTCTCTAACAGGGCAACTGGGAGATTTAGTAGAATCAGCGTTTAAACGCCATTACGCTGTCAAAGATTCAGGACAGGTATTGCCGGGGCACGGCGGTATTCTCGACAGGTTTGACAGTCTGATTTTTGTCATGCCTGTTATCTACTTGTTAGGATTTTTATAAATAAGACTTTAAAGTTATTGTAAGGAGATTGACATGAAGAAAATTAACCTTATTGGATCGACAGGATCAATAGGCATTCAAACGCTTGATGTGATCCGTTCACATCCTGAAAAGTTTAAATTGGAAGCTCTCAGTTTTGGCAGAAACTTCGAGGAAGGGATCCAGCAGATTGAAGAATTTAAACCTGCTTTAATAAGTGTGTCTTCCGATGATATTGCCGGGAAAGTTAAAAAGGAAATGACTTATACTGCCCCGGTCCTGTATGGACAGGAAGGGCTGGTTGAAGCAGCTGTTTATGGAGACGCTGATTTACTGGTGAACGCAGTTATGGGCAGGATCGGCCTTGAGCCGACCTTAAAAGCGATAGAAGCAGGCAAGAACATTGCTATCGCTAATAAAGAAACATTAGTTACAGCAGGACACATTGTAACAGAAATGAGCAGAAAACACGGTGTGAAGCTTATCCCGGTCGACAGTGAGCATTCGGCAATTGACCAGTGCCTCCACGGTGATTCTGAAAAAGAAGTCTCAAAATTAATATTGACTGCTTCTGGCGGAAGTTTCCGCGACCTTTCCAGAAAAGAATTAGAAAATGTGACCGTTAAAGACGCCCTTAAGCACCCAAACTGGAATATGGGGGCTAAAATCACCATTGATTCGGCAACAATGATGAATAAAGGCCTCGAAGTCATTGAAGCAAAATGGCTGTTTAACATGCCTTATGAAAAAATTGACGTTCTGCTTCATAAAGAAAGTATTATTCATTCGATGGTTGAATATATTGACGGTAGTATACTAGCCCACCTCGGAACGCCAGATATGAGGGTTCCTATTCAGTATGCACTGTCAGAACCTGACAGGCTTGATTTGAAGGGTGGAGACAGGTTAAAATTATGGGAAGTTGGAGCACTCCATTTTGAAAAAATGGACTACGACCGTTTCAGATGTCTGAAGATGGCATTCGAAGCAGGCAGAGCCGGCGGTACTGCGCCTGCAGTATTAAATGCTGCAAACGAGGTAGCTGTCTCACTTTTTCTTGAAGGGAAAATTTCATTCCTTGAGATTGAAACTTTCGTTGAAAAAGCATTGGACAGCCACACCCCAATAAGCAATCCGTCTCTGGAAGAAGTTCTTTCGGCCGATAAAGCTGCCCGGTCCAGTGTACTAACCTATTTAAATTAAAGGGTGTGTTAGAAAAATGAATACCTTAATAGCAGTCATTGTTATTTTTGGTTTACTAGTATTTATTCACGAATGGGGCCATTTAATTTTTGCGAAACGGGCAGGGATCCTCTGCCGGGAATTTGCTATTGGCTTTGGCCCTAAAATATTTTCGTTTAAAAAGAATGAAACCGTATATACGATTCGTCTCCTGCCGCTTGGCGGATTTGTAAGGATGGCTGGAGAAGATCCGGAAATGGTTCACATTAAACCGGGTTATGAAATCGGATTGTTATTCAATGATTCAGGAAAAGTAAACCGGATGATTATAAATAACAAATCGAAACATCCTGATTGTAAAATTATTCAGGTTGAAAAAATCGATTTAGAGCACGATCTTATCGTGCAGGGCTATGTGGATGATAATGAAGGTTTAACGACATATCACATAGATGAAAAAGCGGAATATGTGTATGATGAGCAGGCAACTCAGATTGCTCCTTACGATAGACAGTTTGGCTCTAAAACAGTCGGGCAAAGAGCAGCAGCTATTTTTGCAGGCCCATTAATGAATTTTGTTCTTGCTGTTGTTGTGCTGATGGCTTATGCGATGATTGCCGGAATGCCGGTTGATGAACCGGTAGTTGGCGATGTGACTGATGATGGTGCAGCTATCGAAGCTGGCCTTGAAAGCGGGGACAGAATTGTCTCGATTGACGGACAGTCTGTTGATACATGGGAAGAAATGACGTCTATTATTCAGGCAAACCCGAATGAAACCCTTCAATTTGAAGTGGAGCGTGAAGGGGAACTTTTTGATGTGAGTATGACTACCCAGGAAAGAGAAGGCCCTGAAGAGGAAGAACTGGGAGTGATAGGCGTTACGGCTCCAATGGAAAGAAACTTCGGAGGAGCCATTCTATTCGGTTTTACTCAAACTTACGAATATACAGTGCTGATTTTCGAGGCGCTTGGAATGCTGATCACCGGCCAATTCAGCCTGGATCATTTAGCAGGTCCGGTAGGGATTTATAATTACACAGGAGAAGTTGCGGCAATGGGAATTCTTGTTTTATTCCAGTGGGCTGCCATTTTAAGTGTTAATCTTGGGATCATCAATTTGCTTCCGTTGCCTGCACTTGATGGAGGACGGTTAATCTTTATTGGTTTGGAAGCTGTAAGAGGCAAACCGATTGACCCGCAGAAAGAAGGGTTAGTCCATTTTGTCGGATTTGCCTTGCTTATGCTTCTGATGCTTGTTGTAACGTGGAACGATATAAATAAATTCTTTATGTAGACTGTTGAAAACAGTTAGTTATCACTTTATTTTACTGAAGGTTGAGGTGGCTTTACATTGAGACAAAGTACGTATTTAGCACCAACATTACGGGATATTCCAAGTGACGCAGAAGTTAAAAGTCATCAATTAATGCTTAGAGCAGGGTTAATCCGGCAGAGCACATCGGGAGTTTACTCTTTTTTGCCGCTCGGTTTTAAAGTGCTGCAAAAAGTCGAAGCTCTCATACGGGAAGAAATGAACGCTGCCGGTGCACAGGAAATGTTCATGCCATCGATCCAGCCTGCTGAATTATGGCAGGAGTCCGGCCGATGGGAGGCTTACGGACCTGAACTGATGAGACTGAAAGATCGCCATGAACGAGAGTTTGCGCTCGGTCCTACACACGAAGAAGTCATTACCTCGATTGTGCGGGATGACATCAGATCATATAAAAAACTGCCAATGACGCTTTACCAGATACAGACCAAATTCCGGGATGAACGCAGACCGCGTTTTGGAGTGCTCAGAGGCAGAGAATTCCTGATGAAAGACGCTTATTCTTTTGATACAGATTTTGAGGGACTGGACGAAAGTTATCAAAAAATGTACGATGCTTACACGAAAGTGTTCTCCCGCTGCGCCTTAAATTTCAGGGCAGTGGTAGCTGACTCCGGCGCGATGGGCGGGAAAGACACTCATGAGTTTATGGTGCTTTCTAATATTGGAGAAGATACGATCGCTTACTCGGATGAATCTGATTTTGCAGCAAACATCGAAATAGCACCTGTAAAGGTCCAGTACGAAAAACCGGACGAAGCACCTGCAGAATTGGAAACTGTTTCAACGCCAGGCCAAAAGACGATTGAAGACGTGGCAGCCTACCTTGATACAGATCATACCCGATGTATTAAATCCATGCTTTTTATAGTCGATGAAGAGCCGGTCCTTGTGTTAGTGCGGGGGGACCATGAAGTGAACGATGTGAAAATTAAACATTATTTTGATGCAGTTCAGGCAGAGCTTGCGACTGAAGAAGAAACAAAGCAGTGGTTAAAGGCAGAATCAGGCTATCTTGGTCCTGTTGAGGCTGATAAACAGGTTAAAATTATTGCAGATACAGCTGTCGAGGCAATGGTAAATGCTGTCTGCGGAGCAAACGAAAAGGACAAGCATTTGAAAAACGTGAACCCCGGCCGGGATTTTAAAGCAGAAGCTTACACGGATTTAAGGAATATTCAAGAAGGCGACCCATCACCGGATGGGAAAGGGACCATTAAATTTAAAGAGGGTATCGAAGTCGGGCATGTATTTAAATTAGGCACCAGGTACAGTGAAGCGCTGGGAGCGACTTTTCTGGATGCTCAGGGAAAATCTAAACCTATGGTCATGGGCTCCTACGGAATAGGAGTTTCAAGGACAGTAGCTGCCATTATAGAGGAACATCATGATGAGGACGGCATTGTGTGGCCTTTAAGTGTTGCTCCCTTCCATGTTCACCTCGTTCCTGTGAATATTAAGCAGGACGCTCAGCGTGAGCTGGCAGACTTACTCTATGACAAATTACAAAGTAAACGATATGACGTTCTGTATGATGACAGACCTGAGCGCCCGGGTGTGAAATTCAAAGACGCTGATTTATTTGGCCTTCCTCTCCGGATCACTGTCGGGAAAAAGGCAGATGAGGGGATCGTTGAAGTGAAAATCAGAAAAACAGGAGACGTATTGGAAGTCCATACAGATGAGCTGTTGGAAACAATAGAGAAATATTTAGGTTAATAAGAGAGGTTGCCTGCTCAGAATCACCCTTCTGAAGAGGCAGCCTCTGCTGTTTGTTAAGTTCCGTGATTGCGTTAGGAGGTAAGACATGAGTGAAGAAATAAAAATCAGGCAGGAAAGATTCCAGCTGTTAATGGAACAGGTAGTTATGCCTGATGATTTAATTTCCGGTTATCTGCAAGGTGCCTACATAAAAAAACTTGAAGTCTATACAAAAGCTAAAAAGTGGCGGTTCCAGTTTGTATTACCGGAGATGCTTCCTTTCCAGGTATTCGAGTTATTCCGCTCCAGAATAATCCAGGGGCTTGAGCATATAGCTGAAGTGGACATTTTATTTACTTATGAAAGTGAAGTTAATTTAAATAAGCATTTGCCTGCTTACTGGCCTTATTTTGTTGAGAAATTAAGAGCTTCAACTAACGGACTGATTCACCGCCTTCAGGAACAGACACCTGTCATTGATGGACAGAAACTGATTCTTGCGGTTCTTAATGAGACAGAAGCCGAAATGGTACAGAGAAGAGTCGCTGAACCTTTAAAAGAAGTCTGTAATGAGACAGGATTCGGCACCTTACATTTGCAGACAGAAATAAAAGAATCAAAGGAAGCAATGGAAAAGTTTGCCGAGCAGAAAAAAGAAGAAGACCACAATAAAGTGGTAGAAGCGATGTTAGAGAAACAAAAACAAGAAGAAAATGCAAAAGATATGCAGCACAATGTAAAAGTCTCCATGGGAGTAGCAATCAAGGATGACAGCCAGCCGATCAAAAATATTGTTGAAGAAGAACGGCGTATAACTGTACAAGGATACGTCTTTCATGCAGAGACAAAAGAGCTTAAGAGCGGCCGGACCCTCCTTACATTTAAGATCACTGACTATACGGATTCAATAACCGTCAAAATGTTTTCCAATGATAAGGAAGATGTCCCCGTTTTTGAATCGGTCGGTAAAGGCATGTGGCTGAAAGTACGCGGAAGCGTTCAAATGGATACGTTCATACGGGACCTTGTCATGATGGCTAAAGATTTCCAGCAAATAACGCCTGAAGAAAAACGGGATACAGCCTCCGAAGATGAAAAACGGGTGGAACTGCATTTACATTCTCCGATGAGTCAGATGGACGCGGTAACTTCCATGGGCGCGTATGTCGAACAGGCTAAAAAATGGGGCCATCACGCGATTGCACTTACAGATCATTCTGTTTTACAGTCATTTCCGGAAGCCTACGGAGCAGGAAGCAAACACGGAGTGAAAATTTTATACGGTGTAGAAGCCAACCTGGTGAATGACGGAGTTCCTATTGCTTATAATCCGGCAGAACGTGTGCTGGCAGACGAAACCTATGTGGTGTTTGATGTTGAAACGACCGGTCTGTCTGCTGTTTATAACACGATTATAGAATTAGCAGCTGTAAAAGTGAAAGATGGGGAGGTTATTGATAAATTTGAGTCCTTTGCCAACCCGCACGAGAAACTGAGCCCTACTATAATTGAATTAACAGGAATCACAGACGATATGGTAGAGACAGCGCCGGAAGTTGAAGACGTGCTCGAAAAGTTCCATAAATGGATGGGAGACGATATACTCGTTGCCCATAACGCCAGCTTCGATATGGCATTTTTAAATGCAGGTTATCAGAAAATGGGATACGAAAAAGTGCCTAATCCTGTCATTGACACCCTGGAGCTTGGCAGGCTGCTTTATCCATCTTTTAAAAACCATCGTCTAAATACACTCTGTAAAAAGTTTAATATAGAATTAGTCTCTCACCACAGAGCTATATATGATGCTGAAGCAACCGGTCATTTACTTTGGAAAATGGTAAAAGACGCGATTGAAAAAGACATAGTTTCCCACAAACAGCTCAATGAACAGGCGACTTCCGATGATTATAAAAAACAGCGCCCAACACACTGCACTATTTTTGCTAAAACTAAAGAAGGATTGAAAAACCTTTATAAACTTATATCTTTATCACATATCAATTACTTTTACCGTGTACCGCGGATCCCGCGCTCTGAATTAATCAGGCACCGGGAAGGTCTTATTATAGGATCCGGATGTGATAAAGGGGAAGTGTTTGAGGCGATTATGCAGAAATCGCCGGAAGAAGTAGAAGAAACGGCAGCGTTTTATGATTATTTAGAAGTACAGCCGCCTTCCAACTATTATCATTTAATAGAGAAAGAGATTGTAAGAGACGAATTAGCTTTAAAAGATATGATTAAAAACGTCATTCAAATTGGCGAAAAGTTAGGTAAAAAGGTCGTGGCTGCAGGAAATGTTCATTACCTTCATCCTGAAGACCATATTTACAGAAAAATCCTGATCGCTTCCCAGGGAGGGGCGAACCCTTTAAATAAACAGACGCTTCCTCAGGTTCATTTCCGAACGACAGACGAAATGCTCGAATGTTTCAGTTTTTTACCTGAAGATAAGGCGAAAGAAATCGTGGTATCTAATACCCGCGCTATCGCAGATGAAATTGAGGAAATAAAACCTGTACCAGATGACTTATATACCCCTCACATCGAAGGGGCAGACCAGGAAATCAGAGACATATGCTATACAAGAGCAAAAAGTATCTACGGGGACGATTTGCCGCAGAATGTTATCGACAGGCTTGAAAAAGAGCTGACAAGTATTATCAGCAATGGCTTCTCTGTTATTTACTTAATCTCGCAGAAACTTGTAAAAAAATCTCTCGAAGACGGATATTTAGTAGGGTCCCGTGGGTCGGTAGGTTCAAGTTTTGTAGCCACCATGATGGAAATTACGGAGGTTAACCCGCTCCCGCCCCATTATGTTTGCCCAGCTTGTAATCATTCCTATTTCTTTGATGATGGAAGCGTCGGTTCAGGGTTTGACTTGCCTGACAAAGCATGCGAAAAATGCGGAGAAGAATACAGTAAAGACGGCCACGACATTCCTTTCGAAACGTTTCTTGGCTTTAAGGGAGACAAGGTGCCGGATATTGACTTAAACTTCTCAGGTGATTATCAGCCTGTCGCCCACAATTATACAAAAGAATTATTCGGGGAAGAGTACGTGTACCGGGCCGGAACGATTGGAACGGTGGCCGAGAAAACAGCATATGGGTTTGTCAAAGGGTATGAAAGCGATGAGCAGGTGCAGTTGAGAGGCGCAGAAATTGACCGGCTCGTTTCAGGATGCACCGGGGTTAAACGAACGACCGGGCAGCACCCTGGAGGGATTATTGTCGTACCTGACCATTTGGATATATATGATTTCTCGCCGATTCAATTTCCCGCCGATGACAGAGAATCAGAGTGGAAAACGACGCACTTTGATTTCCATTCCATCCACGATAATTTATTGAAACTGGATATTCTGGGGCATGATGACCCGACAGTGATACGTATGCTGCAGGATTTAAGCGGCATGGACCCGAAAGATATTCCAGTCGATGATCCTGAAGTGTTTAAGCTTTTTGGAGGGACTGAAGCATTAGGGGTATCAGAAGATCAGATTATGTGTAAGACAGGCACATACGGGATTCCAGAATTTGGTACCCGCTTTGTCCGGCAGATGCTTGAGGAAACAAAACCAACGACTTTCAGTGAACTGGTGCAGATTTCCGGTTTGTCCCACGGGTCTGATGTTTGGCTTAATAACGCAGCTGATCTTATAGCTGACGGCACATGTGTGCTGAAAGACGTGATTGGCTGCCGTGACGATATAATGGTTTATCTGATATATAAAGGTGTCGAGCATTCTCTGGCGTTTAAAATTATGGAGTTTGTACGTAAAGGGAGGGGACTGCAGGAAGAATGGATTGAGGAAATGAAAAAGCACGGTGTTCCCGACTGGTATATCGGCTCCTGCCTCAAAATCAAATACATGTTCCCTAAAGCCCACGCTGCGGCCTATGTGCTGATGGCCATCCGTATTGCATATTTTAAAGTTCATCATCCGATCTTGTTTTATGCGGCTTACTTCACTGTAAGGGCAGATGATTTTGAACTTGAAACGATGTGCAGGGGCTCAGCCACAATCCGAAAAAGAATTGAAGAAATATACAGTAAAGGGCTTGATGCGACTCCAAAAGAAAAAAGTCTTGTTACCGTTCTGGAGCTCGCCCTTGAAATGTGCGAAAGAGGATTTTCATTTAAGAAAGTAGACCTGTACCGTTCAAAAGCTTCTGAATTTCTGGTAGACGGGGACTCACTGATTCCTCCTTTTAATGCTCTGTCAGGAGTGGGAACGAACGCAGCTATAAATATTGAGAAAGCAAAGGAAGCAGGCGAATTCCTGTCTAAAGAAGACTTGAGAGAGAGAAGTAAAATCTCAAAAACTGTCCTGGAAAACCTGGACGACCATGGGTGTCTCGAAGGCATGCCTGATTCCAATCAGCTTTCGTTATTCTAAATATCTGTATGAAAATGGAGATGCCCTTTACAGGGGGCGGTTTGCAACCCCTATTTGATTGTGTTATATTAATGAAGGACACAGGTATAGCAGCGGCAGAAAGAGTGGGGAAACCCACTCTTTCTTTTGCACTAAATGATTTTCCATTACTAGGAAACGCCGGTAATAACGGCTGGTTTTGTATAAAAAAACAGTGAAAATGCAAGTAATAGGATGAAGCTTTTTACAGAAAAGGAGGTTGAAGGTATGTCAGGCGGTATACAGAGTAAAGTGGAACAGCTTGCACACCCGATAGTGGAAGAGCTCTCTTTAGAGCTCGTGGATGTAGAGTTTGAGAAAGAAGGCAAAAACTGGTTTTTACGCGTCTATATAGACGGCGATAACGGTGTGGATCTCGATGACTGTACAGCAGTCAGTGAACGATTAAGCGAATCCCTTGATGAGCATGACCCTATTGAACAGGCTTATTATTTGGAAGTGTCTTCTCCTGGGGCAGAACGGCCTCTCAAAAAGGAAAAAGACATTGAAAATGCAGTAGGGAAAAATGTTTATGTGACAACCTATGCACCAATTAATGGCGATAAAGCATTTGAAGGAAAGCTGGCACAGTTTGATGGCACGACCCTCGTCATAGAAACAGAAGATAAAACGAGGACCGTTCCTGTGTCGGTGCCTTACGATAAAGTGGCTAAAGCCCGTTTAGCTGTTGTATTTTAGCTTGCTTACAGGTTTGTCAGCGGGGCTTTTAATAACGAAAGGGGGAACTGAGTTCCATGAACAGTGAATTTATGGAAGCATTAGCAACCATTGAAAAGGACAAAGGAATTGATAAGGAAATTATACTCGAAGCGATTGAACAGGCTTTGATTACTGGCTATAAGCGAAACTTTAATTCAGCTCAGAATGTCCGGGTGGATATTGACCGGGAATCGGGCGTTATCAGAGTTTTCGCCAGGAAAGAAGTAGTAGAAGAGGTGTTTGACGCCAGACTTGAAATTTCACTTGAAGAAGCAAAAGGCATCAACCCTCTATATGAGGTGGATGACGTGGTGGAAATTGAAGTCACTCCCCGGGATTTCGGGCGGATTGCTGCACAGACTGCCAAGCAGGTAGTCACACAGAGAGTCAGAGAGGCAGAACGCGGCATTATCTATTCCGATTTTATAGACAGGGAAGAAGATATTATGACTGGGATCGTCCAGCGGCAGGATCACCGCTTTATTTATGTAGATTTAGGGCGAGTGGAAGCTTTAATGCCGATCGGCGAACAAATGCCGAATGAAACTTACCGTCATAACGACCGTATTAAAGCATTTATTACAAAAGTCGAAAAAACGACTAAAGGACCACAGATTATGATTTCCCGGTCTCACCCCGGTCTTTTAAAACGCCTGTTTGAGCTGGAAGTCCCTGAGATTTATGATGGTACAGTTGAAGTGAAATCTGTCTCGCGTGAGGCGGGGGAGCGCTCTAAAATTTCTGTCCACGCCGAAGATCCGGATGTGGATCCAGTAGGTTCATGTGTTGGACCAAAAGGGCAGAGAGTCCAGACAATTGTTAATGAGTTAAAAGGGGAAAAAATTGATATCGTACGCTGGTCTGAAGACCCTAAAGTTTACGTGGCAAACGCTTTGAGCCCTTCCAAGGTTTTACAAGTGACGGTTAATGAAGAAGAGAAAATGACTCAAGTAGTTGTACCTGATTACCAGTTATCACTTGCGATTGGAAAACGGGGACAAAATGCCCGTTTAGCAGCTAAATTAACAGGCTGGAAAATTGATATAAAAAGCCAGACAGATGCTGAAGAGCTGGGGATTTACAATCCTGACGGCCCGGCTGAAGAGGAGACAGGCTGGGAAGACTTTGGCGGGGAAACTGAATGGGAAGAGTTCGATCAGGACGCAGTACCACAGAATGAAGATTTTTATAAAAAAGACGGAGAAGAAAGATAAGGAGGGGGAAGGATGGCAGGAAAGAAGAAAACTCCCCTTCGAAAGTGCGTCGTAACTCAGGAAATGAGGCCTAAAAAAGAGCTCATCCGAGTGGTGCGTTCGCCTGAAGGGGAAGTATTTATTGATCCGACTTCAAAAAAATCAGGCCGGGGCGCATACATCTCAAACGACGCGCAAGTAATTAATGAAGCAAAAAAGAAAAACAGTTTAGCGAGACATTTAAAAGCTGAAGTTCCTGAAACGTTATACGACAGTCTCCTTCACTTTCATCAAAGAGGGTCTCTTTAATGAGTGATAAAGGATGGAGACAGCTCCTCGGGTTAATGCAAAGAGCAGGTAAACTTGTGACCGGGGAGGAACTGGTCGTAAAATCAATTCAAAATAAAAAAGTCCATTTAGTTATCGTTGCCTCAGACGCTTCAAATAATACGACAAAAAAGATTACTGATAAATGCACCTATTATAATATTCCTTATATTATTTTTGAAAACCGTTTTGCAATCGGACAGGCAATTGGTAAAGCGGAGCGGGTAGCGATAGCGGTACAGGACAAAGGTTTTGCAAATAAATTTCGCTCAATGATTGAGTAGATATTCATACAGCAGCAAGTTTTTAAGTAATAAGTGCTGGCATGAATACAGGAGGTATGTATATGAGTAAAATGCGGATCTATGAATATGCCAAAGAGAAAAAAACGACGAGTAAAGAGATTATTAATCGTCTGAAAAATATGGGAATAGAAGTAGCCAACCACATGAGCGTCATCAATGAAGCGACTATTAAAAAGCTGGACGGCTCCCAGGGACCTGCAGAAAGCAGCAAAAAAGCCGGTAATGACAACAAACAAAAAAACCAGGGGGCTTCCAATCAGCATGTGAATGACGATCAGCCTTCAAAAGAAAAACCGAGAAAACGCACATCCAAGGAAGATGACCCTAAAAACAGGCCTGGTAAAAAAGATAAGAATAAAAACAAGCGCAATAAAAATCAGAATAAAAACCACCAGCAGCCAAACCGTCAGCAGCCTGGCAAAAATAACGGCGGTAAAAAAGAAATGCCATCAAAAGTTACTTATTCTGAACCTATTACAGTCGGGGAGTTTGCAGACAAGCTGAATAAAGAGCCGTCGGAACTTATTAAGAAGCTTATGTTTCTGGGTGTAATGGCCACAATTAACCAGGAGCTTGATAAGGATACAATTGATATCCTTGCCGAGGAGTTCGGTGTAGAAGTGGAAGAAGAAGTGATCGTTGACGAGACAGAATTTGAGTCAATCATTGAGGATGACGATCCTGAAAAGCTTCAGGAGCGTTCTCCTGTAGTAACGATTATGGGGCACGTTGACCATGGGAAAACCACTTTACTGGACAGCATTCGTCATACGAAGGTAACAGCCGGTGAGGCTGGAGGTATTACCCAGCATATTGGTGCCTACCAAGTTGAAGAAAACGGCAAGAAAATTACTTTCCTTGATACACCAGGACACGCCGCGTTTACTACGATGCGTGCGCGCGGGGCTCAAGTAACAGATATTACAATCCTGGTCGTTGCGGCTGATGACGGGGTTATGCCTCAGACAGTGGAAGCCATTAACCATGCTAAAGCTGCCGGAGTGCCTATTATCGTTGCAGTTAACAAAATTGACAAAGAAGGATCAAATCCAGACCGTGTGATGCAGGAATTAACTGAGCATGAGTTAGTGGCTGAAGCATGGGGTGGAGAGACAATTTTCGTGAACGTATCTGCCCTGAATGGTACAGGTATTGATGACCTGCTTGAAATGATTTTGCTCGTGTCTGAAGTAGAAGAACTGAAAGCCAATCCGGAAAAAGAAGCCATGGGAACAGTTGTAGAAGCTGAATTAGACCGCGGCCGCGGACCTGTTGCAACATTGCTTGTACAGGCAGGTACACTGAATGTTGGAGATCCGATCGTCGTAGGTAATGCGTTTGGTAAAGTAAGGGCTATGGTCAACGATCTGGGAAGACGTGTGAAAACTGCGGGACCTTCAATGCCGGTAGAAATTACAGGCCTTAACGCTGTGCCTCAGGCCGGAGATCAATTCCGGGTGTTTAAAGATGAAAAGAAAGCCCGTCAAATTGGTGAAGCACGTGCCGCTAAGCAGCGTGAAGCGGATCGTAAAGAAAGTTCCCGAGTCAGCCTGGATGATTTATTTAACCAGATTCAACAGGGAGAAATTAAAGAAATCAACGTCATTGTAAAAGCAGATGTTCAAGGCTCTGCCGAGGCAATGAAAGGGTCTCTCGAAAAAATAGAAGTTGAAGGTGTAAAAGTAAATATCATCCATACCGGAGTCGGGGCAATTGCGGAATCGGATATTATCCTCGCCTCTGCATCGAATGCCATTGTGATCGGCTTTAATGTCCGCCCGGATGTTAATGCGAAACGCACGGCAGAAGTAGAAAAAGTAGAGGTTCGTTTACACCGCGTCATTTATGATGCTATTGAAGAAGTAGAGGCTGCTATGAAAGGCATGCTGGACCCTGAATACGAAGAAAAAGTAATCGGCCAGGCAGAAGTCCGGCAAGTATTCAAAGTGTCTAAAATCGGTTCAATTGCCGGTTCTTATGTCACAGAAGGCAAAATTACCCGCGATTCTTCCGTAAGGCTTGTCCGGGATGGTGTCGTCATATTTGAAGGCGGACTCCGTGACTTAAAACGTTTTAAAGACGATGTAAAAGAAGTAGCTAAAAACTATGAGTGCGGAATTACCCTTGAAAACTTCAATGATGTGAAAGAAGGAGACACCATTGAAGCTTATGTGATGGAGGAAATTAAGAGGTGAGCATCGGGTCACTGATTATTGAAGCAATGATTTATAATGCACAGTCATTAAAACAGAAACGTTCGGTCACTAAAAGTGTTGCCGCGAGGCTGAAACAGCGGCTGAACGTTTCCATTGCTGAAATAAACCATCAGGATGTTTGGCAGCGGACAGAATGGGCTATTGTGTCTGTAAGTGCAGAAAAAAAACAGGCCGAAAAAGAGTTACAAAAAGCCATATCCATCCTGGAAACTTACAATGACTTGGAAATCACTAATATTACGTGGGAATGGCTGTAAGGGCAGTTCTGCATTCTGCCTGAATCAGCCAGGAAAAGTGATAATTCAAGATCATTTAAAAGTCAGGCGGTTTTTTATAAAGCCAGTAATACTCTTTCTCTATATTAGAGCCTGAAGTATGAAATGACCTTTTGAGATAGGAGTGGCGTACAATGAGTAAAGTTCGTGCCAATCGCGTCGGAGAACAAATTAAAAAAGAATTAACTGATATTATCCAGCGTGAACTGAAGGATCCCAGGATAGGATTTGTGACTGTTACTGCTGTAGATGTAACCGGAGATTTACAGCAGGCCACAGCCTTTATCACCGTGTATGGGGAAGATGAAGAGAGAAAAAAAACGCTGGATGCTTTGGAAAAAGCCAAAGGTTTTATCCGATCAGAAATCGGAAAAAGAATTCAGCTTCGGAAAACCCCGGAACTGGCCTTTACATTTGATGAAAGTATTGAACGGGGCAACCGGATCGACCAGCTGCTTCGGAAACTTAACGAAGACGAAAAATAAAATGAAAAGGGGATAGAGGAGGACTTTCTATCCCCTTTTCTGTTTGTACATATGGAGGCGGAAGATACAAATGAAAAATGAAATAATGGGTGTATTTCCATTATGGAAACCGAAAGGCATGACTTCGTTTTCAGCAGTTAAGGAAGTCGGGAAAAGGTTCAATACTAAAAAAGCAGGTCATACAGGTACCCTCGATCCCGATGTGGAAGGGGTCCTGCCGGTCTGTTTAGGAAAAGCCACTAAAATAGTAGAATATCTGACAGCTGATCATAAGACATACAAAGGCGAAGTTACGTTAGGGTTTTCGACCACAACTGAGGATGCAGGCGGTGAGGTGGTTGACAAATCGCATGTAGACCGTACGATCACCGAAAATGAAATCAACAGTGTATTTAAGCAATTGACAGGCGCTTTGGAACAGACGCCGCCTATGTATTCTGCTGTTAAAGTCAAAGGAAAAAAACTTTATGAATACGCCAGAGAAGGAAAAACGGTCGATCGTCCGTCAAGGCAAGTGACTATATACGATCTGGATCTCCTAAGTGCGCCCAGGGTAAATAATAACGGGACAGTGTCGTTTCAATTCCGTGCCAAATGCAGTAAAGGAACGTATATCCGTACATTATCCGTGCAGATCGGTGAAAAACTCGGTTACCCGTCTCACATGTCCCATTTAGTCAGAGAAGCTTCCGGTCCTTTTGTTGGAGAAGATTGTGTCACTCTTGACGAGCTTGATCACGCATCAGCTGAAGGAAGAGCGAACGACCTGCTTATCCCTGTAGAACGGGCGCTGGAAAGGTTTTCTTCCATTACAATCAGCGGGGAAATTGAAAACAAGGTGCTGCAGGGAGCTATTTTACCAGTTCCTGAACAAACTTTTTCTATGGACGAATCCATCTTTGCTATATATAATCAAGAAGGCCGCGTTCTAGCTCTGTATAAAAAAGACGAGAAAAGAAACGGCATGATGAAACCGGAAAAGATGATCCGGACCATTCATGATTAATACTATTTTTTGGGAAAAATGAGGTGGCTCCTTTGGAAATTATTCACTTAACACACCCTCATCGCCCGATGAACCTTCCGCCGACAGTGACTGCTTTAGGCTTTTTTGACGGTGTTCATCTAGGGCATCAGAAAGTGATAGAAACGGCTGTAAAAAAAGCTGCCGATGAACATATTAATTCTGCTGTCATGACTTTCTTCCCTCATCCTAAAGAAGTCTTGCGGAAGAATGGCGGACACCCTGTCCGCTATCTTTCCCCCCTGGAAGAAAAAGAAAAGCTGATAGAAAAGACAGGTGTGGATTACTTATTTATTGTAGAATTTACTTCCCGCTTTTCAGAATTATCCCCCCAGCAATTTGTGGACGACTACTTAATTGATTTAAATGTTAAACACGTGGTCGCTGGTTTCGATTATTCTTACGGCAGACTGGGAAAAGGGACAATGGAAACAATGCCTTTCCATTCAAGAAACTTAATCACGCAGACGACAGTGGAAAAAGTAGCAGGCCAGGAAGGGAAAATCAGTTCCACTTCCATCCGTGAGGCAATGGCTAAAGGTGAAATAGATAAAGTGAACAGTTATTTAGGCAGAAACTATAAGATAGCCGGAGTGGTGGAACATGGAGAAAAGCGCGGACGCACGATCGGTTTTCCTACTGCCAATGTTTCCACTGATGCCCAAAAGGAAATTCCTGCTGCCGGCGTATATGCTGTCACCTTTAAGGTGAACGGAAAGGCGTATTCAGGTGTATGCAACATTGGTTCTAAGCCTACTTTTCACGATGAAACCTCCAAACAAACGATAGAAGTCCATCTCCTTGATACAGAAAAGAATTTATACGATGAGAAAGTTGAAGTCGTTTTTCTTAAGCGGATTCGGGGAGAAATTAAGTTTGATGGCGCGGAGGCCTTAATTGCCCAGATTAATAAGGATATAGCAGAGGCCCGCAGCTTCTTTTAAATCAGCTGCTGATTTTCCTTATGTAGCAGCAAAAGCTTCATTTTCTGCACACAGCGTCTCATTTTTTAGAAAGATTGCTATAATAAATTAAATTTTTTATGAAAAACTTGAAATCTCTTCTTTTAACTAGTATGATTAGTATTGCTATGAACCGATGCTTGGCAGCACGAGTCACCGACGTCTGCTCAGCAATTGGGGATTAAGATAAAGGAGGTGGAACAGGATGGCATTAACTCAAGAACGTAAAAATGAAATTATTGACCAGTTTAAAACTCATGAGAACGACACAGGTTCTCCTGAAGTCCAGGTAGCTATCCTTACTGAGCAAATCAATACGCTAAATGATCATTTGCGTACACACAAGAAGGATCACCATTCACGCCGTGGTCTTTTAAAAATGGTCGGTCAACGTCGTAACCTGCTTACTTACTTACGTAATAAAGACGTTACTCGTTACCGTCAAGTTGTCGATAAGCTTGGTCTTCGTCGATAATAGCCAAAGCGGGAGATTCTCCCGCTTTTTCTTATGGATTAAATAGAGGTGCCTGCTGACAGGGAATATAGTGTTTCGTTACATATATTTTTTTGATATGATATAAAAGTCAGGGTTTATCAATGGATAGATTTTCTTTTAAATGTTAAAAATGTTTATAAATTGTTACCTTCACTTAATATACACCATGTTTAGTACATAAAAACAAAGTTAACAATAATAAAAAGGCTTTTGATATTATTATTACGCTGAGAGGAGTCAAGTCAAATATGAGTCAAGAAAAACAGGTTTTTTCTATGGAATGGGCCGGCCGTACACTTACGGTTGAAGTAGGCCAATTTGCTAAACAGGCAAACGGAGCAGCCATGATACGTTATGGTGACACCTCCGTATTATCTACTGCTACAGGATCAAAAGAACCGAAAGATTTACCTTTCTTTCCGTTAACAGTAAATTATGAGGAACGCTTATATGCTGCGGGTAAAATTCCGGGCGGATTTATTAAACGTGAGGGCCGTCCGAGTGACCACGCTGTCTTAACAAGCAGGCTGATTGACAGACCAATCCGCCCATTGTTCCCTGACGGGTTCCGTAATGATGTTCAAGTGATCAGCATGGTAATGAGTAATGACCAGAACTGCTCACCAGAGATGACTGCAATGGTAGGGTCATCTATTGCTCTTGGCATATCAGATATTCCATTTGGAGGCCCGATTGCCGGAGTGACTGTTGGAAGAGTGGATGGTGAATTTTTAATTAATCCGACAACAGACCAAATGGAAAAAAGCGATATTAACTTAATTGTTGCCGGTACTAAAGACGCAATTAATATGGTGGAAGCGGGTGCTGACGAAGTGCCTGAAGAAATCATGCTTGATGCCATTATGTACGGCCATGAAGAAATTAAGAAATTAGTTTCTTTCCAGGAAGAGATCTTTGAAAAAGTCGGAAAAACTAAAATGGAAGTCCAGCTGGTAACTACCGATGAAGAACTTGAATCAGAAATCCGCGGCAAGGCAGAGGCTGACCTTGTTAAAGCTGCCACCGTGGTAGAGAAACATGCCCGTGAAGAAGCGATCAAAGAAGTATATGACAACGTTCTCGAAGGGTATGCCGAGGAAGAGGAAGACCGCACAAAAGATGTGAAAGAAATCCTCGATAAATTATTAAAAGAGACCGTCCGTAAACTCATTACGCAGGATAATATCAGACCTGATGGCAGAAAAGTGAATGAAATCCGCCCGCTTGCTTCAGAAATTGATATTTTGCAGCGGACGCACGGATCCGGCCTCTTTACCCGCGGACAGACACAGGCTCTTTCTGTGTGTACGCTAGGGGCATTAGGAGACGTGCAGGTACTTGACGGCTTAGGAATTGAAGAATCTAAACGATTTATGCACCACTATAACTTCCCGTTATTCAGTGTAGGGGAGACAGGCCCGATCAGAGGACCTGGCCGAAGAGAAATCGGACACGGAGCTCTCGGTGAGAGGGCATTGGAGAAAGTGATTCCATCTGAACAGGAATTCCCTTATACGATCCGTCTCGTTTCAGAAGTGCTGGAATCCAACGGGTCAACCTCTCAGGCGAGTATATGTGCAAGCACGTTAGCTATGATGGCAGCCGGTGTGCCGATTTCTTCTCCTGTTGCAGGTATTGCTATGGGGTTAGTAAAACATGAAGATAAGGTTGCCGTTTTAACAGATATCCAAGGTATGGAAGACGCGCTTGGCGATATGGACTTCAAAGTCGCCGGGACTTCAAAAGGGGTCACAGCTCTTCAAATGGATATCAAAATAGAAGGTATCGATAAAAATGTGTTGCAAGAAGCTTTAGAGCAGGCGCAGGAAGGCAGAATGCAGATTCTTGAGAATATGCTGTCAGCTATTCCTGAGCCTCGTGAAGAACTCAGTCAGTACGCGCCGAAGATTTTAACGATGAAGATTCACCCTGATAAAATTCGCGACGTTATTGGACCAAGCGGAAAGACCATTAATCAGATTATTGATGACACAGGAGTTAAAATTGATATTGAGCAGGACGGCACGGTTTATATTTCTTCGTCCGAACAAGAGATGAATAATAAAGCTAAACAAATTATTGAAGATCTTGTCCGTGAAGTGGAAGTCGGCCAGACTTACCTCGGGAAAGTTAAACGAATTGAAAAATTCGGTGCTTTTGTGGAAATCTTCAAAGGCAAAGACGGCCTTGTTCATATCTCACAGCTTGCGAAAGAGCGCGTAGGAAAAGTTGAAGACGTCGTTTCCATCGGTGATGAAGTGCTTGTAAAAGTGACTGAAATCGATAATCAGGGACGCGTTAACTTGTCCCGTAAAGCGGTACTGCCTGAAAACAATGAATCTAAATAATTTATTTAAAAGCTGTCAGTAGCTGGCAGCTTTTTTTGCCGGATTTTTTAATCTGTTCCCTGTTTTTGAATTACAACTTTCTTCAGTTCTACCTTGTCCAATAGAAACATATTTTTTAATGGGGTGATTAAAATGCTGAAGAAAGCTTTCGTTCAATCAGGGACTTTGCTACTGTTGCTGTTTATGACCTTCTCTACTTTGCAGAATCCGGTGACTGGAAACTACATCAAAGAAATAACAGGGAAGGCCGAACAAGTATTAAAAGAAGAAGACCCTCTTTATATGGAAATTATCCGTAAACGGCAGGAATATGACCAGCCTGCTGTTGATGCAGTGATAGACCCGGTCTGGAAAGCGATTCCCGGACTGAACGGCAAAAGAATTGATGTACAGAAATCATATGATAAGATGAAGCCTGCGGGTGCCTTTCAGGAAGGCCTGCTGACGTTTGAAGAAATACCTCCGGAAGTCACTTTAAAAGATCTGCCGCCTGCGCCTGTCTATAAAGGAAATCCCGGGAAACCAATGGCTGGTATGATGGTGAATGTAGCATGGGGAAATGAGTATTTGCCGGATATGTTAAAAACGTTTAAAAAATATGATGTGAAGGCAACTTTCTTTTTAGACGGTTCATGGGTGAAAAACAATCCGAATCTTGCTATGATGATAAAAGAGGAAGGCCATGAAATTGGCAACCATGCTTATTCTCACCCTAATATGCAGCAGCTTTCACGCGAACGCATTCACGATGAAATACGGAGAACGAATGAAGTTATAAACGCAGCACTTAACGTGACTCCCCAGTGGTTTGCACCGCCCAGCGGAAGCTATAGGGATGAGGTTGTAAAAGTTGCAAGGGAACATGGAATGTATACCGTTTTATGGACGGTGGATACTGTGGATTGGAAGAAGCCGGATCCGGCCAGTATGGCTGACCGGGTAGTGACAAAAACAGAACCTGGCTCTCTGATTCTTATGCATCCTACCTCTTCAACCAAAGAAGGCCTAGAAACAATGATTACGGGCATTCAGAAAAAAGGACTAAAACTTGGTAACTTATCAGATGTCTTAAGTGAGAAAAGATCATCTGAATAACCAATCAGTAGGAGGATCTATTGTGATTAAACGTATTAGCAGCAAGAATGGTCTTCGGATCGTCTTTGAACCTAACCACAATGTCAGATCAGTATCTGTCGGGATATGGATTGGTACAGGATCGCGATTTGAGAAAAAAGAAGAGAACGGTATGTCCCATTTTATTGAGCATATGTTTTTTAAAGGGACTAAAACGCGCACGGCCCAGGATATTGCCGAATCTTTTGATTCGATCGGCGGCCATGTCAATGCCTTAACTTCAAAAGAATATACATGCTATTATGCCAAGGTGCTGGATACTCACGCGAAGTATGCGGTGGATGTACTGGCTGATATGTATTTTAATTCTACATTTACAAAGAAAGAAATGGAAAAAGAGAAAGGCGTCGTACTTGAAGAAATCAAAATGTATGAAGATACACCTGATGATCTCGTACACGACTTATTGAGTAAAGCAAGTTACGGTGAACATCCGCTTGGTTACCCGATTCTCGGAACAGAGCAGACATTGGATTCGTTTTCTTCAGAAGATTTATTTTCCTATATGAATCAATATTACCATGCTGAAAATGTCGTTATCTCTGTATGCGGAAATGTGGATGAAAGTTATATAGACTACATTGAAGAATTATTCGCTCCATTAAAAAAGAAAACGGAGAACTCTGTAAATCTGGAAAAACCATCCTTTTTACCGGAAAAGCTGGTCCGCCAAAAAGATACTGAACAAGCGCATTTATGCCTTGGATTTGATGGTTACAAGGTTAGTGATGAACGTATTTATTCACTGATCCTGTTGAATAACGCTCTAGGCGGAAGCATGAGCAGCCGCCTGTTTCAGGAAATAAGGGAGAACAGGGGACTCGCTTACTCAGTATTCTCCTACCATTCGGCCTTTAAAGATTCCGGGATGCTGACTATTTATTCCGGTTCAGCACAGGAACAGCTTGAACAGACGTTTGAAGTGATTATGAATACGTTACAAGAGATCCGGGAGAACGGCTTAACAAACAAGGAACTTCATAATGGGAAAGAGCAATTGAAAGGCGGCTTAATGCTCGGGCTTGAAAGTACAAACAGCCGGATGAGCAGGAACGGGAAAAATGAACTTCTTCTGGGCAGGCATAAATCACTTGATGAAATAGTAACGTCAATTGATCAGGTGACGATGGAAGAAATTATGAATACGAGTGAAGATATATTATCGAAGGACTTTTCACTGACTCTCATCAGCCCTGATGGCAGGCTGCCGCAATCTTTAAAGCAATAAATAGAATATAAGCCCCTCAGCCCCGCATAAGCTTGTAGTAAACTGAAGGGTGGGTGGTTGACGGATGCGGTTAAGTGAGATCAGCCAGAAAGAAATCATTGATTATCAAAAAGGTGAGCGGCTTGGCGTGCTCGGCCAGACAGATCTGATGATTGATGAGAAAAGCGGTAAGATTGAAGCTTTTGTTATTCCTACTTTAAAATGGTTCGGCCTTGGAAAAAGAGAAAAAGAAGTCACCGTGTACTGGAATCAGATTAAAAAAATCGGTACCGACATGATTATTATTGAAGTATCTTAAATAAAATAATAAACACGGCTATGCCCGCTATGAGCTTATGCTTACAGCGGGCTTTTCTTTGTGTACAAATCACCAAACGGTAATTCTTACATAAAATGTGTTGAGCGTTTCGCAAGGCTCTTATTTCCCTTTCCATTTACCAGTACCAGAAAGGGGAGAATCAAGTGTTAACTGGAATGCAAATTGCAATTATTGGAGGAGATCTGCGGCAAATTGAAGTCATTCGCAAACTGTCTAAACTAGATGCTTCAATTCATTTAATAGGCTATGAACAGCTGGATAACGGATTTTTGGGAGTTGAGAAATCAACATTTGATACGGTCAGGGCTGATAAACTTGACGCGCTGATTCTACCTGTTAATGGCATAAGTTCCAAACGTGAAATCGACAGTGTATTTGCAGGGAAGCAGCAGTTTTTTAAAGAAAGCTGGCTGGCTGAGACGCCTGCACATACCCGTATATATACCGGTATCGCTAATAAGGCTTTATCAGAAATGGCCAGCCATGCAGAAAAAGAGCTTATTGAACTTATGAACAGGGATGATCTCGCAATATACAATTCTATTCCTACAGCAGAAGGCGCATTGATGCTTGTCATTCAGAACACCAATGTTACTGTGCATAAAGCAAAAGTTGTCATTACAGGGTTTGGCAGAGTCGGGCAGACCATTGCTAAAACATTTTCCCAGCTGGGAGCTGACGTCTCTGTAGCTGCAAGGGAAACCGACTTGTTAGCCAGAGCTTATACGATGGGGATGGAGCCGGTTTCACTGTCGGAGCTTGGCAACCGGGCAGCACAGGCAGATGTCGTTATAAATACTATTCCTGCTGAAGTTCTTACAGCTGAAGTGATCGCTAAAATGCCCAACCACGCTCTGATTGTCGATATAGCATCTAAACCGGGAGGAACAAATTTCGAATTTGCCAAAAAGCGTGGAATTCATGCCATCCTGACTCCTGGCTTACCAGGCTTAGTAGCTCCCAAAACAGCAGGGATCCAGCTTGCGAATCTTTTATCTTCTCTTTTAGAAGAGCAGTGGCAAGAACAAAAAGGAGGCAAAAGATAAGATGTCTTTAAAAGGAAAACATATCGGATTTGGTTTGACCGGTTCTCACTGTACGTATGAAGAAGTCATGCCGGCAATGAAAAAGCTGGTGTCTTTAGGGGCTATAGTAACACCTTTTGTTTCTTATACCGTTCAAAGCACAGATACTAAATTTGGAACGAGTGACTCATGGCTGAAAGAAATAACCGAAACTACTCCTGAACCGATTGTAGATACTATTGTAAAAGCCGAGCCGTTCGGGCCTAAATATCCCCTTGATTGTATGGTGGTTGCTCCTATGACAGGTAATTCCACCAGTAAGCTCGCAAACGCGCTGACAGATTCCCCAGTATTAATGGGAGCCAAAGCAACTATGAGAACGGGCAGGCCGGTCGTGGTGGCTGTATCCACAAATGATGCTCTTGGACTGAATGGTGTAAACATAATGAAACTGATGGCCGCTAAAAATATTTATTTCGTTCCTTTAGGGCAGGATCATCCATTCAAAAAACCAAACTCCCTTGTTGCTGATATGTCGAGAATTCCTGAGACTGTAGAAGAAGCGATAAATGGCCGTCAATTGCAGCCGGTGTTAATTGAGAGATATAAAAATTAATGCAATTATGAGGTCTTATTGTTAAAATAAGGACTTAGTTACAAAAGTCGTCGTTAAGGTACCCCCTTAACGGCGGCGGCTATGTTGTATATAATTATATAAGAAGGCATTTTCTTATACGCTGGGAAAGTTCATATTTTTTAAAAGAATAATAGTATAAGAAAAAATTTATCAGTCAGCCGGATTTTACGGTAAGCTTTTCTAAAATTTTGAAAGGGGATTAAAATAATGACACAACAAGGTTATCATGTAGCAGTATTAGGAGCGACAGGGGCGGTAGGTGAACAGATGCTTAACACCCTGGACCGAATGGATTTTCCAATTGCATCTTTAACTCTTCTTTCTTCAAAAAGATCAGCAGGTAAAAAAATTAACTTTAAGGGAGAAGAACTGACTGTACAGGAGGCCAAGCCTGAATCATTTGAAGGCATTCAGTTAGCTTTATTCAGTGCTGGCGGCTCTGTTTCAAAAGCGCTCGCTCCTGAAGCAGTAAAAAGAGGCGCAATTGTCGTAGATAATACGAGCGCATTCCGTATGGATAAAGACGTTCCGCTCGTCGTTCCGGAAGTAAATGAAGACCACCTTAAAAATCATAACGGAATTATCAGCAATCCTAACTGCTCAACGATTCAGATGGTAGCAGCACTCGAACCTCTGCGAAAATCACATGGATTGAAACGAATAGTCGTATCTACATACCAGGCTGTTTCAGGCGCAGGCGCAGCGGCAATTGATGAAATGTATGAGCAGTCCCGCCAAATCATGGACGGGGAGGAAATTAATCCTGAAGTACTTCCTGTGTCAGGAGATAAGAAGCATTTCCAAATCGCATTCAATGCTGTTCCTCAAATTGATGTCTTTCAGGACAACGGCTACACTTTTGAGGAAATGAAAATGATTAACGAAACGAAAAAAATAATGAATGATGAGTCACTTGAAGTAGCGGCTACTTGCGTGCGTCTGCCAGTAGAAACAGGACACTCTGAATCTGTGTATATTGAAGTAGAGAAAGACGGCCTGGATGTAGAAGGGGTACGCAATTTAATGAAAGAAGCGCCAGGTGTGACACTAGAAGATGATCCAGCTAACCAGGTTTATCCGCTAGCTTCCGAATGTAAAGGGAAAGATGATATTTTTGTAGGAAGAATCCGTCAGGATCTAGATCGGGAAAATGGGTTTCACCTGTGGGTCGTTGCTGATAACCTATTAAAAGGTGCGGCGCTTAACTCCGTGCAAATTGCTTTCTCTTTAATTAAATTAGGTTTACTAAAATAAATTTATTAATCGTAGACAGAGGGATAAAGATATGAAGATTTTAGTCCAGAAATTTGGCGGAACATCTTTAAAAACAGCAGAAATGCGTGAGAGATCTTCCCAGCACGTGCTGGAAGCGCTGCGGCAAGGATATAAAACGGTCATAGTTGTTTCTGCCATGGGAAGAGCCGGGGATCCATACGCCACAGATACACTGCTTAGTTTAATCGGAGGGGTCACCCCTTCGGTTTCTAATCGCGAGCAGGATTTGCTGTTGTCGTGTGGAGAAACGATTTCGTCAGTCGTCTTCTCATCTATTCTTCAGCAAAAAGGAGTAAAGGCACTGGCGATGACAGGTGCCCAGGCAGGATTCCGGACGACTGAAGATTATACGAATGCAAAAATTACCGAAATGAAGGTAGATGGGGTTCTTTCTGCCCTTGAGACTTATGACGCCGTGGTTGTCACCGGGTTTCAGGGGGAAACAGCCAAAGGAACAACTGCCACACTTGGCCGCGGAGGTTCAGATACGTCAGCTACTGCTTTAGGTGCGGCGCTGCAGGCAGAAGCGGTGGATATTTTTACAGATGTAGCCGGTGTTATGACGGCCGACCCGAGAATTGTAAAAGACGCTCAGCCGATTAATGTAGTCACTTACAATGAAATATGCAATCTGGCTTACCAGGGAGCTAAAGTCATTCATCCCCGGGCAGTCGAAGTGGCTATGCAGGCTAAAGTTCCGATAAGGATCAGATCGGTGGCAGACGGGGGAGCAGGCACATTAATTACAAGCACGACCTCGTCCGTTCTTGGAAAAGATTTGGATGAACGCCTGATCACGGGAATCGCCCACGTAAAAGATGTCTCGCAAATAAAAGTGTTTGCAGACGAAGGGGAATATGACCTGCAGGCTAAAGTGTTTAAGACAATGGCTAATGCCGGAATATCAGTCGATTTCATAAATATTAACCCTTTTGGAGTGGTTTATACTGTTCCTGATCACTTGACCGATAAGGCAGAAGCACTATTAAAAGAAATGAATTTTAATCCTGAAATATTAAGAAATTGTGCGAAAGTATCTGCTGTAGGAGCAGGTATGACAGGCGTCCCCGGGATAACCTCAAAGATTGTAGAAGCTTTAACTGATCGCCACATCCAAATACTGCAATCGGCTGATTCACATACCACTATATGGGTATTAGTTAAAGAAGAGGATATGGTTGAGGCAGTCAATGCTCTTCATGAAAAGTTTTTAAAAGAAAACCTTTGTTAAAATAGATAAAAATGATATTCCCGGAATAGGCGTCACTCCTCCTGTAAGAGCGATGCGATGAGGGAATATCAGCAGTAAAGCTCCATAAGAAAAAGAAGTATAAGGAGAGTGGAAGGTTATGGCATTGGGTAATGTTTTAACAGCCATGGTAACCCCTTTTGATTCCAAAGGGAATATTGATTTTCAAAAAATAAACAGACTGATGGATTACCTGATTGACAACGGAACTGAAGGGGTTGTAGTAGGAGGAACCACCGGTGAATCGGCAACATTAAGCATGGAAGAAAAATCAGCTTTATATGAACACTCAGTCAAAGCTGCAGCCGGTAGAATTCCTGTCATTGCAGGGACCGGGATGAATGATACGTACGCGACTGCGGAATTGACGGTTAAAGCTGAAAAGTCCGGAGTTGACGGCATCATGCTTGTAACTCCGTATTATAATAAACCTTCCCAGAGAGGGATATACGAGCATTTTAAAACCATAGCTGAAAAAACGTCTCTCCCTGTTATGCTTTATAACATTCCGGGCCGTTGTGTAGTTAATATTCTGCCGGAGACAGTCATTGCTCTTTCGAAAATTCCTAATATCACTTCAATAAAAGAAGCAAGCGGGGATCTGGATCAGGTGACGGAAATTATTACCAGTACACCCGATGATTTTCAGGTTTTCAGCGGGGATGACAGCCTGACTCTTCCATTCATGGCGATCGGCGGTGACGGAGTGGTTTCCGTTTCAAGCCATGTCATAGGTAAAGATATGCAGAAAATGGTTCAGGCACTGAAAAAGGGAGATATTAAAACAGCTTCCTCCATTCACCAGAGCTTGCTGCCAATTATGAAAAGCATGTTTATTGCCCCAAATCCTTCACCTGTCAAAACAGCTTTACAAATTAAAGGCCTTGATGTGGGCGGCGTCCGGCTTCCGCTGATCCCGCTTACTCCAGAGGAACGCTCGGTGCTTAATAACGCTTTAGCTTAACGCAAACAAAAGCTGTATGCTTAGGGCATACGGCTTTTTTTCTAACGTAAAAACTGCCTGGCGCTTTTGTGACTTGTAGTTAAAAACAATAATAAGTTATACTAATGAACAGAGGTCTGATCGAAATAGAATATTTTAGGAGGATTTACCATTGTCGAATCAACAAACTGAAAAAATACGCATATTTGCCCTTGGAGGACTCGATGAAATAGGGAAAAATATGTACGTTCTTGAACTGGACGAAGACATTTTAATTATAGATGCCGGATGTATGCACCCTGAAGATGATATGTTAGGGGTAGATATCGTCATTCCTGATATCACTTACCTTGTGGAAAACAAAGACCGGGTAAAAGGAATTGTATTAACCCACGGCCATGAAGATCATATTGGGGCTGTGCCTTATATTTTAAGGGATTTAAACGTTCCGGTTTACGGGACTAAATTTACTCTGGCATTAGTAAGGGATAAGTTTAAAGAAGTCAAAGTTAAAAAGAAACCTGAATTAAAAGAAATCCATTCTGACTCTAAAGTTAAAGTTGGAAAAACACCTATAAGTTTCTTTGCTACAAACCACAGTATTCCTGACTCGCTTGGTGTAATTATTCATACATCACAGGGGCCTATTGTGTACACAGGGGACTTTAAATTTGATCAGAACCCAGTGGATGGGCGGCCGACAGAAATGGGAAAACTGACAGAAATTGGGGACAAAGGTGTTTTATGTCTCCTTTCAGACAGCCATAATGCAGAAATTCCTGGAAATACACCGTCGGATTCGATTGTAGCAGAAGGTGTGAAAGATGCTTTTCACGAAGCGGATGCCTGCATAATTGTCACGGTTTATTCAACTCATATTCACAGGATTCAGCAAGTACTTAATGCAGCTGAGAATGAGGAAAGAAAAGTAGCTATAGTAGGAAAGGATATTGAAAGAGCTGTCTCGATTGCATTGGAATTGGGTTATTTACTTGACAATAACCACGTGCTTATTCCTAAAGAAGATATAAAAAAATACGGCCGGGATCAATTAGTTGTGTTAACAACCGGAAGCCAGGGTGAGCCGATGAGCTGTCTGGCTAAAATGGCAAAAGGTTCCCATCCGCTGGTCAAAATCGAAAAACATGACAGGATTCTCATCGCGGCTATGCCGAACCCCGGCAATGAAAAAGCCGTGTCTCAAATGGTGGACTTGCTTTCCAGAACAGGTGCAAATGTCATTTATGGAAAAACGAAAAAGATACACGTATCTGGCCATGCCAGCCAGGAAGAATTAAAATTGATGCTTAATCTCGTAAAACCCCAGCATTTTATTCCAATGAGCGGGGAATTCCGCATGCAGTATGCCCACAGGCATCTGGCAAGGTCCGTCGGAATTGATGACAGTAAGATTTTTCTGCTGGAAAAAGGTGAAGTGGCTGAGTTTACAAAGCGTAAAGGAAAAAGAGCCAATAAAATGCCTTCAGGCCATGTGCTAATAGACGGGCTTGGTGTAGGAGATGTCGGAAACATTGTTTTAAGAGACAGACGTTTACTTTCAAAAGACGGGATACTAGTAGTCGTAGTTACGTTAAATAAAAAGCATAGTGAAATCCTCTCCGGGCCGGATATTATTTCCAGAGGTTTCGTATATGTGAGGGAATCTGAAGCGCTCATTAAACAGGCTGAAAAATTGGTCACTGATACCCTCCATCAGTCGATGGAACAAAAGCAGACCGAATGGTCCCAAATGAAAAGCCAGGTACGCGACCAGTTAAGCCGATTCTTATATGAAAAAACAAAACGTCGTCCTATGATTATGCCGATTATTATGGAAGCTTAAAAAATAACCATTTTTTGCCTTATCAGCCTGGTGGACAGGCTGATAAGGCTTTTTGTTTTTCTTCTGCCAGTCAGGAAGTCCAGGCTTTTTTTGTATGAAAGCGCAAATTCTCTAACATACTAACAGAAAAGGGAGGAGATAAACGTGACGTACGATCAGGAACAGCCTCAAAAACCGCCTGAGCAGGATAAAAGCGGAGGAATACTTGATAAAATTCAGCAGCTGGGTCAGACAAATGTTCCCCAAATGGAAGCGAGCAACATTCACGTACTGACAATCATCGGTCAAATAGAGGGGCATATGCAGCTGCCGCCCCAGAATAAAACAACTAAATATGAGCATGTCATCCCCCAGCTCGTAGCTGCAGAACAAAATCCTAATATTGAAGGCCTTCTTCTTATTCTCAATACAGTGGGGGGAGATGTAGAAGCCGGTCTGGCTCTGGCTGAAATGGTCGCTTCCATGTCTAAACCGACTGTTACACTTGTTCTTGGAGGAGGTCATTCAATCGGTGTTCCTATTGCCGTATCGGGTTCCTATTCGTTTATTGCAGAAAGTGCGACCATGACTATTCATCCTGTCAGACTGACAGGTCTTGTTATCGGTGTTCCGCAAAGTTTTGAATATCTGGATAAAATGCAGGACCGTGTCGTCCGTTTTGTTGTTAATCATTCCGCAATAACAGAAGAAGAATTAAAAGATCTTATGCTCTCAAAAGGCAACCTTACACGTGACATTGGAACAAATGTGATCGGCGCTGAAGCAGTTGAGAAGGGGCTTATTAAAGAAGTGGGCGGATTAGGACAAGCGATTAAAAAATTAAATGAGCTTATTGACGAAAACAAAAAGGATGAACCAGAGGAGGTTGTGCAGTGATCTTATACACTTATCAAAGCTCACACACCGTTTTCCCTCCTGAAGAACAGGATTTTACTTCTTATGAAATGCTGGAAATCCCCGGGGGTCAACTAATGTGTGAAAAAAACGGCGAAGATTACATTATCTGCCGGCTGCTGGCGACTGACCCTAATATGTACCTGAATCCTAAGTACACGCCCGGGCAAAAATTCAAACCTTGAAATTAACCGTGTTAATTTCATCCTCTTCTAGTAATAAATCTTAAGTCTATGCTATAATTAATGAAACAAGCGTTCGTTAAAAACCGGATCAGCAGCCGACTCGTCGGCTGCTTCTTCCATGTACATAGAGAATAAGAATGAGATTAGAGGTGGTTTTATGGCAAAAGCCCGAAGGAAAAAGTCTAAAAAATGGCGGACGCAGTTAACATATGAATTAACAGGGCTGTTTTTATTTATAGTGTCGATTGTAACTTTTGCCCGGTTAGGGATAGTAGGGGAAGGGCTCGTTGAGCTGTTCAGGTTCTTTTTAGGAAGCTGGCATATCCTTCTTACTGTGGCTCTTTTTATATTTTCTTTATATATCATGCTGAAAAGGAAGCTTCCCACACTGTGGACAAGAAGGTTTATAGGCATTTATTTATTTATTTTTTCTTTAACCCTGTTAAGCCATGTGCAGTTATTCAGGGAACTGGGTGAGAGAGTTGAATTTATCGACCGGTCAGTCATCAGAAATACATGGGATTTATACTGGCAGCAGTTGCAGGGAACAGCCGTTACAGAGGATCTTGGCGGGGGAATGACCGGTGCCGTGGGCTACTCTGTCAGCCATGTTCTGTTCTCGTCCGGGGGAACTGTGGTGTTTGCGATCGGGCTGATTATAGCCTCCCTGATGCTGATCACCGGCAGATCATTTATTGATTTTGTGAGAAACAACACTCGGGCCCCTGTGTCGCTCGCAGTTGCGGTTAAAGATAAAGCAGCGGATTCGGTCAAGTCAATGTTTGTGAATGCTAAAGACCAGGCTGAAAAGAGAAAGGAAGCCCGTAAACATAGGCAGGCATTAAATGAAAGTTCACCTCAGGAGAGTGAGCTGACGCCAGATGAACCGATCATTTATGATTTTACTAAGACAGCGTACGATAAAAGCAGTGAGGAAGAAGCAGAGTATATTGATGTGGCGCCTGTAGAGAGCAAAAAAGACGATAAAGAAAAGGTTAACGCCGCTCCTTCTGAAAAACCGGACAGTAAAGAGACAAAACCAGCTGAGGAGCAGCAGACAACCTCCCTTGTAGTAAGCGAAACAGAAAATGCAGATTATGAACTGCCCGGTATGGATCTGCTCCAAAATCCCGCTAAAGCCAGCCAGTCTAAAGAACATTCCATGCTTTCCAAAAATGCGAGAAAGCTTGAAAGGACGCTGGAAAGTTTCGGGGTTGACGCTAAAGTGACAAAAGTGCATCTGGGACCTTCAGTTACAAAATATGAAGTTTATCCGAGTACAGGAGTAAAAGTAAGCAAGATTGTGAATCTGACAGACGATTTAGCTTTAGCTCTCGCTGCTAAGGATATCCGCATGGAAGCTCCAATTCCCGGCAAGTCTGCTATCGGCATTGAAGTACCTAACCAGGAAGTTTCTCTGGTGACTTTAAGAGAAGTACTCGATTCACCTGTTATGAAAGAAAAACAGAACCAGCTGGCGATTGCTTTAGGCAGAGATATATCGGGTGAGGCAGTGGTGGCGGAGCTTAATAAAATGCCCCACTTGCTTGTTGCCGGGGCAACAGGCAGCGGGAAAAGTGTATGTATTAACGGCATCATTATAAGTCTCCTTATGAGAAGCAAACCTCATGAAGTGAAGTTAATGATGATTGACCCTAAAATGGTGGAACTTAATGTGTATAACGGAATTCCGCATTTATTGTCGCCTGTCGTGACTGAACCTAAAAAAGCGGCACAGGCGCTTAAAAAAGTAGTAAATGAAATGGAACGCCGCTACGAACTTTTTGCGGCTTCAGGTACACGGAATATAGAAGGTTATAACAGTTACATTAAAAAAGAAAACGAGAAGAGAGACGAAGCAGAAGCCTACTCACCTTTACCGTTTATTGTCGTAATCGTAGACGAATTGGCCGATTTAATGATGGTTGCTTCTTCTGAAGTGGAAGATGCAATCACAAGACTGGCGCAAATGGCCCGTGCGGCGGGAATCCATCTGATCATTGCTACGCAGAGACCGTCTGTAGATGTCATTACAGGAGTAATCAAAGCGAATATCCCTTCACGAATTGCCTTCGGGGTATCCAGTTCTACTGATTCCAGAACGATTTTGGACGGTAATGGAGCAGAAAAGCTGTTAGGTAAAGGAGATATGCTGTTTATGCCTGTCGGAGCCTCTAAGGCGACACGAATTCAAGGGGCATTTTTATCTGACGAAGAAGTCGAGAGAATTGTCATGCACTGTGTGGAACAGCAAAAGGCTCAATACGCAGAAGAGATGATGCCTCAGGAAGGAGAGCAGGATACGGTAAGCGGTGAAGTAGATGATGACCTTTATTACGATGCCGTCCAGTTAATTACTGAAATGCAGACGGCTTCAGTATCTATGCTTCAGCGCAGATTTCGTATCGGATATGCCCGGGCAGCCAGGTTAATCGACGAAATGGAAGTAAGAGGTGTGGTCGGGCCTTATGAAGGAAGCAAGCCGCGTGAGGTTTTAGTTGGTAAAGAAGACGATCAGCTGACGAACGAATCGTCTTAAATACAGGACAATTTCATTTTATTGGTGAAAACGTTTAAGAAAACGTAGTCTGACGACTAAATTCATGGTATGTTTACTATAGCTATAGTAACTTGTTTTGCAGGGGGAGTTTAGATGATAAAATCGGATCAGCGGCCGCTTTATTTACAAGTCATTGATAAAATTAAATCAGATATTGAGCAGGGAGTCTACGAAGCAGGAGAAAGACTGCCTTCTGAATTCCAGCTGTCGAAACAGCTCGGGGTAAGCAGAGCGACATTACGTGAAGCACTGAGAATGCTTGAGGATGAAAGTGTAATCATAAGAAGGCACGGGGTAGGGACCTTTATTAACACGAAACCGCTTTTTTCTTCAGGCATAGAAGAACTGTTCAGTGTCACAGATATGATAAAGCGGGGGAATAAAGAACCGGGGACGAACTATTTATCTTCATCTATTGAGAAACCAACAGACGAAGACCAGAAGCGTTTTCAGGACGAGGAATTACAGGAAATGATTGTAATTGAACGTGTCAGGACAGCCGATAGCGAACCGGTCGTTTACTGTCTGGATAAAATTCCTAAAAACTGCTTGCCGGACTATGTGTCCCATGAAGAACAGTCAATCTTTGACCAGCTCGAGAAATCGGGTATATCGATAGCGTATGCTATGACACAAATAGAGCCAATCGGCTATCATGAAAGAATATCTGAAATACTTGATTGTGAACCGGAAACCGCCCTCCTGGTTTTAAAACAGATGCATTTCGATGAACAGGAGCGGCCTGTGCTTTATTCAATTAATTATTTCAGAGCGGATAAGTTTAAATTTCACGTATTGAGAAAAAGAGTGTATTAAATCTTCAAGAGCCCCCTCTCTTGAAGATTTTTTTTCTTCATGATAGTTCATTGTGAACGCTTTTTACATTATTTCCTAGTACGCTCCTTCCACTGGTGGCTGCTGGTTCCCGCCATACTTAAATCATTATTCTGTTGTTTTTATAATACGGTCACTCTCTCGCTTCTATCACAGCCTCATGTTTTAATTTCCTGAGGTAATATTTGCTATACGTCCTCCAGTTAAGTAAAATTTACAGGGAAATGGCTTAACATAATCAACGTTTTTTTAGGTATATTATGAATAACAAGAGGAGGGAATAAAATGGAACAGATGAAAAATTTCAGACTGGGAGCGGCGGATGTGCATATCATTCCGACTGCTACATTTAAAACCAATACATTTATTATTCAGATGAATGCTCCTTTAATTAAAGAGACCGCTTCAAAAAGGGCTCTGCTTCCGAATGTGCTCCAAAATGGCACGGCAGATTACACGAACCGGCAGCAGATACGAAGCGCGCTGGATGAGCTGTACGGAGCTTCCCTGACGACTGATGTGACTAAAAAAGGGGAGAGGCATATTATTTCTTTCCGCATGGATATAGCAAATGAGAAATTTCTAAAAGACCAGACCCCCCTTATGGAAAGAGGCCTTAAGCTGCTTTCTTCTGTGCTGCTTAACCCTAAACAGTCTAACAACAAGTTTGACCCGAAAATTGTAGCCGAAGAAAAACGTTCGCATAAACAAAAAATTGCTTCTATTTATGATGACAAAATGAGGTTTGCCAATAAAAGGCTGACTGAGGAAATGTGTAAAGAAGAGCCTTTTGGCATTCATGTATTCGGACAGGAAGATGATCTCGACAATTTAAATGAGGCAAACCTTTACGAATATTATAAACAGGCACTTCAAGAAGACCAGCTTGATATATATGTCATGGGCGATGTGGACGTGAATCATGTTAAGGATTTAATCAGCACATATTTCCCTCTGAACCAGGCGAAAGAAAATTCAGGGCAGCCCCCTGCCGGTTCCACTCCAGCTCTTAAGAAAAAAGCTCGCGAAGTAGTCGACGAGCAATCCGTTCAGCAGGGAAAACTTCATATCGGATACCGCACCAACGTCGTATATGGAGAGGACGATTATTTTGCCCTTCAGCTTTTTAACGGTCTGTTTGGAGGGTTTTCCCATTCTAAACTGTTTATAAATGTGAGAGAGAAGGCGAGCCTTGCCTATTATGCTGCATCGAGAGTTGAGAGCTTTAAAGGTCTTTTAATTGTCATGTCAGGAATCCAGTCCGCCAACTATGAGAAGGCGACCGATATTATTTTTAAACAGATGGAAGAGATGAAAGAAGGCAAGTTTACTGAAGATGATTTGCAGCAGACGAAAGCAGTTTACAAAAATCAGATTCTGGAAACGATGGATGTTCCGAGAGGAAGAATTGAGCTTGAATACCATAACCAGGTATCTCCTAATAAGATCCCGCTTGAAGAATGGATAGACAGAATTGATAAGGTGACAAAAGAAGATATTGTAAAAGTCGCCGGTAAAATTCAACTGGATACGATTTATTTCCTTAAAGGAAGGGAGGCTCTCTCAAATGAATAAAACGACGTTTGAGCAGATTCAGGAAACTTTATATTTGGAGACGCTGTCTAACGGTCTTCAAGTATACGTGCTTCCGAAGAAGGGTTTTAATAAAACTTTCGCTACGTTTACCACGAAATACGGGTCTATTGATAATTACTTTACTCCTATCGGAGAACAGGAGCCGGTAAGAGTACCTGACGGGATCGCTCATTTTTTAGAGCATAAACTGTTTGAAGATGAAGAAGGCGATGTGTTTCAGCAATTCAGTAAACAAGGCGCTTCTGCTAACGCTTTTACGAGCTTCACAAGGACGGCTTATCTATTTTCAAGCACGTCAGAGATTGAAAAAAACCTGGGAACCCTCGTAGACTTTGTACAAAAGCCGTATTTTACTAAAGATTCAGTGGACAAAGAGAAAGGTATTATTGAGCAGGAAATAAAGATGTACGAAGATAATCCTGACTGGCAGAATTTCTTCGGTCTGTTAAAGAGCATGTTTAAAAAACATCCGGTGGCAATAGACATTGCAGGTACAGTGGACTCAATAAACAATACGACTAAAGACCTTTTATATACGTGTTACCACACGTTTTACCATCCAAGTAATATGGTCTTATTTATAGTGGGAAATGTAGAGCCTGAAAAATTAATTAAACAGGTCCGCCAGAATCAGGAGAATAAAAAATTCGCAGCCCCTGAAGATATTAACAGGATTACCCCGGAAGAACCTGCAGAGGTGGCTGAAAAGAAAAAAGTGATCCCTATGGCGGTTAATACAGGCAAATGTCTCGTCGGCATAAAAGAGAAAGAGCCTGATAAACAAGGAGAAGACCTTCTTCGTCATGAATTGTCTCTGCAGCTGGTGCTTGAAATGATGTTTGGCCAAAGTTCGGAGAATTACCAGACTCTTTATGAAGAGGGGTTAATTGATGATACGTTCAGTTTTGATTATACGGCAGAATACGGCTTCGGTTTTTCCGTCATAGGCGGAGATTCAAGCAATCCTGAAGCTTTGGCTGACAGAATCCGGGAAATGATTATTAAGTTTACGAACAAAGAGCTGGATCAGAACGCGGTTGACCGCATTCGCAAAAAGAAAATTGGCTACTTCCTGAAAGCTATGAATTCTCCTGAATTTATTGCCAACCAGTTTACCCGTTATCTGTTTAATGACATGGATTTATTTGAGGTCATTCCGGTATTGGAGTCGCTGACTGCTGAAGAACTGACTGAGACAATGGAAAACCATTTTGCCGTCGATTCCCAGTTATCCCAATGCCTTATTGTTCCCGAAGGAGAGCGGACTAGTGAATAAAACGGCTCCTGAAGCTTTTATTACGGGAGCAAGCGGTGGAATCGGCAGGGCTATCAGCCTGAAAATGGCTTCTGCCGGGTATAATGTGATTTTGCATTACTGCCGGAACAAACAGGCTGCAGAGATTCTGAAGAGTGAGATTGAAGAAAAATACGGTCTTCAGGCTGTCCTCTTCCAGGCTGATTTTACTGATATTAAGGGCACTGAAGCTAAGCTTTTAAGCCTTAATCCGGCACCTGACGTGCTTATCCATAATTCAGGCACGGCTGATACGCGGCTGTTTCAGGACGAAACGATGGATAATTTGACTTCCCGGATTTCTGCCGGTCTTACAGCGCCTTCTTTACTGACGAAATTAGTTTTACCTTCAATGATTTCAAAAAAGAAAGGTAAAATTATAATGATTACATCCATATGGGGGCTGACAGGAGCTGCCTGTGAAGTGACTTACTCCATGATAAAGGGCGGCCAGAATTCTTTTGTAAAAGCTCTCGCAAAGGAAGTTGCCCCAAGTGGAATACAGGTTAACGGTGTGGCGCCAGGTGCTATAGAAACCGGGATGCTGGCCTGCTATACGGATGAGGATATGCATGAACTGAAACAGGAAATTCCGGCAGGGCGTTTAGGGCTGCCGGAGGAAGTGGCCAGTGCTGCTGCTTTTCTGGCTTCAGATGAAGCGTCTTATATTAACGGGCAGATTCTTTCCGTGAACGGCGCATGGCATTGCTGAAAAACCGATGAATAATATTCCTTGCTTGTGAAATGCTAGTGATGAAAGTTATTACAAGGAGGAATGACAAATGTCAGTACTGGACAATTGGCAGCAGTGGAAAGAGTTTTTGAGTCAAAGGTTAGAGCAAGGTCAATCAGACGGAATGGATCAGCAAACGATCTCTGAAGTGGCTTATCAGGTAGGCGAATATTTAGCAGATGAAGTTAAACCGAAAAACGAACAGGAGCAAGTGCTGGCTGACTTATGGCATGTCGCTTCAGAAGAAGAACAGCACGCCATTGCAAACATGATGGTTAAACTTGTCCAAAGCAAATAATTCAAAAAAGTATCGTCGTCAGACGATGCTTTTTATCTTGGCGCTGAAAACGAAGAGTCAGGAACACCGACTGTATCTAATGTGATACAGTTTTTATATATTGTCTGCCTTTATGATTAAAAAGAACTGAAAACAGTAAAAAACGTAGGGTTTTCTTCTATTTTGTCACAAATGTCTTTTAATGAACAAAAAAATCAATTATGATGTTAACAGAAACATATAAGTGGGCAAACGGATTCGAACCGAGAGGGAGGAGTTGTCCAATGGAGCAGAAAGAATGGTACATGGAATACCAAATCCATGAAAACAGACCTGGACTATTAGGAGAAATCGCATCCCTGCTGGGAATGCTGAGAATAAATATTGTAACTATAAACGGTGTCGAGCACAGGCGCCGTGGAATGTTAATTAAAAGTGCAAGTGACGAAGCGATTATGCGTCTGCGTTATATAATGGAAACGATGGATGTGATCACTCTCAGGAAAATCAGAGAACCAAAATTACGGGACCGGCTGGCGATCAGGCACGGAAGATACATCGAAAGGGACGAGGACGAGAAGAAGACTTTCCGCTTCGTCCGTGACGAGTTAGGTGTATTAGTAGATTTTATGGCTGAATTATTCATGAAGGACGGCCACAGGCTTGTAGGCATCAGGGGAATGCCGCGTGTCGGTAAAACAGAATCTGTTGTAGCGGCAAGTGTATGTGCAAATAAGCGCTGGTCCTTTTTATCTTCTACTCTGCTGCGGCAGACCATCAGGAGTCAGCTGGCAGATGATGAAATGTCTGAAGACCACATTTATATTATCGACGGAATTGTATCGACGATGAGAGCATCTGAGCGTCATCAAATGCTTGTCTCAGAGATGATGAGGCTTCCGGCTACAAAAGTAGTGGAACATCCTGACATATTTGTCAGAGAAACAGAATATACATTGGAAGACTTTGATTACATTATAGAACTCCGAAGTGATGAGGGTGAAGAAATTACATATGACGCTGTAGAATCAGGCTTCTCATCATTTGATATCAGTTAGTTGGTAGGTGTTAAGATTGTCTGAATTAGGAACTAGATTAAAAACAGCAAGAGAAGAAAAGGGTTATTCCCTTGACGAGCTGCAGAAAATAACTAAAATACAGAAACGTTACTTAACAGCAATTGAAGAAGGGGATTTTTCCAGACTGCCGGGGGAATTTTACGGACGGGCATTCGTAAAAAGCTATTCTGAAGCTGTCGGGCTTAATCCTGACATGATCTTTGAGGAACACAGAGATGAACTTCCACAGCCGAAAAGAGAGCCTGTAGAACTTCCGCCCCGGGTGAACCGCTCCAAAACAAAAACGGTGGCTAATAATTCAAAGGCCGGTTCGCTTCTTCCAACTCTCGTTGCAGTGTTGTTTATTATTGCAATCGGTTTGGCAATCTGGCTATTCAGACAGGGGGATACTGACAATTCAGCCGGTGTTCCGAGAGAAGACCAGCAAGGCTCCCCGCAAATTGAAATTACAGATAGCGATGTAAATAATGATAATAACAGCGATAATGAAGCTGGCCTTAACAATTCTGACGGTGAGAATAATAACAATCAGACTGACGAAGGCAATGAAGAAGAGGCAAATGAACAAGAAGCAAATGAAGAAGAGGACGAACAATCGCTGACTTTCCAGGAAAGCTCAGGTAATACTTATACGTATTCCCTCAGCGGGACGGATAACTTCGACATTTCAATGGAATTTTCAGGTGACAGCTGGCTTATGATTACTGATTCTGATGGAGAAGAACTTCATGAGCAGTCCCATACAGAGGGGGATGAGTTTTCGGCAGATGTGACCGGGGAATCCGAAATTACGTTTAATATGGGAAACACGCGGACCGCAGAGATTTACGTGAACGGTGAGTTATTAGAGTATGAAAGTAATGACCACCGCCAGTATGTTATTATCCAGCATGAAGAATGATAACGCCGCAAACCGGCAGCTCTGAATTTACAGGGCTGCCGTTCTTTAATGGTTAAATGGTTATTTTCATGGATAAGTGTTATTAAATTAAGATTGTCGCTGCTAGTATTCGCAATGTGCGTTTCTTTTTGATAAAATTGAGTAGGTTTCTTACATATGGAATGAAAACCTGAATAAGACAGGAGGATCATCGTGAATATTCCAAACCAAATCACCATCTCCCGTATAATTTTAATCCCTTTATTTATGATTTTTCTTTTGATCCCTTTTAACTGGGGACAGTGGAGCATCCTGGGTGCGGATATACCTGTACACCATCTGGCGGCCGCTATTATCTTTATAGTTGCTGCTGCGACAGACTGGCTTGACGGCTACTATGCAAGAAAACATAAACTTGTTACCAATATGGGGAAATTTCTGGATCCATTAGCGGATAAACTGTTAATTACTGCGGCTTTTGTTTCTCTTACAGGTCTTGATATGTTTCCTGCCTGGGCGGCTGTGGTTATTCTAAGCAGGGAATTTGCCGTTACAGGGCTGCGGCTTGTGGCATCCGGAGACGGAGAAGTGATTGCAGCAAGCATCTGGGGGAAATGGAAGACTGTGAGTCAAATAGTAGCTGCTTCAGCCATTTTGCTGCACAACATCTTTTTTGAGCTTCTTTCAATTCCTTTTGCAACTATTATGATTTATGTGGCAGTTATTTTAACGATTTTTTCCGGGGTAGATTATTTCATTAAAAATAAACACGTCCTGAACAAATCAATGTAACTGTTCTGGAAGGGTGAAAAAACATGAATGCTGAAATCATTGCGGTTGGGTCTGAGCTGCTGCTTGGCCAGATCCAGAACTCCAATGCGACTTATTTATCTAAAGAGCTGTCTAAAATGGGGATTAATGTTTACCATCATATCGTAGTAGGCGATAACCCTGACCGCTTGTTTAATGTCGTGGAAGCGGGAATTAAACGATCTGATTTATTGATTTTTACAGGAGGGCTTGGCCCGACAAAAGATGACCTTACAAAAGAAGTAATTGCAAAGGTCACTGGTACAGGGCTTGTTTATGATGCTGAAACAGAAGAACGTATTAAAGCATTTTTTGCCAGAAGGCAGCGGGTAATGACGGCAAACAACCGAAAACAGGCACTCGTCCTTAAAGACTCCACTATATTGCCGAATGACCATGGATTAGCTTGCGGCATGGTTCTTGAGAAGGATAAAAGAAAAATTATTTTACTTCCGGGCCCCCCAAACGAACTCATTCCTATGTTTGAAAATTATACCCAGCCATATTTACTTAATGAAATTAAAATTAAAGAGCAAATCCAGTCAAAAGTTCTCCGCTTTTTTGATATCGGGGAATCCCAGCTGGCAGAAAAAGTGGATGATCTGATCGAAAAGCAGACTAATCCTACCATCGCTCCCTTGGCTTCCGGAGGGGAAGTGACTCTCCGTTTAACAGTTAAAGGGTCAGATATTAGTGAAAATGAAAACAAACTTGAAGAATTAAAAGCCAGGATTCTCGAACGGACAGAGGATTTTTATTACGGGGAAGGTGACAGCAACTTAGCCCGCCTTCTGCTCGATAAACTGAAAAACCGGAAGTTAACGGTGGCAGCAGCAGAGAGTCTGACCGGCGGCCAGTTTTCCTCTGCGCTGACAGACCTTCCCGGCTCATCGGCTGTTTTTAGGGGAGCCATTATATGTTATAGTAATTCAGTAAAGGAAGCAGAACTTGGGCTGTCAAGAGAAGTTCTCGAACAGCACGGGGCTGTGAGTGCAGTTTGTGCTGAGCAGCTTGCCGGGAATGTACGACAAAAATTGAACAGTGAGGTAGGTATAAGCTTTACAGGCGTTGCAGGACCTGACCCTCTGGAGGGTCATGAACCGGGAACGGTGTTTATCGGTCTGGCGACGGGGAAATGGAGTAAAGCATTTAAAATTCAATTGGCAGGAAGCCGTGAAAATATTCGTGAACGCGCAGTGAAATATGGAATGTACTATTTATTACGCAATTTAAGCAAGGAAAAGGTGGATGAATAGAATGATGAAATTTGAAGATTTTCAAATATCTGACCAATTAAAACGGGCGATAACAGAAATGGGATTTGAAGCGCCCTCTCCAATTCAGGAAAAAGTCATTCCTGAAATTTTACAAAGGCATGATGTGATCGGGCAGGCCCAGACAGGAACAGGAAAAACAGCCGCTTTCGGTATTCCTTTGCTGGAGCACATCACAGAAGAGTCACATGTTCAATCGCTTATCTTAACTCCGACGAGAGAGCTGGCTATTCAAGTAGCCGGAGAACTGCAAAAACTTTCGAGGTTTAAAAATGTGAAAACATTGCCTGTTTACGGCGGACAATCCATCGGACAGCAAATTAAGTCACTTAAGCGCGGGGTAGATATTGTAGTCGGAACGCCTGGAAGAATTCTTGACCATTTGAACCGCCGGACACTTAAGCTTCAAAACGTGCATACACTTATTCTGGATGAAGCAGATGAAATGCTCGATATGGGCTTTATTGAAGACATAGAAAAGATTCTTCAGCAGGTTAACCGTGAGCGACAGACTTTACTGTTCTCTGCAACCATGCCGCCTCCAATTAGGAAGCTGTCAAATAAGTATATGAAGCAGCCTAAACAGGTGACGATCAGCAAAGGAGAAGTCACAGCTCCTTCTATCAACCAGGTTTACTATAAAGTACTCGAAAAGAACAAACTCGATTCTTTATGCCGGGTCATTGACAGTGAAACGATCGAACTCGGAATTATTTTTTGCCGGACAAAAAAAGGTGTGGCAGAGCTTACAGAAGCACTCCAGGCACGCGGGTACATGGCTGATGGACTTCATGGAGATCTGACTCAGTCCCAGAGAGATTTGGTAATGAAGAAATTCCGTGATTCATCGGTTGAATTTTTAATTGCTACAGATGTGGCGGCAAGAGGCATTGATGTTCAGAATGTCAGCCATGTAATCAACTATGACATCCCTCAGGATCCGGAAAGTTACGTCCACAGAATTGGCCGGACAGGCCGTGCAGGAAGGGACGGAATTGCTTTAACGCTGGTAACGCCTAGAGAAATGAAACACCTGCGCTCAATTGAGGCAGAAATTAAAATGACAATCCCTGCTCAAAGTCTGCCTTCCGTCGAGGAAGTAGTTGAGAAACAGCAGCACGTGTGGAAAGGGCAGATAATTGATCTCATCGAAAATGATGACGAAGAAGGAAGTTTATATGATTCGCTTGTAGCTGACCTTCTTGATCAGTATTCTCCTGAGAAAGTAGTTACATCCTTAATGAAGCTTGCCTTCTATACAAGAGACGATTTAAATGATGACGGCTACGACTTTGGAGAAACAGGCGCCCAGAAAGGCATGACACGTTTCTTCATTAATGTGGGCCGGAACGTCGACCTTACACCTAAGAAACTAGTCGATGAAGTAGCGAGACTGATCGGCATCAATCCTAAGTCTATCGGCAAAATTGATATTTTTGAAAACTTTACGTTTATGGAAGTCCCTGAAGAAGTGGCCCCGTTCGTATATGAAGGGTTAAAATACGCGAGGGTGAGCGGTGCGAGAATTAACCTTGAGCCTGCAAAACCTCGTCCAAAAAGAAAATAAACCATTGCCTTTTCTTATAGAAAAGGTGAGACATGCTTATCATGCCGGTGTTTAAATCCGCCTTCTACATTTCTTTTGACAAGGCGGATTTTTCCGTTTATAATAAAAAGCGAACGAATGTTTGCAATGTCATTACAGAAACAGAGAGATTACAGTTTCGGCTTAATGTAATGATTGATTATATATATAAAGGAGAGAGCGGAATATGTCAGATCGGAAACAAGCATTGGATATGGCTCTAAAACAAATTGAGAAGCAATTTGGAAAAGGTTCTATTATGAAGTTGGGTGAACAGGCTGAGCAGCGTGTTTCTACTGTTTCAAGCGGTGCGCTTGCTTTAGATATTGCACTTGGAGTGGGTGGCTATCCACGCGGACGGGTTATTGAAATATACGGTCCTGAATCTTCAGGTAAAACAACGGTGGCGCTCCATGCGATTGCGGAAGTCCAGCGCAATGGCGGACAAGCGGCGTTTATTGATGCAGAACATGCGCTTGACCCTGTGTATGCACAGAAACTTGGGGTAAATATTGATGAACTTCTTTTATCGCAACCGGATACAGGTGAGCAGGCGCTTGAAATTGCCGAAGCTCTTGTACGAAGCGGGGCAGTCGATATAGTGATCGTTGACTCAGTAGCTGCTCTTGTTCCTAAAGCAGAAATTGAAGGGGAAATGGGAGACAGCCACGTCGGCCTTCAGGCTCGTCTTATGTCCCAGGCGCTGCGTAAGTTGTCAGGTGCTGTGAGCAAATCTAAGACTATAGCTGTGTTTATTAACCAGATTCGTGAAAAAGTAGGGGTGATGTTCGGTAACCCTGAAACTACCCCGGGCGGCCGTGCGCTTAAGTTCTACTCTTCAGTAAGACTTGAAGTGCGCCGTGCTGAAACATTGAAACAAGGTAACGATATGATCGGAAATAAAACTAAGCTTAAAGTAGTGAAAAACAAAGTAGCTCCTCCGTTCAGAACAGCTGAAGTGGATATTATGTACGGTGAAGGTATTTCTAAAGAAGGGTCGATTCTTGATATTGGTTCTGACCTGGATATCGTACAGAAAAGTGGTGCCTGGTACTCATATAATAGCGAACGTATGGGGCAGGGAAGAGAAAATGCGAAGCAATACCTTAAAGAAAACGAAGAGGTTATGAATGAAATTGAACTTCGTATTCGGGAATACCACGGCCTGGTAACACCTCAGGATGTTCCGGCGCCTGATGCTCCCGAGGAAGATGACGACAATCTTTCCCTCGACTTAAAATAAGGTGACAAAAAACCCAAAAGGATTCTTTTGGGTTTTTTACTTTTTACAGGTTTTTTTCTGGCATACAGGCCTAAATGCTTGTGAAAAAAGAGGGAAGACCCCCTTGCCAATGCTTGACATTATTAGTGATGAGTCATACAATTAGTGAGAATACTGCATTAAACGACTGTATATTTTTACGTCGTGCTGGATGTATAATATGCTTTATTTACTTAAGAATTATGAACAGTGAAACCAGTTTTACCAAAGAAATAGCATGAGGAGGTGAATCAGTCTTGGATCTGATCTTACAAATCCTCATTTTGCTATTCACTGTAGCAATCGGTATCCTGGTTGGATACTTCGTTCGAAAATCTATCGCTGAAGCGAAAATCTCAAGTGCAGAGACGCTTGCCCGTCAAACTGTTGAAGATGCTAAGCGAGAAGCGGAAGCAAGTAAGAAAGAAGCTATCCTTGAAGCAAAAGATGAAGCTCATAAATTGCGTATGGATGCTGAGAAAGAAGTCCGTGATCGTCGAAACGATATTCAGAAACAGGAGAACCGGTTGGTTCAAAAAGAAGAAATATTAGATCGAAAAAGTGAAACGTTGGACAAAAAGGAAGAGACTCTTGAAAAGCGAGAAGAGCAATTGTCAAAACGTCAGCATGAAATCGACGAGATGAATAGCAAAGTCGAGGAATTAATGAACCAGCAGCAGCAAGAGTTAGAGAGAATTTCCGGGTTTTCCAGAGATGAAGCGAAAGATATTATTATGAAGACTGTAGAAAATGAATTAACCCATGAAAAGGCTGTTCTCGTAAAGGATGCTATCACCAAAGCGAAAGAAGAAGCCGACAAGAAAGCAAAAGAAATTCTTTCATTGTCTATCCAAAGGTGTGCAGCGGATCACATAGCTGAAACTACTGTTTCAGTAGTAAACTTGCCTAATGATGAAATGAAAGGCCGTATTATTGGTAGAGAAGGCCGAAATATTCGTGCGTTAGAGACGCTGACCGGTATTGATCTCATTATCGATGATACGCCAGAAGCGGTTATTCTTTCAGGGTTTGACCCTATTCGAAGGGAAATTGCTAAAACAACTCTTGAAAAACTTGTCCAGGACGGGAGAATTCACCCGGCACGTATTGAAGAAACGGTGGATAAGTCGAGAAGAGAAGTTGATGAACTGATACGTGAATACGGCGAACAAACGACATTTGAAATGGGAATTCACAATTTGCATCCTGATTTAATCAAAATTTTAGGACGTTTAAAATTCCGTACAAGTTACGGCCAGAATGTGCTTAAACATTCTATGGAAGTGGCTCACTTAAGCGGAATCATGGCCGCTGAATTAGGGGAAGATGTTCAGCTTGCCCGCCGCGCCGGTCTTCTTCACGATATCGGTAAAGCGATTGACCATGAAGTGGAAGGCAGTCACGTGGAAATAGGAGTCGAACTAGGAACTAAGTATAAAGAACATCCAGTTGTCATAAACAGTATTGCATCACATCATGGGGATACAGAAGCAACATCAGTGATTGCTACCTTGGTGGCCGCAGCTGACGCTTTATCTGCTGCCAGACCAGGAGCCAGACGGGAAACATTGGAAACATATATTAAACGTCTGGAGAAACTTGAAGAAATCTCTGAATCCTTTGAAGGCGTTGAGAAAACATACGCGATACAGGCTGGACGGGAAGTTCGTATTATGGTTAAACCGGATTTCATTACAGACGAAGATTCCTACAGTCTTGCAAGGGATATTACTAAAAAAATTGAAGATGAACTTGACTACCCGGGTCACATTAAAGTGACAGTCATTCGTGAAACAAGGGCAGTCGAGTATGCGAAATAAAGTGGTAACTATACCACTTTATTTTTCTTTAATGACGTTTAAACGTCATTAGTTACCAAAATACTGATAGGGAAGCCTTTTTAATTGAGATCTTACAGCATTAACACTATTGAAGGAGTTTATAATAATGAATATTTTATTTATTGGGGATATTGTCGGTTCCAATGGAAGACAGGCATTAAATGAATATTTACCTAAGCTTAAAGCGAAATACCGTCCGGATATAACGATTGTCAATGGAGAAAATGCAGCCGGAGGCAAAGGATTGACGAACAAAATTTATAATGAGATTCTTCAGGCAGGCGCAGATATCGTTACGATGGGGAACCACACGTGGGATAAAAAAGAGATTTTTGAATTTATTAATGATGCTCCCCGTCTTATACGGCCGGCTAACTTTCCTGAAGGCACCCCTGGTAAAGGCTATGTCATTCATAAAGCAGGCAATCAGAAAATAGCCGTGATTAACGCGCAGGGAAGGACGTTTTTGCCAGCCATTGATTGTCCGTTTAAAAAAATTGACGACATCTTAGCGGAAGTGAAAAAAGAAACATCTTTAATATTTCTGGATTTTCACGCGGAAGCGACCAGTGAAAAACTGGCTATGGGCTGGTACCTGGATGGAAAGGTATCGGCGGTAGTAGGGACCCATACTCATGTTCAAACAGCAGATGAACGCATTTTGCCGGATGGGACAGCCTATATTACCGATGCTGGAATGACAGGGCCATACGATGGCATTCTCGGTGTAGAACGTGATGTCGTTATTCAGAGATTTCTGACAAGTTTACCCGCAAGGTTTGAAGTCACTAAAGGAAGGGAACAATGTAACGGAGTATTTATTAAAGCAGATAATCAAACCGGCCGTGCAAGTGACATTAAAAGGATTTCAATTAACGAAGACAGACCTTTTTTCGATTAAATTGAAAAAAAGTATATATTTCCATGTTTTGAATATATACAAAAAGAGGTAAGGATTATATAAGTCATATTTATCCTAATCAGTTATATTATGAAAGATAGATAAATAACTGACAAACACCGCATAGTTAATTCCTAACTGGTAGAGCAATCCACTTTTAAACCTACAACCTTGAGGAGGTACTGAAATGGAAGTATTAAAAGTTTCAGCAAAATCCAATCCAAATTCTGTAGCCGGAGCATTAGCGGGAGTAATTCGAGAAAGAGGATCTGCCGAGATTCAGGCGATTGGAGCAGGTGCTCTCAATCAGTCTATCAAAGCTGTTGCCATTGCGAGAGGTTTTGTGGCTCCAAGCGGTATCGACTTAATTTGCATTCCTGCCTTTACAGATATTCAAATTGATGGTGAGGAAAGAACGGCTATTAAACTGATCATTGAACCAAGATGATAATCGGCTGCTTAACAGACTGCTGTTAAGCAGTTTTTTTGTGAACATTTTTCCCAGAATCTCTCTATCCGAAAATATAAGAATTTTCGTGCTTTAAGTAAATGTGAAAGTTATGTTACAATATAAAGGAGGATAGGAAAAAGACAGTGAAAACGCTTACTTAGCTGCGGGGCAATACTTCCGGTTCCTATGAAGGGCCTTTTCACATAATTTTTCCGTTAAAATAAGAGATGCGGGTAGTGTCTTGAAAGTCGAGGTGTTTCATACACGTTCAACCATTCAAGTGACATACTAGCAGTTACATAAACAAAGAATCTTATATGAATGTATTCACATTCACACACAGCAGAGATGCAGTAAGGTTGTAAAGCAGAAAAGTGGCATTGTGAAATCAAAAAGGGGTGTAGCGAAAATGATAAAACAACTTTCATGGAAAGTTGGGGGACAGCAAGGTGAAGGTATTGAAAGTACCGGGGAAATATTCTCAATGGCTTTGAATCGACAAGGCTATTACTTATACGGGTACAGGCACTTTTCTTCACGAATTAAAGGGGGCCACACAAATAATAAAATACGTGTGAGTACCTTTCAAACGAATTCAATCTCTGATGATTTAGATATATTAGTCGCGTTCGACCAGGAAACCATTGACGTCAATCACCATGAGCTCTCTGCTGGAGGCGTTGTAATCGGCGACAGCAAATTCGGCCCGAAACTGCCGGAAGGTTCCCAGGCTAAATTATTTTCTGTGCCGTTCACTGAAATTGCCACGGAATTAGGGACATCTCTTATGAAAAACATGGTAGCCGTAGGAGCTTCAGCTTCACTATTAGGTCTGCAGTCAGATATCTTTAAATCTGTCGTCGAACAGATTTTCTCTAAAAAAGGTGAAGCAGTTGTCTTGAAAAATATGGATGCCATTGAAGCGGGCAGGAAATATTTTGAGAAAGAATCAGCCGGCAGTGTTGGAGACTTCCAGCTCGAAAAAGCTGATGGAAACCACCGGCTGTTTATGATTGGAAACGATGCTATTGCTCTTGGAGCTCTTGCAGGAGGAGCAAGATTTATGCCGGCTTACCCAATCACTCCTGCTTCTGAAATAATGGAATATTTAATTAAAAAACTGCCTGAGTACGGTGGAACAGTTATACAGACAGAAGATGAAATTGCAGCGTGTACGATGGCTATCGGTGCCAATTATGCCGGAGTGCGGTCATTGACAGCTTCCGCCGGTCCTGGTCTTTCACTGATGATGGAAGCAATCGGTCTGAGCGGCATTACTGAAACACCGCTTGTCATTGTTGATACTCAGCGGGGAGGACCAAGTACCGGCCTGCCTACAAAACAGGAGCAATCGGACATATTTGCTATGATTTATGGTACTCACGGTGAGATTCCTAAAGTTGTTATGGCTCCTTCAAGTGTAGAGGAAGCATTTTATGACGCGGTAGAGGCGTTTAACATTGCGGAAGAGTACCAGGTGCCTGTCATTCTTATTACAGATTTAGCCCTCTCATTAGGAAAACAGACGGTTGATCCGCTGGACTTTAACAGAGTTAAAATTCGAAGAGGAAAGCTGGACATTAATGAAGAACTGCCTGAACTTGACAAAGGGACCTACTTCAAACGGTATGAAGTAACAGAAGACGGCGTTTCCAAGCGTGTCATTCCAGGCATGAAACACGGACTGCACCATGTCACCGGGGTTGAACATAATGAACAGGGCAAACCTTCAGAAAGCCCTGAAAACCGAAAAGCTCAAATGGATAAACGGATGAAAAAACTTGAGAGCCTTGTTGACCGGTTCCCCGAACCTGTGCTTAAGAATGAACAGCACGAGGAAGCAGATATGCTTATTATCGGGGTTAACTCAACAAAAGGCACTATTGAGGAAGTATTGCCCCGCCTTGAGGAAGACGGTGTGAAAGTTAACCACGGCCATATCAGGCTTCTGCACCCGTTCCCGGCTGAAGAACTTCAGTCTATGATTAATAAAGCCAAAAAAGTGGTTGTGGTGGAAAACAACGCAACTGGTCAAATCGCCCAATTACTGAAAATGAATACAAATGTGGAAAAAGTTGAATCAATTTTGAAGTATGACGGAAATCCGTTTTTACCTTCCGAAATCCATCACGAATGCAAGGAGCTGTTCGCATATGGCAACCTTTAAAGATTTTAGAAATAACGTTAAACCAAACTGGTGTCCAGGCTGCGGAGACTTCTCTGTCCAGGCAGCAATTCAGAGGGCAGCTGCCAACGCAGGAGTAGTTCCTGAAGAGCTTGCAGTTGTTTCCGGTATTGGCTGTTCCGGGCGGATTTCCGGCTATATTAACTCTTATGGCTTGCACGGTATTCATGGACGCGCCCTGCCGATCGCACAGGGAGTCAAAATGGCAAACCGTGAACTCACTGTCATTGCCTCCGGAGGTGATGGAGACGGCTTTGCTATCGGGATGGGTCATACGGTACATGCAATCCGGCGAAACATCGATGTGACTTACATTGTTATGGATAATCAGATTTACGGCCTGACTAAAGGGCAGACTTCCCCGCGAAGTGAAATGGGCTTCAAAACAAAGAGTACACCGGCAGGTTCAATTGAGTCTTCCTTAAATGTTATGGAAATGGCTCTCACAGCAGGTGCCAGTTTCGTAGCACAAAGTTTCTCAAGTGATTTAAAAGAATTGACTTCACTTATTGAAAAAGGTATTGAACATAAAGGTTTCTCATTAATTAACGTATTCAGTCCTTGCGTCACGTTTAACAAAGTCAATACGTATGACTGGTTTAAAGAGAACCTTACGTCCCTTTCAACAATTGAGGATTACAATCCGTCCAGCCGCATGCAGGCAATGAATACGCTCATGGAGCATGACGGTCTAGTGACAGGCCTTATTTACCAGGATAAAGATAAACCTTCATATGAGGCTTTAGTGAATGGATTTAAAGAAGAAGCTCTTGCGACACAGGATATTAATCTTGAAAAAGAGCAATTTGATAAACTCACTGCAGAATTCATGTAAACAGGAGGCATCACGAAGCCCTTTTAATTGAATGTTCTAATTATAGAGCCCCCCTATTTTTATAGTAAATAGGGGGGCTTTCATTTTGGGTAAATAGACCTTTTCATAATTAACTTAAACCTTGCTGACCTCTCGTGCAGGCTTCTCAGGGAGCTTTTTTTTCGGTTTTATCACCCACTCACCAGCTTCAGGTTGCACTAAATAAATTTTTTTAAAATAAATTTTCCTGAAGAATCATTTGTCCTTGTGAGGTGTACAGTTTTGTTTACGTGGACATAGCATCATGCTAGAATAAAGACAGTGATTTGCCGAGATGATTTTCGTGTATATTTTTAACGTTTTAAAGGTCTAATTGAGAGGAAATAAAGGGGTGGATAATTAATGAGGGGTAAAATGAAAGCGATTGTAAAAGAACAAAGGGCCCCGGGGGCGATTTTAAAAGAAGTGCCTGTACCGGAAATCGGTGACCAGGAAGTCCTTATCCAGGTAAAAGCAACTTCTATTTGCGGCACGGATGTTCACATTTATACGTGGGATGAATGGTCAGAAAGCCGTGTCAAACCTCCGTATGTTTTTGGGCACGAATTTGCAGGAATTGTGGTAGAGAAAGGTAAACTGGTCAATAATGTCGAAGTAGGAGACCACGTTTCTGCGGAGACTCATATCGTATGCGGCCATTGCCCGCAATGTCTGACCGGCCAGGCGCATATATGCGCTAACACAGAAATTATCGGGGTGGACCGTGATGGATGCTTCGCTGAGTATGTCGCGCTGCCGGCCGAAAACTTGTGGAAGAATGACCGGGAGCTTTCTTTCGAAGAAGCGAGCGTCCAGGAGCCATTTGGAAACGCTGTCCATACTGTTTTAGAAGGCGATGTCACCGGAAAGACGGTGGCAGTCATTGGATGCGGGCCGATAGGAATTATGGCAGTAGGGGTCGCAAAAGCAGCCGGTGCTTCGCAGGTCATTGCGTTTGATTTGAATAATTACCGCCTTGACTTGGCAGAAAAAATGGGAGCCACCCGTACAGTTAATTCCGGTGTGGAAAATCCGCTTGAAGTTGTCCGTAAACTGACTGAGAATAATGGCGTGGATATCGTCTGTGAAATGAGCGGACATCCGATTGCTATGGACCAGGGTTTTAAAATGGTTACAAACGGAGGAAGAGTATCAATCCTCAGTCTTCCTGTTAAACCGGTCGAAATCGACGTTACTAATGATATTGTATTTAAAGGTATTACTGTTCAAGGGATTACAGGCAGAAAAATGTATGAAACGTGGCAGCAGGTTTCCGGTCTTCTCGGTTCGGGTCAGGTTGATTTGAAACCAATGATCACACATCATTTTCCATTGGAAGACTTTGAAAAAGGTTTTGATTTAATGATTGAAGGTAAGTGCGGGAAAGTAGTACTACATCCATAGACAAGGAGGAATCAGTTTTATGAAAGGTTTCGAATATTTAGAAGAAGAATTACAAGGAATGAAAGAGGACGGAGTATTCAGGTCTCTTGTTCCGCTTCAGTCTGATCAAGGGGCAAAAGTTAAAATTGGCGGGAAAGAAGTCATTCAGCTCTCATCCAATAACTATCTTGGTTTGACCACCCACCCGAAAATGAAGCTTGAGGCTGTCCGGGCAGTTGACCAGTATGGTGCAGGAACCGGATCAGTAAGAACAATAGCCGGGACGTTTTCTATGCATGAGGAATTTGAAAAAAAATTAGCTGAATTTAAACATACTGAAGCTACACTTGTTTTACAGTCCGGTTTTACCGCTAATCAGGCGATTCTTTCTTCTATTTTAACGAAAGAAGATGTCGTTATCTCCGACGAATTAAACCACGCTTCCATTATTGACGGCATCAGGCTTACTAAAGCCGGCCGAAAAATTTACAAACATGTCGATATGAAGAGCCTGGAAGATGCTTTAAAAGAAACTCAGGATTACAGAAAACGTCTTGTAGTGACTGATGGCGTCTTCTCTATGGATGGAAATATCGCGCCGCTTCCTGAAATTGTGGAGCTGTGTGAAAAATATGATGCTCTTGTAATGGTGGATGATGCCCATGCAAGCGGTGTGCTGGGTCGAAATGGCCGCGGAACCGTTGACCACTTCGATTTGAACGGCCGTGTGCACATTCAGGTAGGGACATTAAGTAAAGCGATCGGGGTGCTGGGCGGTTATATTGCCAGTACTCAGGCGGTCAGGGATTACCTCATTCATAAAGGACGTCCGTTCTTATTCAGTACTTCCCACCCGCCGGCAGTCACAGCGGCTTGTTCCAAAGCAATTGATGTCCTGCTTGAAGAACCAGAGCGTATTGACCGTTTATGGGATAATACAAAATACTTTAAAGCAGGGTTGGAGAAACTCGGTTTTGATACAGGAAAAAGTGACACCCCTATTACTCCGGTTGTCATTGGGGACGGGGCAAAAGCTCACCAGCTGTCTGATAAGCTGCTGGAATATGGTGTCTTTGCCCAAGGTATAGCCTTCCCAACTGTGCCTAAGGGGAAAGCACGTGTAAGAACAATCGTTACTGCAGACCATACGAAAGAACTGCTGGACGAAGCATTGAAAGCATTTGAAAAAGCCGGTAAAGAGCTCGGTATTATTTAATACGGGAGCAAAAGTGGCTGAAGTAAAAGAATACTCACTAGAAAAACATCCGGACAATATTCGTAAAATATTGTCCGGATGTTTTTTAAGGATGACCTCTGTCTTTTATCCTGTAATCACAGTTGTATAAAGGTCTTAAACCATTTATAATTATAGGTTGTGAGAAATAATATAAAGGAGATTGATTAATATATGAATGAAGAACAACGCAAGGAGCAGACGCAAGCGATGGAGGGAACTTCTTCTGCGGACAAAAAATCCGGCCAGAAAAAGGACTACTCCCAGTATTTCCAGACCACCTATATTCCGCCTGACTTAAAGCAGGCCAAAAAACGCGGAAAAGAAGACGTGTCTGTCCATTATGACTTTGAGATCCCTGAAGATATGCAGGGCATCGGCAAAGGTAAAAAGTTCTTAATCAGGACTTACGGCTGCCAAATGAATGAACACGATTCAGAAAATATGGCTGGCATCCTTCTCCAGATGGGTTTTGAATCCACGTCACTTACTGAAGAAGCAGATGTTATTTTATTAAATACCTGTGCCATCCGTGAAAACGCTGAAAATAAAGTGTTTGGCGAGATCGGTAACTTGAAGCCTATGAAACGTGATAATCCGGGTCTTATTGTTGGTGTATGCGGTTGTATGTCACAGGAAGAGTCTGTCGTTAACCGGATTCTTCAAAAACACCAGCATGTCGATCTCATTTTCGGCACTCATAATATTCACCGTCTTCCTGAGTTGCTTAAAAATGCCATTTTTAACAAGGAAATGGTCGTTGAAGTGTGGTCTAAAGAGGGGGATATTATTGAAAATATGCCTCGCGCCCGTAAAGGACATTTCCAGGGGTGGGTTAATATTATGTACGGCTGCGATAAGTTCTGCACGTACTGTATTGTGCCTTATACAAGAGGGAAAGAGCGAAGCCGGCGCCCTGAAGATATTATTGAAGAAGTACGCCATTTAGCACGCAATGGATATAAAGAAATTACGCTTCTTGGCCAGAACGTTAACGCTTACGGTAAGGATCTGGCGGATATGGACTACGGACTGGGAGACTTAATGGACGAAATCCGCAAAATTGACATTCCCCGTGTCCGCTTTACGACCAGCCATCCGCGCGACTTTGATGATCATCTTATTGAAGTGCTTGCTAAAGGAGGCAACCTCGTTGAGCATATTCATTTGCCCGTCCAAAGCGGAAACAGCGAGGTGCTTAAACTGATGGCTCGTAAATATACGAGAGAACAGTACGTTGAGTTGGCAGAAAAAATTAAAAAGGCGATGCCGCACGCGTCATTTACTACTGATATTATTGTCGGCTTCCCTAATGAAACGGAAGAGCAGTTCGAGGACACGCTTTCTCTCATGAAAGAAATGGACTACGACAGCGCGTACACGTATATTTACTCGCCTCGTGAAGGCACGCCGGCAGCCAAGATGGAAGACAATGTCCCAATGGACGTTAAAAAAGACCGACTCCAGCGCCTGAACGCTGTTGTGAACGATATTTCAGCCAGAAAAAATAAGGCATATGAAGGAAAAGTAGTCGAAGTATTAGTTGAAGGTGAAAGTAAGAAAAACCCTGATGTATTAATGGGGCGTACCCGAACAAATAAACTAGTTAACTTCAGAGGGCAGAAAACATCGATCGGTGAATTAATTAATGTTAAAATTACAGAGGCAAAAACCTGGTCTTTAGACGGTGAAGTTACAGAAACGGCAGAGGTGAAATAACATGAGTGAGTTGTATACTAAAAAAGAGATTACAGAAAAAGCCCGGGAATTGGCGTCTATGATTGCCGAAACGGAAGAAGTGGATTTCTTTAAAAGAGCTGAAGGACAAATAAATGAAAATTTACGAGTCCAGGAAATTATCGGCAAGATTAAATCGCTTCAAAAAGAAGCTGTTAATTTGAAACATTACCAGAAGTCAGAAGCTTTAAAAGCAACGGATGCTAAAATTGACGCGCTTCAGGATGAATTGGACGAGATTCCTTTAGTAAGGGAATTTAAACAATCGCAGACTGAAGTAAACCAGCTTCTGCAGATGGTCAGCAACACGATTTCAAATACAGTCACAAATAAAATTATTGAATCAACGGGCGGCGATTTGCTGCAGGGCACCACAACAAAAAGCCCGTTCAATAACGGCTGCTCATAATCATTATTAATCGTACCGCGATCGCCGGTGCGGTTTTTTTTTATCATTTTCCGGAACCCTAGCTGCCGCAAATGTTTTAAATGGAAGCTGACGTGAAATACCTTCCTTAAACAGATATGAAAAGGGGCGTTATTGAATGGAAAGTGAGCAATTTTTTAGCGGCACATTTGAAGAGTCACGGTCACAGTTCCGTAAGTCGCTGAAAGAAATTGGGACATACTGGCCTAATGCCAGGCTTGAGACATATTACACAGGAAGTGAAGAAGACGATAATACAACTGATATTCTCGCGGCTGATGCTTTGTCGGAAAAGCAGGAACTGATTATTATTACGACAGGTGAGCACGGCATTGAAGGATATACAGGAAGCGCGTTTTTACAGCTTTTTATTGAAGAATATATGCCGTTAATCAACCCTGAAACAACGGGGCTGCGGCTCGTGCATGCAGTGAACCCGTGGGGAATGAGGCATTTTAGAAGAGTGACTGAAAATAACATAGATTTAAACAGGAACTATATTAGAGACTGGGAGAATACAGCAGGGGCTGTAGATGAAACATTTGCCCGTAAAAAGGAAATCTTTCTTCCAGGTTCACGTATTGAAAACTTAAGCACCCATAAGAGGGAATTAAATAAAGCTTTAACTGAAGCATTTACTCATGAAGAGCTGGCAGTGCTGAAGGATGGCCCCCCTGGCCAGTATAAGTATAAAAGAGGGATTTATTACGGAGGGAACAGTTTTGACGAACCGGCACAAAAATTAAAAAGCAGGTATTTTGATTGGGTAAAGGAGTACAGCCATCCTGTTCATATTGATATTCATTCCGGAGGCGGTCCGAAAGATGACCTGACATTAATATTTACAAAGTCAGATAAAAGGAGTGAAGAGGAGCTGCAAAAAGAGCTTTCTTATAAACAAGTAGTAAAAAGTGATGATGACAATGTTTATGGTGAGTCAAACTTATATTTGCAGGAGTCTGTCAGAGAAAACTTTCCCCAAAAAAGAACAGTGACATGTCTATTTGAATTCGGCACCATCGCGGAGACTCTTAATGACCTCGTTTTTTGTACACAGACAATGATTAATGAAAATCAGCTTTATTTTAATGGTGTTTTAGAAAGGGAAGATGAAAAGGAAATTATAAGAGATTTCAGGAGACTATTCTATCCTGATAAGAAAGAATGGCGGAAGCAGGTCATAGATAAAGGGCGGACAGGCATAGAAGCCATCCTCTCCAGCGAAAATATAGAACTGTCCAAATGACCAGCTCCTAAATTTTAGAAAGGTCAGGACACGCGGAGGAATCTGAAGATCATTCAGATTGATTTTTTATTATTACCACCCGTATTAAAAGTTCTGCGCCACAACCTATGAAAGTATACGCCTCCGGTGAACGTAGGCGAGGACACCCAGAGGATCAGGCGCAGTCTGAAGATCCAATTCAACGAAGCTCCAGGCTGAGTTGAATTTAGCTGAAGACAAGCCCTAGGGTAAGGCTTCGCCGGGAGTGAACCGGCAGATTAAGGAAAGCTTTTTAGACCATCCTACTGACTGAAATCACTGCTTTTATTTTGGCAGAGTTAATCCTCTATAAGTACAAAAGCGGCAATCCTAAGAAATATCATAAGAGGTTTCTTAGGATTTCTTTATGGTCACTATTCTTTTGTCCCACCCTCTTTTAATTTTATCCATTTAAATTTGAGCATGTTTTTGGAATAAGCCACATATAAATAATTGAACTCATGATACGAGTAGGTGTGCAAATACACGATGGCACATGAGCCATTTATCTGCATGCTGTGGAAATTGGACTGTATCTAATTCATAGTACGAAAAGTTAGTGGCTCATTATTGTGTGAGGAGGGAAAAAGATGTCATCAGAGAAAGATGTGCATTACAGACAGATTATAACAAAGGCTGTATGTGGAAAAGGGCGGAAGTTTTCAGAAACAAAGCATAAAATTACCCCTGCGGAAAAGCCGACGAGTATTTTAGGCTGTTGGCTTATTAACCACAAATACACCTCTGCCAAAAAGGGGGATGCCGTTGAAATAAACGGCACTTATGACTGCAATATCTGGTATTCGTATTCAGGAAATACGAAAACCAATGTAGCTACAGAGACCGTTTCCTATACGGAAGTAGTCCCTCTGGTAATGCAGGACAGTGATATTCTTTCAGAAGACCTTGAAGTTATTTCCAGGGCGACCCAGCAGCCAAATACATTAGAGGCACTGATTGCGTCTAATGACCGGGATGTTGAGGTGCAGGTAGAAAAAGAATTTGCAGTAGAAGTAATTGGTGAGACAAAAATGACTGTTCAGGTAAATCCAAACGCTTCGGTAGAGGAGTGGGATGAGGAAGCCTGGGATGACACGATCGATGATGAGGAATTTGAAGATCTGGATACCAACTTCTTGGCGGGAGAATTAGAAGAGTAGTTAAAAAAACAAAGATGATAAAGAGTCCCGGGTGTATTGGGGCTCTTTTCCTGTGTTTTTCAAGCTGAATGTTAAGGTTTCGAAACCTTGCGGGGGCTGGCTCCACACCGGATGACTTTAACCGTACCTTTCCAGAATGCTTCCGTTAAATCCTTTAAACGGTTATGTTATAATTAATCCGTATTTATAAAGAACTTAATCAATTAAGGATGATACATATGGCAGCAGTCACACCAATGATGGAACAATACTTAAGAATTAAGGCACAGTATGAAGATGCCTTTTTATTTTTTCGGCTCGGCGATTTTTATGAACTGTTTTATGAAGACGCGAAAAAAGCCGCTAAAGAACTGGAAATTACGTTAACCGCCAGAGGAAAGGGCGACGACCGTATTCCGATGTGCGGTGTGCCTTATCATTCCTCAGACCAATATATCTCCCAGCTTATTGAAAAAGGCTACAAAGTCGCCATTTGTGAACAGACAGAAGACCCTGCGCAAGCAAAAGGAGTCGTAAAGAGGGAAGTCGTGCAAATTATCACGCCGGGGACAGTCATGGAAGGGTATGCCCTGCAGGAAAAAGAAAATAACTACCTCCTGTCTGTTACTCCTTTTGAAGGAAATGAATTCGGCCTTGCAGGCGCTGATATGACTACAGGAGAATTGATGGTCACTACGCTGGCTGATTTTGAAGAATTAATTAACGAAATGGCCGGGTACAGGCCGCGGGAAGTCATTGTCCCGTCAACTTTTTCCGAAGAAAAACAACAGCTGCTTGAAAGGCGGCTCCACGTGACGTTGTCTTTTGAAGACCATACAGAGCCTGTGGAAGAAGCAGCCGCTTTAGTGGACGGATTATCAGATGGAAAAATAAAAGAAACCTGTTACCAATTAATCCGGTATCTTAAGCAAACAACGAAACGATCGTTGGATCATCTGAGGCCAGCTGTTTTTTACCTTCCTCAGGAATATATGTCGATGGATGTCCATTCAAAGCGTAATCTGGAATTAGTTGAAACGTTAAGAGAAAAGAAAAAACAGGGCTCTCTCCTCTGGGTGCTGGACCGGACAGAAACGGCCATGGGAGGAAGAATGCTTAAGCAGTGGATTGAACGGCCTCTTTTAAACAGACAGACTGTAGAAAAAAGGCACGAACTTGTCGGTGCTCTTATCGACCGTTTTTTCGAACGGGAGGCACTGCAGGAACAGCTGCAGGGCGTTTATGATCTTGAGCGTTTATCAGGCCGGGTGGCGTTTGGAAATGTTAACGGACGTGATTTAATCCAGCTGAAAAAATCGCTTGAAAAAGTGCCTGATATTTTTGAGACGGTAAAAAGTCTTGAGAGCTCGTTTGGAAATTCCCTTATGGAGGGCGTAGGGGACTGCCAGGAACTGAGAAGACTGCTTGAAGAAAGCATTGAGGAAGATTGTCCTGTAAGTATTACGGAAGGCGGTCTTATAAAAGACGGTTATTCTGAACAGCTCGATGACTACCGGAATGCGATGAGAAACGGTAAAGCTTGGATTGCTGCCCTTGAGAAGCAGGAAAAAGAAATAACGGGTATCCGCTCGCTGAAAGTAGGTTTCAACAAAGTATTCGGGTATTATATTGAAGTGACCAAACCTAATCTTCCGCAGCTTCCTGAAGGAAGATATGAACGGAAGCAGACCCTGACAAATGCCGAACGGTTTATTACTGAAGAACTGAAGGAAAAAGAAGCGCTGATCCTGGAAGCAGAAGAGAAAAGCGAAAAGCTGGAGTATGAGCTATTCATGAAAATAAGGGAGCAGGTTAAAGCGTTTATCCGTCCGCTTCAGCAGCTTGCTAATGTGATCAGTGCCTTTGATGTGTTGCAGAGTTTCGCCGAAGTAGCGGAACGGAACCGCTACGTTAAACCGGAACTGAAGGCGGAAGGAGAAGTCGACATCCGTGACGGACGGCATCCTGTAGTTGAGAAAATGATCGATGAAGGAGACTACGTGTCAAACGATATTCTATTAAAAGACGACCGAGAGCTTCTGCTGATCACAGGGCCGAACATGGCAGGTAAGAGTACTTATATGAGACAGCTTGCGCTGATTTCCATTATGGCTCAAACAGGAAGCTATGTTCCTGCCAGTGAAGCCGTTCTGCCTGTTTTTGACCAGATTTTTACTAGAATAGGGGCAGCTGACGATCTCGCCCACGGCCAAAGTACGTTCATGGTAGAAATGCTTGAAACTAAACACGCTGTTTCAAAGTCTACGAGGAACAGTCTCATTCTTCTTGACGAGATTGGCAGGGGGACGTCCACTTACGACGGGATGTCGCTTGCTCAGGCCATTATTGAATATATTCATGATGAAATCGGCGCCAAAACGCTGTTTTCGACACACTACCATGAACTGACAAGCCTTGAGAACAAACTGGACAGGTTAAAAAATGTCCATGTCTCAGCAAAGGAAGAAGATGGATCGGTTGTTTTTCTCCATAAAGTGATTGACGGAGCAGCTGACCGAAGTTACGGCATTTATGTGGCTGAGCTGGCTGAACTTCCTGATAAGCTGATCAGCAGGGCTAAGGCCATTTTAAAAGAGTTTGAACAGGAACAATCCGATTTGAAAGAACATAAAAACAGAGTGGCGGAAGAAAGCATTCAATCCGGACAGGAACGGACTTCTTTTTTCGGGAATGAAGAAGCGGGGCCGCAGCAGCTGAGCCTGTTTCCTGAAGAAGCGGAGGCACAGGAAGCGTCCCGCCAGTTAAATAAAAGCCAGGAGAAGGTTCTTTCCCAGCTTTCCTCAGCAAACCTGCTTCACATTACGCCGATTGAAGCGATACAATTGCTGGATAAACTGCAAAGGAACCTGAATAATTAACAGCAAGGAGGTGGCAGAATGGCAAAGATTTTTCAGCTGAATGAGCATCTTTCGAACAAAATTGCTGCCGGAGAAGTGGTCGAGCGTCCCGCTTCCGTTGTAAAAGAATTAGTAGAAAACGCAATCGATGCAAACAGTACAACGATCCGGGTGGATGTGGAAGAGGGCGGACTTGCTTCAATCCGGGTGCTTGATGACGGTGACGGTATTGAAGAAGATGATCTTGAAACGGCTTTTGACCGGCATGCCACAAGTAAAATTAAATATGACCAGGATTTATTTCGCATTAAAACGCTTGGTTTCCGCGGAGAAGCTTTACCGAGTATTGCTTCTGTCTCCAAGCTAACTTTAAAGACAAGTTCAGGAAACCATGAGGGGCATGAACTGTACGTGGAAGGCGGGCATATTAAAGAGAGGAAATCGGCTTCCCCGAGAAAAGGAACGGAAATCAGAATTACTGATTTGTTTTACAATACGCCGGCCAGGCTGAAGTATTTAAAGACGATTCACACGGAATTAGGGCATATTTCCGATGTGATGAACCGGATGGCTTTATCCCACCCTGAAAAATCGTTTATCCTGACCCATAACCGCAAAACAGTTTTACAGACTGCCGGGAATGGTGATCTGACCCGTGTGATAGCATCTATTTACGGAACGTCAGTAGCCCGTAAAATAATTAAAACAGAATCTGAGTCACTTGATTTTAAAATTACCGGCTATATTGCCAAGCCGGAAGTTACCCGTTCAAACCGGTCGTATATGTCTACGATTATCAATGGTCGTTTTGTTAAAAATTATGCCCTTGTCAGAGCGATCCAGGAAGGGTACCATACGCTCCTGCCGATCGGCAAGTTCCCGCTTGTCGTCCTTCATATTGAGATGAATCCGCTCTTAGTGGATGTCAATGTCCACCCCTCCAAGCTGGAAGTGAGGATCAGTAAGGAAGGCAAACTTCAGGAACTTGTCACGGCAATGATCAAAGACGCGTTTAAGCAGGTCCGGCTCATTCCGGAAGTCTCAGAAAAAATAACTGTTAAGCGTGAGAAACCGGAACAGATGGTTTTTAACTTTCAACATGAAGCAGCTCCGTCCGAGGAAAAGCAATCTGCCAGAACGGAAGAACCATCAGGCAAAGTTTATAAAGAGCGGCCGGTTGATTCAAATGAAACTTCCTCCGTCCGTGAGTCTGTTCCTGAGGTTGAAGAGCAAGCTCGTGATGAAGCGGACAACAGTCTGAAAGCCGGGTTGGCGCCGTTAACGGATGAGAAGAAGATAGAGGAGGAAGCGGACCAGCCTTTAACCGGCGGGCAGCAAGAACCGGAAGAAAACCTGTCCGACGGTCAAAGCGGACGGGTCCCTGTTCTGTATCCGATTGGCCAGCTGCACGGGACGTATATTCTGGCACAAAATGAACAAGGATTATATATGATTGACCAGCACGCCGCACAGGAGCGCATTAAATATGAATATTTCCGGGATAAGCTGGCATCGGAGGACCGGCGTCTTCAGGATCTTATTGTTCCTATCACATTTGACTTTACCGCACAGGAGGCGTCTCTTGTAACGGAGCATAAAAAGACGTTGGAACAAGCAGGCTTGTTTCTGGAAGCCTTTGGTTCCAACACATATATGGTCCGTTCCTGCCCTGTCTGGTTCCCTGAAGGCCACGAAGAGGAAACAATTTCTGAAATACTTGAGCAATTAAAAAACGAGCGGACGATTAACATAGGGAAAATCAGGGAAGAAGCAGCGATTCTCATGTCATGCAAGGCGGCTATTAAAGCAAACCGCCATTTAACGACAGACGAAATGTTTCAGCTTCTTGAGACCCTCAGAACGTGCGAGGATCCATTTACGTGTCCTCACGGGCGTCCCATTCTCGTTCACTACTCCACATATGATATCGAACGGATGTTTAAAAGAGTTATGAGTTAGAAAAAATGATAAGAAGGTGAGGACGACACATGATTGAATACGGAATCGTGACGACTCCCGGCCGTCCTTCGTCCCATGCAGTATTGAAAGCTCAACAGCTGGCAGGGAAGTGGGGGCTCCCTTTTGCAAGAAGAAATAAACGGTCATTAAAAAGAATGATTGAAGACTATGGCGCACCTGTCTTTATTGTATCCAGGGAGCGTATTGAAGTGCATAAGGGCGCCGGCTGTCCTCCTTTCTTTTTTCATCCGAACGGAGCAATGTTCCGGGCGAAGCAATTCTACAGGTACGGCAAAGATCCTTTAGTAGACGCCTGCAGGCTCCAGCCCGGAGACACAGTTGTGGATGCCACCCTTGGCCTTGCTTCAGATGCCCAGCTTGCAAGTCTGGCTGTCGGGGAAAAAGGGAAAGTCACCGGCCTTGAATCTTCTCCTGTCATCGCAGCTATAGTTAAAGAAGGGCTGCTGTCCTATCAGTCTTCTTTTCAGCCTCTCAATGAGGCTATGAAACGGATTAAAGCAGTTAATGCCCGCCATGGGGAGTGGCTGAGAAACCAGCCGGACAACAGTGCTGACGTCATTTATTTTGATCCGATGTTTGAAGAAACAGTTAAACAGTCAAACGGATTTCAGCCGGTACGTTCATTTGCAAGCAAAGAAACTCTGACGGGTTCTGTCATAGAGGAAGCAATGCGGGTGGCTCGAAAACGGATTGTTTTAAAAGACCATTTCCGGAGCCGAAGGTTTGAAGAGTTCGGTTTTAAGGTTCATATCCGCCCGTCAGCCTCCTATCATTTTGGTGTGATAGAAACAGAAAAGAGTGAAATGAAATGACTAAAAAGAAACCTTTAGTAGTAATTGTCGGCCCGACTGCCGTCGGAAAAACAGACCTAAGCATCCGTCTGGCCGAAACATTCAACGGTGAAATTATAAGCGGTGATTCCATGCAAGTGTACCGCGGGATGGATATCGGTACAGCTAAAATAACCGAAAAAGAAATGAGAGGCATCCCTCATCATTTGGTGAATATAAAAAAACCTGATGAAACTTTTTCTGTGGCTGATTTTCAAAACGAAGCCAAAAATTGCATAGCATCCATACATAAAAAAAGAAAAGTCCCGTTTCTCGTCGGCGGCACCGGCCTTTACGTTAATGCGGTCATTTATGATTACCAGTTTACGGATGCAAGCGAGGATCCTGCTTTCCGAAGTGAATTGGAAGCTTTTGCAGAAGAAAACGGCAACGAAGCGCTTCATAACCGGCTGAAAGAGGTTGATCCAGTCAGTTACAGGGAACTGCACCCAAATAACCGCCGCCGGGTCATCAGAGCTTTGGAAGTTTACAGGCTGACCGGTAAACCGTTAAGAGAAAGAGGGACTGAACAGGCTGCCAGTCCTTACGACACTGTGGTCATCGGGCTGACAATGGATAGAGAGCTTCTTTATGAACGGATCAACCAGAGAGTGGATCTGATGATTGAAGCCGGGCTGATTGACGAAGTGCGAGAACTGGCAGAAAAAGGATATTCTCGATGCCAGTCCATGCAGGCAATCGGCTACAAAGAAATAGTGCAATATATCGAAGGGGCCCTTTCTAAAGCGGATGCCATCGAACTTTTAAAGAAAAATTCCAGGCGTTTTGCAAAGAGGCAATTGACGTGGTTCCGTAATAAAATGGCCATTGACTGGTTTGATATGACAGAAGACAGGGAAGAAAAGTTAAAAGAAATTGATCATTTTTTAGAGGGAAAGTTGTTATAAATATAGAATATAGGTAATAATGCGAGAAGAGAAAGAGGAGGCCTGCTGACAATGAAACAACAATCAGTGAACATGCAAGATCAGTTTTTAAACCAATTAAGAAAAGAAAGCATCCCTGTAACTGTCTTTTTACTTAATGGCTTTCAGCTTCGGGGGTATGTAAAAAGCTTTGATAATTTCACCGTTATTCTTGATACAGATGGCAAACAACAGCTTGTTTATAAACATGCGATCTCAACCTTTTCCCCTCAGAGGAATGTCCAGCTTAATCAGGAAAATAAGTAATAAACGGGTCCGGCATAACCGCCGGGCTCTTTTATACTTTCAGAAAGTTAAAAAATCTTTATAGTACAGGGGGAACCCGTCACTTTCATTTGGTCTTCTTTTATCCCGTATCTGACATCTGCGCTGGGCCTTTGTCACGTATTCACAGTTTTTGCGTATAGTAGTGGTAGCAGAGATGGATCCACTATATTACTGAAGGTGGTGACTTCGTTGGCACAGTCAGCCAGAATGAAAAAACGCGGCCAGATCAATGTAGTAATCAGATCGGATAATAAGGACGAGGGTGATTATGGCTATCAGCAAATGGAGACCTCTCCTTTTGTCCAGCATAAAGAATACAGTGACATCATGAAAGAATTTGACCAGTATGTCGGCCTGGATATGATGAAATCCTTTGTTCATGAAATGTATGCATGGCTTTATTTAAATAAAATCAGGGAGCAGAGAGGTCTGAAAACAGGTAAACAGGCACTTCATATGGTTTTTAAAGGGAATCCGGGAACCGGGAAAACGACGGTCGCACGCCTGATTGCTAAAATGCTTAAAGACATGAATGTCCTTGAAAAAGGTCATCTTCTTGAAGTAGACAGAGCTGATCTTGTGGGGGAATATATCGGCCACACGGCCCAGAAAACCCGTGAACTCGTAAACAAGGCGATGGGAGGCATTCTGTTTGTAGATGAAGCGTATTCCCTTGCCCGAGGGGGCGAAAAGGATTTTGGAAAAGAAGCGATCGATACACTTGTTAAAATAATGGAAGACAAACAGCATAACTTTGTTTTAATTCTTGCAGGATATCCGGATGAAATGGACCGGTTTCTTCAACTGAACCCTGGTTTGCCGTCGAGATTTCCAATGATTGTGACCTTCCCAAATTACTCGACAACTGAATTGATAGAGATGTTAAAATCGATGGCTGCCCAGCGCGATTACGTGATTGATAAGGATTCGGTGTCCTATGTGAATGAACTATTAGTTGTGGCAAAAGACTATGAACAGGGCCGTTTCAGCAATGGGCGGTTTATCAGGAACTTGCTGGAGAAGGCTGTCCGGATGCAGGCGGTCCGTCTCCTTCACCAGGGCGACTACCATAAAGAAGCGCTTACAACACTTGTTAAATCGGATTTTTCAAAAGCGTTTAAAAAAATTCTGCTGGAATAATCGGGAGTAAAGGAAGGTGAAGACTAATCGATAATCAGGTGAAAATTAATCAGGAATCAGTCTTACTTGTAGGGGTGAGGCTTAAAAAGGCCAAAGAAGAAGATTTTTTATACAGAATGGAAGAATTGGAAGCTTTGACGAAGACGGCGGGCGGCAGCGTGAAAGCCCAGATGTTTCAAAGCCTTGACCACCCTCACTCTGCTACCTATATTGGCCGGGGAAAAGTAGACGAGTTAAAAAGTCTAATTGAAGAAAAAGAAATAGACCTGGTCATATTTAACGATGAATTGTCACCGTCGCAGCTGCGTAATTTAACGAACCAGCTTGATATGCCTGTTATTGACCGTACTCAGCTTATACTGGATATATTCGCTAAGCGGGCGCGCTCAAGAGAAGGGAAATTACAGGTGGAACTGGCGCAGTTAAGTTACCTCCTGCCCAGACTTCGCGGGCAGGGGCATGTACTGTCCCGGCTCGGAGGCGGTATAGGCACCAGGGGACCCGGGGAAACCCAGCTGGAAATTGACCAGCGTCATATCCGCTCCCGAATGGATGAATTGAGGAATCAGCTTGCCCAGATCGTTTCACACCGTGAACGTTACAGGGACAGGAGAAAGAAGAACCAGGCTTTCCAGATTTCCCTCGTAGGATATACAAATGCGGGAAAATCCACTCTGCTTCATAAATTATCCGATTCGGATGTCTACGTGGAAGACCAGCTGTTTGCCACCCTGGACCCGACAACTAAAAAGTTAAAACTTCCTTCAGGGATTGAAGTGCTGATGACAGATACGGTCGGTTTTATCCAGCAGCTGCCTACCACTCTCATCGCTGCTTTCCGTTCGACCCTGGAAGAGGTCAAAGAAGCAGATTTGATCCTCCACGTGGTTGACGCGGCGAACCCGGATTTTATAAACCATGAAAAAACGGTTATTAAATTACTGGAAGATTTAGACGCCCACCAGATTCCGTCTTTGACTGTTTATAATAAACGCGATCAGATTAAAGGAGACTTTTTTGCAAGCGGCCATGGGCCTTCCACACTGATCAGCGCGTATAATGACAGCGATCTTGAAAAACTGAGAGACAAAATTGAGACAGTGATGGAAGAGCAGTTTTCCCCGTATATCATTTACCTGGATGCGTATGAAGGTAAATGGCTGCACAGGCTGAAAGGCGAGACGATAGTGACGGAACAGACATTTAATGAAAGCAGCGAACAGTATGCAGTACGAGGCTATGCACCTGCCGATTCAGCTATCTATCATGAATTACAGAAAAGAAAGGACACGTAAATCCAGTTATGACTCACACACATACAATGACAGAAAAAGAGTTAAAAGTTTTAGCAGATCAGACGTTAAAAAATCTTCAGGACGCCTTCTTTGAAAGAGGACAAGTCTGTGAGGAAAACCAGCGTAAAGTATTAAAGGCGTTTAAAGAACATGGTGTCTCTGAATTTCATTTTCAGTCTTCTACCGGGTACGGCTATGACGACACAGGGAGAGAGACGCTTGAAAAGGTGTACGCCCAGGTTTTCGGGACGGAAGCAGCAATTGTACGGCCCCAGATCGTATCGGGGACTCATGCGATCAGTACAGCTCTCTTCGGGGTGCTGAGACCGGGAGACGAACTGATGTATATCACCGGCAAACCGTATGATACGCTCGAAGAAGTGATCGGCGTGCGGGGCGAAAAAGGCTCTGGTTCCTTGATCGACTTCGGAGTTAATTATAAAGAAATTCCTTTAAAAGATAACGAGATTGATAAGGAGGCCATCCGTCAGCAACTGTCGCCAAAAACGAAGGTGATCGGCATCCAGAGATCAAAAGGCTACGAAAACCGGCCTTCTTTTACAGTGAAGCAAATTGAGGAAATGATTAAGTTTGTTAAAAGCATTTCCCCTGAGGTTATTGTTTTTGTCGATAACTGTTACGGGGAATTTGTCGAGGTGAAAGAACCGACTGACGCCGGCGCCGACCTGGCTGCAGGGTCGCTTATAAAAAATCCCGGAGGAGGAATTGCCAAGACAGGAGGCTACATTGCAGGCAGAAAGAAGTTAATTGACCAATGCGGCAGCCGGCTTACCGCCCCCGGAATAGGGCTGGAAGGGGGAGCAAGTTTAAATACCCTGCTCGATATGTATCAGGGATTCTTCCTTGCCCCTCATGTTGTTAATGAAGCTTTAAAAGGAGCGATGTTTACTTCAAGGTTTTTGAGTGAAGCAGGAATGGTCACTGAGCCTCGTTGGGACGAGAAGAGAACCGACTTAATTCAAGCCGTTTCGTTCCCTAACAAAGAGGCTATGATTTCTTTTTGCCAGGCAATTCAGGGGGCCTCGCCGGTAGATGCACACGTCAAACCCCATCCAAGCTATATGCCCGGCTATGAAGATGATGTCATTATGGCAGCCGGAACGTTCATTCAGGGGGCGAGCATTGAACTCTCAGCGGACGGGCCTATCAGGCCTCCGTATACCGCCTACGTGCAGGGCGGCCTGACATTTGAGCATATTAAAATTGCTGTAACGGATGCAGTGATTCAAATTTACCAGGAAAATTTACTAAAAGATTAATTTCCAGGTTATACTTATAACAAAGAGGGTAGTTGCTATATAGCCTGCTCTCTTTTCTTTGTCAGAAAATTTCCCTGTCAGAAAATCTGACAAGATAGAACATAAGTATTTAAATCTTAGTTATCATATGTTTATCGTTAAATAACGAAGAATTCGAATCTTCAATATTTTCATAGAAGATTAATTCTTCGGATAACGATCTGAGGCGGGTAACAGATTTGTTGCTCCAGTAGAAGCAGCACATAATTTGAAGGAGGAGACTATACGAATGAGTAAGTATTCTAAAGAAGACATTTTACGCATGGCAGATGAAGAGAATGTAAGGTTTATCAGGTTACAGTTTACGGACTTAATGGGAATCATTAAAAACGTGGAAATTCCTGTCGACCAGTTAACTAAAGCATTGGATAATTTAATGATGTTTGACGGATCTTCAATTGAAGGTTTTGTCCGTATTGAAGAGTCAGACATGTACTTATATCCGGACCTTGATACTTGGGTTATTTTCCCTTGGACCCCTGAAAAAGGCAAGGTTGCCAGATTGATCTGTGATGTATACAATCCGGACGGCACACCTTTCCAAGGTGACCCGCGCGGCGTGTTGAAAAAAGTTCTTCAAGAAGCAAAGGACCTCGGGTTCTCCGACTTCAATATCGGCCCTGAGCCGGAATTCTTCCTGTTTAAAAATGACGAGCGGGGAGAGCCGACACTAGAATTAAATGATAAAGGCGGATACTTTGACCTTGCGCCAACGGACCTTGGTGAAAACTGCCGCCGCGATATCGTGCTTGAGCTTGAGGATATGGGATTCGAAATTGAAGCTTCCCACCATGAGGTAGCACCAGGCCAGCACGAAATTGACTTTAAATATGCTGACGCAGTAACAACGTGTGACAACATCCAGACGTTTAAGCTGGTTGTTAAAACAATCGCCCGTAAACACGGCTTGCACGCCACTTTCATGCCTAAACCGTTATTCGGCGTTAACGGAAGCGGGATGCATGCGAACATGTCATTGTTCCGCAGCCCTAAAGATAACGCGTTCTATGACGAAAACACTGAAAGCCAGCTGAGTGAAACAGCGATGCAGTTCCTGGCCGGAACATTAAAGCATGCAGATGCTTACACAGCTATTACAAACCCGACTGTCAATTCTTATAAGCGTCTTGTACCTGGTTATGAAGCGCCTTGTTATATTGCATGGTCCATGCGTAACCGTTCGCCGCTTGTACGTATTCCGTCTTCCCGCGGGATCAGTACGCGTATCGAAGTCCGAAGCCCGGACCCTGCAGCGAACCCGTACCTTGCGATGGCAGCAATGCTTGCCGCAGGCCTTGACGGTATCCGCAACAAGATGACACCGCCGCCTGAAACAGACCGCAACATTTATGCGATGGATCTTCAGGAGCGTAAAGCTGAAGGAATTGAAGCTTTACCGGCAACTCTTAAAGAAGCCATTGATGCACTGGCTAAAAATGAAATCATTACACAATCCCTTGGCGAGCACGCCCTCGAACACTTCATTGAAGCAAAAGAAATCGAGTGGGATATGTTCCGTACGCAAGTGCACCCATGGGAGCGCGAGCAGTACATGCAGACTTATTAATAAGATTAACCCCCGTCATTGCTGGCGGGGGTTTTTGTTATAGGGTATCTTTATTGGAACAGCTCTGTTCTTGCTGTTTTTTTGAGAAAAGGAGTGATTTCTGTCCGACAGGCGGAGCTTGCCCAGGGGCTTGTCTTCAGCTAAATTCAACTCAGCCTGGAGCTTCGTTAAATTGGATCTTCAGATTGCGCATACTCCCTGTGGCGTCGCCGCTTTCTGTCCTTTAATCAAAAAAGCTGAGGCAATTGAATAACTGGTAAAACTAAAAGTCCCCCGCCTGTCTGATAAAATTATTCTTCGTCTTTTATAAACTTGTCTTTAGTTTTGTCCCCGACCCTTTTTTGTTCCCGTGTCAAAAATTAAAATATTTATAAGTTGGGTCCTAATTGCCCCCCTTCCTTATCTGACCCTGTTAAAAATGTGTGGTTTAACCCTTATAAACATGTCAGCATCTTTTTACAATGAAGATGACTATTTTAAGGGGTGTGAGAAATATGCAAGAGCCGCGCATAGCATACAAAGATTTACTTAGCCAAAAACGGTATCTTCTCGTCTTACTGGTAAATACATTTGCGAATTTCGGGTTTATGATGTTCCAGGTAGGGTTTTTCTGGCTTGTTTACGATATGACAAAAGGATTGGAACAGTCGGCGTTCATAGCAGGGGGCATGATATTAGGAGCCTCGTCACCGTATCTCATATTCGGTCTGATTGGCGGTGTTTACGCCGATCGTCTTAATAAAAAGAAAATAATCGTTATCAGTAATCTCGTATCGGCACTCATATTAACAGGGGTTCCTATTTTATATATGAGTGATTTGCTGACGGTTTGGCATGTCGCTCTCTCTGCTTTTGGAGTAGTAAGTTTAAGGTGTTTTTACAGTCCTGCTATCCGGTCTTTAGTGCCACAGGTTCTGCCGTCTGAATACTGGCCGGCGGGGAACTCAGTATTCCAGATTTTGTCCCAGCTTAGTAAAACAATTTCACCCGCTCTTGGCGGGGTTTTAATAGCCCAGTATTCTGCGATGAGCGTGTATGTCGTTTTTCTCCTGCTGCTCCTTTTCTCAGCACTGTTAATTTTCCCTTTAAGAATCAGGGCGGCTGTTCAGCTGGATAAACGAGTCAGCGTGTATAAAGATATTAAAGAAACCTTTATATTTATGAGTACAATTAAACCGCTGTTTTGGACAATCATGCTGTTTGGTGCTGTTCTGTTATTTCAAACGGGGATCGAACGGTTAGGGTTACCCATTGTTTCAGATACTGAGTGGGAGATGGGGCCTGAAGGGTTCGGAATTATATTGGCGACTTTTGGAGTGGGGAACATCATTGGAGCTGTATGGCTTGGGAAAATTAAAATGAAGTCGTATACTCATTATATATATACAGGCTGGGCCTTGTGGGGAAGTGCTATTGCTTTGGTCGGTTTATCCCCGTGGCTGGCTTTAGCCCTCATTTTTGCCCTAATCGCAGGAATCGCGGAGGCCATGAATGATTTGCCTATGGTTTTGATGATTCAGCGTTTCACACCTGAAAACAGGTTAGGGAAAGTCTTTAGTGTCTGGTCAACGGTAGCGTTTGTAGGGGAATCAGGGTCAAGCCTGCTCGCTGGTATGATTATAGGGATGGCAGGGCTGCATGCGGCATTTGTGGTGCTGTGGCTCTCATTAGTACTGATTGGCCTGGCAGGCTTTATACTCACAAGAGAAGCTGTAATTCGTGAAAAAGCTGTATAAAGAAAGAGAGGTGCTGGATAATGCTGGAGCTCACATACCAATTCGACGATACGGTAAACACTCCGAAATATATTCAGCTGTATAACTATATTAAGAAAGAGATTCAATCAGGCCATATCCCTTCACATACTCGTCTGCCTTCCATCAGATCACTTTCAGAACAGCTCGGTGTCAACAAAATTACCATTGAATCAGCTTATGACCAGCTAATATCAGAAGGATATCTGGAAAGCCGGCCTAAAAGCGGGTACTTTGTTCAAGCCATTGATACGCATTTTTTTAAAAGGTTGACAGAGGCTTATTCAGACCTAGACGATTCCGTACGATTAGAAACACAGCATTATGACATAGATTTTAATGATAATAAAATTGATGAAGACCACTTTCCATTAAGTGTCTGGAGAAAAATAACGGCCAAGGTGTTAAACGACTGTCCGGATTATGTGTTTCAGCACGGTTCAACTCAGGGGGATGCTGGACTGCGGCATGAATTGAAAACGTATTTACATCATTCCAGGGGAGTTAACTGTTCTGAAGATCAGATTATAATTGGGGCCAATTCACAATATTTAATGATGCTGTTATTACACATTATCGGCATGAAAAAGGGCACTGTTGGAATGGAGGAGCCTGGCTATCATCTGATGGCCAAAGTTTTCGAAGACGCTGGTTACACCCTGGAGCCTGTTCCTTTGGAAGCAGACGGTTTGAATGTGAGCGTGGTGAAGGACATGGATCCTGATCTGGTGTTTGTCTCCCCGTCTCATCAATATCCCCTCGGGATGACATTACCTATTCAAAAAAGGATCAGTCTGCTGGAATGGGCCCGACAATCAGGCGCGTATATTATTGAAGATGATATTTTAAGTGAGCTTCGGTACAGCGGGACGACTATCCCTTCTTTACAAGGATTAGATCCAGCAGGGCAAGTGATTTATATGGGGACATTTTTCAAATCGTTATTGCCATCCTTACGAGTCGGATATATGGTACTTCCGAAGGTGCTTATTCAAAGATACAGCGAGTCTTTTTATCTTTATCAGCAAACGGCCTCATTAATTCATCAAAAAACGATCGAACTGTTTATGAAGGAAGGGCATTGGGACAGACACCTGCTTCGTATGCGGAAAGTATACCGTAAGAAACGGGACAGGATGGTTGACGCTATTCAGGCTTACATGGGTTCAAAGGCGAGGGTGTTGGGAGAAAAAACAGGACTGCATGTCGTTGTTCAACTTAATGACGCACGTGATGAAAATGAGTTGGTGAGAATTGCCGCAAACCACAGCATTAACGTGTCCGGGACCTCTCATATGTGGTATGATCCGGCAAACAATCTCTTTGAACAGCCGACATTTATAATCGGATTTGGCGGCATACGTGAACAGGAGATTAATTCGGGCATTAAAGCTTTAAGTGAAGCGTGGTTTAACTGATTATTTCAGCTCTGTCTCATATAATTTAAACAATTAGGGGCAGTCCCTCTATTTGTGAGCGCTGCCAGTTCCAGACAAAGCGGGAACTTTAGAGAAAGGCTAGAAGTATTTTTTAAGGATAGAAGGTAAGATGAAACTGCTACAAATTCCGGTTGACGGAGTTCGTAATATCAAGTAGTTTTATTACATACGTATAGAGAGAGAGCGAGCTGAGAGATGTGAAGAAGACGAAGGGACAGCTGGAAATGGCGTTAAGTGTAAAGATTACTCAATGGGAGAAGGAGTATTTGGGCAGGGGATCCCTGTCATGTAAGTGTGAATTGATTCGGGATATGGCGCTTATAACTCTCGCAGGGGTTTTAACACCGGCTGAGTATCAGATGGCTGAATCAATTTCAGGAAGGGATCAGATTAAGAAATTCAGAAACGACCTTGTGGAATCCGGGCGGAAGCAGCTTGAAGAGATGGTTCACGAGGTGTTTGGTTTGAAGCTGATCTCGCTGCATACCGATATCAGCACAAAAACAGGGGAGCGGCTTATTGTGCTCAAATTTAATAAACAATGGGATCAGACAGACAACGATTAAATTTTTGTTGACTTACTCACTTTAATGCATAATAATAAAAGAGGAAACGTTCGCTCAGGGCAGTTCAAGAGCCATCTTTGGAGATTGAGCCGCCGGATGAGTGAATGGAGCCTCTCATCATAATCCAATGCGATTGTTGGTGATATGGAAGACTTTTTACAAAAGTAAGCCATGCACACACAGCGTACACTCTTTTGAGTGTGCGCTTTTTTTGATGAGTGAAAACCTTTACAATTAAACTGTCATTTAGGAGGTTATCTGTATGGAAAGCTTATTGTATGTGGTGACGAGTCCCCCGGTCATTCTGTTTATTGTCGGGATTCTTGCGGCAGTTGGAAAGTCGAATCTGAAAATGCCTGATGGTTTGTCTATTGGTCTGAATATGTATTTATTATTGGCGATCGGCATAAAAGGGGGAATGGGCCTGGCAGAGGTCCGTATTGATGAAGTGGTGGCACCGCTCGCCGCAGCACTTATTTTAGGGCTTATTTTGCCGATTGTGGGGTATTTTATCGGCGTGCTGTTTAAATTTACGTTTGAGGAACGGATTGCTATGGCTGCGACATTCGGGTCAGTCTCATTAGTCACTTTTGCTGCGGCTACCGCACAGCTTGATCAGATGGGGATTGGCTATGAGCCGTATATGACGACGCTTGTCGTTCTTCTGGAAATTCCCGGTCTTGTAGTAGCTTTAATGATTTATCAGCACTTTAAATCCCCTGTGTTTGGCATTGTGCCTAAAGCCGGGGCGACCCAGGTGATGCTCGACAGTTTGATGTCAAAAAGTATTTTGCTGCTGATTGCGGGGTTAGTAGCAGGATATTTTACACCTGATGCTGCCATGCTTAAGCCGTTTTTTGTTGATCTGTTTCCGGGCGTACTGCTGTTGTTTTTACTAGGATTAGGATTAAAGGTTGGACAGCAGCTCGGCGTGATTAAAGAATACGGCTGGGGCCTTATTGCTGCGGGGATTGTCTTCCCTGTCATCGGGGCCGCCATCGGGTATATGATGGCTCAAGCGGCCGGCTTTTCTGAAGGAGGCACCGTGCTGTTTATGGCTCTTGCGGCAAGCGGTTCTTACATTGCGGCACCGGCGATGCTCCAGGCTTCAGTACCTGATGTAAAGCCGTCCTTTTACTTAACGATGGCTCTGGCCGTCACCTTCCCGTTTAACCTGATTGTTGGCATACCGCTATTCATTCAGCTCGTGGCGGGTTAAAAAATATATAAAGTTAAAGTGCGCACTTGTCTCTGACAGGGGCGCACTTTTTTATTTGGCGGCTGTGCTGCACCTTCTGGGTAATAGTGATAATTATGGAAACGAAGTGTTTTTCACACGGTGTTTCAGGGTATTTTTAATTCTACAGCTGATATTAAAAACTTTGCAGGAGTGCAGGGATGGCAGGTGCCAGTCACTACCCCCGTAAGCTCATTAATTTGAGACTTCTAGTTTGCGAGTGCGCTTAGCTGTATTCAGAGAGGTGGTTTTTTTAATGGCTTTACGCTACGAGCTTGAAGGAAGCTTGGCATACGAGCCTTACAGTGAAGTAGAGGCGAGACTCTCACGTTTTAAAGACGTCTCTGTGATAGGTGAAGATTCAAGCGGAAAATATAATATGTACCTGGTGGAAATGGGAAATAAAACAAAACCGGTTATTTTTCTGTCCGCGTCCCTGCACGGGACAGAATGGCAGGCGGCCCAGTATACGCTTCGATTTATGGAACAGCTGCGGGACGATACGTTTCCGGATAAGGAATTCAGGGACAAGCTTCTCACTGATTTCCATATTGCTTACCTTCCCGTAGGAAATCCGTGGGGATATGACGAGGCGGAGCCTTACAGTGAATTAAAGGGAAGAAAAAATGCCAACGGAGTGGATGTAAACAGGGACTTTCATGATTTTTCGCAGGTGGAATCGCAGAATATTCAAAAAGCGGTTGAAAAACTAAAACCATTTGCTTACCTTGACTGTCATTTAATGGCCGCCAGAGAAGACGAAGGCCAGAGTCAGCCTGACCTTGTGGTCGGAAATATGCACGATTCGAACCTTCATGTCAGAGACTTTATTGCAGACTCTCTTTCTTCCTATACGAGTCAGTCTGTTGGGACATGGGACAGCTCCACTAATGAGGCACGTAAAGGGCTGTCAAGAAGATATATGAGCGCCACTGAAAATCCTTATACCCCGGAAACCTTATCTATCATTTCAGAAATGTACCGTCCTGTTGATTTCGGGGACGGGGTGGTCCAAATCCTGTCAGATGAGGAGATTATGAAGGCGGGCATGGCGACGGTTTACTTTTTCTTTAAAGCGGCAAGCGATTATTTTTACACCCATAACCCTTCTTAGAGAGATTCGGCCGTGCAGCAGGGCTTAAGAAAGGACCTGGCTGGGCAAAACATCCGCAAATATAAAAACCCCCTCAAGTTGAGGGGGTTTTATGTGATTTCATACGGGAGGGTTAAAGGCGTTCAATACGTTTTAATTCTTTTACCTCTATCCACTTGTTTTCGATTTTAAAACGGCTCGCGTAGCCGTCTATCCGGTCGATAATCCCAGCTATTTCGTGGTTAAACCCGTCCCGCCAGTAAATAATTTTGACCTCGAGTGTGTGGTGGAGCGAATCGTGGGCGATCAGGCCAAATTCCGTGAGTTCCTCCTCAGTGAGGGAAGGGGGCGGGTCTTCTCTCACTTTGTTTTTCCGTTCGCGCAGCGCCTGGAGATGTTCGGGCAGCATCATCCTGCTGCCTTCCCACATGAGGTTGCCGCGTTTTAGATAATCGCTCATTTGTAATGCCCTCCTATTTTAGCAGCCCGTTCTTTTACCTGGCTCGCAGGCAGAAGGGAAGCCGCACGGATGAGAGACGTTTTACCGTATTTGCTGATAATCTTGTCTGTTTCGTAGCCTAACTGGATGGTGTAGTCGCGGGCAGGCTCAAATAAGTTCAGCTGAACCGCTTCATCGCTGACAAGGCCGGTAAGCGACACGTGCAGTCGGCGAATCGGTTCTCTGTCCCAAAAGGTATCTAGAAGCTGGCAGGCGTACCGGTATACCTCCATTGTAATATTGGTCGGTTCAGGCATGGTCAATTGACGGTGAAAACCCGTTCTTATTTCATAACTTGCCCCGGAAATCCCCAGCGTCACCGTCTGGCCCATGACCCGGGCGTGCCTTGTGCGGCGGCAGACTTCTTCACAAAGTTCCAGCAGGACTACTTTTATTTCTGATTCCTTATGATAATCCCGCGGCAGGGTCATGCCGTTTCCGATCCCTTTTTGCCCGTTTGTGGAAGACAGGGAAACGGGTGAGTAATCCACCCCGTGGGCATTCATCCAGAGCACCTGGCCGTGGATGCCCCACTCCTTCTTAATTTTGTTCACATCTGTGCGGGCGAGATCCCCGATGGTGCGTATCGCCCGCCGCCGCAAATGATTGGACATCCTTCCGCCTGCCCGGAAGAGGTCTTCAATCGGCCGCGGCCATAAAACTGTTTCAATTTCATCTTTTTTTAAATGAAAAATACCGTCTTTCTTTTTTTTGGCGAAGTTGTCACACGCCATTTTTGCCAGGACTTTGTTTTCTCCAATGCCCACTCTGGCACGGACCTGGAGCTTTGAGTTAATTTCATGCTGAATATGTTTTGCAATATCCTCCGGAGAACCGAAAAGCGATTGTGAATGGGTGACGTCCATAAACTGTTCATCAATGCTGTACGGTTCTACTAAATCGGTGACACTTTCCAGAATTTCAGTAATAGCCATGGAATTGTCGATGTACTCTTGCATGTGCGGAGGAACAGTGACCAGGCCCGGGCATTTCTGTTCAGCTTCCCATAACCTTTCGCCGTTTTTAATACCGGCTTGTTTGGCTAAAGGGCAGGCTGCTAAAATAACACCTGAGCGCCGTTCCGGGTCGCCTGACACAACGAGGGGGCGGTTTAAATTCCGCATGTGTTTTGCTTTTTCAACTGAAGCAAAAAAGGATTGCATATCAACTAAAAAAATGACTTTCTTCATGATGTGTTCTCCCTCCTTAATAATAAGAATACATAAAGAGGGGAGGAAAAACAAGAACGTTTGTTCGTTTTCCAAAAAAAAGAAAAAAACGGGTCCAGGACCCGTTTAATTAATGAATAGTTCTGAAGACCCCGATCACTTTGCCCAGAATATGGACATTATTTAAAAGGATCGGTTCAAGCGTGGCATTTTCCGGTTGAAGACGAATGTGGTTTTCTTCTTTGAAAAACCGTTTAACCGTCGCTTCATCATCTTCTGTCATCGCTACGACAATATCGCCGTTATTAGCATAATTCTGCTGTCTGACGACAACATAGTCCCCGTCAAAAATCCCCGCTTCAATCATCGAATCACCCGAAATTTCGAGGATAAATGAATGCTCATCCTGCACAAAGCTGGCAGGCATCGGCAGGTATTCTTCCACATTCTCAATGGCAGTTATAGGCTGTCCGGCTGTAACCTTCCCGATAAGAGGAATATGAAGAGAAGGTGTTTCAGAGACCGGGGAAGACTCTTCAAGGCCGATGACTTCAATAGCACGGGGTTTAGTCGGGTCACGGCGGATGTACCCTTTTTTCTCAAGCCGTGATAAATGACCGTGTACCGTGGAACTGGAAGCAAGACCTACAGCTTCACCAATTTCTCTGACTGACGGCGGATAACCTTTATCTTTTACTTCTGATCTTATAAATTCCAGGATCGCTTGCTGCCGTGAAGACAGTTTTGACATGTGAAACACCTCTTTAAAGTTAATACTGTTCTATTTCATGCTTGTCCAACATAGTTTAAATCAATATAAGTAGTGACAGGAACATTATACCATGAGAACACAAGTTGCGCAAACGAACGTTCTCTTTTTTCTCTTGACACGAACGCCTGTTCCGATTACAGTGAAAAGGAGAACAAACATTCTTATGTGAGGTGCTCAAAATGACCAAATTTCTTAAAAACTATGTTGATGGATCGATGCTGATTTTGTTATTATCTGTTATATTATTTTCCTGGACGTTATTTTCAGAAGACGAGAAGCAGGCAGAAGATTTTTATATTGATTCCCAGTGGACAGTGTCAGAAGGGGAATCTTTGTGGGCGATTGCGAGATCCGCCACTGAAGAAATGGATTTAACTATTGAGGAAGCGATTGTCTGGATTAAATCAGCCAATAATTTAGAAGATGAAGAGATTTTCCCTGGACAGAAACTGGCTGTTCCGGGAGAACTGAAAGGTGTTGCCACAGAGTGAGAGGGTTAATTTACACAAGAGTCAGCACGGAGAAAGAAACACAGCAAACGTCAATTGAACGGCAAAAAGCAGAACTGACTGCTGCAGCAAAAGAATGGAATATTACTGTCGAAGCTGTCATTGAAGAGCAGGCAAGCGGATATGAGGCTGATCGTGATGGCATACTTACTGTATTGGATATATGTAAAAGCGGCCAAATAGATGCCCTTCTGATCCAGGATGAGACAAGACTGGGAAGAGGCAACGCTAAAATGGCTTTAATCCACCAGCTGCAGAAGATGAATGTAACTATCTATTCATTAAAAGATGATGGCGAACTCTCCCTCTCCGAAACAGATTCCATGGTACTTGATATCGTGGCAATTGTAGAAGAGTACCAGCGCAAACTGCATAATGCCAAAATTAAACGGGGCATGAAACGGGCGGTGGAAGAGGGGTATTCGCCATATAAGAACTTGAAGGACGCCGAAAATGCCGGCGGCAGGAAACGGAAAGAAGTACCGATTGAGGAGATTATTAAACTGAAGGAAAGCGGCCTGACTTTTCATGAAGTTGCAGCCATGCTGCGTGGGTTCGGATATTCCATTTCAAAAGCAACGGCTCACCGGAGGTACCAGGAGCACCAGCGGAAAAGTGCCGGATCAGAGTGAGGCTTTCTTTAGCGGGAAAGCAGCAGATGCAGCTGTAAAAACGGGAAGGTCTCATTGGGGCCGGCAGTCTGGGGCAAGCGGCTGAACGGCCTGGTAAATGTCTGTGTAGTCAGGAAATACCTTTATAAGAAGCAGATGACTTGAAACCTCCTCCAAAGTTTATTAAGATGTATGGAGCAATAAGCACCAACTGGAGGAATTCAATTGCTTAGTAAAGATAAGATTCAAAGGATCAATGAGCTTGCCAGAAAATCCAAAAGCGAAGGACTCAGTTTAAAGGAACAAAAAGAACAGAAAGACTTGCGGCAGGAATACTTGAAAAATGTGCGGCAGTCATTTAAGAACCAGTTAACCTCTGTGAAAGTTGTCGATGAAGAGGGAAATGACGTCACGCCGGATAAATTAAAGCATGAGAAAAAGACCCGAGGCACCCAAGGGCCTCTGCATTAAGGGACCCCAGGGTGGAAGGCGATTAAAAAGGCAGCAAAACGGACCCCGTTTTGCTGCCTTTTTAGTTTGGTAATTACTGGGGGGTCTGACCCCCCAGCAATTACCACTTCTTAATTAACTTGTTCAGCAGATCACTTTCTCTGTTTGAGGAGGTTGTCTAACCTCTTCAAAAGGTATATTATATGTAGTAGAGTAAGGGTATACACAAACCAAGAGAAAAGAGGCTGATTTTTTTATGTCAACAAATATTGACAATTTATCGATTAATACGATAAGAACATTAGCGATTGACAGTATTGAAAAAGCACAATCCGGCCACCCGGGAATGGTTATGGGCACAGCGCCTTTGGCGTATAAACTGTTTTCACAGTATATGGATCATAACCCTTCTAATCCTGACTGGTTTAACAGAGACCGGTTCATCCTTTCTGCCGGCCACGGATCTATGCTGTTATACAGCTTGCTCCACCTGCACGGCTATGACGTGACTATGGAAGATCTGAAAAGTTTCAGACAGTGGGGAAGCCGCACACCTGGACACCCTGAATTCGGGCATACACCTGGAGTGGAAGCAACAACAGGGCCATTAGGACAAGGTGTAGCTATGGCAGTCGGTTTTGCGATGGCAGAAGCCCGCTTAGGAGCGACTTTTAACCGCGATGACTTTAATGTAGTAGATCATTATACATACAGCATTTGCGGTGACGGCGACTTGATGGAAGGGGTTTCCGCAGAAGCCGCTTCGCTTGCCGGACATTTAAAGCTGGGCAAATTAGTTGTTTTTTATGATTCCAACGACATTTCACTCGATGGCGATCTTCACCAGTCTTTCTCTGAAAGTGTAGAAGACCGTTTTAAAGCTTACGGCTGGCAGGTGATCAGAGTAGAGGACGGAAACGACCTTGAGGAAATCACAAATGCAATTGAATCAGCAAAAGCAGATGACCGCCCGACCCTTGTGGAAGTCAAAACGGTTATCGGCTATGGTGCTCCAAACAAAAGCGGAAAATCAGCTTCCCACGGTGCGCCTCTTGGAGAAGACGAAGTAAAATTGACGAAGGAAGCTTATAAGTGGACTTTCGAAGAGGATTTCTATGTCCCTGATGAAGTGAAAGAAAACTACAAGAAGCTTGCTGAAGAAGGGCAAAAGAAAGAAGACGAATGGAATAAGAAATTTGAAGAATATAAAAAAGCTTATCCGGAGCTTGGCAATCAGCTTGAAACAGCTATTAAAGGCGAACTTCCTGAAGGCTGGGATAAAGAGCTTCCTGTTTATGAAGAAGGAGACAAAGCGGCAACAAGAGCTACAGGCGGTGAAGTACTAAACGCGATTGCTCAGAAGGTGCCAAGTTTATTCGGGGGCTCCGCGGACCTCGCTTCTTCCAACAAAACGATGCTTAAAGACGAGGAAGATTTCTCCCGCGATAATTATGCAGGGCGAAACGTGTGGTTTGGCGTACGTGAGTTTGCTATGGCTGCAGCAGTTAACGGAATGGCGCTTCACGGCGGTATAAAACCTTACGCGGCAACATTCTTTGTGTTCTCAGACTATTTACGCCCGGCGTTAAGGTTGTCATCACTGATGAAACAGCCGGTCACTTATGTGTTTACCCACGACAGCATCGCTGTAGGTGAAGACGGGCCGACGCACGAGCCTGTGGAACAGCTTGCGGGATTAAGAGCGATCCCTGGATTGTCTGTTGTCCGTCCTGCTGATGGCAACGAAGTAACTGCTGCCTGGAAAACAGCCGTAGAAAGCACTGACCAGCCGACTGTTCTTGTGCTCACACGTCAAGGCCTTCCGACGCTGCCGTCAACAAAAGAAAAAGCAGACGAAGGGGTAAGAAAAGGAGCTTACGTTGTGTCAGAAGCAAATGGCGAAGCTAACGGCCTTCTTCTTGCAACAGGGTCTGAAGTGGCTCTTGCAGTTGACGCACAGCAGGCGCTTGAGAAAGAAGGCATCTACGTATCAGTTGTCAGTATGCCTAGCTGGGACCGCTTCGAACAGCAGTCCGCAGAATATAAAGAGTCTGTCCTGCCAAGCCACCTGAAGCACCGCTTAGGAATCGAAATGGCTGCCACTCTTGGATGGGACCGTTATACAGGAAGCGAGGGCTCTGTATTAGGTATTGATACATTCGGTGCCTCAGCACCGGGAGACCGTATCATTAAAGAGTACGGCTTTACTGTTGAAAACGTCGTAACACGCTTTAAACAGCTGTTGGAAAAAAAATAAAACCGGCTGTAACAAGCCGCCGCGCCGCAAAAGGATCGCTCCTTTTGCGGCGCCTTTTTATTTGTGAAAATTCACAAAGGGGTCAGACCCCCCATATGCTGGAAGTTTTTTAGACAAAATAAGTCACTTTTATGGGACAGGTTTTGACAATTCTCCTCTTGCTAGTCTTTTATAATAAAGGGAATAAGGAGCAGAGGAGAGGTGAGCAGGATGAGAAACTATGAAATTGTACTGATTGAAGAAGAAGTCGCCCATATGTATCATGGCATGGAAAAAAAGCTTTTTCATCTGTTTAAAGAAAACAACTGTTCACAAGGTGTGCTAAAAGCCATTACAACGAATCAGATAGAATACATTACGAAACCTTACTCCAGGGAAAACCTGGATCATTATATCCACCAGTTCTTTTTCCATAATAAAGCTTACAGTTATAGTAAATATGAACATACGCTGTATGACCGCAGAGAAAACAGCTATGCCAAATTAGAGATGCATCCGGACAAAATGATTTTGACGGCTGAAGGCGCCATAGATGCGGAAACACGCTTCTTTGAGGTGCTTAGAAGCTTCCATTCATATTTTTTGGCGATTAATTACGAAGAAAATAAGTACGGCTGGCTTAAACCGATCAGGGTAGTCAATTTCATGCAGGACAAGTAGCGAATTATGACTAATTCTCCTTCAGCCCTTTTATTGTACAAACCGTTAAGGTATAATAGATAGGGTTCATAATACAAGTTTTTACTAACTGAAATCCAGAGATAAAAGAAGGAGGGTCAACGCCGATGTGGGTTAATATTTTAATCGGTGTCATCGCTCTGTTAGCAGGAATCGCAATCGGGTTCTTTATCGCTAGACAGTACATGATGAATTACATGAAGAAAAATCCGCCAATCAATGAAAAAATGCTGCGAGTGATGATGATGCAAATGGGCATGAATCCATCGCAAAAGAAGATTAATCAAATGATGAAAGCAATGCAAAACCAAAAATAAGACCGGAACACTCCTTTTCAGGAGTGTTTTTTTATCCTTAAAAGGACTTTTTTAAAATTTAAAGTGAAAGAAACTTAAAGCTATAACCAAGGCGGAGGCAAGTCGAATATTTCACAATTTCCCAAATAATTCTCCCGCTCATTCTCATTTTTCTTATATCCAGCCGTCCAATTGATTTTCCTGAAATCATACAGCTAAAAAAGGTATAATGGGAATAGCGGTGCTTGGAAGGCGCACACTTCTGCAGGCACGTCAAGGGCAGCACCGGCACCGGCACACCTGCCTGCTGTTAAGGTGCGGCAGAACATTACGAAAAAAGGTGATACTTATGGAAAGCTACTCCTTTCCAGCCATTACATATGAAGAGATAAATGAGAGCAGACAATTCATCATTGATGTCAGATCCCCTGAAGAATACAAAGAGTTTCATCTCCCCGGCAGTATCAGTCTGCCGTTATTCTCAAATGAAGAGAGAAAGCTGATAGGGACTATTTACAAGCAGGAAAGCCGGGCCAAAGCTAAAAAAACGGGCATGGAGATTTATGCCCGAAAGCTTCCGGCATTTTATGATGAGTGGATTAGCCTGCTCAAAGAGCATAAGGGGAAAACACCTGTGGTCACTTGCGCAAGAGGAGGCATGAGAAGCGGAGCCTTCGTCGGAACGATGCTGTCGATGAAAATGCCTGTCCGGCAGTTGAAAGGCGGTATGAGAGCGGTGCGCCAGCATGTCCTCAGCCGCCTTGACAGCTTTTCAGCTTTAAACTGGAAGACAATTGTGCTGGGCGGGTTGACCGGCACAGGAAAAACAGCATGGCTCAGGCAGCTGAAAGAACAAGGCTATCCTGTCCTGGATCTCGAAGGACTGGCTGACCACCGCGGGTCAGTCTTCGGCCATATAGGCCTGACACCAAAAACCCAGAAACAATTTGAGTTCGAACTCGTTCAGGAGCTCCAACAGTGTGCTGCAAAAAACCATACCTTTATCATTGAGGCGGAGAGCAAACGGATCGGCCGAATTACCGTGCCGCCTTTTATTATTAGCGCAAAAGAACAGGGGAATTTTATAGAAATTAAAGACCGGATGGACCGGCGAATCAGGCATCTGATGGCCGATTACCAGCCCTTCACTTATCAAAATGACATTCGTTTAGCCCTTAATAAAATATGGCGCAGGCTTCCCGACCAAATAAAACCATCTGCGGAAGAGGCTATGGAAACCGGAAATTACGAGTGTCTGTTCGAGCTTTTGCTGCAGCACTATTATGACCGCCGTTACACCCACAAACAAAACGGCTATGTAAACAGGCAGGAAGTAAGAACTGTCGACCTTGCTCCATTGGATGACGAAAGGATCCTCCCGGCGATTCAGCATGAAATTGACCGCATGCTGTGACTAGCTCCGAATTAAAATAACTTATCACTGTGGCCATGGCCTCTATGGTAAAATGAACTCAAAATACATATAAATGGAAAAACGGGGTGTGCCACTCTATGAAAGTATTTATTGATTTAATGTGGTATTTCAAGCAGGAAAAATGGCGCTACGGGGGAGGGATTGCTATCCTGGCAATCGTATCGGTCCTCTCCCTGCTCCCGCCTTACATCGTCGGGGTCATCGTGGACCATATTTCTATGGAAACATTGACAGAGGAGATTTTGTGGCAGTGGATGCTCATTTTATTCGGCCTCGCCATTACCGTGTATGTGTTCCGTTATATTTGGCGCATTTTAATCTTCGGCTCGGCGATTCGGCTGGCCCGGCTTCTGCGGAACCAGCTTTACGGACATTTTTCAAAAATGACGTCCTCGTTTTTTCAAAAACGGCGGACAGGTGATTTAATGGCTCATGCGACAAATGATATTCGCGCAGTGGAGCAGACAGCAGGAGCCGGCGTCCTGACGCTTGTCGACTCATTGACTATGGGCGGATTTGTTATTTTAACGATGGCTGTTACGATCAGCTGGGAATTAACACTTATTGCGCTGATCCCCATGCCGTTTATGGCTCTGGCCACGAGCAAATACGGGGCAATGCTCCATAAACGGTTTTCAAAAGCCCAGGCGGCATTTTCCTCACTAAACGATAAGGTGCAGGAAAGCATGTCTGGAGTTAAAGTAATTAAAACGTTCGGGTATGAAAAAGAAGATGCGGACTCATTCAGAAAAGAGTCGGACAATGTGGTCAATAAAAACATTGAAGTGGCTAAAGTGGATGCGCTGTTTGACCCGACCATTTCACTTATTGTCGGATTTTCTTTCTTTTTATCCATTGTTTTCGGCTCAATGTTTGTTGTTGCAGGCGACATTACAATCGGCCAGCTGACGAGTTTTACGGTGTATTTAGGTCTGCTGATTTGGCCGATGCTGGCATTTGGCTGGTTGTTTAACATCGTTGAACGGGGGCGGGCTTCCTATGACCGCATCTCCAGTCTGCTGGCGGTCAAACAGGAGATCGTCGATGAACCGGATGCAGACCAGAATCCCCCGGAAGGAGAGATCACTTTCCGGATCGGCCGTTTTTCATATGAGCAGGAAGAAGCCCCGGCTTTACAAAATATCAATTTACATATTTCACGTGGAGAGACACTGGGGATTGCCGGCAGGACGGGGAGCGGTAAAACAACGCTTGTCCGTTCTTTAATGAGGGACTTTGATATTGATGAAGGGACGATTCTGTTTAAACAGAAGCCGATTCACCGTTATACGCTGGATGCGCTGAGAACGACGGTTGGGTATGTCCCGCAGGACCACTTTCTCTTTTCCGCTACCATTGCTGATAATATCAGTTTCGCAAAGCCCGACGCGTCTTATGCGGAAATTATGGAAGCGGCCCGGCTTGCTGCCATTCACGATGATATTCTTCAGTTCGATGATGGATATGAAACTGTCGTAGGAGAACGGGGTGTCACCCTTTCGGGAGGGCAAAAGCAGCGGATTTCTATTGCCCGTGCTCTGCTTGCTGACCCGGAAGTCCTTGTGCTGGATGATTCGTTGTCAGCAGTGGATGCGAAAACGGAAGAACAGATATTGCATCATCTAAGAGAACTGCGTGCCGGAAAAACAACTTTTATTACCGCTCACAGGCTGAGTGCCATTAAACATGCTGACCAGATTGCAGTAATGGACAACGGGACAATCAGTGAACACGGCACCCATGAGGAGTTAATGGCTAACAACCGCTGGTACCGGAAAATGTACGATCATCAGCAGCTTGAGTCCTTAGTTAAAAAAGGGGGTGAACCGTCATGATTGAGCGCCACAAACATTTACTCACCCCATTGCCGCAGAGGCCGGTGTTTAAAAGGCTGCTTGCTTACGCGAAAAGCCATTGGAAAATACTGAGTGTGGCCATGGTTCTCCTCGTAGGCGGAACAGGGGCAGAAATATTAGGGCCGATCCTTATCAAAATATTTATCGATGACTTTTTAACACCTGGAGTGTTTGATCTGCAGCCGCTTATTTTTCTCGGAGCGGGCTACGTGCTTCTTCATTTGTCTGCCGCGGTAATGAATTACACCCAGTCTCTGTTGTTTCAAAAGACAGCACTTAAGATCATACAAAAACTGAGGATTGATATATTTGAAAAGGTAGAGCAGCTCGGCCTGTCATTTTTTGACCAGTTCCCGACAGGGGGACTCGTGTCAAGAATTACAAATGATACTGAACAGGTGAAAGAGCTGTATGTGAGTGTACTGGCAACTTTCCTGCAGAATATTGTTTTCCTGATCGGTGTCTTTGCAGCTATGTTTTATTTGAACGTCCAGCTCGCCCTGTTTTGTCTCGTGTTACTGCCGATGATTTATATTATTATGCATTTGTACAGGAAATTCAGTTCGGCATATTACGCCGAAATGAGTGAAAAACTGAGTGAATTAAACGCTCGTTTAAATGAGTCAATTCAGGGAATGGCAATAATACAGCTGTTTCGACAGGAACGGCGCATGAACAGGGAATTTAAAAAAATTAATGAAGCCCACCATAATGCATGGTATAAGAGCATGAAGCTTGACGGCCTGCTACTGCGTCCTGCGGTCGATTTTATTTCCATTATGGCGCTCGTACTCGTCTTAACTTTTTTCGGAATCACGTCCTTAAACAGTCCGGTTGAAATCGGTGTGCTCTATGCCTTCGTAAATTACCTCGACCGTTTTTTTGAGCCGGTAAACCAGATTATGCAGCGGCTCTCAATTTTCCAGCAGGCGATGATTTCAGCGGGAAGAGTGTTCCGTCTTATGGATCACGACGAATTTGCACCGGCTAAAACTGGGACAGCGGACCCGCAGATTACAAAAGGCGAGATTGAGTTTAGAAATGTGACGTTTTCTTACGACGGCAGACAGGATGTATTAAAGAATATCAGCTTTAAAGTAAATGAAGGTGACACACTGGCTCTTGTCGGCCATACGGGCAGCGGTAAAAGTTCAATTATTAATTTACTGATGCGCTTTTATACGGTGGAACACGGTGAAATACTTATCGATGGCATACCGGTAGAAGAATTCAGCAATGAGGAACTGCGTTCTAAAATGGGGCTCGTGCTTCAGGATCCTTTTCTTTTCGTAGGAGACGTCACGCATAACATCCGTCTTTTTGATTCGGACATCAGTGACAGCAAGGTCAAAGAAGCAGCTGAATTTGTTCATGCTGACCCGTTTATCAGAGAGCTCCCGAAAGGTTACGGCCATCCGGTAGGAGAGAGGGGAGCCACATTTTCAAGCGGGCAGAGACAGCTGCTGTCTTTCGCCAGGACGATGGCTAAAGAGCCGAAAATACTTGTCCTTGATGAAGCGACCGCAAGCGTGGACACAGAAACAGAAACAGAAATCCAGAAAGCACTGGAAAAAATGAGGCGCGGCAGAACGACAATTGCGATTGCCCATCGTCTGTCAACTATTAAAAATGCCGACCATATCCTTGTCCTTTACCAGGGAAGAATTGTTGAACAAGGAAAACACGAAGAACTATTAGCTCAAAAAGGCCTGTATGAAAAAATGTATCTGCTGCAGCAAGGGGCGGAAAAACTGGCCGTTTCAGAGCAGGGACCAGCGATTTAGATAAAGGGGGTTTTTGGCCATGGCGGATATTTTTGAAAAAGTATTAATAGAAGCACCGGCAAAAGAAGTTTTTGAGCAAGTTGCCGATCCTGAAAAGGCAAAAGATATGTTTGTAAGTGTTACAAAAGTAGAGAGTCTGAATGACAAAGTAAAGGAGCCGGGGGCCAAGTACAGGGAATACCGCCAGCTGTCAAACCGTAAAGTCGGTACGGACGTAGAAATCACTGAGTATCAGCCTTTTGAAATATACGGTTTAACAAGCCAGGCAAACGGCATGAAAGTAAACTACCGGTACAGTTTTAAGGACGTCCAGGACGGCTGGACGGAAATCACTTTTGAGGGGACAGTCATTCCGGAGAAGTTTATTCTGAAACTGACTAAACCGATTGTGACGCGAATGCTGATCAGGGAAGAGAAAGACCATTTAATCTACCTCAAAAAATTTATAGAAGGTGAACATTGAGTGAACATTATTGACTTCTATACGCTCCAGGGGTACGGTATAAGTAACAAACGGTAGAGGTGAAAAGTATGGATGAAAAATTAACGATTCCTCTGACACCTGAAAAAACTCCGGCTAAAATGCGGTCTGAAGAAGACAAAAAACTGCTGATTCAGCGGTTAAAGCGTGTGGAAGGCCAAGTAAGAGGCATTCAGAAAATGATCGAGGAAGACCGGTACTGCGTCGATATCCTCGTCCAGGTATCGGCTGTCAACGCAGCTCTTAAAAAAGTAGGGTATACGCTTCTTGAAGACCATACCCGGGGCTGTGTAACGAATGCTGTCAAACAGGGTGAGGGAGAAGAAACCATCAATGAACTGATGAAAGTGATCCAGCAGTTTTCAAAATCCTGACTGCCGGAAAAACCTCCAGCGCCGCTGCAGCGGCGCTGCACTGGGGTCAAAAAGCTGTATCCTGCCGTTTATCTGCCTGACACCAGGCATCACCTTAATTACTAAATTTAAAGGAGAGAGTCACTATGAAAAAAGAAACCATCCAAGTAGAAGGAATGACATGCAACCATTGCAAACAGGCTGTAGAAGGCGCTTTAAATAAAGTGGACGGGGTGGCAAAAGCAGAAGTAAACCTTGATGCCAATAATGTAACCGTTGAATACGAGGACAGCCAGGTGAACCTTTCCACTCTTAAAGAAGAAATTGAAGATCAAGGGTACGACGTCGTATAAAATAAATTTTTATACCAAGGCGGCAGTTGACCGAAGCTTAGGCTTTTTAAAAGCTTGAGAGAAGAGGATCAAACGGCTTGGACAAGCAAGGTATTCGTATTGTCTGAGGAAACCTTTACAGTTAAGCAGGCTGCTCCCGTTAAGGAGCAGCTTTTTTATATCACCGGCGCCAGTAAACGCACGCCTTGAGCACGGTTCGTTCGAGTGCGAGGACAGGATAAAATAATTTATTCTTTACACTTATGTGTGGTATGATACGGAAGGAATATACCTGTACGTGTATACTGTAAATATTGAAATTAGGTGATGATATGCTTGTTTTAAAAAGAGTGGTTTTTGGCTTAATGGCTGTGTCCGCCGTCTTATTTTTATGGATGGGACAGGAACAGCAGCAATTTGAGGAAGGCGGAGAAGGGCCTTTATCTTATGCTCAGCCAGGCCATGACGCCCCGGACTTTGAAGCGCAGACATTTGATGACCAGTCCTTTTCTCTTGCTGAAGCCAAGGGGGAGAAAGGTATCGTTCTCTATTTTTGGACTTCATGGTGCCCTTATTGCCAGGCTTCAAGTGAAGCAATCGAAAAGGCCCATCAGGACTACGGCAATGAAGTGGCCCTTATTGGCATCAATGCGTCCCACCAGGATCAGCTTTCTGAAGCCGAACAATTTATTTCAAGAAACAGCCTGACCTTTACAAATATCATTGATGAAAACGGAAGCGTCTCAGAAAGGTATTACGTACCGCCGGTGCCTGCCACTGTCTTCATTAATAAAGAAGGCGCCATTACGTACCGGAAAACAGGGGCGTTGACTTATGCTGAATTAGAGAGGGAAATTCAGGCACTGAGACAGGGGGAGGGTTCATAATATGTTTCATCCGCTAACGACATGGTCGATTGGACCGCTAACTTTATCAGTGGAACTTTTATTCCTGCTGCTTGCACTTATGACAGGTTTCTTCGCTGTCTCCCGTTATTTAAAGTGGAAAGGGACAGAGCAGCAGGAGGAAATAATGGATAAAGTGACGATCGCTGTTATAGCAGGAGTGGCTGTATTTAAATTCTGGCCGTTTGTGCTTCAGCCGTCACTCCTGTCGGACTTAAGAAATTTAATCTACTTTTCAGGAGGCCCGTGGGCAGTTCCTGCCGCAATGGCCGCAGCTTTCCTGATTATCATTATTTACTTTTTCCGTAAGCAGTGGCCTGCAGATGTATGGGAAGCGCTTCTGGGCGGGGTGCTCATTTCACTCATATTTTTTAATATTTTTGTCCGTCAGTACGGCGCAGTTTCACCGTTTAATACAGGTTTCAGCCTTGAAGGCGCGACGGTCCACCCGGTAAATTTTTATTATGTATGGCTTTATTTCCTGTCCTTTCTTGGCGCTCTTGTCTTCTTTAAAAAAGAAGCGGTTACCGGAAAAAGTGTGTATTTTATTATTTCTATTGTGGCTGTGTACTTACTTATGATGCCATTTCATGTATAATAAACTTGTACTAATTTTTCAAAGGCTCTATTAGTCATATGTTTGATAGAGGGGTAATGTGATCACCTTGGTCTGCAGGGCGTCTGCGGAAGGAAAGCGTGATGCTGAATCTTTCTAAAGGGGTTTTTTAAGGGCCGCACATCATTTAAGACGGCATTTAATTGTCAGGGGGTAATTTCAATGTACGCCATCTTATTTACAATTTTAGCTGTCTGTATGGCTTTGTTTGCTATATTTGTCCGTATGAAAGCGATGAAACGGCCGGCTTCAGTAAGGAAAATACTGATTCCGCCTCTCGCCATGTCTACCGGCTTTCTTATGTTCCTGTATCCGCCGGTCAGGGAAATCACTGGTCTTGAAGTGATTGAAGCCTTTACGGTTGGCCTGCTTTTTTCTATTATTCTTATTAAAACGTCATCGTTTGAAATACGCGGCAGAGACATATATATGAAGCGCTCCAAAGCATTTCCTTTTATTCTGCTTGGACTGCTGGGACTGAGAATCGCTTTTAAACTGACTTTCGGGATTTACTTCGAATACGAAGTACTTGCCGGTATGTTCTTTATCCTCGCATTCGGCATGATTTTGCCATGGCGTATTGCCATGTATATTAAATTTAAAGAAGTGGAGCGTCAGCTGAAAGCCCGCCAGGCGTCAGCAGACTCCAAATGGCCATTACAGATGCAAAACCCGGCACCTTAATCCGTTACGGAAGGTGCCGGGCTTTTTTATTGATTGGCTTGGTTAAAGGTTGATTTAAAGACCAATTGAAGCGGAAGGAGCGAGACTCCTGCGGGAAAAGCGGATTCAAGGGAGACCCCACAGGCGCTTTGCGCCGAGGAGGCTACCGAACCGCCCGCGGAAAGCGAGCATCCTGAAGCGTAAATTAATAGCAAAGCTTAACTGAGCTTATTGATTAAAATAGGCTTCATAAGGGTCTGCATCAATGTTTTTTTCAGCAAGCTTTTTTCTCAGAAATTTGTGATCACGTTTCGGGGTAGCGAGAATATATCCTTTAATAATCAATTCTACATGCATTTCCCCGGCTTTTTCCTCGAGTGCAAGTTCGCCGATCTTTCCGGCTATTTTCCCTTTTGCCACATCGCGGAATATTTCAGGAACCGGCTCCACCAGCTCATTTAAAAACTTTTTCTGGTCGTCTGTCCATAAATGGAGCGTTTCATTAATATAATAATCCTGCCAGTCCAATATTGATTTTCCATCCTCTTTCGGCATCTTTTTCAAAAACTTGCGGAACATAAAATAACCGCCAATGGCGATGAGTACAAAAATAAACACGGACCACAGAAATATAAACCACATAAAAATATCATTGCCCATAACCTTACCACCTCTTTCTGTCCGATTATTATTTTACGACATTTCCACTGTTCTGAAAAGACTTAGCTTATTTTTGTAAACAGGGGTGAAAAGAAACGTGCGGGTTATAGAAAAGTAGGATTTCACCCCCCTCTATAAGTCCTGCAAACCAATTAGAACAGAAAGCGTTCGACCCATGAAAAGAGGCCTGAAGTCAAATATGATTGAATAGTGTAAATTATTAAAAAATATGTAAGGGGTTGGTTAAAATTTTAAAGAAAAAGAGGTTCATAAGCGGGATCAGTCTTTTAAGTGTGATGGGCCTGGCCGCCATGATCCAGTTCGGTGCCGGTGCAGATTCCGAGTTAACGGCTGAGCAGGAATTACGCTCAGATCTGCTGGAAATTATTCAAAACGATGACCTTGACCACGCTCTGCCGTCTGTGCACGTCAGATCGGCGGAGTCAGATGAGGACATGTTCTCTTATAACAGTGACACGAGTGTTGTTCCCGCCTCCGGGCAAAAACTTTTAACCGGTGCGGCGGCTCTCGATGTATTGGGACCGGATCACACGTTTACAACAGGGGTTTACAGTGACGGAAGACTTTCGGGGAAAGTGTTACATAGTGATCTTTATTTGAAAGGGACCGGAGACCCGACAATGCTTTCTGAAGATTATGATGAACTGGCTCAGGAGATCGCCGGACAGGGGATTAAAGTGATTCAGGGCGATCTCGTAGCAGATGATACCTTCTTTGATGATATGAGACTGTCTCTCGATATGTCATGGTTTAACCAGCGCCGCCACACAGCTGCCCAGGTTTCTGCCCTGACAGTGTCACCTGATGAAGATTATGACGCCGGTTCAGTGATAGTGGAAGTTTATCCCGGTGATGAAGCAGGGGATGAGACGACAGCCACCGTTTACCCTCACACTGACTATGTGACTATTCTTAACGATGTAGATACAGTAGAAGCCGGCGGGCCGCGTACGGTAAACTGGGGTCGTGAACACGGCAACAACAATATTTTTGTTGAAGGAACGATTCCGACAGACGGAAATAGATGGCGGAACTGGATTGCCATCTGGGAACCGACTGAGCTCGCCCAAAGCCTTTTCCATCAGTCTCTTGAGGAGCACGGAGTCAAAGTCCAGGGGGAACTCACTCTAGGTGAAACACCTGAAGGGGCGGTGGCGCTTGCCGAAAGGGAGTCAATGCCGCTGTCCGAGCTGTTCGATCCATTCATGAAGCTCAGTAACAATAGCATTGCTGAAATTTTAACAAAAACAATGGGAAAAAAAATCAACGGTGAAGGAAGCTGGAATGCTGGACTTGCTGTAGTAGAAGATTACCTGGAGGGAGCCGGGCTTAATACATCTGCAATTCAGCTGCGGGACGGTTCAGGAATGTCTCATTTAAATAAAATACCAACAGAAGAGATGACTAAACTTCTCCGGCACGTGCAGCAGGAAGACTGGTACGACATTTATTACAGCTCTCTTCCGGTCGCGGGAGCCTCTGACCGCATGACAGGAGGAACATTAAGAAACCGCATGATTGGTACAGCTGCAGAAGGGAACGTCCAGGCGAAGACAGGAACTGTCACCTCTAAAACGTCTTTATCAGGATATGTGACTACGGCAGATGAAGAAGAACTGATCTTCTCTATCATTATAAACAACTATACCGGCAGCCATCCAAAACACCTCGAAGATGAAATTGCCGAAAGACTTGCTGAGTTTTCCAGGGAGCAAGAAGAATAGCAGAAGCAATAACACACTCCGGTGAGGAATCTTACCGGAGGCTTTTTGTTTTTTAAGCGGCGAGTTCAGATATAATCAAATCGACATTTTTCGAAGGTATTAGCTATAAATCAAAGCAAATACATCCCTGCTGCCCAAACATCCCTCCACAGCGTCCTTGACCATCCAGAGGTTTAAATTATAATTATCTCTGTAGTGAAAATTCAGAAATATGAAAATTCCATGGTCTTTTTGAGCTTCAAAGAAAGTAAAAATCATATACGGGCCTTTGGATTTTCAAAAACAAGAAAGGGGAGACATTTATTTGAAAACGCTTACAAATTTATCAACGAAGTTAATGCAACGTTTTTTGCCTGATCCGTTTTTATTTGTCATCATACTGACACTTGTTGTTTTTCTATTGGGTCTGGCTCTCACTCCGAGCAGCCCGGTGGAAATGGTGGCCTATTGGGGCGAAGGGTTCTGGGACTTGCTGGCGTTTGCTATGCAAATGGTCCTCGTACTGGTCACCGGCTATGTGCTTGCAAGCAGTGCTGTCTTTAAAAAGGGGCTGCAAAAGATAGCGGCGCTTGCCGGAACCCCAGGCCAGGCGATTGTCCTGGTCACTCTCGTTGGGCTCACTGCGAGCTGGATAAACTGGGGCTTCGGGCTCGTCATTGGCGCCCTGTTCGCCAAAGAACTGGCTAAGCGTGTTACTAATGTGGATTACCGGCTGCTAATTGCAAGCGCTTACAGTGGATTTATCGTCTGGCACGGCGGATTGGCAGGCTCTATTCCGTTGACAATAGCGACAGATGGCCATTTCTCTGAAGATATTATTGGGCTCGTTTCAACAGGCGATACGATTTTTGCTCCTTTTAATTTAATTATCGTAGCTGCCTTGTTTGTTTCTGTCCCTATACTGAACTGGCTGATGATAAATTCGAAAGACGCAGTGCACGTGGATCCGAAATTACTTGATGATTCTGCTGAAATGGGAGGAACAAAACCGAAGAGCGGACAAACGCCTGCGGAAAGAATGGAAAACAGTGTCATTTTGTCCATGATTACCGGATTCCTCGGGTTAGCATTTATTTTATATTATCTGATAACCAACGGTTTTGACTTAAACCTGAACATTGTGAACTTTATTTTCCTTTTCCTGGGAATTCTGTTCCATATGACACCGAGAAACTACTTAGCAAGTGTTTCAGCGGCGGTGAAGAATGCCGGGGGAATTATTATTCAATTTCCTTTTTACGCGGGAATTATGGGAATGATGGTCGCATCCGGCTTAGTCGTCCAGTTTTCAGAGTGGTTTGTTTCGGTCTCTAATGAGTTTACCTTCCCTCTCTTTGCTTTTATAAGCGCAGGGATCGTCAATTTCTTTGTGCCTTCAGGGGGCGGACAGTGGGCAGTTCAGGCGCCAATTATGCTTTCTGCAGGACAGGAGCTCGGTGTCAGTGCAGCCAGAACCGCCATGGCAGTGGCATGGGGAGACGCGTGGACAAATATGATTCAACCGTTCTGGGCGCTTCCGGCTCTAGCCATCGCCGGTTTAAATGCCCGGGATATTATGGGCTTCTGTGTGTGGGTCCTCGTCTTAAGCGGAGTGGTCATAGGCTTGGGGCTTATGCTTCTTTAACTGGTAAAGGCTCAGAGGGAAGAAGCCTCTGAGCCTTTAATTGTTATCGTAAAAATAATAATATTTAACATTATCATTGCACTGGCATAAACCATGAAGCTGGAGTTCTTCGGTCATATCGAAGAATTTCAGCTTATTTTCATAAGAAGCGGCACGGTCTTCTAAATACCGTTCAATTCGTTGAACCGCTGTATAAACCTCAGCCGGCTCCATTTTAAATTTGTCGGCAGCTTCCAGCACCGGTGAATGCTGTTGAAGCAGCTGGATATAATGATTCTCAGACAATGCCTCATCAGCCAGAGTTAACTCTTTAGATTCTACAAATTGAAACAGGCGTTTCACGTTTTCCGGCAAACTGGCAATGCATTTACGACGGGCAAATTCATACCGTTGATGGCTCATACTAATGTCTCCTCTCAAAAAAAAGGCAATAATCGTAATCGTTTCGATTTATTAATCATTTAATCATATTAGATACAAAAAAGTAAAGAGTGAGATAACTATTTTTTTAAAAAAACAAAAGAAGCCAGGCAGATCAGGGAAAATTCTTTCCAGTTTTCTCACCTTAAGGGAAACAGCTGCTTCCTTGTCTGAATTTACCCTTTGACAAACCGTAATTATTACGATATGATCACAATACAAATCGTAAAAATTACGGTTTATGTAATTGGCAGGTGGTATATATGAGCTTTCAAGCACCTCGCATACCCGTCTCTATATTAACTGGGTTTCTCGGTTCCGGTAAGACTACGCTGCTGAATGCCATTTTAGCTGATAAGCAAGAGGAACGCATAGCAGTGATTGTCAATGAATTTGGGGATGCAGGCATCGACCAGCAGCTGGTCATTGGCGCACAAGAAGAGATTTTTGAATTAAATAACGGCTGTTTGTGCTGTAAAATAAGAACGGATTTAATAAATACGCTGTATGCACTTATACAGGCGGTGGAAGAACAGGGACATGAGCCTTTTGACCGGGTCCTGATCGAAACGTCAGGGCTTGCGGAACCTGCTCCTGTTGTACAGTCTTTTTTGGTCGATCCTGAGCTTTCAGAGATTTACCATCTCGATACGGTCGTCACAGTCATTGACAGTTACCATTTTTTAAAGCAGGTACAAGAGCATGAAGAAGTCCGTAAACAGGTTGCTTTTGCTGATAAATTTGTTTTAAATAAGGCTGGCTTAGTAAACAGTGAGAGACGCGCTAAAGTAAAAGGCATGCTTGCGAGTTTTAATCCTGCAGCCCCAGTACACGTTACGAGTGATGGGGAAGTCAGTGCAGCTGAACTGCTCAATCAATTTACATTTGATATTGAAGAAAAACTGAGGATTGAACCTGGATTTATGGATCATTCTCACCATCACCACCACGACCATGAGATATCGTCCATTGTGCTGCAAAGCCAAAAGGCAGTGGATATAAAAGAGTTTGAAAAGTGGTTCGGGGATCTTGTAGATAATAAAGGTGAGCAAATGTACAGGTATAAAGGCATTCTGAATGTTGATGGATTTAATAAACGTATTATTTTTCAAGGCATTCATATGCTGTTTGCCGGGAAAGCAGGAGCACCTTGGACGGCAGACGAGGAGCGTAAAAGCCAATTTGTAATTATAGGTAAAGGGCTTGATCAAGATCTGTTTCAAAGAGAATTTGAAGCTTGTTTAACAGAATGAAAATATTAGGAGGTATAAATTAATGGCAAAAAAATCAATGGTGGCACGCCAGCTTAAACGTGAACGAATGGTAGAACAATACGCTGAAAAAAGACGCGAACTTAAAGAGAAAGGGGACTATGCTGCACTGGCAAAACTTCCCCGCAACTCTTCTCCTACACGATTAAATAACCGCTGTAAAGTCAGTGGACGTCCGCGGGGTTATATGCGTAAATTTGAACTTTCCCGTATCAAATTCCGCGAACTGGCACATAATGGCCAGCTGCCGGGCGTTAAAAAATCAAGCTGGTAATAGCGGATAGACGAATCACCTGCTAAAGTGTGTTCCCCCCTTAATATAAAAGACAGCTGAGTGTAATTGCACTCAGCTGTCTTTATGAGTGAAAAGAAAAAGACTAAGGAGTGTCCAAATGAACAGAAAAATACCCGTTACAGTGTTAAGCGGCTACTTAGGTTCAGGGAAAACGACGTTATTAAACCATATTCTCCAAAACAGGGAGAACATGAAAGTTGCTGTCATCGTGAACGACATGAGTGAAGTGAATATCGACGCGTCGATGATCAAACAGGGAGGCTTTTCACGGACGGATGAAAAGCTGGTTCAAATGCAAAACGGGTGTATCTGCTGCACATTGAGGGAAGACCTTATAATTGAAGTGGAAAAACTCGTGCAGGCTGGAGACATTGATTATATAGTGATTGAATCAACAGGAATTTCTGAGCCTATCCCTGTCGCCCAGTCATTCACATACATGGATGAAGAACTCGGTATTAACTTACCTGAACTTTGTAAACTGGATACGATGGTAACCGTAGTAGACGCGAATCGTTTCTGGGATGATTACGGCTCAGGCGAAAGCCTTTTGGACCGTAAACAGACAGACGATGAAGAAGACTTGAGAGAAGTAGTTGATTTATTAATTGATCAAATAGAGTTTGCCAATGTAATTCTTCTTAATAAAACTGACCTAGTGAAAACAGGTGAATTGGAAAAGTTAAGAGGCCTCTTAAGAAAACTTAATGGCGATGCTCAGATTATAGAAACAGTATACTCCCATGTCCCATTAAATAAAGTCATCAATACAGAGGCCTTTAATTTTGAGAAAGTAAGCCAGGGTGCAGGCTGGATTAAGGAACTAAATGAAGAACATATCCCAGAAACAGAGGAATACGGCATCAGCTCCTTTGTTTATAAAAGAAAAAGGCCTTTCCATCCGGAACGGTGGATGGCCTGGCTGGAGAATTGGCCGTCGGAAATTGTGCGTGCGAAAGGATTCTTCTGGCTCGCTTCGAGAAATAACACGGCAGGGCTTCTGTCACAGGCCGGATCGTCTCTGATGATTGAAGCTGCTGGCGAGTGGGTAGCCGTATATCCGGAGGAGGAGAGGCTGCGTCTTATGAATGAAGACCCGGATCTTAAAGAACGCTGGGACCCTTCATTTGGAGACCGAATGACCGAGCTTGTATTTATAGGGATAAAACTGGATCAGAGAGAAATTGAAGAGGCACTGGATAAATGTCTGTTAACGGAGGAAGAAATGACTGGAGACTGGCAGGCCATCCATGACCCGCTTCCTGCTTTTGCTTGAACGGCATATGTTCCGAGGCTGAAACAAAAGAATAGTAACCTTAAAGGAAGCCGAACAACGTTTTAAGAATGTTGTTCGGCCTTTTTGATGATGAAATTAGTGATTTCAAGGCGCAGATGGGCGCTTGCCGCTTAGCGAGCAGGTGAAGTTCATTTAACTTTTAATTTTTTTTGACAAATCGTAATAATTACGATATTATCACAGTATAAATCGTAATTATTACGATTTGTTTTACTGACGGCTTGCTCATCACCCAGTGCTTGGTGTCAATGATTCATACCTCGAACCTCCTGAAGAATTTGACATGAAAGCCGTCTGCCAACTGAATTAAGGGCATACCATCCCCCTTGTTTGGTCCCCTTAAAGTTGAAAATAGAAGCTGAGTGTCCTCCATGCACTCAGCTCTATTTATTCATTACTGCTTTGACAAATAGAAATGAGAAGGAGGAGGTTAAATGATGCTTCAGGACCTTTACCGCCAGCTCATTATGGAGCACGCAAAGAATAGACGGAACAACCGTAAACTTGAAGGTGAACATACCCATTATAAAAATCCCACCTGTGGAGATGTGATGACCCTGTACTGGAAAATGGACGAGTACGGAAAAATTGAAGATATAAGTTTTATAGGGGAAGGATGCAGCATCAGCATGGCTTCCTGTTCTATTATGACGGAACTGGTGCGCGGGAAAACGAAAAAAGAAGTTCACGAAAAGCGGGAAGCAATGGAAAAGCTTATTCGAAGCGGAGAGCGTCCTGACGATTCCATTGATTTAGGAGATGCCCTTTCCTTAGAAGGAGTCCACAAATTGAGGGCCCGCCATAACTGTGCGCTCATGCCTTGGCAAGCTTTGGACAAAGCTTTTTCTAAACGATACTGATAGTGAGGAGAATGATAGATGACAAAGATACCTGTTACAGTATTAAGCGGCTATTTAGGAGCGGGTAAAACAACCATTTTAAATCATATACTAGCGAACAGAGAAGACTATCGTGTCGCGGTCATTGTTAATGACATGAGTGAAATCAATGTAGATGCGGATCTTGTTGAACAGGGTGGTTTTAAACGTACTGATGAAAAGCTGGTAGAGATGTCAAATGGATGCATTTGCTGCACGCTAAGAGAAGACTTGCTTCAAGAAGTAGAAACACTTGTGAAAAAAGGGAATATTGATCATATCGTCATAGAATCCACAGGAATCAGTGAACCTGTTCCTGTTGCTCAGACATTTTCTTACACTGATGAGGAGACAGGTATCGATTTAACCCAATTTTGCTACCTGAATAATATGGTGACGGTGGTCGATGCTTACAGATTCTGGGAAGATTTCTCTTCTGGAGAGACTCTGATCGACCGTTCCCAGGCGGCTGGAGAAGATGATAACCGGGAAGTCGTCGATTTGCTTATTGATCAGATTGAGTTTTGCAATGTGCTTGTGATTAACAAAAAAAATATGATTTCAAAGCAGAAATTAATACAACTGGAAAAAGTTCTCAGGAAACTCCAGCCGGATGCCGAGTTTATTCAAACCACATACGGCCAAATAGATACGGCCGATCTGTTAAACCGCAGCAGGTTTGATTTTGAAAAAGCAAGCAGTTCCGCAGGATGGATTAAAGAACTGGCAGCCGGAGCACATACACCTGAGACTGAAGAGTACGGAATATCGAGCTTTGTCTACAGGCGGAGGCTGCCATTCAGTTCAGAAAGGCTGGCTCAATGGGTAAATGATATGCCGAAAGAAATAGTGAGAGCGAAAGGGATTATCTGGTGCGCCACTCATAACCATTATGCATTAATTTTCTCTCAAGCCGGTCCTTCAATATCAATGAACCCAGTAGCTTATTGGGTAGCTGAACTCCCTGAACAGGAACAAATGCAGTACTTAAAAACGAACAGCAAGTTAAAGGAAGAGTGGGATCTGGAATTCGGAGACAGGAAAACGGAATTTGCAGTGAGCGGAGTAAGGATGGATCCTAAAGAAATTGAAGCTCAACTTGATAATTGTCTGCTGACACCTGAGGAGTTTGATTCAGACTGGAGCTCTCTTCCAAACCCGTTTGTTGAAGAAAAAGTTAAAAATTAAAACTCGTAAAAAGGATCACTCTCAAAAGAGGGTTTGCCAGTCACCTGCTGGCCTCTGCTTACTTTGTAAGAGAAGAATAGTTAACTATATACTTGTAACAGGGTAGCAAGATTAAAAAATCAAGGGAGACAGCATCAGCTGTCTCCCGTTCATTACTTTAGACGTTGTGCGTGCGGCGGCGTACGACTAACATTCCGCCAGCTGCAAGAGCAAGTGCCAGGGCACCGGCAGCCATCATCGGATTATTTGTTGCCGTCTCAGGAAGTTCCCCGCCTTCTTCTGCCTCTTCTAATTCTTTTTCAATAATTTCTTCTACATCTTGTGCGTCTTCAAGCGCTTCTTTCGGGATATTGAAATCTTCTACCCTGTCAAAATTATGGAAGGACATTTCCATCATCTGTTCAATACTGGCAGACTCACCTTCTGCCTGAATATCCATATCAAGATGAAGGTTCATATTGGATAAATAATAGGTGTCCATATCTATGAAGAGCTCATAAGAGAAATCATTGACTTGGATATCGCCCATCATTCCTTCCATCATATCCATATCTTCGTCGCTTAAATCACTCATTGCCTGTTCCATGATCGCCGTCAGTTCCTCGCCGTCTCCGTCATATGTAATGACATAATAGTTATCTTCTTCTGAAAGGGTCAGATCATCATAATAACCTTCTAATTCTTCTACCTGATCATTTGGATGATAGGTCATAGCATCCATAACGTCGGTTCCATCCGCAATTTTTATCCAGCCGCCATCGTGATCTTCCATAAAATAACCTTCTTCAGACATGTAGGAAGTTAAAGTCTCAGTTTCGCCATCCGGCATAATTGTTGTTGTGACCTGGCGCATTTTGAAAGGATCGACAATGACATCCTGTTCTATTTCCGAGTTAAATTCCATCTCTCCTGATACGTCATCAGAAATAAGCTGATAAAGTTCAGTAGTGCTTGAAAAGCTCTCGAGACTGTCCATCGCTTCATTCGAACGGTCCAGAACATCCCCGGCTGTCATCTCATCGTTAGCCACAACACTGTTAGCACCGATTAATAATACTGATAAATATAATGCAGACATTCCAGTTAATTTCTTGTTCTTCGTCAAAATGATCACTCCTGTCTTAAGAATTAATTTTGGAAAAAAAAGACTTACAGCCCTCCTTTTGGAAATCTATTAGTATATTCCTTGCTCGGTTGCTTAATAAACATATTTTTGGAAAAATTATGGTTTTTACCAATTCTTATGTCGATTAGGAGACCTGTGAAAAGCCGTAAAATAAACAGATGAGATGGTACGGGATGTTAAAGGGGTAAAGCGCTAATGAAACTGGGGTTTACAACCAAAATAAAGGGGAAGGGGCTTTTCTGACAGGACATTTTCTAATTTTTAAAGAAGAAAAAGGCATAATAGGGATAAGGAGAGGTTGCAAATGACTGTAGATATCGATTTTCAGTTTGTGGACACAAATGGTATCACCCTGCATACCGCTGTAGCAGGGCCCGAGGACGGACCGCTTGCAGTCTTGCTGCACGGATTTCCGGAATTCTGGTACGGGTGGAAAAACCAAATTGAACCGCTTGTAAATGCTGGCTACAGAGTAGTCGTGCCCGATCAACGAGGCTATAATTTAAGCGAGAAACCTGAAGGGGTAAAGAATTATACAATTGACAAACTGCGCGATGACATTACCGGCCTTATAGAAGCATTCGGAAAAAACAAAGCAGTCATTGCCGGGCACGACTGGGGCGGGGCGGTCGCCTGGTATTTGACCGCCACCAAACCGGAATACGTCGACAAACTGATTGCCATCAATATTCCCCATCCCGGGGCAATGGAAAAAACAATGCGCCGCTACCCGCCACAGTGGCTTAAAAGTTCATATATGTTATTTTTCCAGATTCCAAAAGTACCGGAATCACTCTTTGCCACAGACGGCTATAAACAGATGCGCGAAGCTCTTAAGGCTTCAAGCCAGCCAGGGACGTTTTCAGCGACCGATCTTGAAAGATACACGGAAGCATGGTCGCAAAAAGGCAGTCTCCAAGCTATGCTCAACTGGTACCGGGCTATCTGGTATGCCGACATTCCGAAGGATAAAATAAGCGTAAAAACTAAGATCATATGGGGGATCGGCGACCAGTTCCTCAGTACGGAAACCGCTAAGACCAGTCTCGATTTCCTGACTGACGGCGATCTCGTCTTTGTGGGAGAAGCCACCCACTGGGTAAATCACGAACAGCCAGACATCGTAAACCGCCACATTCTCGATTTTCTAAAATAAAGGTCCGTTAAACGGGCCTTTTTTTGGTTGGCAGGAAAGGGTGCAGGCGGGTTGGTGCAGCGGGGGTAGCAATCTTTATCTGCGACGAGCAAGCGAACGCGGCGCAGAAGCACCAACAAATGTATCAGGAAGAAAAAGCGAGTAAGCAAGAGTATGGGTGAGGAAGAGAGTGTTGAAAGTCCGGTAGGTGCAACGCGTGTAGCACCAACAAACGTATCAGGAAGAAAAAGCGAGTAAGTGAGAGCCAGAGTGAGTAAGTAAGGAGGTGGAGAGCGGTAGGTGCAACGGCGGTAGCACCAACAGATGTATTAGGAAGAAAAAGCGAGTAAACGAGAGTATGAGTGAGGAAGGGAGTGTCGACAGACGGGTAGGTGCAACGAGTGTAGCACCAACAAACGTATCAGGAAGAAAAAGCGAGTAAGTGAGAGTATGAATGAGGAAGTGAGTGTCGGCATGCAAGTTGGTGCTACGGGGATAGCACTCTTTACCTGCGAAGAGCAAGCAAACGACACGCAGAAGCACCAACGCCAGCAAGTCATCAATCATTTAAACCCCACATCCTGCTCCTATAATATATAATTCCGCTTCTTTATGTTTATGCTAAACGTAAAGGAGTGAAACGGACCATGTTAGTGAATATTATTTTAGGAACAGTCATTCCCTGGGTCATACTCATTTATCTATATAAACGAGTCCCGAAAATAGTCTTATTGTTTGTCCCTTTTGGAATTGCGCTGGCCTTTTTAATTAATGACTTGGGGCAGGAAGTCTTTTGGATGGTGACTCCTTTTCTAGAAAATGCTTCGTGGGCGACACTTCCAATTAACATCGGATATTTCCCCATGCTTGCATGTTTATTTGCTTACATTAAGATAAGGAACATCATAAAAGACTGGGTCTTGTTAATTTTTTCAATTAGCGGGGGAGTAGCCCTTGAGTTTACTGCTGTGACGTTTGGCAAAGTCATTTATCTTAATAACTGGAATTTGTTTTATACTTCCCTGACCTATTTGGCCGGAATTATGCTGACTTTCTTTTATTTATTATTGGTGCGTAAGTTCAGGTTCTTATAATTCCCCGCCCTTTCAAAAAATCCATCTTTTTAAAATAGTCTTGAATCTTCCAATATATGGTGTTAGAGTTGACAGAAAGTTCTATTAATTGGAAGAGGGGAAGTGAACGAATGGGTTTTGGAAACGATGTACAGTTAAAAGTGTACCAGCATATGGAAGAGAACATTATCCCTGTGTCTTTTGAAGAACTGGAATTGGAAGCAAAAAAGAATCTGGAGGAAAAAGCGTATTATTATGTAGCTGCCTCTGCCGGCTCTCCAACTGATGCGCGGAGAAACACCTTCGCTTTTGAAAAGTATGAGATTGTTCCGCGCATGCTGCGGGACACTTCTGAAAGAGATTTAAGTGTTGAGCTGTTTGGAAGCAGGATTCCTTTCCCGTTACTGTGTGCCCCAATTGGCGTCCAGTCAATTATTCATCCTGAAGGAGAGCTTGCAAGTATCAGAGCCGCTTCTGAAATGGGTATTCCGTTTATCTCCAGCACAGCGGCAACTTCTCCACTGGAAAAAACGATGGAAGCTGCAGAAACGGATAATCACTGGTTCCAGCTTTATTGGAGCAAGGACAGGGAAATTGCAGCAAGCATGGTTAAACGAGCGGAGGCTGCCGGGTATAAGGCGATTGTGGTGACCCTCGACACCACGATGCTGGGCTGGCGTGAAAAAGATATAGAAAATACTTACCTGCCTTTTCTGCAAGGAGAAGGAATTGGAAACTATTTGCACGATCCGGTGTTCCGTTCCCGTCTTGAAAAACCGCCGGAAGAGGATATGAAAGAAGCCATAAAGCTTTGGGCAGGTATTTTCGGCGATCCTTCTTTGACATGGGAGGACCTGGAATTTCTGAAATCCCAGACAACACTGCCGATCGTGTTAAAGGGAATTCTCCATCCTGACGACGCTAAACAGGCTTTACAGCATGGAATGGACGGAATTATTGTCAGTAACCACGGAGGAAGACAAGTAGGAAGTGTTGTGCCGGCAATTGATGTCCTCCCTGAAATAGCTGAAGCGGTTGATGGGAAAGTCCCCGTGTTAATGGACAGCGGCATCCGAAGAGGATCCGATATGGTTAAAGCTTTGGCTCTTGGTGCTTCAGCAGTTCTAGTGGGGCGGCCTTACATGTATGGACTAGCTCTTGCAGGTGAGGACGGAGTTAAACAGGTGCTGAGAAATCTTCTTGCCGATTTTGATTTGACGATGGGACTCTCAGGCCGATCGTCCATTCAGGAGCTCAGATCGAAAGCCCTTAAGAGAGTGTAGTGCTCTAATCTTTTAAAACTTCCTGAAAAAAGGGTGCCGCGCGGGCACCCTTTTATAATCTATTGGGAAAAGAGGAGACTGCCGATAGACAAATAGGCAAACACGTTTTCCATATGATAGAATTAAGCTATTAATCTGGAAACGCTTAAGTGCCGAAATAAAACGATTAGTCCTTATTTAGGAGTGTTTGGAAAATGATTAATCTACTGTTAAAAACGACAATGGTTCTTGCCCTTGCTTTTTCCGGCTGGTTTTTCTATCAATGGTGGAGCGGGACGGAGGGTGTTGTTGCGATTGATGCAGAGACTGATCCTCCTTCCCAAGTAAAAGAAGGGGACCTTTCTGCAGGAGACTATGTCGCCGATCTGGTGATACCTGGAACTGGAAAAAAGTATCTGACGTACTGGGGAACAGAGGATGAAAGTCTGGACCAGGGTGTCGGGATGCATGTCAGCCAGTGGACGACGGCTCCCGATCAAGGCGGACATACAGTACTTAGCGGCCACCGTGATACAGTGTTTACGGAAATGGGAGACCTTGAAATTGGTGACACAATGACAGTGACTTATTCAGGAGTGGAGTACACTTACGAAATTGAAGATATCTGGATTACCGATGCGGAAGACCGCACCGTTATTGTCGAAAAAGAGGAACCAACCCTTACTCTTACTACTTGTTACCCCTTCGACTTTATTGGCCCCGCCCCTGACAGATATATTATGCAGGGTTCACTGGTAGAGACAAGTGAATAAATCAAACACACTAAAAGCACCTGGGTAATTAAAAAGGTAAAACAGGATGCTCATAAGAATACAAATAAAAAACAAGCTCCTTAGCGGGGGCTGTTTTTTTATAAAAGAAATTATTAGAATTTTCATTCGTGCAGAACGCCTGTTCTGTTATAATAAGTGTATCTTAGTTGAAGGGAGAGATGATCGTTTTGGAACTGACTCATACGCGACTTCTGACAGATAATTATAAGGAAAGTTTCCTGTTCTACAGGGATGTTTTAGGATTTGAAGTCTCATGGGGAGATGAAAATTCGTTATATGGTCAATTCAGAGTAGGGACTGTCTCATTAGGGTTATTTGAACGGAAGCAAATGGCTGAAGCAGCGGGGACCCGCTTTTCTCCTGACGACCCGCACATAGACAGGACGGCTCTCATTTTTAAAGTGAAAAGTGTGGAGGATAAATATAACGAACTTAAAGAAAAAGTCATGTTCGTCACTAAACCTGTAGCACAGGCTGCATGGGGAATCAAAGTCGCCCATTTCAGAGACCCTGATGGCGCTCTTATAGAGATTTATGAGAATCTTTAACTTATTTTGAGGAGGTAACTATGAGTAAAACGCTGCTGGAATTCGAAAAAACTATAGATAAGGTATCACAATTAAAAGAAATACATAGTTCACTGTTTATGGAACCTGTTGAAGAAGAGAAGTGGTCAATCAGGGACATTGTGGCACATCTCTATTACTGGGATAAATATAATCTGGAAGAAATGGTCCCTGAAATGTCGAAAGGTGCTGTGTTGCCTCCCTTTCCTGACCACGATCAGCATAACCAGCAAGCAATATTATCTGTAACAGACTACTCCCCGCACTTTATTATTGATTTATTTACTAACACGAGAAAAGAATTGGCTGACAATCTTTCCCGACTTGGAAAAGACGTAAAATTTACGATCGGAAAAGGAAAGCGGCAGTTTTCAGGGGAAAGTTTTATAAAGATCTTTGTTAAACATGACACGCACCATCTTAAACAAATTCAAAAGAAACTAAAAATAGATAATTAAGCAATCCATTCTAAACTTTCAAGAAAGTGATTTCATGATTAATTATAACAGTAGGACATTTGTTTCCGAAGTCAAACGCAGAAAACGGTGAGGTCTCGTCCTCCGCTTACTTCCATTACAGACAAGATACAAATATTCTCACTGCTGAATATTCAGGGGGAGAAATTACAGAAAGCAGGTTAATTGGGATTGTCCAAAAGGATGGTTCCATAGAGGACGTGGATGTAAATTATACGATATTTTGATAGAGTGAGTTTTTAACTAGCATCATAAAATCCTGCAACTAGGTTCCAAACGCTCATTATGTGGGGATTCAACGACATTAGGGGAGTCTTTCTTCAATTTTCAATTAATGAGAAACAAATTTTCCCCTCATTGGTGCCGTGGAAGCCTCCTTTCCTATTATATCAGGATTTTATGTGAACAAAACGGGATGTAAAGATTTTTAACAGGTGGTCACAGTTAAACATACACCCTTAAAAACATGGAGCCGAAATTGAGAAGACTCGCAGCCAAAACAATATATGCCACTGCAACAACTGGTGTGGATAAGTGTGCGAAATAACGTTTTATGGCAAAGGCTGCTATCAGATGGAGCGCATTAAATAAAATGAATAAAACGACAGTCATTTTAACACCTCGTTAAAAAAGTTAAATAAACATTTACATATTTCTTCTCCTTATGTTCACTATTTAAACTTACTTTTCCAACTTTCAAAGCGGGAAATATTCCATTGGTTCTGCGGCATGACTGTAGCCATTTTTCTTATAATAAGGAATACTCTCTTCACTCGGCCAAACGATAATAAACTCGTAACGGTTTTGCTTTGCCCAGTCATTAACACAGGAAAGCAGCTGGCTTCCGACACCTTCTCCTCTATAATCAGGCAGCGTATACACGTTTGTCATAAAAGCAAAAGGACGGGTGATTCTTCCAGGTCGTGGCACTTTTTCTACTAATTCTATGTAAATATGAGAAATGATTTGGCCCTCCGACTCCGCTACCCAGATGGCCCATTGGCGGCTTTCCAGCGCTTTTATTAGAAAGTCTTCACATTCATTTTCAAATTGACAGTAGGATGCTTCTTTAATGACGGAACGGTTGTGAGACGTTTCAAGTGTAAAGTCCCACCTCATTTTCACTAATTGTTTGATATCTTTAGGTTCGGCTAATCTGATAGGCAATTATTTTCCCTCCTTAAATGGGTTTGCAGATGACAGGGCATTAAAACGCCTTTCCCGAAGCTGCGGACTTTTCGCCGCTTTTTGAAAAAAACCATGCTGGTACGACTTTAAATTTCTAAAATTGACCATGACAGTTGATAAGACTGAAAGCCAGAGGACAGCTAAAAAGCAGTATGAAAAGTTTGTACCTTTTTCCGGTCAAAAATTAATTTAGTTCCCTTCGTAATAGTGATCTGCAAAGGAATCCAATTTCCTTTAGAAACCGTTTGCTTTACTTGAAAGGAGAGACACAAGATGAGAAAAACCAATATCCAAGCGTGGTCAGAAGAATGGAACACGCTATTTTTAAAAGAGAAAAAAGTACTGGAAATGATTTTTAAAGAGGAAATGGAAGAGATTTATCACATTGGAAGTACCTCCGTTCCTGCCATCGGTTTTGCTAAACCGGTCATCGATATTTTAATTGGCGTTAAGGATCTAACAAAGGTGGACGTTTATAATGACCGAATGCGTGAAGCGGGGTATGAGCCGAAAGGAGAGTATGGTATTTCTGGACGCAGGTTTTTCCAAAAAGGAGATGATAACAGAAGCCATCATGTCCACATTTTTAAGAAAGGAAATGGCCAAATAGACTCCCACCTCGCTTTCAGGGACTATTTATCCGCCCATCCTGATGAAGCAAAAAAATACGGAGACTTAAAAGTGACATTAGCTAAGCAGTTTCCTCTCGACCATCAGAAGTATCAGGCAGGAAAGCAGGAGTATGTTTCAAGGTTAGCAGAAAAAGCAAACGAATGGGCTGTTAAAAAATAAATGCGGATTTCGGAATAGGCCAACCTCCTCTATTTATAAAATGATTAAGGGAGTGCGATTCAACAGGGGAGGGATAAGCCGGTGTTTTTCCATATGAAAGAACTTCAGTATCACGCGAAGCCAAGCAGGCCTGATCCGATTTTTGCCAGGCAGCTCCAGGAAGCATTAGGTGGCCAGTTCGGGGAAATTTCAGTTTCTCTTCAATATTTATTTCAAGGGTGGAACAGCCGGGCAGACGCAAAGTATCGGGATTTATTAATGGATGTGGGGACAGAGGAACTGGCACACGTCGAAATGCTGGCAACTATGATTGCGAGGCTCCTTGATAATGCGCCAGTAGGCGACCAGGAAACAGCGGCTAAGGACCCTATAGTAGGTGCCGTTCTTGGGGGAATGAACCCGCAGCACGCGATAGTGGCAGGGCTGGGTGCGATGCCTGCAGATATTAACGGCAACAGCTGGACAGCTGATTATATTATTGCGAGCGGCAATCTGCTTGCTGATTTCAGGGCGAACCTGAATGCCGAATCACAAGGCCGTCTTCAGGTGACAAGGTTATATAAGGCAACAAATGATCCTGCTGTAAAGGATATGCTGTCATTTTTAATTGCACGGGACACGATGCATCAGAACATGTGGAAAGCAGCAATAGCCGAACTGGAGGCTCAGGAAAATATCGTCGTACCGAGCATATTCCCAAGAGAGCTTGAAAAACAGGAAGTCGCGTATGACTTTTATAATTTATCTGAAGGAGAGGAAAGCAGAAGAGGAAGATGGGCATCAGGCAGGAGCATGGATGGACTTGGGGAATTCAAATATTACCCTCAGGGGGTGGCTTACGGGGATAAGCCGAAATTGTCCCCTGCACCTGACTATATTTTCAATACGCCTCCATGGATTCGCCCGAAGAAAAAAGAAGAGTAATCAGAGAGGCCCATTCACTTTGAATGGGTTTTTAGATTTGCGTATGTCAGATCGTGTGAAGGTGAGCGTGGCTGATTGACATGTATACTCTGTCCAGGCTGGTTGCACCCTACACGTATAAGAAAATTTAGGAAGGGGTGTCCGAAAATGGATCTCGAATGGGTGTGGAAAGCAGTACTAATCGTTCTGGCAGGATCAGTCATTCTCCGGCTTGCCGGACGAAAATCAATCTCGCAAATGACCGTTGCTCAGACTGTGCTAATGATTTCAATTGGGACGATACTTATTCAGCCTGTAAGTGAGCAGAACATTTGGGTCACTTTTCTTATTGCCGCACTACTTGTTTCAACTCTCCTGGCTATAGAATACATACAAATGAAAGCAGATTTTATGGAGCGTTTTTTCAGTGGTCATGCGATTGTTGTAATTGAAAACGGACAAGTGAAAAAGGAGAACCTCAAAAAATTAAGGCTTCCTGTAGATAAACTGGAAATGCGTCTTCGCCAAAATAACGTCCAGCGCATTGAAGATGTCCAGTGGGCGACAATGGAAACAAATGGTGAGATAGGTTACACCTTGAAACCGGGGTTGCGTTATGCAACTGAGCAGGACATCCAGGCTATTATTGATCTGATTGAACTGAAGCTTCCTTACCCACACGTGAATAAGCAAGTAGTACAACCGGATAATCCGGGGAATATCTTTCAGGAAGTAAATGAAGGTACCCATGCAAAAAATGTACCTGAAGATATGAATTAACTCCAAAAAGCCTATGAATATGAATTCGGCGAGTTGCTGCTCTCAAATTATTGCTGTTCTTTTATATATTTAAAGGAAGCAAGGCTGTCCAGAAGTACGAAACCGAATATGAGCCCGGTCAGTGCCGGAATAACTCGAATTAATTATTTGAATAACCAGTGGATAAAGGCTGAAACCGGTTTGAGGCGTATCTTGTAAATAATTCTGCCCTCTTAAACCTGAATACAATAATAATTGAACCGCCAGACAGTCCATGACGGATACGGATTTTATTAACAATAATAATATTATGTAAATTAATACTATTGCAGGAAAAAGAGGGCGCCAGACTGTGTCTCTTGCTAAGTGGCCCCTCTAAAGGTCATATTAAGATGAAACCCATTCGCCGCCATTTACGTGGAGTGTCTGACCGGTAACAAAGCGGGAGTCGTCTGAAGCAAGATAAACGAAAGTAGGCGCCATTTCAAACGGCTGGGCCATCCGTTCCATCGGGTTAAAGGCTCCGAAAACAGCTACCTGGTCTTCTGAAAAGCTTGCCGGAATAAGAGGGGTCCAAGTACGTCCCGGTGCGATGGCGTTTACCCGAATCCCCTGATCGATAACATTGTTGGCAAGCGCGCGCGTAAAACCGACGTTTGCTGCTTTAGTGGCCGTGTAATCGATCATTTGTTTTTCGCCTGCATAAGGGACGATTGATGCCGTATTGATAATTGAACTGCCGGCCTCCATATATGGAAGAGCAGCCCGGGTCGTGTAAAAGTGCGAGTAAATATTTACTTTAAACGTATCATCAAATTGCTCATCGGTGATATCAAGCAGACTTAATTGCTGGAACTGAATACCGACGTGATTACATAAAGTATCCAGCCGGCCGAATTTGTCTACCGTTTCTTTTACAATTCCAACAGCTTGTTCTTTTTCCCGCAGATCACCTGGCATCAGGAGAGCTTTCTGGCCAAGTTCTTCGATCCGCTTCTTCGTTCTTTCCGCATCCTCATGCTCATCAAGGTAGGCAATGGCGACATCAGCGCCTTCCTTGGCGAAGGCAATGGCTGCTGCCGCCCCTATACCGCTGTCACCACCGGTAATTAACGCTGTTTTGCCAGCCAGTTTTCCGCTCCCTTTATAGTGGGGGTTTTCGATAATTGGACGCGGCTCCATCAGCCGCTCTAAGCCCGGCTGCCGAAGCTGCCGCTGTTCCGGAACACTGAGGGGAATATCTTTATACTTCGTAATTTTTCCATAGTTAGGGTACATAGGATAAGGCCTGCCTGAATCCGGCTGGCTCTGTTTATCATCTTGTTTCACGTGTCGTCCCTCCTTATCAAACTCTTACATAGCCTATGGGCTGACGCTCACGTCTGTGCCTGCCTGATGTAAAAAGGCTAGGGGGAGACGGGCGCAAATAGATTGAGAGTGAATAACGTATAATGAATGATTTGAAAAGAGGAGAGGATTAATTTGCCAGAAGAAACTTACAGTCCTGAAGTCAGGCTTTTGTTAGTAAATGAATCAGAAGAAACGGTTGATATGCTTTATAATGACAATCCTTTTACTTGGGAAATGCCTTTAATTGGACCCCGCCCGCCTTATTATGCTAATCCCAGGTATGACCAGTACTATCCTGTATTGTAATGAGCTGAGGGTGAAAGACATCGGCGGCGAGAGGCTAGAAGGGGAAGGCGGGTTACAGCTAGTGCATTAGTGAAGAGGTGTGAGCTTGGGAAGAGAAAAAAAGAAGGGCGGACAAATGCCCAAAGGAGAGGGAGAACGTTAACAAAGGAAAAAAAGAGGCTTATCTACCCTAAAGACGGTGGACTGCTCCTAAAACTTAGAAAAAACTCCCCCAAAATTGCATTACCACGATCAAACGAGCTTATAGCGGCTCGTTTTTTTAGCTTGATGCTTAAGGGTCTTTCTCCAGTGTGTGATAAACTAAAATCAACACAATTTACTGACATTTTCAGCGGCAAAAAATCAGGGGGGAGTGGTGAAAAGCTTATATTTAGGTGCGATAGAAGAATTAAGAGACTGCCATTGGGGTAAGTCAGAGCACCAGGGGGGTTAAGGCACTGAAAAAACTGAAGTGAGGCTATCAATATGAACATTGCGATTGAAAAACTAAAACAGTCTGATGCTGAAAAATTATTTGAATTTGAGGGCAAAAACAGGACTTATTTTGAAACTATGATCCCAGGCAGGGGAGACGATTACTATGAATTTGAAACATTTATTAAGCGGCATACCTCGTTACTAGAGGAACATTCGAAAGGTGTTTCTTATTATTATCTTATTAAAGATACCCGTGGTTTTATTTTAGGGCGAATAAACCTTGCAGATATAAGTGAACAGTCTACTATTGGATATCTTGGTTACAGAATAGGACAAGCGCAGGCTGGAAAAGGAATTGCCACTAAGGCACTGGGGTTATTTCTTAATATGATGACTGACAAAGGGATTAAAAAAATTAAAGCAAAGACAACAACTGACAATATAGGATCCCAAAAGATTCTGGAAAGAAACGGTTTCAAGCTCGTGTCAACAGATGATAAGATGTTTGAAATGAATGGACAGAAGATGCAGTTTATTCACTATATTTGGCCCGGCGACGGTTAATCAAAAAAGGGGGTTCAGGTAATTTTCAGATAGGGTCTTACCGGAGCGAATAAAGTGACTGGATAAATTCAAGGAGCCCCCGCGGGGGCTCCCCTTCTCATAAAGTTAATCTATACTGTATGGTTTTAAACTGTTGTATCACTTTTACACATAAATATGGACTTGACTAGCAGCCATTACCGAGAGGGTCATAACCCGAAAATAAGGTCTACTGAGTCACGGCTAAGGCTCCCGAGTAGGTGATAAACCGAAAAATAACGTCTAATCTGGTTCGTCCCCCAGTTTAAGAGTCCATACCTTTTCTTTGTTAAACGTCCATCGTTTTATTTCAGAAGTTTTGATTCGAACGGAAAGTCAGAAAAATTTTCTACCCCATCTTTTGTCACTAGAAGCTGTTCTTCCAGTTTGACGCCTTCCTTACCGCCTGAAGCGCCTATATAGCTTTCCACAGAAAGAACCATATTTTCCTCTATGACGCCATCGTAGCCTTTTTCTTCAAAGTCTTGAGGATAGACGATATAAGGGTATTCTCCGCTAAGCCCTGTTCCATGAGCCACCGTGAAGTAACGGTTAGCGAAGTATTCACTGGGAATTTTCCAGCTTTTTTCTGAATACTCGCGGAACGCCATTCCCGGCTTAAGGAGCTCAATGTTATATTGGATCTGTTCATATGCGGTTTGATACAGGCGCTTCTGCTCATCCGACGGTTCGCCTTCGCCGCAATAAAACGTCCTGCTGATATCAGTGAAATATCCAAACGGTCCATTCATGTCCGTATCAAACGCTACTAACTCCCCATCTTGTATAACTTTATCACTGCATTCCTGAAACCAAGGGTTAGTACGGCTTCCTGAACTGAGAAGCCTCGTTTCAATATAGTCGCCGCCTTGGATAATGTTCGTCTGGTGTAAATGTGACCAGAGCTCGTTTTCAGTAATTCCAGGTTTTAAAGCCTGCTGCATTCTTATCATACCTTCTTCGGCAGTCCGGACAGAAATTTTCATCGCTTCTAATTCCTGCTTATTTTTAATACTTCGAGCGTGTTCAATTGGTTCTTGCCCATCAAATAACACGATGCCTTCTTTACTCAGTTCAATAGCCCCGGCAGCCGGAATGTAATCAACTGCAAGCCTGTTGTTTTCCCCGGCGTGTGTCCTCATAAGGTCAGCGATTTCCCGGGCCCATTCTTTTGCATTGTCCTGCAGGGAGTCTCCTGAAGCGACATAAGTTAACGTAATCGCAGGTCTTACTTCATCAATTGTCTCGAGGCCTTCAGATAAGTGTTCACAGTTAGGAAAGTCAAATAAGGTAATTGGACCTTCAACAGGGATAAAGGCATAGCGGGCCGGATTTCTCAGCATAAATACTTGCATGTTCCGGCTCCCTGTAGCGTAGCGGAGGTTCACAGGATCAAAAATGACGATCCCTCCATAACCTAAGTTTTTCAGCTGCTCACGGACTCTTCCCAGTCGGTATTGGCGCATGCGCACAAGATCAATTTGAGTTTTGTCATGCCTGATACTTGAAAGTTTACTCAAAATTTTTCTCCTCTCTCTGTTTGTTTGGTGAACATGTTACAATAAGTTAAATCTTATTGCAATAAGTTTCGTGGATTACCTGCCAATTTCCACCCGGTAATTAAAGGATTCGGGTTTGTATCGCGTCCGGCTGTATTCAATCGGACGTCCATCGATGCCGATTGTGGTGCGGAAAATATCTATCAATGCTTCCCCCGGAATGATTCCTAAAAGATCAGCTTCGTATCTCTCAGCGTTTGCGGCAGAAACGTTTTCTTTAATCGTTGAAAAATTGACCCCGTGCTTTCCTAATAAGGGGAATATATCGAAGATCTCTGACTCTGAAGGTTTTATTAGCTCTCTGATATATTCCGGTACAAATAACTGCTGGTAGGCTATAGGCTTTCCATCAGCAAGCCTGATTCTTTCCAAAAAATACACTTCTTCTGAATCATCCAGTTCTAAGTTTGCTTTGGCTAAAAAATGTGTGTTTGTCAACTCTGCCCTTAAGACGGTTACGCCCATGTCATTCCCTGACTCATGATGGATGATCCCGTGGTTAGCGGAATCTTCTGCTGGTGCCTGGCGAGTTCTTGCCGGCATCCCTCTTCGGGTTTCCACTATTCCCGTTTGGGAAAGATCCCGAATAGCTTGTCTTATAGTTGTTCGGCTGACATTAAATTGTTCCATAAGCTGGCTTTCTGAAGGAATTGGGTCACCCGGTTTCCAAACCCCTTCTTTAATATTTGTCACCAATTTATTTTTAATTTGCACATACAAAGGCAATTTTCTTTGATTTTTGGACATATGAACTGCTCCCTTATTAACTCTTTATTACTCATTGTAATCGTGTGCGGGAGGAATGAAAAGAAGACCACGAGTAAAAAAGGAATCCGGAGAAAGAGCGTAGAAATACATACTGGTTAAAAAATATCCAGCGGGCCAATTTAGAATGGTTAGCGGAAGGAGCTTGTAATAAAACAATTGTATAAACCTGAAGGCTATAATTCTGTCTCTCCTTATTTAGTGGTGAATGGCGCGCAGAAAATGATCGATTTGTTAGAGGGTATTTTTAAAGCGGAAACTTTAAGAAGGTTTGGGATGCCAGATGGCTCAGTGATGCATGCTGAGGTAGTTATTGGTGACTCGGTTATTATGATTGGTGATTCTTCTGAACAGTTCCCCCCTAATACGCATTTGCTGCATGTATATGTAAGTGATGTTGATAAAACATACAATAAAGCAATTGCATTAGGATGCCAGGCTATAGAAGCACCTGTTAATAAAGACGGAGAACCTGACAAAAGAGGGACCTTTAAAGATTTTGCAGGAAATATATGGTCTGTAGCAACCCAGGTTGAAACCTGATAATTGGAGCCTGGGAGAATATTATTTACTCGCATTGCCGCTCATGGGCGATTTTCAAAATTAACAGGAGAGGAAGAGAAGCTGAAATGATTACATTAACCCCAGTTGGTTTCGCTTATAATGAAAGGCATCAGGTGAAAGATGATTTTTGGGGAGAAGTGATTTCTAGAATAGTCATTGATCAATCCCTTCCAGAAGAATCTTTAAATGAAATTGAATCATTCTCTCATTTGGAAATTATCTATTACTTTCATAAGGTAGAGAAAGACAAACTGATCACAGGAGCCAGACATCCAAGAAATGATATCACTCTTCCAAAGGCAGGCATTTTTGCCCAGCGGGGGAAAAACAGGCCAAATCAGTTAGGGCTCGCGTCTGTTAAATTATTAAAGAAAGAAGGCAGGGAGATAGTCGTAAGCGGTCTAGACTGTATTAACGGCACGCCTGTTTTAGATATAAAGCCTGTCATGAAAGAATTTTTGCCTGCAGGGACAATAGAACAACCAGCATGGACAAACGAAATTATGAAAAATTACTGGAAATAAGCAGTTTGCTTAGGAGGTCACCAATGAAAAAAGTCAACGAAGCGTTAGCTGTTATCCTTGAAGACTGGCAAAGGATGCAAGAGACAGAAGGGGATGAAGGAGTGGAAGCGGCTGAAAGGTTCGAAGCTAATTTTTATGAGTTTGCCCGGGAATTTAAACGCTGGTATCACAGTCTTGATCACCCGCCCCGAACCTTGGATGAATTAGAAAGTATGGAAGAAGTGTCACAAATTCAGGAAGTGCTGCCTGGACCTCTCCAGTTAAATTTCATGATAGAAATGGAAGAGATTATTGACGGCATTGACACCCAGCGCTTTGATTAAGCCAGGAACATTACAGTAAAAAATAAAGGAGATACATATGTTTAAATATGAGCTTAATAATAATACAGAATTACGTTTGCTGGAGCCAAAGCACGCTGAAGAACTGTACCGCTTGACAGATCAGTCAAGGCATTCCCTTCGTCAGTGGCTTCCCTGGGTAGATTTTATTAAAACACCAGACGATTCAAACGAATTTATTGAAGCGTCATTAAAGCAATTCAGCCAAACTAATGGCTTTCAGGCAGGGATTTGGTATAAAGGAGAGCTGGCAGGGGTCATAGGTTTACATAGGATTGACTGGCCTAATCAGTCGACGTCTGTCGGGTACTGGCTGGGCGAAAAATTTGAGGGTAAAGGTTTAATGACGGAGGCTTGTCGAGCGGTCGTCAATTATTGTTTCACTGACTTACACCTAAAGAGAATTGAAATTCGTACAGCAGTAGAAAACCATAAAAGTGCCGCAATTCCAGAGAGGATCGGATTTAAAAAAGAAGGCTGCTTAAAAAGCGCGGAAAAACTATATGACAAACATGTCGACTGCTATGTGTTCGGGTTAATAAGAGAAGAGTATAACCTGGTTATTTAAAATGAGATTTTAAAAGATACCGGAGGAGGTCTATGGAATTGGGAGCAATCATGCTTAAACGAAATCAAACAAAGCGTGCTGCCGAGGTGTTGAGCAGAGCTTTTCAAATGATTCGTTAATGATATACCTTATTCCGGATAAGTTTACTCGATGTGGTCGGCCATAATTGCAGGGACTGTAATTTCTTAGCCAGATTGAGATGTATAGTTATGGGCTCCCCAGACTTCACCGTAAATTGTCACATAATCATCTGAAACAAAATCTGTGTAGTCTTCATATTCCTCCCAGATAATCTTATCCCAACCACCATTGACCGTTAAACGCATAATCGTCATTCCATGGCCTTCTTGAATCTCGATAATTTCTCCGGAGTAAGTTACATATTCACCAAAGTGACGATCCGGGTTCTTATCAAGCTGGGCAAAGTGGATGGTATCTGCGTTTTTTTTTGAACTCCGTACGCAACGCTTCTGATTCCTCTAAAGTATAGGCATCTGTGATTTCTATAATTTGCTGAGCCATTTCTCCAATGGTTTACCCACTGTCTGTCTTTTCAACATTTCCATCGATTACGTAACCTTCGACAAATTTATCGTAGGCGCCACAATAACGCAAATATTAAAAGTCAGATTTTTCAAATTTATGAATTATTATAGTTTGAATATTCAAAATAAAGGTATTTTATTAATAAAATGGTTTTCTTATATCAATTAAGGAGGTTTTTTCCATGAATTTTAATAAAAAAGTTGTTGTAATTACTGGGGCTGCCGGCGGTATTGGCAAGGAAGCAGTTAAATCTTTTTGAAATCACGGAGCAAAGGTTACATTAGTAGATCTGGATCAGGAAGCATTAGATTCAGGCTGTACCGGCATTAGACCTAAAATATTATAGTTGCCATGGATGCAGGAAAAGAAGCTCAGGTTAAAAACTGCATAGAAAAAACTGTTGAAGCTTTTGGTAAAGTAGATGTTCTCTTTAATAAGGCAGGTATTGAAGGAAAAGTACTCCCAACGAGGGTCCTTGTGACACTGCTTCATGAAATGAAGCGCAGAAAGTCACGCTACGGCCTTGCCACTTTATGCATCGGCTGCGGCATAACGGTGTATCCAGCATCGTCGAAATACTGAAAATCTCTGAAAATCTCTGAAGCCTGAGAGATCAGGCATCACAATAAATTTTATAATCGGAGGGGTTTATATGAATAACAAAGTAACATTTATTACAGGGGGAGCAAGTGGAATCGGTTATCAAATAGGGGAAGCATTCCTGAAAGAAGGCTCAAAAGTCGTTTTCACAGATATTAACGAAGAAAAGATTAACGAAGTAACTGAAAATCTGAAAAAAGAAGGTTACGACTGTCTCGGACTTAAAGTTGATGTGACGAGCGAAGAAGATATTAAGAAGGCAATCAGTAAAACGGTTGAAACTTACGGCAGACTGGACGTTCTTTTTAACAATGCAGGTCTTCAGCACGTTTCACCGATTGAAGAATTCCCGACAGAAAAATTTGAATTTATGATTAAAGTTATGCAGATCGCGCCATTTATTGCGATGAAACATGCACTTCCAGTCATGAAAAAACAGGGCGGCGGCCGTGTTATTAACATGGCTTCCATTAACGGGCTGATCGGCTTTGCCGGAAAAGCGGCGTATAACAGCGCGAAGCACGGTGTTATCGGTCTCACAAAAGTGGCGGCATTGGAGACAGCAGAACACAATATCACTGTAAACGCCATCTGCCCTGGTTATGTTGATACGCCGCTCGTGCGAGGACAGTTTGAAGATCTTGCGAAAACTCGGAATGTACCGGTAGAAAAAGTGAAGGAAGAAATTCTCTACCCGCTTGTACCTCAGAAACGTCTGCTGGCCGTTCAGGAAATTGCTGACTATGCCCTTTATCTTGCAGACGATAAAGCAAAAGGTATTACAGGGCAGGCTGTGGTCCTTGACGGCGGTTATACAGCCCAGTAAGACTATTTAAGGCATGCCTGCCGCTGTCACTTAAGGAAGGGGTCCTTGATTGTCAGCGCCGCATGTTTGGTTTTTCTAAGGGTTTTTTTTTGGGCTTTCGTGTGTGTGAAACAGCCACAGTGGAAAATGGAGACAGCCATCCTCTTAAAATATGGTCGTTGAAAAAGAATTAACTATTGTTCGGTTTCATTTTAGTAACGATAACAATATTATGTAAACTAAAATCATCGGGGCCCCTTTTTCAGTTTAAATAATATTATTATGTAAACACAAATTCCTCTAAAGATACTTTTCTCACGTGTCTTTTTTCTTTCCAATGGGGCGTTCTCTATTAAATGAATTAACCTGCAGAGTTTTTTATGGAAATTCTCTTTATTTATGCTAATAACCTGATAGATACGCCGTTTCTTCATTCCTTTCCTTCGAATAAGCTGTAAAAAAAGAAAAAGGGTGGGATGAAGCAATGAGGGAACCAGGGAAACTATTAATTTGCTTTAAGAAAAATGCAAAAAGCATATCAAAGGATGATATTCATAAACAGGTTGGCACTAACTGTCTTAAAACACTTTCTGAAGTAGATATTGATATCGTCAATGTTCCTGAAGGGGAAGAGGAAAAATTCAATCAGAGGTATTCAGAACGTGAGGAAGTCGATTTCGTTGAGTATAACTATATAAGAAAACCGACATACATTCCAAACGATCCTTATTATTCCAGGGGCGTTAACACAAAAAATGATGGCGTAGTTAATCAATGGGGGCTGCAGAGGATTAATCCGGAAGGGGCATTCAACAAGGTAAAACATTTAAGCCCGAACAAGAAAATTGCCATCCTTGATACGGGCATCGATCCTGAGCATCCTGATTTGGCATCTAAAATAACTGATGGGGTAAACGTGGGGCCCGGTCAACCGGACGATATTACTGACAAAGCTGGCCATGGGACACATGTTGCGGGAATTGCCGCAGCTCTAACAGATAACGAGACGGGTATAGCAGGAGCAAGCTTTAACACTGCTATGATTATTCCGGTTAAAATGGGCGATGGCTGGTTTACATCAGAGTCTATGATTGCAGGAATTTGTTATGCTATTGATAAAAAAGCAGATGTTATTAACATGAGTTTCGGCGGACCTGAATTTAACAGGGCAGAGCAGCTGGCAGTTGAAAGAGCTTATAAAAAAGGGATTGTACTCGTGGCGGCCACTGGAAATGACGGGTTAGACACTCCCCATTACCCGGCCGGCTATAATTATGTATTATCCGTAAGCGCGACTAACAGACGAAACAGGCTTGCATCGTTTTCGAACCGGGCTGCATCCCCGGGTATCTCCGCTCCGGGAACGGCAATTTTATCAACGACACCGACTTATTCTATACGCGGAATTCAACGACACTATGATTCTTTGCAAGGGACGTCCATGGCTGCTCCATTAGTAAGCGGTACCGCTGTTATGCTGAAGGCTGTTAACCCAAACGCATCCAATGCAGCTATTATTCGAGCCATTCAGAATTCAGCCCGCAGTATTACTGATTCGACGTCTGACAGGATTCCTTCTTTTGGATTATTAGATGCTTCCAATGCCGCACGACTGATTTAAATTCCGACCGGCTGAACAGGACCGGCAATACACCGGTCCATACATATAACTTATCAAGAGTTTGGTCAAACACTGTCAGCGTATTGTCAATTGTGTTCAGGTTTACTGAGGCCCCTATCCGAATAGCTGCTTTATAAAAATCGTGTCCAGTGCGAGATTAACCATGAGAGGTTTTCCCAATGGATCGAGCAGTTCATTAATTAAATCGGCATACGTGGTGCCGTAAGACACGAGGCAATTTGTACAACCCCCTTTATAAGTCCTTCGCAGTCCTCGAACTTGCCTGCCATTAATAATTGAGTTAAATAGCGGTAAATGGTCGTCACAGGAGAATGTTTTTATGGCAGGGTCAATTAAACAGTTAAAGGAGAGAAACGAATGATAATCAGAAAACTGAACAATGCCGAAAATCCGCCCATGGGGCTGCTGTTAACGGCTGATCCTTCCAGGGTGCTTGTTGAGGAGTATTTGGAGAAAGGGGACTGTTTTGTCGCAGAAAAAAACAGAGAAGTGATTGGGGTATACGTGTTGCTTCCTTTAAAATATGATAATGCAGAAATTAAAAATATTGCCGTCTCTTCAAAGGATCAGGGCAAAGGAATAGGGAAAAAACTTGTCAAGCACGCCATAGAGGAAGCTCGAAAAAGAGGATTCAATACCATCGAGATAGGCACAGGGAATTCTAGTCTCGGACAATTGGCCCTTTATCAGAAATGCGGTTTTAGAATTAGTGAAATAGAGAAAGATTTCTTTACAGAGAATTATTCAGAAGAAATAGTGGAAAACGGTATTGTATGCAAAGATATGATCCGGTTATCGCTGAAGTTGTAAGGAAAAGACCCCCCTGGATTTTGGCGTAACAAGGGGGTATAAGGTACAAAGCGCCTACCTGTTAATGACGTTCAGTAAGTTGCCATCAGCATCAACATACTGGCCGTCTTCGTTCAGAAATGCAGCAGCTACTTTAATCGCTCTATTTTCTGAAGATGGTCCCATATGGAGCTTATAGTGAATAGGGTGATGAGCCTCATGAACATGGTCCGGCTCTTCTGAGATGATAATATGTTTCCCGTTTGGTGTTTCGATGTAATGTTCGTGAGCATGGACCCCTCCGGCAACTGAGAGTAATCCAACAACTATTAAACCTGAAACTATTTTTTTCATATACATACCTCCATTTATTAGATGATCTGCTGAAGTTTTATTTTACCTTAACTTTTTATCAAGTAGAACGGGACTTTGTTTACTTTTTTGTATGTAAGATGTTGCTTATTTCACATGCTATAGGCACAAACTTCAGGTATTTATCCCTGGTCTTCCAACCAGGCCATGAAGGCTGAGCATTAAAAAAGAGAGTGGTTACAGATTAAAAAGGGAACAATGGAAATAGGTCTGTGGGTTACAATTAACAGAGCGATAAGCGGAACTTTCTTGTTTCAGAGGAGGTCTTCAAATGAATGTGACATTAGAAATGACTTATAAAACACCTAAAGGGGCACAAACTGTTTTTTTCTCAGATACCATGAGAGCAGAGCAGGCCCTCATAATAGCTGAAGATTTGGAAAGGACAGGCAGGTTAAAAAATATCACCTTTTCAGACACGCGTGGCCATACGTGGTCACTTAAGGAGCTTAGAAAATTTCTTACTGAAATAGAGACAGAACCGCACCATCTTACGGTTTATTTTGACGGAGGGTTTGATCAGGGAACGAAGCAGTCAGGACTGGGCTGTGCGATTTATTATGAACAAAACACCAAATCATTCCGCCTTAGAAAAAACCGGCTAGCCGGAGATCTGGAGACTAATAACGAGGCTGAATATGCAGCTCTTTACCTTTCCTTGCAGGAGTTAGAAGAGTTAGGGGTTCATCATCTTCCGGTCATATTTAAAGGTGATTCCAGAGTGGTTCTGAACCAGCTGAGCGGGGAGTGGCCATGCATGGAGCCGGAACTGAATAAGTGGGCAGACCGTATTGAGGATAAGATGGAGCAGTTAGGCATTACCCCGGAATATCGTTTAATTTCACGTAAAAAGAACGGTGAAGCAGACCATCTGGCCTCGCAGGCGCTTCAGAAAATAGAGATTGCGAGTAACGCTGAAAGGCCTCAGGCGAAAAAATAATGATAGAGAATCAGCCATCCGGACAGTTGCAGATTAATGCTTCTGTCTTTTTTTGTGTGATTTAATTCGGTAAAAGACTGAATTCGCATCTGCTGGCATCTCTGGAACTGAGACAAAGTCAGGTAAAAAGTTTGATTGAAAGGTGACAAAAAATTAAGTAATCTGGAATTTCAGTGTAAATTTGCGATTGATTTTGAAAAATTTAACTCTTTATGAAGGAATGTATGCTTATAAATTTTATTTAAAGGGAATGCCCAACGAGAATATTTTACAGAAGAAAGAGTGACGTACCGTGGAGGATAATAATAAGAAAAATATATCTATTGCTTTAAGCTGTTTTATTTTGTTTGCAGTCATTTCAGTTTTAACTTTATTTAATCGGCTCGCCTTTTTAGATGAAACACTTACTTCGTGGCTCACGGAAGGCGTGCCGTCCGTAGTCGTGTCTTTTATGGAAATAATAACTGTTATAGGCTCCGGAGAAGCCATTTTAATTTTGACAGGCCTTGTCGGTGTTTTTCTCCTTTATAAGAAAATGTGGAATCATGCTGTCTTTTTAATCGTCTTGACCGGAGGCGGAGTCGTGCTGAATTTTATACTTAAGATTTTATTTCAAAGGGACAGGCCTGGTGAGAGCAGCGTCATTGAATTTTTCGGTTATTCCCTTGAAATACCGTCCTATAGTTTCCCGAGCGGCCACGCGATGAGGAGTGTCATATTATTTTCTTTTCTAATCTATCTGGCATACCGCCAGTTGGAAAATAGCACGGCAAAGGTATCAGCGACTGTAATTTTCGGGGGATTAATTATTTTAGTGGCATTGAGCCGGATTATCACAGGCGCTCATTTCCCGTCGGATATTTTGGCCGCAGCAATTATTTCAATTGCCTGGCTGAACGTATGCCTATTCACTTTCCGGGTATGGGGTGAGAAGAAACTGCCTGTAAAGAGTACAAGTATTTAATTAATATAGAAAAGACGAACTGTATGATTTTGCAGTTCGTCTTTTTTTGAAAAGGGCCGATCGCAAATTTTCAACTAGCTGAATATCTCCAGCTTTACCCTGCCAGCATGTAAAAAGCCAGCACCCCTAAAACAGCGGGAATCAGTAAGCCTATTCCTCCGCAAACGATCCCCGTAATTGCAAAACCCCTTCCCGGTTCTCCGGTCTGTTTAATTTCTTTTAAACCTAAAATACCAAGTCCAAGTCCTGAAACAGCCAGCACCAGGCCCACTAACGGGAGTAAAAAAAGAATAATGGATAAAACCCCTGTTACCATCGATGTGACTGCTTTTAAGTTCTTATATTCTTTCATGAGGCACCTCTTTCCTATATACCTCTTTCCACTGCGAATTGTTTTTTAACCGGGGAATATTAGATAAAGCACAGGTTTTTAAATGAATTATTATATTAATTAGAGTTTTTTTGGTTAAAATTGGAAAAACTTAAATGTACCTATGTTTGGGGACTGATCCTTTTTGTGGAATGCCTGTTTATAATACAGGAACAGCGGGAAGTGCTTATTAGTTAATAAACTCATGCAGGTATATAAAAAGGAGGAATAATATGGATGCGGATACAAAACTGGAAGCGGGAAGCGCAAATGAGCCTAACCGGCTCAAATATTCAGGGCGGAACTTTTGGTCCGGTTTCCTGTTCGGACTTGGGATGATTGCGTTTATTGATGAGATGGTTTTCCATCAGCTGCTCCGGTGGCATCATTTCTATGACAGATCAACTATGGATGTTGGTTTAATTTCTGACGGTCTTTTCCATGCGTTCAGCTGGTTTGCGACAATTGGCGGGCTCTTTATGTATGCCGATTTAAGACGGCGGCGAGCTGTTTGGCTTACAAGGTGGTGGGGGTCTGTGCTTCTCGGTGCCGGTATTTTTCAGCTGTACGACGGGCTTATCCAGCACAAAGTGTTCAGAATCCATCAGATCAGATATGTTGAAAATGTAATTGTTTATGACATTATATGGAATACAGCAGCAGTCATTATGATTCTGGGTGGAGTATACTTACTTAGACGGGTACAGAAAAGTGTTAAGCGGGAAGAGGGAAGATCATGATCGTGTTAAACCACTCTCAACCGCATGGCCATTCTCATTCCACGGCATTTTTTGATGTTGCCGGGCTTGGGCCCCAGCTTATTCTCGCTTTCCCGTTTGCGGTTGCTTTAGTCATTTACCTTTTTGCTGCAGCCACAGTAAAAAAGAAAGGGAAATCGTGGCAGGGTTACAGGGTGGTATTATTTACAATAGGAGCAGGATGCGCACTTGCAGCCGTAATTGGTCCGCTCGCTGAATGGGCTCATGCCAATTTTACTGTTCATATGCTGGGACACTTGCTGCTGGGAATGCTTGCTCCATTATTAATGGTGCTGGCTGCACCAGTAACACTGTTATTGCGGGCAATGCCTGTTAAGTGGGGCCGGCGCCTGACGAAAGTATTAAAAAGTTTGCCAGCACGTATCGTCACTGACCCTGCCGTCGCCTCACTTCTTAACATTGGGGGTCTTTGGATCCTCTACACAACTGAGTTGTATGCAGCCATGCACGATGATGTGCTGCTTCACTTGTTTATTCATATGCACGTATTTTTAGCGGGTTATGTATTTACAGCATCGATGATCTCAATTGATCCTATGCCTCACAGGACTGCTTATTTGTACAGGGCAATTGTGCTGGTACTTGCACTCGCCGGGCATCAGATACTATCCAAGTTCATTTATGCTAACCCGCCTGCAGGCGTGCCCAGGGCGGAAGCCGAAGCAGGAGGGCAGCTGATGTTTTACGGCGGTGATGCAGTTGACGTCTTCATTATTTTCATGCTCTGTCTCCAATGGTACCGTGCCGCCCGTCCCCGAGGCAAAATGTCCCAAAAGACATCCGCAGGCCAGTTTACCCCTGCGGCTGATTAAGGGGACAGACCCCCCATTTATTCCCAGACAAAAAGGCTGTTGCTCAGCCTTTTTGTCTGCCATATTATTTATTTTTTTTATCCTGGGGATCTATAAATAAAGAGCCGTCAGTTTGAACTTGAGCATAGAAAACATCTGAAAAGGAATGAATGCCTGCTTGATCCAGCTGTTGTTTTAGCCAGTCGATGTCAAGTTTCAGTTTTTCTAAGTTTTTCTTTATGACCAGTCCGTCAGAAATCACTTCGGTTGGCAGAGGGAAGACTTTCTGCGGGCCTGTAATATTCATATCCTGTTTTGTTAAAGGCAAGTTATAATCTCTTGACAGAACTGATAATTTACCATTAGGTTCAAGTATCGCATAATCCACCTCTGCAAGGGAAAATATTCTTTGCTGGCGCAGCATTGAGTTTAAAGCGTCCAGGTCGAGCCTCTGATTCTTTAATTCTTTGTCGACTATTTTACCTTCTTTAATCACAATAACAGGATCACCTGTGACCACTTTTCTTCCTTCTTTTGATTTTATATCAATAAGATCCATAACAAGTGTTAAAATAGTCCAGCCTAACAAAGCTATAAAACCGTGTTGAATACTGAAGTTAGCATTAACGACAAGGTTTGCGGAGATAGAACCTATAGCAATAGCAGAGGCAAAATTAAAAAACGTCATCTGGCTTATTTCTTTTCTTCCCGTAATTCGGGTCATCACAAATAAAACTAGAAAACTGAACGCTATCCTTAATATAAGTTCAGAAGTATCCATATAAGCAGCCACCTCAAAAAGGGGTCAGACCCCCCCATTATTTACCATATATATTCACTTACAGCAGAAGCTGGTTATTAGTGTAACGTGTATTAGTGATATTTATTCAGGGCGGGGCGGTAATAGCCAGAGGCATAAATGGGAATGAAAGAGTAGCTAAATCAGATTAGAATAAACAATAAGAGAGCAGGCAATGAAAGGGGGAGAATATGGGTAAAGTGATTCCTGAGATTTATGATGCATTGATGGCTCCTCTGGAGAGAATAAAGTTTCGTTCTATTAGACAATTTTTAATCCAAAAAGCAGAGGGGAAAGTACTTGAAATTGGCTCGGGTACCGGACTTAATTTTCCGTATTATACAAAAGCAGAAGCTGTCACAGCTGTGGAACCTAATCCTGTAATGCTCCGTAAATCTATAAAACGAATAAAGGCGGCTCAGGTGCCTATTGAAGCTATTCAGGCAGATGCTCAAAAATTGCCGTTTTCAGATGATAGCTTTGATATGATTGTCGGAACGTTAGTTTTTTGCACCATCCCTCATCCTGACATAGCTTTAAAAGAGTTAAGAAGAGTGTTGAAAGCTCACGGAACTCTTCTGGTATTTGAGCATGTCCGTCTCGACCAGCCCACAGCAGCAAAGATGCAGAAATGGGTAACTCCGGTATGGAAACGAATGTGTGACGGTTGCCATTTAGACCGTAATACACTTGCTAACATAAAAAATTCAGGCATGACTATTGAGCAGGTTCACAAGTATAACAGCGGCCTGTTTTTAGCTATTCAAGCTAAAAATTGAGTTCGAAATTATCAACAAAAGGAAACTCATGATTTTCCATAAAAAAGATAGAAATATTTAACATTAGACCGCATGAATGTTATGGTAAACTTGTGGTAATAGGTTTTGACCAAGGAAGAGGTTTAAGAGCGGAGGGGAAACTCAAAAAAGGCTGCAAAGTATAGAAATTACGTAAATAAATAAAAGTCTATATTTCAAAATTAGTATGAATTTGTATTCATATTTGCATTTACAGAGGGAGGTTTTCATGTATCAGAATGAGAAATTGTATGATTATTTAATGGAACATACAGACGAGATTACTGAAGAATGGTATAACTCTGTTAAAATTAGTGCGCCAGAAGGGATCTATTCCTCACCGGATTCTCAAGTGATTGACAACTTGAAAAGGCAGAATAATGATTTTCACAAACGTTTTTTTGCCGTATTCAACAGTGAAATAGACACTTTTGAAAACAGCATTAAAGAGTGGATAGATGAAATAGCTAAAGATGAAGAACATTTAAATACGCCTTTGCATTTAATTCTTAATGAATTTAACAGAACAGAAGAACAATATTACCGTTTACTGGATCAATACGTGGATGAAGTAGAGAATCAGTATTCAGTCAAAGAGATTATTCATTGGTATAGAATTATAGATGACTGGTTCAGGAAAATTTCAGTTAGGTTTGTTGAGGAACATACTAAATACGCTAAACAAAGAATAGAAGCACAAGAGGAAGTCATAATGGAATTGAGCTCACCAGTTATTTCTTTAAGTCCTCAGGTCGCATTGCTTCCTTTAGTCGGAAATATCGATTCCTTCCGCTCAAAAATTATTCTGGATAAAACAATTGACCAGTGCTCGAAGCAGCGCGTGAATTACCTGCTGCTCGATTTGTCCGGTGTAGTAACAATAGACGAAATAGTGGCAGAAGAACTGATGCACCTTATACGGGCCCTTAAGCTAATCGGCGTGACAACGACTCTTTCCGGAATGAGGCCTGAATTAGCCAGATCTACTGTCCAGTTAGGTATAATGTTTGAAGAGGTGACTATTAAACCCTCCCTTGCTGAAGCCATTCAATCGAGAGAATTTACTTTTAAATAGACGTTTTTAAATATTTATTGCCTTTAGATCAGCTTTTGCTGGTCTTTTTCTTTTCCCCTTAATTAAGAATAATTAAAAGCGGCTATATAACCACCGCTATTTAATTTATTCTTTCAACTATTAGGATTTAACCCACTGGACAGCTTCCTCTAAATCATCTGTACTGAATCGCTGGACGTCTGTATCACTTGCGGTATCTACGATAGCGGCTGCAATATTAAATATATTTTTATCAGTCACTACCGCATATTTTTCAATATCATTAAAGTTATTTTTTATGAACTTAAAACGGTTGTTTATACTGCTGACATCTTGAATAGGAAGCTCAGGGAACCGGACCATTAACCTGATCTTTCCGTATTTCCCTATTAATTCTTTCATTTTATCAGAGGCATCTCCAAATTCTTCTTCTGAAACATTCTCAGTAACTTCGAATGCAATAAAATTACCCTCGCTGACAGATAATTCTCTAATCATAAGTTTCACCCCGGTTAGTAGTTTTTTACCCCTATTATATGAGTACCATTACCCTCATTAAAAAATTTTAAAAGCCCTAAATTTCCCTTTTGTCGAAAAATAGCGAAAAAAGCTGAATACACCGCCATAAAATTTTTCTCAGTTCATTTTCAGTTCATACTTCCATGTTAGTCTTTTACAGTGCTGATGACAGAGCCGGCAATTACCGGTTCGCCAGTTACAACCGGTAATGTAAAGAAGATAATTATGGAGGAAGACAATGACACACGTATGGAAGATATTTAAACAGGATTTATTGAATATTAAACGAGTGCCTCTCGTAGGCATTCTTCTTATAGGACTGGCAATTCTGCCGTCTTTATACGCCTGGTTCAACTTAAGTGCCTCCTGGGATCCTTATGCCAATACGGAAGGAGTTCAGGTTGCGGTGGTCAATGAAGATAAAGGCGCTTATGTTGATGGAGAATTCATCAACGTAGGGGAAGAACTGACAGAGAATCTTCAAAATAATGATAACTTCGGCTGGTCTTTTGTTGAAAGGAAGGAAGCTGAAAAAGGGGTGGAATACGGAGACTATTACGCAAGTGTCTATATAAGCAGCTCATTTTCTGAAGATCTCTCAAGCGTGGTTAAAGGAGAACCGGAATCGGCGCAAGTTCATTACCAGGTCAATGAAAAAGTGAATGCCATAGCTCCTAAAATGACGTCCGCAGGCGCATCTGCGATCGTAAAAGAGATTAATGAGCAATTTATTGAAGAAACCTCAAAGACTTTATTTCAGGAATTTGACAGACTCGGGCTTAAACTGGAAGAAGAACTTCCTACATTCCGCAGAATTAAACAAACAGTTTATGACCTTGAGTCCCATTTTCCTGCTGTAAACGAATTTGCAGAACAAGTGGTGGCGTTTGATGAAAATTGGGAGGAAATTGATAACCATATAAATCAGTTTCTGGAATTAAGGAGCCTTAGTCCCCAGATTGATGATGGAACGGAACAAATTCTCCTGCTTGAAAGCCGCCTGCCCGAAATCAATGAACTGGGCGAAGGCGTGCTTCAATTGGAAGAAACCATTCCAGACATTGAAAAAGCAGTGGCGGAGGTTGACGAGTTAAACAACCGGTTTGCAGACATTGCAGATCTGCTTGAAGAAGCTCTCGACGGCGCCAGGGAAGCTCAAGTAACGATTGAGAATGCCCAGGAAAGGCTGCCGGAAGTCGAAGAAAGAGCTGACTCAATTGAAGACTATTCAGAAGCACTCATGGTTTTTATAGATGAAGTTGAAGGTTCGTCTGAAAAAGTCAGTGAGACAGTCGCCCAGCAGGCGCTGTTCGCGAGTCAGACAGCTGCTTCTGCAGAAAATACTCTGAATATGTTTATAGACAATGAGGAGGAAGATAAGGCAAAGGACGTGCTGAAAGAATTAGATAAACAGCTTGCAAATCATATAGACGTTCTTGATAACGCCATAGATATGTACAGCTCAATTCATGACTATTCCGGGGATGAGGAACTGCTTGAAGTTATTAACCAGTTAACGAAGGTAAAAGAGCACCTTCAAACATTTCAAAAGGAACTTCAGGGCGCGTTAACGACAATTGAATCTGGTCAAACTCCAGGAAAGGACCTAATAGAGTCCCTGCAGTCAACCGCTTCAGAAACTGAACAAATGGCAGGCGGCCTTCACGATTATTTAATGGGAGAAGGGGCCGATCAGACAGATCAAGCCATCCAGAACCTCAGATCCGGTCTGGAGAACGTCGGCAACTCTTTCGAAGAAAATTATAAAGCTTTACAAACAGTAGAAGAAACGCTTGAAAATGCAGAAAAAATAGCTGTTAATGGAGAAGAAAGTATTGAAGAACAAATTGAACGGCTTCCTGAATTGGAAGAAAGCATTAAGAATATAACTCAGCAAATTCAGGACACACTCCCGCTTATTACCGAGGCAATTGAATCAGCAGCTGCCTTTGTCCGCGAGGACCTGCCAGGCATTGAAGCAAAAATATATGAGACGGCCGATTTCATACGGGATGACCTGCCTAAAGTAAAAGAAGACTACCGGAGGCTGACCGAATTATTAGAAGAAAATATGCCGCAAGTGGAGGAAGCAGTAAACGATCTCGCTGAATTATCCCACAGCGAGCTTCCTGAAATGGAAGAAAATTTAGGAGAAGTGGCGGACCAAATACGTGACATAGAAGAAGAGGACCGACTGAATGAAATTATTTCAGTTCTGCGGAATGATCTTGATGAAGAAACTGATTTTTTCGCAAACCCTGTAAATTTAGTGGAAGAAGAGCTTTTTCCAATACCTAATTACGGATCGGCCAATGCGCCTTTTTACACGACCTTAAGTCTTTGGGTTGGCGCTTTGCTGTTATCTAATCTGATCAGCACTAATTTACACACAGTGGATCGCCATCCGGAATTTACTCTCCGCTCAATTTATCTTGGAAGAATGATTTTGTTTTTAATCGTGGGCGTTCTCCAAGGGTTAATTGTAAGCATAGGAAATCTCACTCTTCTTGGCGTGTATGCAGACAGCCCCTACTTATTTGTTTTATTTTCAGTTATTATAGCCGTTGTTTTTATGACAATGGTTTATACACTGGCCTCCATTTTGGGCAACATTGGCAAGGCTTTGGCTATTGTGCTTCTCGTGCTGCAGCTGTCAGGCGGGGGAGGGACATTCCCAATTGAAGTCGCTCCACCATTTTTCCAGCAGATCAATCCTTATTTACCCTTCACTTACGCGATTAACCTGCTGAGAGAAGCAGCAGGAGGGATTATACCGGCTCTCGTATGGAAAAACGTTATCATTCTGTCAGGCTTCTGGTTATTAACCCTCGCTGTAGGACTTCTTTTAAAACCAGTGCTTGCCTCCAGAATTGAAAGGACATACGCTAAATCCAAATCCAGCCGCCTTGTAGAATAGAACAGGCAGGAAGACAATTCTCGTTACATACTCACAGGTGATATTATAAAAAGTAATGGGGATGGTATGGTTGGTGCAACGGATGTAGCACCAACCGATGTATCAGGAAGAAATAGCGAGCAAACAAGCGCATAAAGCAGCTAAAAAAGAAGTAACACGTGTTGGTGCAACGGGTGTAGCACCAACCGATGTATCAGGAAGAAATAGCGAGCAAACAGGCGCATAAAGCAGCATAAAAGGAAGAAACAAGTGTTGGTGCAACGGATGTAGCACCAACCGATGTATCAGGAAGAAATAGTGAGCAAACAAGCGCATAAAGCAGCTAAAAAAGAAGTAACAAGTGTTGGTGCAACGGGTGTAGCACCAACCGATGTATCAGGAAGAAATAGCGAGCAAACAGGCGCATAAAGCAGCATAAAAGGAAGAAACAAGTGTTGGTGCAGCGGATGTAGCACCAACCGATGTATCAGGAAGAAATAGCGAGCAAACAAGCGCATAAAGCAGCAGAAAAAGAAGAAACAAGTGTTGGTGCAACGGAAGTAGCACCAACCGATGTATCAGGAAGAAAACCAGCCGACCCACCGCATAAACGAGATAATAGAAAGGCAGGGGACGTAATAATGACTACAATACTAGTTGCTGATGATGATCCGCATATCCGAAAACTGATGAGGTTGTATCTTGAAAACAGCCAGTTTAATGTGATTGAAGCGGAAGATGGGCAAGAGGCACTGGATCTGGTCTCTGCGGAAAAGATCGATCTGGCGATTATAGACGTAATGATGCCTCATTTAGATGGGATTGAGTTAACCGAAGATATCCGATCGTTCTTAAATATTCCTATCCTTATGGTGACAGCGAAAGGCGAATCCCAGGATAAAGTAAAGGGCTTTAATGCTGGAACGGACGATTATTTAGTTAAGCCATTTGATCCGGTTGAGTTGAACCTGCGTGTGAAAGCCCTTTTGAAACGCTATAATATTAACCTGGAGAACCTTGTGAAAATAGGAGATGTATCTATAGATGTGGAGCGTCTGACCGTGGCATCGGCGCAAGAGACCGTGCAGCTGAAACGGAAAGAATGCGAGCTGCTCTTTACTCTCGCCGGTTCTCCTGGGAAAATTTTCACGCGTGCCCAGCTGATCGAGAAAATATGGGGATACGATTATGAAGGTGATGAAAGAACAGTAGATGTCCATATTAAAAGGTTAAGGGAGCAGATGACCCCGTTTCCTGACTTGACGATAACGACCGTCAGAGGCTTAGGATACCGGCTGGAGGAAAACTGATGATTAAAAAAAGCCTGTATTTGCGGATAGTTGCGACCTTTATTAGTGTCGTCTTAATAAGTTTATTAGTTTCATATATGATTACATCCTTGTTTTTTCAGCGGGAAGTGCTTTTTGAAGAAGAAATTACAAATGTCACCCGGGGAGTTGCAGGGGTCGTGGAGATGACTGAGGCTCAGATTATTGATGACATGATAGAGACACTAAAAGAATTTCATTTTGAAGTGATGATCGTAAATGAAGAAGGGGAACCGCTTTCTGAGGAGCCCTCTTTTCCTGTCAGTGAAGGGGCCTACCAGGAAGTAATCACAGGGAGCGCGGTTTCACCGGTCGTATACCATGAGAGCCAAGCCAGGGTAGGGGGGATGCCAGTAGAAATAGGTGATGAGTCGTTTGCCCTCTTTGTTCATATGGATTATGAAGCAGAGGGAGAAGCGATCCGGAACGTCATTCTAATAGCTCTTCTGATTGTTCTTATTGTTGGAAGTCTGTTAATATTTCTGGCTTCCCGGTATGTCGTTGATCCAATAAAAAGGTTAACGGCAGCAGCTAAAGAAATGGCCACAGGAAACTTTTCCATCAGGGTCAAAAACAAAGACAACAAAGACGAAGTGGGTGAGCTTATAAGGAGCTTTAACCATATGGCCGCTGAAGTGGAGCAAATAGATCAAATGAGAGATGATTTTGTAAGCAGTGTCTCCCACGAGTTCCAGTCTCCGCTTACGTCAATCAGAGGTTTTACGAAAGCAATCCGGGACGATATTGTGCCGGAAAAAAACCAGAAAGAATATCTTGATATTATATATAAAGAAACAGAAAGACTTTCTCGGCTGAGCGAGAATCTTTTGCAGATGGCGTCGCTTGAATCAGACCAGTATCCGTTTAAACCTGTTAATTACCGGCTTGACGAACAGGTGAGACGCGCCGTACTGGCAACAGAGCCTTTATGGAAAAAGCGGCAGCTGACAGTGGAATTGGATCTTGAACCGGCGGAAGTAACAGCAGATGAAGATTTATTCAGCCAAGTATGGGTAAACCTGTTAACTAATGCGATTAAATACTCTCCTAAAGGAGAAATCATTACTGTCACCCTTAGAAAACAAAGCAGCCATATTCAGGTAAGTATTAAAGATAACGGGAAAGGAATACCTGAAGAAGCTTTCCCTCATCTTTTTGACAAATTTTATAAAGTGGATAAAGCAAGAAGCAGTTCCACTGACGGAAACGGATTAGGATTATCAATTGTGAAGAAGATTTTAACCATTCATAACTGTGGGATTAATGTATTTAGTGAAAAAGAAAAAGGGTCTGTTTTTTCGGTGGAAATTCCGTTTAATAGAGAGTAAATAGATGCGTCCTGCCCAGCCTGGCAGGACGTTTTTCTCTTTAAAAAATTATTCTTATTAGAATCAAAAATTAAGACGTATGACAGCTTCTGCAGGTTTGTCGGCAGACTGATTTTTTACAGTATACTCCTTTTCACCAGTTCACAGTGAGTTCATAAACCTTTTATAAAATTTAAAGGGAGAAAGAAATGATACAAAATCGACAGGAAGAGGTGTCAACACAGATGAGCCTATCGAAGACGGACAGGAGGACAAGCGAATTGCCAGGAAACCCTCGTTCTTCTGAGTCGGAGGTCTCTCCAAGAAAAAAGTCTGTCAGGGAAATTGTAAATTTGCTGAGGAGCCAGGGCATACACGCAGACTTTTGTGTGCGGCGTAAAGAAGATAAAGAAAGCTTATAAAAGATTTGAACCAGAAAGCAGGAACTGACTGAGGAGGAGAAGGATATGGAAACAGCAGCCCCTTTAAATATAAGGAAGCTGAAAGCTGTTAAACAGGAGTTAACCCGGTTTATAATGACGTACCAGTTTGCTTTGGATGAGTTAAATACTAAAATAGATATTTTACAGCAGGAGTTTCATTACATTCATGATTATAATCCGATAGAACATGTGAAATCACGTATTAAGACACCGGAAAGCATTATGAACAAAGTCTGGAGGAAAGGGTGTGACCTGACAATTCCATCTATCAGGGAAAACATTCAGGATATTGCAGGTGTAAGAATTTCGTGTGCCTTTCTGTCAGATATATACGAGATAAGCGACATGCTCGAACGGCAAAAAGATATTCGTGTAGTGGAGAAGAAAGATTATATCGCTCATCCTAAACCTAATGGCTATCAAAGCCTTCATTTAATTCTTGAGATACCTGTCTTTATGTCAGACAGAGTGCTTGACGTTTATGTTGAAGTCCAGATCCGCACCATTGCCATGGATTTCTGGGCAAGCCTCGAACACAAAATTTATTATAAATACAATAAAGACGCGCCGCCTGCTATTCTTCAGGAATTAAAGGAAGCAGCAGAAACGGCAGCCCATCTTGATATTAAGATGGAAAGGATTCACAAAGAGATCAATGAGTATAAAGAAAACGACAGCAGCAGTGATCTTATTGCTAATAATGAAAGGTTTCGTCTTCCAAGAGAATTCCTGTCTTCCTATATTAATGCAGCAAGGTAGGATATACAGAAAGGAGATTGGGAGTTGGACCTGGAAAAGGTAAAAAAATAACTGGCGCGCTGTCAGGTCTGGCAGGTTTGTACGTGGTATATGCCTTCCTCACAGGGGCGCTTCTGTTTCAGTTCAATGAGCCGGCTGATGGCAATGTTAAAAGCTCGGATATTGACCGGTTCTATGGAAACGAACATGCCAATGACAGAGTAGTGCTGCTTGAAGACAGACAAGAATCAGGTTTGGGACGTATCTACCTTATTGGTATATAATTTCTCAAATAGTGTCATAGTTTACATCATCAGCCCAGCCAAATAAATTTATACAAATCTCATATTATCATAATTTGGCAAAAGGAGCGGGGATAAGTTAACTATTAAGAATAGAAGGATTTATGGGAGAGAAAAAAAGACAGTCTTATTAGAAAGTCTGCGGTCTTCTGGGAGGGGAGGAGCGGCCCCCGCAGCGATACTGCTAAAGCTTTTTCCACTCAGTCATACAATAACGGATAGCAAGGTTAATCCCTGGCTATCCGTTAAATCGATCTTTATCGTTTACTCCCATTCAAGATGGTCTATAAATAAATTTAACCAAACATTAAACAGGACCCCATTATTATCTTCTCTGTCTGAATGAGCATGCTTATAATACCATGCATCGTCTATTTCCAAAAATTTTATATATCCATCGTAAAAGTCTTTTCCACTGCCACTGTAGTAGGAAAAATGATGCTCACTTCCGCCGCCAAGATCTTCATGATAAGCGAGATCAATATCAAATGCCTCAAACATAATCTCCTTCCCTTGATCAACCGGGAATTCTTCGTTTAATTTGCCAAATGAATAAAAGCTGTTTTTGGAGACATCCGTGTCTGTGAAACGCCATTCTACAAACTGGTCATGCTCCACGCGTTCAACTTCTGTCCCAATCGGGCGGTAACTGGTCAGGCCTAATTCGCCGATGTCGTAAAGTTCAATCTTAAATTCTTCAAACATGCGAGCTCCTATAGATAAAATAACTGTTTTATCTGATGAACGCTCGTACTTTGAATGTATTTCCCCTTCAGAACCAGGAACTGTATAAGGTGAGGAGACTAACATTTGAGAAAAGAACACCCAGGATAAAGGCCAACTCTCTTCGTCGTCCAGAGGGACATCCATCGTGTAGATCATCGGGTGGCCAAATAATTCAGAAAGATAGAGTTCTTTGAAGCGGCCATTCTCCTCATCTATAAAACTGTACATTTCTGTTTTTTCGTAATCAAACGGAAACCATTGAGGAAAGTTACTTGATATCTGGAAGTCATGTCTGAATTTTTCTTTAAAGTAGTCAGGAGAAACAGTTGTTGACTCTGTCATAGACATGTCAGACAGAATGTCATCTAATTGTTCCTCATACAGACTTTCATTCAGGTCGTTCTCATATAAGTAGAGAGACATTTCTTCTGATTCAGGCCCAGTGAAAATAATTGAATGTATATCCTCAGTATAATCTTCATTTACAGACCACCCGTCAGGCAGTGAAACCGATAAATTCTCGTTATAGATATGGTGTATATCCATCTCATTTAAATCCTCAATGTCAATCGACTGCCTGTTAAGCACCCTTTCTAAAACTTGAGGGTTTTCTTTTATCTCGTCCAAATTAATATTTCCAGCTTCTTCTCTCTCTTCATTTAAGGGAGTGTTGGTCCTTTCTTCGGTTCCTGAATCGAGAGGCAGATCTCCCGGCATAAAATCATAGTTCAGTAGGATAAGAGCGGCAATACCTGCAGCCGATACAGTCGTTGCTGCTCCTATTATACGCTGGCGGTTAGTTAGCTTTTGTGTATTTTTATCTTTTGAAGTGTTTTGATTTAACCCATTTCGAAAAGCCTGCAGACTTTTTTGTCTGGCTTCTTCAGAAGGTTTAATTTGTTTCCTTTTTTTCATTAGTTGAATGAGCTCACCATCTCTACTGGTTTGACGCTTAGTCATTAATTGCTCACCTCCAGGTTAAGTTTTTCATGTAAAGCCAGGCGTGCCCGGCGTTGTGCTGATTTTATGGAAAGAGCAGTTTTCCCCATAATTTCTGCCGTCTCTGTTATAGAAAAATCTTCAACAAACCTCAGGTGAAGAATCATTCGATAGTTATCGGGAAGCCTCTCAATCGTTTCGAAAACTTCATCCATATGTATATTGCGCAAAACGGTGGTCTCGGCAGCTTCATACTCTCCTGCAATTCCTTCCATGGTGTCTTGATCCATCGTAAATGATCTCTGTTCTTTTTTTCGTTTACGGTAATAATCAATCACTATATTTCTTGAAATTTTAAAAATCCATGTTTTAAAGGAGGCATGTCCTTTAAAACGGTCGAGACGATTTGCAGCTTTAAGAAAGACATCCTGCAGCAATTCCTCGGTATCGTGATAGCTGTTCGTCTGTATGTAAATGTAGTTAAATATACGATCAACATAACGTTCGTGCAGTTCATGGATTGCATGCTGATCTCCAGAAAGAATATTATGTATAAGTTCCTCATCTGTCATCAATTGACCCTCCTGTTCTTCTTTCATAAGTATAGACGGACAAAAATAGGAGAAGGTGCTCGAAAAAGAAAATTTTTAAAATTTATTGGTAATTGAAATGATAGAGGGATAGATCGAGAGGGTAAAATGATGACTAATTTTTATTTCCAAAGCAAGTAGAAACAGGGGCACTTGGATAAGAGCAGGACCCGGCTGGAGGAAGTGGCTGGCAAATGCCCGAACCCGGCGGAGAAGCGACGAAAGGAAAAAAGAGCGGCCGGTGAAAGCCCCAATCGCCGCTCAGAAGCAGAAAAAGTAAAAGGGAGCACCCTTATTGCGAGTCTCCCGTTTCGATTATTTCAAAATACCTTCCTGTTTCGTCCTCGAAAAATGCTGTTTTCCAGTTGTTTTCTAAATGGAAAGGGCCTTCTGCCAGTTTAAGTTGCAGCCTCTCACAATAAGCAGCTGCTTCTTCCAGGTCATCAGTCTCAAAGGCCAAATGAACAGGCTGCTCATCAAGATGTTTGGATTCTGCGAGTTCTATCAAAATGTCTCCTGTAGAAAGGAAGACTATTTTTTCACTTTGGAAAATAAACTCCGTAACCACGTTAAAACCGCCTATTTTCTCCAAAAGATTTGCCGTTCCTGCCAAATTCTTAACCTCGATTCCAACGTGGTGTACTTTTTTTAACATCGTACACACCTTTCTCTAAATTATAAAATTGATGTCGCCGAATTCATGCCATAAATAGCCTTTTTTCAGGGCATGCTGATAGGCAGTGATCAGCTGATTCCGGTTAAGAAAAGCGGACAGCATATCAAGGTGGCTCGCTTCCGGTTCGTGGAAACCAGTGATCAAGCCGTCTGCAACCCGGAGAGGCGTAGCTTCATTAATATACAGATCGGTCCAGCCGGAAATACTACTTAAGTTACTTTTCCGGCGGGCAGCGGTCTCAAGAGCCCGGACGACAGTCGTACCGACAGGAACGACACGGCCTCCGTCTTTTTTTGTTTGTTTAACTGCCGATAGTGTGGCGGCAGGAATAGAATAGTGTTCTTTATTATGTGAAGGGTGCTGGTGCCACCGATCATCAAGCAGGTAGCTCAAGCCGGTGTGCAGCTGCAAAAAAGCGGTCCGAATACCGGCAGCTTGAAGTTTCTGAAGAAGTTCCCAGCTGAAAGCTCTGCCCGCAGACGGCATTTCCACTGAGCCGGGCACATTAGCATACACAGTCTGGTAGTAATCGAGAGACCAAGGGTGGTGTATATATTCGTAGCGGACAGGTTCTCCGGTAGAATACAGTTCTTCAAAAAGCCTGGCACTTGCTGCAGAAAATTCAACGACAGTAAAAGGCAGTTCTGGTTTAAAATTTATAACCTCCGCACTTAATCTGCTTGAAAAGTGCATTTGGTCATTTTTTTGAAGGTTTAATTCAGGGACGAGTACTTCCCAGACTTTTTCAGAGAGGCGTCTGGCAAGTCTTACTTCCTGATTTCGTTTACAAATAAAGCCGTTTCTCTCTATATCTGCTTTAAATACTGCAGGAATAGTCCGGCTGTTATTAAGCACGAGAAGATCGCCTTCCCGTAAGAATCCAGGCAATTGACTGAATGACGTATCTATCCAGGAACCTGATTGACGGCTAAGTACCATCATCTTCACAAAATCACGCCTTAACCCGCGAGCTTCAGGCGGTGAAGAGGCATTGAGCCTTTCAGGAACAGTAAACGCAGGGGGCATGACAGTGTTCATTCGACCGCCTCCTCAGAAGCAGGAGTAAATTCCTGAGCCCTTAAACGCTTCCCGTTAACGCCCTTACTTTTATCTGAAGCAAGGTATAAAAACACGTCAACGACTTTTTCCGGTTTCCATAGGTCATAGTCGCAGTCAGGAACGGCAAGAGCATGCATAACAGTATCCATTTCTCCTGGATCAATCATATTTATCCGGATGTCTGTCCCGCTTAGTTCATCAGCCCAAGTTTCGGACATTCCTTCAAGTGCAAATTTAGAGATCCCATAAACTCCCCAGCCTGCATAACCGGTGTTTCCGGCTTCTGAGGTCACGTTTATAATAGAGCCAGTGCCACGCTGCAGCATTCCGGCAAGCACACGTTTAGTAATTAAAAATACTCCAATTGTGTTTGTCTGCACAACGTGGAGAAAGTCTTTTTCAGTTGTATCTGCAAGGTGAGGGATCGGACTTGGTCCTACTGTAGAGGCATTATTAATGAGAACATCAGCATGCCCGTAGGTTAGTTCTGTAAGAGAGATAAAGCGGTCCACATCCTGGGCTTTTGAAATATCCGCCTGAACAGCCAACACATCAGCTCCCAGTGCCTCTGCTTCTTTTTTTACCGACTCCAGCTGTGTTTCTCCTCTGGCACAAATCGCAAGTTTCGCTCCTTTCTTTGCAAAAGCAAGAGTTAGTGCTCTGCCAAGTCCTTTTGAAGCGCCTGTTATGACAACTACTTGATTCTTTTCCATTCGTATCATCCTCTTTCAATTTTTAGTCATTTTCTAGTTTCATTTTATAAAGAAAGCGGCTAAGAAACGTCGGCAAAGAGAATGAACTTGCTATACAGAAAAAGCCCTGCATATTTAGCAGGGCTTTTTCTGCGACTTTAGACTGAATCATCAGGAGTAAAAGGGTTGGGCAAACCTTTACGGAAGCGGCGCATTCAACGAATCATATCACCGGCTCATACCTTATCATAGCCGTGTTTCATAGCATAAATAGCTGCCTGGGTACGGTCGTTTACTTCGAGCTTGGCAAGAATATTGCTTACATGCGTTTTGACTGTTTTCTCAGTAATGTAAAGCTCCGTTGCTATTTCCTTATTACTTTTACCTGCTGCAATGAGACGGAGGACGTCATCTTCACGTTTTGTAAGCTTTTCTATATGATTAGTGTCCATGCGGTCCCCTGATTGTACGTGGGTCATAAGCTGATTAGCCACCCTGGGGTGAATCTGTGCGGTTCCTGTATAGGCTCCCCTGATTGTGTCGGCCAGATGATCAGGATCAATATCCTTAAGCTGATACCCGCTTGCTCCGGCTTTAATGGCCGGCACCACATGATCCTGGTCAGAATAACTCGTCAGAATAATCACTTTCACGTCAGGATAAGCCATCTTAATCTCACGGGTGGCATCTACGCCGTTCAAAACGGGCATATCCAGGTCCATCAATATCACATCCGGTTTTAGCTCAGCTGTTTTATGCAACGCTTTCCGTCCGTTTTCAGCTTCACCGACTACCTCAATATCATTTTGAGTAGACAGAAAAAAGCGTAAGCCTTGCAGGACCATAAGATGGTCGTCCACGAGCAGTACTTTAATTTTCATCAAATCCCCCCTTTACCGGCAAGGTCACCGTGACTTCAGTTCCTTTGCCAATTTTGCTGATTACTTTGAATTCTCCGCCTGCTGCTTTTGCACGCTCTTTCATACTTGCCAGCCCGATTGAGCCTGCCGTGTCTTCGGGAAAAAAACCTGTTCCGTTATCTTTTACGGTCAAAGTGGCTTTCTTACCGGTCATGGCTAATGTCACTTCGGCTTCATCAGTTTTAGCGTGCTTTAGCACATTGTTTAAACATTCCTGTCCTATCCGCCAGATCGTTTCCTCTGTTTTTTCCGGCAGGGAGGCGACACCATCCATTCGGGTGTGTACTATTAACCCCAGGTTTCGGCCGTATTTATTGAGGGCTGTGACAACACCTTCTTCAAGTCCCGGTGGACGGAGCTGCCAGATTAACGTTCTCATTTCGCTTAAGGCTGTGTGTGCCATTTGCTGAATTCCTTCTAATGCCGCTTCCAGCTGCGCATCATTTCCGGACAAGTTTTTGGCGCCTTTCGTCGTTAGTGACAGAGAAAATAACGTTTGCGAAACAGAGTCATGCAAATCACGGGCAAGCCTGTTCCGCTCCTCCAGTACACTTAACTCCTGTCTCATTTTATGAAGTTTCGCGTTTTCCATTGCCAGGGAGAGGTGGTCGGCAAGCGCTTTTAAAATTTCTTCACTAACTTGACGACTTGCTGAAGTACTGATAACAAGAACCCCAATAACTTTTTCTCCGTTATTAAGAGGAAGCGCAGCAATAAAACGGTTCTGCCGCTCTGTAAGTACCACTGATTTTTCTCTGTCCGCCTTTGCGGCAAAGGTAAAGTGAGTCTCCGGATCAGATGAGTCATCCTGGCTTTTCTTGTTTGACAGCCTTCCGTTGTCTTTAATGTAGACTGTGACGTCATCAAATTGAAAGGCAGCTTTAATATAGTCAGCAGCTGCTTGAGAAAAGGTGGCAATATTGTTCAGCTTTTTGAGTTGCCTTGTCGCAACATCCAGCTTTGCGAAATCGACTGCACGTTTTTGATGTGCCTCGTAAAGCTTCATCCGTTTAATAGCCGTTCCTATTTGATAAGCAACCGATTCCAGCAGAGCCAGCTCTTCCACGTTAAAATGAATTTTTCCCGGTGAGGCGACATTCAGAAGGCCGAACGTTTCTTTTCCTGCTTTTAACGGGACGGTGGCATGGTGAGTAATGTCTTTCGTATCACCTAAAGACAACGTCACCGCATCTTCAAGTCGTTTGCACTCCATAATGTTCACAGCACCGGTCAGCTTTCCAGACCAGTATTTATCAATACACCAGCAGCCGCCTTCCTTCATCGGCTTTTTATTATCAGACTTAAGAGCAGGAGGGAGGTGACAATCAGCGGCACAAATGTAGTCGCCTTTATTTTCACTGAGAAAAATCCACCCCGCAGCGAGCCCCGTCACTTCAAGGAGCCTCTCGAGTACAGTGGTAAGCATCTCGTTTAAGTCTTGCGACTGGTTCAGTGTTTCTGCAATTGTTTTAAGCGTTAACAGGTCATTTCCCTGCTCTTTTGAAGCCATTATTATCCCACCGTCCACGTATAAGATAATTGAATTATATCATTTTCTGAATATTTAAGTTTCCTAAAAGCACCATGCTGGTCTTTGAGCCCCGCTGAACCTCTAAAAGAGGCTTACCTAAAAGGTAGCCTCATGAACTGATCTTAGTTTATGACAATAAAGCCAGGCAGATTAAAAAGACTACATAAACCCCTGAAACCGTGACTGGACCAGAGTTGATTGAACGTAGTTAATCATTGTGACGTAATCGAAGACAGGCAGCTGCACGGCCTGCTGGACTGCTGCGGCGTAAGGCGGAAGGCTGCTGCATTCCAATAGCAGCAGTTTCACAGCGGGTTCGTCTTCAGTGAGTTGCCTGGCTACCGAAACGACTTCCTGTTCAATTAAGTCAGGTGCAATAATACCTATTTCATCATGTGCAGCTTTTCTGAAGTTTTCCTGACCTTCAAGACCGCGGACACAGAGAGAAACATGAGAGTTTATTCCGAGCCCTTCCAGTATCTTTTCGTCAAAATAATCTGCTTTGCTGCAGATTACACCGATTTTCTCGCCTTTTTTAAGCATATGGGACATAAAGGGAAGCTGAAGCAGACTGGACATAAAGACGGGAACTTTTAGTGTGTCAGCCAGTTCTTCCTGATACATCGCTAAATAGCCGCAGTCCCCGGTCACAGCTTTAACACCTTCATTGACGAGATCCTGCCCTGCTTCAATCAATGGTTCCAGCATTGACCGGTCTTTATTTAACAGTTTATCGAACGTTAAGCCTTTCACCGTTTGAAACCTGACAGGAAAGCTGTAAGTCGTAGCGTTGCCAACATCTCCCGGAATAAAGGGGGTGAATGTATCAATTAATATAATGCCGATTGAGACACCGTAGCTGACCTGGCCTTTGTTAGCTCTTAAAATCACCTGTGTGTCCTCCTGGTTCCAGTGGTTTTAGTGTAAATAACGTCCCTAATCCTTTCTGGGGTGTGAACCTGCCTGTGAGACGGAGCGCTTCCCAGAAGCTGGCCTGGTTTGCCGTAATCACCGGTCTCTGAATGGCAGTTTCAATATCTTCCAGCCACTGAACAGAATGTAAAGCTGTATCGGGAATTAACAAAGCATCAATATCGGACCGGCTGTTGTCTGCTGCGAATTGAAGCACCTCTTCTTTTTGCAGCGTGCCTACCTCTGCCGCGGTAATAATATTCTTGCTGGCGTACTGAACGACTTCAATCTGAAAACTTTCAAGGAAATTCTTAAAAATGACTGCTATGTCTTCAGGGTAGGTGGCTGCGATGGCAACCCGCTTCGCGTTAAGAGTTTGTGCGGCATGGATAAAAGCTAAAGCGGTCGTTGAAGCAGGGACCTTTAAAGCGCTTTCCATGGCGGCGACTTGTTCTTTAATCCCTTCCAGACCGAGAACAAAGCTGGCACTGGTGGAAGTCCACAGCACCGCATCTAAATTTTTACCAGCTAACTCTTTTGTTCCTTCGTTAATGCGCTTAACACTTCCCATTTCGCTTAACGCTTCCACTGTGTGTGCGTCTTCGATGAATGTCGTATGGACAAGCTCCACATCTACTCGGGGAGTGACCATTTGCCCTATTTGCGGAAAGTCATCTTCGGCGGCAAAGCCCGGATAAAGAAATCCCAATTTAACAGATTGATGGTTTTTAGACATACTCATATTTCTCCTTTAATAAAATTAAGCATTCCTTACTTTTCAAATACAACTCAGCCTCTCATTAGCTCTATCACCAATCACATGGTGATTTTACATTCTATTAAAAACATGCCAAGATAAGACCGTAAAATTTTCTTGGAGATAGGAATAAATTTATAAAGAAATGAGTGTCCGTCAATGGATATCATAAATACTGACGTTTTAATCATAGGATCTGGTGCCGCGGGCCTTTCAGCAAGTGTGTATGCCGCCCGGTCAGGCCAAAAGGTGCTCGTGATTGATAAAGGGGCTGTCGGGAAAAGCGGCTCGACCGTGGGGGCAGTGCAGATTGCCAGTTTAGGTGAATGGTCCCTTAACGGAGACAGTGAGGAAACTTACTTCAAAGATATTGAAGAGAGCGGCAGGGGACTCAGTGATCCGGTACTCGCAAAAATCTTAGCGGGGGAGATTACTGAAAGAATTAACGAACTGATCGCCTGGGGGTTAAAACTGGATGTCGATGAAAAGAAAGAAGTGGCAGTCTTTTCAACTGCAGGACATTCCATTTCACGCTCGGTCAGTGCGAGAAAAGGCAAAACCGGACTTGGGATTCTCCAGACGTTTTTAAAAAAAGCACGGTCGCTTAAAGATAATCTCAACACATGGAGCGATGTCATTACTCTGGAACTTCTCACGTCGTCTGAAAGAGTCACAGGAGCGCTGGTCTTTGATTTAACGGAGACTAAACTGTCTATCATTCACGCTAAAACGGTTATTCTTGCTACCGGCGGGATGGGCCAGCTTTATCCGGTAACGAGTAACCCTGTTCAGGCGACAGGAGACGGATTTTCTCTCGGGCTGGGAGCAGGAGCCGCTCTTAAAGACATGGAACAGGTACAGTTTTATCCGGTCAGTCTAAAGGCCCCTCAGTCTGTTGCCGGCTTCTGCATCAGCTTTTATCATTATTCCAAGCTTTATAATAAGGACGGGCACCGCTTTATGGCAGATTATGAACCGGAGACGCTCGAAAATACAACAAGAGATAAACTGTCTCTCGCTATGGCCTCTGAAGTGGGCCAGGGCCGCGGTACAGAAAACGGGGCAGTGTTTATGGACGTCACGCATACAACAGATAGAGTGAAAAGCGACTTTCCTCACGAATATGAGATGTGCGTGGACAGGGGAGTCGATTTACGTTCAAATCGGGCAGAAGTCGGCCCTGCGGCTCATTTTATCATGGGAGGAATTCAAATCGATGGGAATGGCGCCTCTTCCGTGCCGGGTTTGTACGTGACAGGAGAAACGGCAGGCGGACTGCACGGCGGCAACCGTCTCGGCAACAATGCACTTTCAGAGTGCCTCGTGTTTGGAGCGCGGGCGGGGCAGGCCGCAGCTAGCGAATCAGCTGAGAGGGAGAATCGTCTTTTCCCTTCGGCAGACGTCAGCGAATGGTTACAGAAGTTAACGGGCGATTCTCCTGTCAGGGGAAAAAAAGGCGTGAGTCCTTATGATATAAAAAGAAAGATACAGTCAGTGATGGACGAAGGAGCCGGAGTGGTTCGCTCGGATAAAGGCCTTCATCAGGCCAGGAAAAAGCTCGAAGAAATTGACGTCCTTTTAAAAGAGGCTAAGGCACCTTCGTTAAAACCTTATTCGAGAGAAGTCATTGATTTTATAGAGAGCCGCCATATGGTCCGCACCGCTAAAGCAATCGTTGAAGCAGCAATGCACAGAACTGAAAGCAGAGGCGCCCATTATAATAAGGACCACCCCGGGCTTGAGACTAAGCCATATCATACGGTTGTAACTTATCAAGATGAGCGGTTTATATGCCTGAGACAGCCTCTTAAAGGAGATCGGTAATATGTCTGTCATTCAAGTGAAAATTGAGCGCGATCACTATGAAACGTCATTCTTTGAGGTTGCTTATTCAACGGACATGACGGTTTTAAATATCATAGAGGAAATCTACCGGCATCATGATCCCGCTATTGCCTACCGTTTTTCATGCCGGACGGGTTTATGTGCGACCTGTATGATGATGATTAACGGAAAACCCGGATTAAGCTGCATGGCTATGGGCAAGCCAGGTGAAGATGGTTATTTAACGCTCGCACCTTTGCCGAAGGGCCATACGATCAGAGATTTGGTAAAAGAGGTGTGAAGTTTAAACGCCTGTTATTCTAAAAAATAATGTCTCTCTTGCTTCGTATAAGCAAGGAGGCTTTTTTCTTGCTGTTTTAATGAAATAAACTTCGTCACTTCTCTGGACTACCAGGTTATATACGCTTAACTAAGGGTACGGGGGTGACGAGAGAGAAAATAGAAGCAAATAAGGGGGGAGCCCGGTGACACCCGGTGCATTTATAACAGGACTGCTTTTTATAATTATCCATTTAATGACGAACACAATTCTCCCGCGCTCACGAATGAAAAGGAATAGATGGCTCTCCTTTTCTGCAGGTGTGGCTGCTTCTTACGTGTTTATGTATATTTTGCCCGCTCTGCACGAAGAACAGGCTGATTTCGGGGAAGAAGCGCTCACCATGGAATCTGAGCTTTACGTTTTCGGGCTCATCGGCATGCTCATTTTTTTCGCTATTCAAAATGCAGCCAGTTATTACCAGAGGACGGAAGAAGGAAAAAAGGAAGGGACATTTTTCTGGGTCCAGCTTTCTTTTTTCAGTATTTACAATATGCTGGTCGCCTATATTGTTATATCTTCTGAAGTGGAAGGCGTCCAGGCCGCTTTTTACTCGGTAGCTATTGGGATGCACTTTGTGGCTGTGGCCCACGATTTATGGTTAAAAGACAATCAGCGGTACAACAGATACGGCCGGTTTGTCCTTGTTTTAGGAATCATTGCAGGATGGCTTTTCGGCATGTTTTTACAATTGACGCCATTGGCGTTAGCGATCGTTTTCGCATTTATTTCGGGAGCGATGATTTTAAATGTAATGAGGTTTGAAGTGCCGCTCGCCAGAAATACACATTTTCCATCATTCGCTTTCGGCTCTGTGAGTTACTCTATCGTTGTGCTGTTATTAAAATTTCTACTGGAATGGTAGATTGCCAGTTTTATAGTCAGTTTCATGAATATTCGAATGCTGCAAAGGACGGGGTATTAAAAAAGTTTCTAGAAAAGATTCACATGTTTTTACAAAATAGCAAAAAAAGGAGTGGAAAGGCTGAAAACTGGGTAAAGAAAAATGGCGAAGACTCTTGCTTGCTAGTCATCACTACACACTAATTTTCACCTGAAATAATCGACACATTTTATAAGCTGCAGGAGGTTATTATATTATGAATTCGAATCAAGATAGTCATCGGCAGACTTACGATGAAGACCATGAGAGTGGGCGTGGCAAACAAACGAAAGTAGTGGGGCTTGTACCAGCACCTGAGCTGCCTGAAGAAATAGTCTCTAAAGTGGCAGATGATCTCCCCGACCTGCTGTCCCGTTTCGTAGAGGACCGTGTCCATTGGAAAATTGATTCAGTGACCGACCCTTTGACCGGGGTTGCAGGAGAATCGAAACAAATTTTGGAAAAGACTGAAGAAAGTAAAACACAGCAAGGCTGGGATTTCGCTATATGTGTGACGGACCTTCCTATCTTTCAAGACAGGCTGCTGGTTGTAGCCGATGTTAACGTGAAGAGTGATATGGCGGTAATATCACTTCCATCACTGGGCTCTACCCCAATGAAAAAAAGGGTCCGTGAAGCAATTATACAAATGGTTGATGAAATGTACCATGGAAAATCTGAAGAAGCCCGCGAACGGCAGGAAAGAAAAACGGAAGAGACGAGCAAAGAAGATAATGAGGTTAATAAGAAAGGATCGCGCCAGTTAATGAGCCGGCGCCCGACAGAACTTGTATCTCCTATTAAAAGAGTCACCTTCTCTGATGAGTCGGATGAGGAAATAGATGTGCGATACCTTGTCAATTCAAAAGTGAGTGGAAGTATCAGGTTAATATCAGGCATGGTGCTTGCTAACCGGCCATGGACAATTTTTCCATCTTTCAAAAGTGTCTTGGCCGTCGCTTTCGCTACTGGAGCCTATGCTCTTATTTTTCCGACCCTCTGGATGCTGAGTGATGAGTATGACACATGGCGATTTTTAGCGCTCATGTTAACATCTATTCTTGCCATGGTAACCTGGGTTATCCTCGCCCATGATTTATGGGAATCTCCGCATAAGTCGAGTTCCAAATTTATTGTGAGGCGTTATAATATTGCCACCTTTTTCACATTGTTTGTTGGTGTCATCTTTTATTATGTCAGTTTATTTTTCATGTTTTTAGCAGCCGTCTCTCTTTTAATTCCACCTTCTTTAATGGAAAGAGAATTGGTAACTTCAGTGCACTTCGGAAACTATGTTTGGCTGGCATGGCTGGGTGCTTCTTTTGCGACGATTATAGGGGCACTTGGTGCGGGGCTGGAAAGTGAAGAAACTGTATTAAATACCACCTACGGTTACCGCCAGCAGAAAAGAAAAGAAGAAGCCAGGGAGCGCGAAGAACGTGAAAAAGAAGAAAAGGAATATGAAAAGAGCACCTGATACTTTGGCGCCCCAGTCGCTGGGGCCCATATCCTGGTTAAGCCGCATATGCGGCTTATTTTTTTAACTTATAGCCTTGGCAAAAAATGTTAAACTTAATATAAAGCAAACAGACAAACAACGTATCAGATTAAAGAAACCCAGATTGCCTCATATTGGCTGCTAATAATAACATAAGGAGGAAGAAAGAAATGGATCTGCTATATAGTATTTTTGGACTTTTAATATTTTTATTACCTTTAATTTTAATTATTTTAGTAATTAGGTGGATTTTTATTATTAAAGAAAAATCAGAGGAACAGGTGAAACAAAATAAAGAAATTATTGCCTTGCTCAAAGGGAAGAAATAGGAAATAATTTTAATCTAGGGGATTTAAAAAGGACCTGGAGGTGAAAGAATGACTATTGGAAATAAATATCTGCAAATAATAATAGAAAGGTTTCTAAGCATTAAAAGCCTTGGTGATAAAACGTTAAACCAACTGTCCGAGGAGGATATTCATTGGCAGTATATCGATCAATGCAACAGCACGGCAGCAATTGTCAAACATATGAGCGGCAATATGGTTTCAAGGTGGACTGATTTTTTAACATCTGACGGAGAAAAACCGGACAGAAAAAGAGATGACGAATTTGTGGATGACATATCTTCTAAAGTAATATTAACCAGACTTTGGGAAGAAGGCTGGCAGGTTCTAATGGATACATTAGAAGGGTTAAGTGAAGAAGATTTATTAAAAGAAGTGACGATCCGCGGGGAGAAGCATCTTGTTATTGAAGCGATTGAGAGGCAGGTGGCTCACTATGCCTCCCATACAGGACAGCTTATTTATATTGCTAAGCAGTTAAAAAATGAAGAATGGGAGACCCTCAGCATACCAAAAGGAAAATCAGATGAGTATCTTAAATATATGACTGATAAGCATAAAGGTAAATAATAGATTAAAAGATATTTAGAAAGGCCTATTAGCAGCCGGTATGGCTGTTTTTTTATGTGAAGTTTTCTTTGTAAAGCTGGGAGCGCGTGAGTATTATGCCCGAACGAAGCGTTTCATAAGCCGCACAGTAATAATCCCTCAATCATAAGCATCTTTTACTTTCTCTTAACCAAAAATACAAATCTTTCCCCTGGTCAGTTTTATATAAATCAAATAATATAATTAAAAAGAGGTGATTAAATGAAAAAGGTTAAAGAGGAAATTATCGAACATCACTTAAAAGCGATAGGTTTTGTCTCATCATTGAGCCGACTGAGTGAAAAAGAGTGGCGGACGCCAATTGCCGAAGACAAATGGACTATTGCTGAAATAATAGGCCACTTTAAGCCTTGGGACGAGTTTGTCATGACTAAGCGTTTGCCATACCTTTTTTCCGAAGATAAGCTTCCGAAAGGACCTGACAGCAATGAAATAAACAGCCGGTCAGCCGCTCTCAGCAGACAAGAGCCTCAGCAAACCACAATTGAAAAGTTTATCTCGACTCGCAAAAATTTTTTAAAAGCAGTAAAGGATCTTCCGGATCACTTATGGGAACAGCCATTTTCAATTGGTCAGACGACACTTACGCTATATGACTACTTACACGGATTGGCTGAGCATGATCGGCACCATTTTGAGCAGATCACAGAAACAATTCCCTCTCTAAAAGAATAAAAGGAGGGGAGCGACTGGCCAATCGTTTGCAGAATGAGGCTCACACTTTAAGTCGGACCATCAGCCTGTAAGCTGACTGTGACATCAGAAGCTTCAGGCGGCAGCACGAAAACCCCCCGCTTGACTCATGGAAGATTTTGCTTTAGCGTAAAAGTCAGTAAACTAACTTTTAGTAAGGAGGATTCCATGAGTAAAAGCGCCAGCCTGAAAAATTATTTTTTGTCTCACCGGAAAGTGACGAACGAATTGATTGATAAGATTGAGCCTCAGCATTTCGATTATAAACCGGCCCCGACATCGATGTCCGCGAAAGAACTTGTCATTCATATGCTGACGACGTTTCATATGTTTGCGGCATCAGCTGCGAAGCAGGCTCCGGAACCTATCCATCAGACAAGTGAAGAAGATGATTTGAGAAAACTGGCAGATAAATATACGGATGAAGCAGTCAAACTAATTGAGTCGTTATCTGACGACAGTATGAACAATATGATCGATTTGACCGACATTATCGGCTCAACCCTGCCGGCTGAAAAAGTGTTGGAAATTGCAGTCGTGCATGAAATCCACCATAAAGGGAATTTGTTTGTTTATGTCCGTGAAATGGGGCATACAGACCTGCCTTTATTTATAAAAACTTAAGTTAATTAAGAAGATTTATACAAAAAAGGCTTTAGAGACATGTGCTCTAAAGCCTTTTTCAGTTAGCTGCCGGTAACTAAACAGCCTGCTCATTGTACCTTCGTTGTTTTATTTCAGCCCTCGCACATCTTTTAAGGAGCTTTCTCCGGCAGCGTTCTCTTTCTTTATCACTGAAAATGAGCCGTCTGTTTCAAGAACAACCGCTTCTACCTCATCCATCGAAAGAATCCCTTCTGATCTGACAGCCTGCCTTACTTCGTCTGTTTTGACACGTTCCTTTTTTAATGCTGTGTCCATGTACTGGCCTTCGTAATAAAGCAACTGCGGTTCTCCTTTCACTAGAGAAGTAAAAGCTTTTGAGCGTACCTCAAACCAAGTTACCAGAAATTGAAGTAATATGAGGAGGGCAAGTGCCGTAGCTCCTTCTGCAAAGGTCACATCAGGGGATAGTAGAATCGTGGCTACTGTAGAACCGAGAGCAACCGTAATAACCAGATCAAACATGTTCATTTTTGAAAGTGTCCGTTTTCCTGAGATTCTCAACATAAAAATAACAGCAGGGTAGACCATCGCCCCCATAAGGGTAATCCTGATTACCCCGCTCCAATCATCAAACAGCATAGCTCGTTGCCTCCTTAAATAAGTACCTGTACGTTTTCCTTTCCACAAATTGAAGGACTGAAAACTGTAAAAGGCAGAATAAAGGTCTGTCATCAAACAACAAACTGGAAGAGAGAGGTCATTTTTTGTTTTGTGGAAGATAATGTTAAACTGTAAGCAAAGACAGAAGAAGACTTGAAAAAAGAGATATATTTCACAGAGTATCAGTTATCTGTAACATTTTCTTTAAAAAAGTCCAGTGAGACTTTCCTGAAACTTTAACTGTCCTGTCACGTAAAACTTATATGAGAGGACGGGGAAGACCTTTTTAATTCGGGAAATAGCAGGGAAGCAGACCATGCGGCTTTTCCTGCAGTGACGGCAAATGCAAAGTGGGAGTATGTTTAAAAGGGTGGTGAATATTATGAAACGATTAGTAGGTTTAGTTAGTTTATTATCTTTTCCATTAGTAATATCAGGTTGTCAGCTTACAGGAAACACTGGTGAGCTGGCTTGGGGAGAAACAGCTGCTACGGAAAACCTGGAGATCACCCCTGAAACTATCCAAATAGGCACTGAAGAAAATCAGATAGATAAAAATGAAGGTTTGCCTCAGGTAACATCAACAGGCCAGGTGGCTTTAATAGAGTTGAATATAGAAAACACAGGGGGGAGCCCGGTAGAAATAGACCGGGATTTTTATTACCATTCATTTGGTATTTTACATAATGAAGAAGCCATGCCTGGCGAATTTTATATCAGCAGAATGGATTTAGATGCCTTTCCATTTGACGTTTATACAGGAGGTCTTGAAGAAGGAGAAGCTGTTGATACTCAGCTGATTATAGTGACTGGGAGAGGAAAGGTGCAGAACTTGTTATTTGATTCGGACGGCGATCTTGAAGATGATTATGAGGTCAGCTGGGAAATAGAAGACTGAATGAAGAAAATTGAATAAGAAGGAAGCTTCTTGGTTAATTTCGCGTATGCATAGAGGAAATAGCTTGCAGAGGACAAACAGTCTGGTAGAGAAGCCTGTTTTAAAGAAGACCATTTAAAATTTAGAGGTATAAGTTCATATAAAAAAGTGGCTTAGAAAGGATGATTTCTAAGCCTGGTTTAGGTCATTTCTTATCCAGGAAAACAGATATGAGAGAACCTCATAAATTTACTTGTAGGTGGGTGTATTTTCAGCCGTAGATTTTACAGATGGGTTTAGCTTTAACAATCCTCGAACCCAGGTGGACATACGCTGAAATACGTTTCGCCTGTTATTTTCTCTTGCCTGTGAAGGGGTAGTGTCACGGTAATTAAACTCATCTTGAGAAGCTTCCAAGTCTAAGAGCCTCTGGTCCCTAAACAGATTGTCTTCGCTCTCAGGCTCAAACGATGACGTTATAAAATTCTGTGTACCCATATTAATTCTCCTCCCATTCAAAGATATAATAGTATATGTGAGACAACTAAACATACTTAGGGTATTTATATCAGGATAGATGTGGAAATTCAGCATTTTTTACTAGGTGAACATGGGGAAAATGGGTAAGTCCACTAGTATAGAGGACAATAGCCTTTGAGACAGGAATTTTAAAAATAAAATAAAAAAGCAGCGCCGGGTAAACTGGTTGTCCAAAAATATGCTGTATATTTTTTCCAGTGGGCGCTGCTTTATTTGTTTGTGCCTTTTAATTATCTTTTATTACCTGCAAGTGCATTGTAAGAGTTAACAATGCCGTGTCCGTAATATTCATCGTAGCCTTTTTTGCCTGTATCGACAGCTGTCTGCTGAAGATGGGTCTGTACCTGACCAGGGTTTGGTTTAACGCCTGTTTTTTCATATTGCTGGGCAATGTAAGCGGCAGCAGCACCGGAGACTTGAGGAGCGGCCATAGATGTTCCGCCTTTCCAGCCGTATCCCGGCCCAAACAAGGCTTTAGCTTCAGGCCCGCGTCCTGCTGTAAAGTCCATATACGTTGGAACCGCACTTAAGACAAGGTATTTACTGGCAGATTCACCGTTTGCAGGTCCAAGGTCTCCGCCAGGTGCACCAAGGTTAATAGCCCCGTTCCCGTAGTTTGAATAAAAAGCAAGACGGTCCTCTGTACCGAATCCGCCGCCTGTCGCTGATACGGTGATCACTCCAGGAATCTGGGCAGGAACGAACACAACAGCGCCTTTAGCTTCCCATCCATCAGTCCGGCTTGAGTTTTGCCAGTCTGCCACTTTGGACGGGTTGCTGAGATCCTGTGCAGAGTTACCGGCAGAAGAAACAACGGTTACACCTTTGTTAATCGCATAACGGATCGCCCGGTTATAAGCGACAATATCAGCTGCGGAATTTCCGCCTCGGATTTTTTCACCTGTATCTGGATCAGTGAAGAACCACTGGCCGCGAAGGCGTGTGCCGCCAAGGCTCATGTTAATGACATCGGCGCCATCATCAGCGGCTGAAATAATAGCGTCAGTGATCCACACTTGAGACGCCCCGCCAGTTGCTCCGAATACTCTGTACGATCTGAGAGTAACACCCGGTGCCACACCTTTCATACGTCCTTCTGCACCGATGGTTCCGGCTACGTGGGTTCCATGGCTGTTAAAATCCCAGGAATCAGTTGTACCAGGAACAAAAGTACGTGACCCTTCTTCATCAACGAAGTCCGCAAGATCAGGGTGATCGAAGTCAAATCCGGAATCAATAACCGCGACGACTACATCTTCACGGCCTTCCCGGTCCAAGTAATGACTTGCACCATTATTTGTTACTTGCTCAATATCCCATTGCCAGCCGTCTTCCCAGATATTCTCTACAGGAGCCTTTTCTTCTGGAAGTTCACTTTCGACGACCTCGAAGTCAGGCAAGTCAAGCTGTTCCTCAAGAGAAGGACCAATACTTAAAACTTCTTTTTGGGTCATTAATGCTTTCATAAATTCACCTGGTGTCTCGGAAGTGGCTTCAATGACGCCAACCTCAGGCACTTGATATGTAATCTCGCCCCCGGCGTTCTCCACGATTTCCTCCACATTCTCAGGCAAGTTTTGCGAATTAAATACAACCATAAACAACGGATTGCCGTCCTCAGTCACTTCAGCGTCGCTGCTTGCTAAAACGCTCAAGTTAAAGCTGGACATAAAAAGAAGGACCATTAAAAAGTATAAAAAAGTTTTCTTCATCTTATAACCCCTTTTCTTTTTTAGTTTCCTGCTTAAAATTGATCCTCCTTTCTGTCTGGCTCACAGGCTTTTGACGACAAATATTTCGCCACACTAAGGAAAAAAACCTCTAAAAATGTGAAAATTATGAAAAATAAGACAAAAGAAACGGATTGTAAATTTTGGATTTAAGTACAAAGTTTTGGAAAAAGGTAAAGGGAAATAGGCCATATAGTTTAAAAAATAAGAAGAAAAAGATAGGGGATAGTAGGGGCAGCATTGAGATCCTTTTCAAAAGGTAAATAGTAAAAAAGGTAAGGTGTCTCTCTTGAGATGTAAAATGGTTGAATATAAAAGCATCCAATCAGCCCCCTAAGGAATTTTCCCAGGGGGCGTTGGCTTTTATGAATGACCATCTGCCCTTAATTAAATACGCCAAGCTTTTCGATGCGTTCGCAAGCTTCCTGTATCCGGTCTTCCGGCCGGACGAGACCAATTCGCAGAAACCCTTCGCCATGGGCGCCAAATCCATTGCCTGGTGCGGTTACAACATAAGCTTTTTCCAGAAGAAGGTTTGCAAATTCTTCAGAAGTGAAACCTTCCGGGACTGGCATCCAGGCAAAAAATGTCCCTTTAGGGGATTGGATATCCCGGCAGCCTGCTTTTTTCAGTCCGGAAATTAGCGTGTTTCTTCTCCGTTCATAAGTAGCGGCGAGTTTCCTTACTTCGTCCTGCGGCCCCTTAAGCGCAGTGGCTGCAGCCTCCTGCACCGCGCCGAACAGGCTGACGTACATATGATCCTGGATCAAATTAATACTTTCTATGACTGAGGCGTTACCGACCGCAAACCCAACACGCCAGCCTGCCATATTATACGTTTTTGATAACGTATAAATTTCAATACCGGTTTCTTTAGCCCCTTCTGACTCAAGAAAACTCCTTGGCTTTTCACCGTCAAACCCAAGTGCGCCGTACGCAAAATCATGGCAGACACAGATGTGGTGTTTTTTAGCCAATGAAACTGTCTCATCAAAAAAATCTTTAGTAGCTGTACCAGCTGTTGGATTGTTCGGGTAATTTAGGAACATCAGTTTAGCTTGCTCCAAAACTTTGCTGTTCAGGTCTTTATATGCGGGGAGGAAGTCATTTTCCCGTTTCAGCGGCATAAACGCAGGGTTTGCATCAGCTAACGCAATGCCTGACATATAATCCGGGTAACCCGGATCTGGCAGCAACGCTGTGTCCCCGGGATTTAAGAGACATTGACTCAGTTCTACAAGTCCCGTTTTCGCCCCGAATAAAACGGCGACTTCTGACTCCGGATCAAGATCCACATCATATTCGCGTTTATAAAAATCACACACTGCTTTTTTCAAAAAGGGCTGTCCCCGAAATGGAGAGTATTTGTGATAGCTCCCATTGGAAGCGGCCATCTTAAGTGCGTCCACTATATGGGGCGGGGTGGGCAGGTCGGGATTTCCCTGGCCGAGGTTAATGACGTCATGCCCCCCGGCTTCCAGCTGCTGCGTCTTTTTCACCAGCTTTGCAAAAAATTGTTCAGGCAATCGTTTTAAAGTTTGTGATTGTTCAAATTGAGTCACCGTATTCACACTCCGATCCATCGCAATCTGTCCATAATAATAGACATAAGCGGGAAGTTTGTAAAGGCAATCTTCAGATGATTTCAAAAGTTCCAAAAAAATGACCTTATTCAAAAAGGTTTTGCTGAGAGAGAGGAGCGATTTTATAAGAGAGCACTTTTATTTAACCGATCCAATGGCCACATTTTCGATGAAAAAATACCGTATTTGTGTTCTAAAATAACTATGTTCCAAATTAACAATAAACATTGAATGATGTGTCTCCGCTCCATATGAAGGTATTTTTAATAAAGTTATCGACCCGTATTTTAATATTCTTAATGCAGTTAGGGAGGGTAAGGCAAATGAAGCAAGTGAGATTTAGTTTTGAGTTATAACAGAGAGGGCGCCAGTGAATGGTAAAAGGGGAGCGGTAAATGGCCGAGTGAAGAAGTGGAGACGGGGATAGGTAAAAAGAGAGGGCGGCAAATGCCCGAACCGGACGAAGGTGAGCTTGAAAGGTAAAAAGAAAGGCAGATAAATAATCCTCCACCACCCCTTAATAAACAGAACCCTATGTCTCAATCGTAAGGCTCGCCCAAAATTACTTGATCCATAAAACCCCCCCGAAAATTCGGGGGGGTTGGAAAAACTTTGTGATTTAATCTGAGCTCAATTCCCAGCCGTCAGCTTGCCAGACATTTATATCAGGGTTCGGTCGATCTTTAAAAATGTGGCCATTATTTCCTGTAACTGTTACCTGGTCTATATACCAGCCTCGTCCGTTAGCAGATCCGTCAGTTACATAACTGAATCGAATGAGCGCGTCACCTGAGTATTCACTTAAATCATACGCTGAATTTACCCATCTCCAGCCTGTCGAGCCGGTAAATATGCCGGCATTTTCCAGAGTCGTCCGTTGAGCGTGAAGGTGTCCGTCGAGTTGATGCCATGTCTCTCCCTCATCAACAGAAATGTCGAGATAGCCAAAGTCCCTCGGAATATCATCAGCAATATCAATCCACGTTTTAAAAGTGAGTTCACTGTTTTCCTCAAGAGTCACTGGAAGAGTCAGCGTGTGGTTTTTGTTTCTTCCATTACCGCTGAACCAGGCTTCCTGCCCGGCTGCAGGGCGAACTGGCAGCGCTCTTGCAGTCTGGCGGACAATATCCTGCCGTTCAGGATTAATTGAAGGGCCATACCGCGTTGGATGGACACGATTCGTAAAGAAAATGACAACAGTATCATTACGAGGATCAATAACAAAAGACGTTCCTGTAAACCCTGTATGGCCGGCGGTGACAGGGGAGGACAGGCCATCCATAAACCAGCCTCTGTTCAGATTAAACCCTAAACCTTGCCCGAGATGGGACTCATCAGTTATTTGATTTGTCAGCATCTGAGCCACTGTTCCAGGTTCAAGTATTCTGGCATTCCCATACCGGCCGCCGTTAAGGATCATTTGTGAGAGAATGGCAAAATCTTCGGTGGTACTGAATAGCCCGGCATGGCCGGCTACTCCGTCCATCGCGTAGGCTTTCTCATCATGAACAGTTCCCCACACCATTTCTCTTCCTGACCAGGGGGAGTGCTCTGTAGGCGCCACTCTGGATAAATAGTCCTCAGAAGGGTTAAACATTGTATCAGTCATTCCAAGCGGTCCGGTTATATGGTTACTTACATACTCATCTAATGTCTCCCCGGACACCGTTTCTACGAGAAGACCTAACAGAATCATGCTTAAATCGCTGTATATAAGAGTCGTTCCCGGTTCTTCCGTGAGTTCTAAATCGTATAATGCCTGAAGTCTTTCCTCTTCTGTTTCATAATGATCAAGAGGGTGGGACGCAGCTAGCCCTGATGTGTGGGTTAACAGCTGCTCAATTGTGATTTCATCTTTTCCGTGTGTTCCAAATTCAGGAATATAGGAGGCGAGGGTGTCGTGTAAACTGATTTCATCTGTTTCTGTCAGCTGCATGACTGCAATGGAAGTCACTATTTTTGTCAGGGATGCAAGGTCGAAAATAGTATCCTTTTCCATTGGCAGCTGGTATTCTTCGGGTAAAACCTCGGAATCGTTTTTATACTTTGAAGCTTTTCCGTAAGCCTCATGCTTGATGATTCTTCCGTCTTTTACAATCATGGCTACTGCCCCGGGATATTTATTTTCCTCTATTCCTCTTTGCACTATCTCATCAATGTCTTCTAAGTATTTCCCTTGCATATGAACCTGGGAGGGAGACCCTTTTTTTAATGTAAGATTAGCTTTTCCTGCCCGTTCCCAGGCTTTTGCCCACTCGGGAGCGGGAACCTGTGCTGGCAGGGAACTTGGGTGGTTATGATGAAGATAATCTTCTTCAATAGAATGCGGCGGTTGATTCTGTTCCGCAAAAATAAGTGTCTCAGAGGTAAACAAACTTGCAAACAGAGCGAGACTTACTACAATACTTAAATGCTTTGACCAAATAATCCTCATAACATTCCTCCTGTTTCATAATTGTTATAAAATTCTATAAATTTATTATGCAGGAATGGAAGGGACTTCTCATGAATCGTTTTCATTTGCTTGTGAAGGAATTGTCATTTTTTCAGTCGTATAGCACTAGGTCAAATTTGCTTCTTTATATTTTCCACTGCTTTTAACAGGTTATCCTAAGATTTCGCAAAGGAAGAATCAGCTGAAGACAAGTCCGATGAAAAGCCTCCACCTGAAATAGTGAGCTCGTCAAACCCGCAAAAAAAGCAATGGATCTCTCCATTGCGGGGTGTTCTAATCTTTTATGTGGTGGCTCGCTTTTGGCCAGCTGCTGTTGCTTGGCGAGTTCATTCCGATTTCTTTATTGGCAATATATAAATGGTAGTAAAATTCAAAGGCCCCCAGAAGTGCTGTCGCAATTAGGGCAGGGATCGCCAGTGCAGCTCCAGGCAAGCCAAACGCCATGCCGATCAGCCATATGACAAGAAAGGAAAGGACCGCGTCTGATGCGGTGGCAATAATATTGTTTGTTTTAGGAAGTAAGGCCAAATCGCCTGCTATATAAGAGACAGCGCCCAGTACGACAGTCATTAAAAGCACTATTCCAAAGGAAACCTGATAGCCAATACCAAGCACAACATACAGGACAGCAAGTGTGGTAACTCCTTTAATTGCAATTGGTTTGCCATGTTCCATTTTTTCTCCTCCTTTATAAAAAGATAGAAGCTTATCCGTTTTATTCACCCTGGTAGACACCTGTAAACATTTATGGAAAAATTAGGGCTTACAAACTATGGGGAATGCACGAGATTTTCATGGTAATTCAGTTTATAGGCATCTTCTGCACCAAATTCTTCAATCATCTCAGGAAACAGGGTCGTTTTACCAGACCACCAGTAACTGGCATATTTATACTTTTTTGCGAAGTAATAAATATATAGTTTTAGTATTTTACAAAATATGGTTCGTTAATAGCTAAGGAACCGTTTAATAACCATAGATGCAACTCTCTTCTCAAGGACTGGCGGGATGAAGGGTGAAAAGAGAGTGCGGCAAATGCCCGAAGGAAGTGCAGGAAGCCGTAAAAGGTAAAAAGAGGCTACTAGGTTTTAATTTACATACTAGGTTTTATAAATCATAAAAACACTCTGTAATGTGTGTGGAAAATAATGTTAAACTGGATGGGGGCAGGGTCGGAGAAAAAAGAATCTCCCCATGAGCTGTTCAGGTTGGCGTTTTCAGCTATTAAAAGACTTATGAATGATGTAATTTTTATTGCAATCAGATTCATCAGAATACGTACTAATACGCTTAATAATTTTGGGAGGTTTTTATTATGTCCGATTTAACAAAAGTAATTTTAACTCTCACCGGGAGTTTTCTTGTTTTTGGATTTGGAGTGTTTAGAATAGTTACAGAATTACTAGCTTCTACTCCATTAGTAGTTGCCTGGATTTTCGCTGTAACCGGGTTAATTGGTGTCATTGCAAATGGGATCATGCTTAGAAAGTTAAAGACCAATTAATTTTGAAGAAGAAGGTGACTGCTAGCTTAATAGTTGATGCCTTTGCCTCACTTGTTAACGGAGGTCATAATATATTTAACTGAGGGACACAAAAAGCACCGCAAAATGCAGTGCTTGAAATGAAAGCTTAATGATTGTATCAGCTGGTTAGACTCTTACAGCTTTGATTAATGAACGTTTGGACCGCGGTAATAGTGGTTCATATCGGTTAATTCAATGATATAGTCATAATTATCAATAGATTTCTGAATAATTTGTTTTTCTTCTTCGGATAAAGCTGGGTTGTTCATTTGGCCTACTAATTCCGCCTTTAATGATTCTAATTTTTCTTTAGCTTTTTGGTATTCCATTTCCATCACCCTTTCGTCTTTTTGCACCCTTGATGTCCACACAAAAATGATTAAACGGGAAAAAATGAAAACTTTTCTTATCTTTATGATACCCTGAAAATTCCTCAGTTCCCGGGTGACATGTTATAATTTTGTGACTATTTAATCTCCCAAAAGAATTCTTTACAGTCACACCGGCTATGGTAAATAATGCGGGGTAATATGCCTGTTCCATAAGGAGGGGGACCCGATGAGAAGAGAAAATTGCTCCAAGTGCAATGGCTCCGAGTTTGCAGAAGCTACGGATTTTATGGCAGTTAAGCCTCTTAATAAGAAGTTTTCAAGCGGTGCTAACAAAATATATACGTTTTGCGTAACTGCGGGGAAGTAGCTTCCATAAGGATCGTAAAACCTGGAAAGTTGAAAATTTAACCGCAGCTATTATTTAAGGGGAGTGTGGTCTGCGGCTTGATCCTGGTTAGTCATCCTAAGTAATAAAAAGACTAGTTAATAAGAACGGAGTCCTTTATAAAAAAACATAAAACAACGTACGTTTTTTGAAAGTAGGCATACGCTGTATGTATATGATAAATAAGGGGATGACCATTATGTATTACGATCCTAACATGTATGCCTATCCTTATTACGCAAATGCGTACACACCGATGACTTCTGCCGGTTATATGTTCAGAGGCTATCAGGAAAATGACCAGCAGATAATTGATGAGATTCTTTCAGGAATAAAAAGGGAAGCTTCAGCGGTTGATCTTTACAGCCGGTTAGTCAAAGCGGCACCGAACGAAAAACACCAAAATGATATTCTCCGGGCTTTGGAAGAGAAAAGGTACCATTTAAATAATTTTACTAATCTTTATATCACAATGACCGGAAGGCAGCCGGAGTACCAAATCGACGAAATAGCTTTTGACAGCTACAGAGAGGGCGTACAAAAGGCTAAGGAATCAGAAGCTCAAGGGTATAGAGAATATCAAAGAAATTATTCGCAGACGCCTTATCCTCTCGTTCAAAATGTCTTTTTACATGCTTCTTCAGGAGGCCAGCGATTTGAACATATGAATCATAACGCCTCACAGGATTACGGGTCTCAGCCGTTTGTAGTGGATATTGAGGAAGTGACTAAGGAAAACGAGACGTTCCGGACAGCTATTTGGACGGGGGAGTATTTACAGGTCACATTAATGAGTATCGCTGTTGGAGATGACATCGGTTTAGAACTTCACCCTGACGTGGATCAGTTTATACGTATTGAGGACGGTGAGGGTCTTGTGCAAATGGGGGATACTAAAAATAATTTAGATTTTCAGCGCCGGGCAACTGAAGACTTTGCGATTATGGTCCCTGCCGGAAAATGGCATAATCTGACCAATACGGGCAACAAGCCACTGAAAGTTTATTCTATCTATGCGCCGCCTGAACATCCATTCGGAACTGTACACGAAACGAAAGAGGATGCTTTGGCAGCAGAAGAACATCATCACTATTAAAAAAGTGGATGCAGAGAATATTTTACTCTTAAGAGCTGTTACTGCAGCTCTTTTTTTAATTGGCCCAGTAATAAAAATCGTTTGACGTAAAAAATGGTTTTCTTTTTTTATGAAATAAAGTAATAAAATGGTAGATTAATGCCAATGCTGGGTGTAAAATTAGATTATTGATATGTCACTTAAGGAACAAAATGTTTACAGAAAATCAATGTCTGTTGGCTGATTTTTTCTGAAAATTAAAAATAAAAGAGGTTGATGAAAAGGTGTCAATGGAATTTAAAGACTTATCAATTAAGGAACAAACGATTTTTCACCATATCGGAAATAAAATACAAACAGACGACAGAGAAATAAACATCATTGCTAAAGTTGAAGAACCGTTAATCCTCATCTTAGGAAACATGTTAAGTGATGATGAATGTGACGAGTTAATCAGGCTGTCTAAAGATAAACTTAAACGTTCTAAAATTGGGAATACACGCGAAGTCAATAAACTAAGAACAAGCAGCAGTACATTTTTAGAAGAAGAGGGCAATGAAGTCGTTGCCAGAATTGATAAAAGGGTCTCACAGATTATGGGTGTCCCTTCAGAAAATGGAGAAGGCCTGCAAGTTCTCAATTACAAAACTGGACAGGAGTACAAAGCCCATTTTGATTATTTTTCGTCCGCTCATCAAACAGTCACCAACCCGAGAATCAGCACGTTAGTAATGTACTTAAATGATGTCGAGCAGGGGGGAGAAACATTTTTCCCTAAACTTAATTTTTCAGTGTCTCCACAAAAGGGAATGGCGGTGTATTTTGAGTACTTCTATAATGACAAAGAGTTAAATGAGTTAACATTTCATGGCGGTGCACCGGTTATAGCTGGGGATAAATGGGCGGCCACGCAATGGATGAGACGGCAAAGTGTAAGGTAGTAAATAGGTGTAATTGAAGCTGCTTAGGCGGCTTTTTTATTTATAATAATAAACTCAAAGGCTTCCGCCATGCAAAGGTGGAAGCCTTTGAGTTTTCTAATGGCTGATGATTTGGTTGCAAAAGTGCGATATACCAGCGGCAAATGAACAAGCCGTATTTAATCCGGTACCATAGTATAACGTAATTAAGCTTTAAAGTTATCAATAGAACAGGAGGGATAAGATGTGTACTAATATAACCATTCCGCGTAAATCCAAAGATGAGGCACTCGTTTCAGCGAGAACAATGGATTGGTGTATAAGGAATCCTGAGAATTCTCCACTTGTCAATTTTGTACCTCGTAAACAGAAATTTCCTGAAATTGATTTGCCAGGGGAAATTCATTGGAAAAACAAATACGGGTTTATTGGGGCAGGATACAAGTTAGAAAACTTCCCGGTAGCTTACTCTGACGGTTTGAACGAGAAAGGACTATCAGTTGCAAGCTTATGGCTGGCGTGTTCTGAGTACCCAAAACCCAAAAAAGGCGAACCTTTACTCTATAACATGAATTTAGTGAGCTACGTGTTAGGAAATTTCAAAAATATTCAGGAAGTAGAGACAGCACTTTCGAAATTAACTGTAGTCAACATTACTAACTTATATCCCGAAGTTCCTGCTCTTTTTCATTATATTATTAGTGACGCCTCTGGGAAGCATCTAATCGTAGAATTTATAGATGGGGTAATGCAAACGTATACGACCGATCTGGGTGTGTTAACAAATCAGCCAACTTATGACTGGCATCTTACTAATCTTAATTTTTACGGAAACTTAAGTTTAAAAAATAATCCCGACCTTTTCTGTGGAGAGGAAGTTACCGGGAGCGGCCAATTGGGTATGCCAGGTGATCCGTCCCCTCAATCCCGGTTTATTCGAGCGGCATTTCTGAGGCAGACAGCTTTTAAACCCGAAAACACTCAGCAAAGCATTGGACTAGCGCGCCTAATCTTGCAAAACCTCTCTGTCCCAATTGGTACAGTCATTTTCCAGGACCCAAGGTTTCCAGAAGGAACCTTTGATTGGACTCAATGGAGCGTGATAAGGGATCACACTAATCTTGGATACTATTTCTATTCAGACTTTAACAGTACGTTGTATGGCATTCATCTTAAACAATTGGACTTCAAATCTTCAAAACAAAAACAGTTCCCGATTTACCAACCTGACTGGTATGAGAATATCACAAAAAATTTCAAATAATAATTTTAAGGTTAATCAGAGAGAGGCAAGATTAATGAGTTATCTCGTAATAAGCAGATTCAGGTCATAAGGAATGTCACGTTATTCAAGCCATAAATTTTTGCCATTTAACCGCGAGACTTAAATGGCTTTTATGCTCCTGTTCGATCAAAGACTCAAACTCAAACCGAATGCCATCCGGGTTAAACCAGATCTTCGGCCGTCGCGTGATACCGGTTCGCATAATCAGCCGTTCAACTTCCTGGTAATCCGATTCACGTGCAGCTGTCATAACTTGCCGGGCAAACTCACGGTCTGTTGTGATTTTGTTCAGGATCACATTAGCTTCCTCCAAAAATAGTAGGCCATCCCTTGCTGACTCCATAAAGATGGAGGGATCCAGCGGTTCCATCTGGCGGGAAGAGCGTTGGGAGAATGCGTGATGCTGGGTCAGATGATAGGGAGAATTCTTTAAAGGATATGAAGGATAATTAAAAACAGGCTGAGACTGGGAATAGGGATATCCTGTATAATTTCCAGGAAGTAAGGCGTAAGGGTAGAACAAAGGGATCACTCCTTAAATGAGTCAGTATATTCCCAGTGTATGCTGAGAAGGCAAACCTGTTATAAACACCCATTTGTCCAGGACGGGAACAGAATTAGGCTGTTTATAGCTTCCACTTTTCAGGAAAATAGAGTAACAACGACCTTTAAAGGGGGATTAAAAATATGAACAGAAAATTAGACTGGAGCAGAGGCAACCTTCTGGCATTTGAAATTGACAACAAAGTGGAGGAGCAGGAATACAAAGAGATGCTCGCTGAAGTGGAACAAGTGATGAAGGAGTATGATAAGATCAAACTTTTCACGCGAATAACTGACTTTGAGGGAACAGAACTGTCTACGATGAACGACAGATTCCGTTTTCTGAAAGACAATGACATGGATAAGGTAGAGAAATACGCCATTGTAGGAGATGAGAAATTAGTAAAGGCTATTTCTAAAACGCTTGATGTATTTTCAAACACCAATATCCGTCAGTATAGTCCTGAAGAGGAAGAAGAAGCTAAGAGCTGGATTGTTGATTAAATATAATTATTTGCAAAAAAGGGACGGCGCCAACGCGCTGCCCTTTTTTTGTGTGGCAGTAATAGATGGAAATCATATAAATTGTTCCTCTCGTTTTCCTGTAATTATATCTTTACAAAAGATTATATCGTATTATAAGATATAAATAAAACAGGAGGGATCATGATGAAAGATTTGAAAAATCTAGTCAACAATATTAACGAAAAGTGGACAGACATTTATCATTCCCTGCATTACATTCATCAGGAAAATATATCTCACCAGGCAGTCCGGTTATTACAGCATATAGAGAAGAGAGAAGCGCTCACGGTGGGGGATCTGGCTGACTACATAGGGGTGTCTCATAATACTGCTTCTGAACATATCAAAAGGTTAATTAAAAAAGGGCTGGTTTCCAAAAAAAGAAGCAGTGAGGATGAAAGAAGAGTATTTGTAATCATGACTCCAGAAGGGAGGGGCGTGTTGAATAAACATACGCGCTTAGATGAGGACAAATTAGAAAATGTTTTAGAAAACCTAAGTGACTCAGAGGCTGAAACAGTAGCCAAAGCTTTTCATTTTCTCAGCAGGGAGGCCAGGAAATGTTCTTGGTAATAAAAATTTTAGTGAGTGCAATTATTATTGGAATAGTAACTGAAGTGGCAAGGATTTTTCCTAAGTATGGCGGAATTATAGCTGCTCTGCCATTAGTCAGTTTACTTAGTTTAATTTGGCTTAACGTTCAAGGAGAACAATCAATTAATCTCAGCAAATTCGCATTAGGTGTCCTGTGGGGGTTTCCTGCCACGGCTGTATTGTTAATTGTAGTAGTGATTTCATTAAAAGCGTCTTTTCCTTTAATTGTTTCTATTTTATTCGGGATCGGAGGCTGGGCAGCTTTTCTTGCCATCCAGGACATTGTTGTGAAGAAAATATCTCCCCTTATATGAAATCCCCCTGTTAAACCTTGCTTGATGTGTCATACGAGCAAGGTTATTTATAAGTTTCCAGAGCATGGCCCCTCAGTTCTAAATCCCTTAATACTTAATTTTCATAAAAAGCGGTAAGTATCCATTCAATTGCGGGATTGTTGAATACGTTATAAAGAGATTCTATTTTTTAAAACGGAAGGAGGGCAAAAGCTCGTGAAAAATTCCGAAAGGAAAAATCAAACGTATTCAAACCGCGTATTAGTGGCTGAATTTGATGATAACTGGAGAACGTCTCTCTCTAAGTCAGGATATGTTGTATATACTGCTACGAGGGATCAAGCTAAAGTGGAACTTTTACTTCAAGGCGACTTAAAGAAACTGCTGATTTTCCCCAGAAATGGGAGAGTGCTTGTAGGCGGCGGAGGCACGAGCCACTTCAGTAAACCTCACAGGACTATTGATCTTTAAGTAAGCTACGTCATTAACCCGCATATTAAGGTGAGCCTCCCTTATTCGAGTGGATGCCCCATACTCTATAAATTCCCGGCAGAAAAACAGAAGGCAGCTTCCACATCCATTTTAATCACCTTGGATAGAAGCTGCCTCTATTTTAGTTCAACATTTTTTTATTGTTACGTCACTCTTGCAACCGATTAACTGGAAAGTGTCTCTTTATGACGGACCGTTGCTTGAGCGGCCGCTAATCGGGCTAAAGGCACCCGGTATGGCGAGCAGCTGACATAATCAAGGCCTTTCTTGAAGCAGAATTCAATCGAGCTTTTTTCACCGCCGTGTTCCCCGCAAATGCCTGTTTTCAAAGAAGGTTTCGTCTGGCGCCCCAATTGGACTCCGGTTTCAACGAGCTTCCCGACCCCTTCCTGGTCCAGCACCATAAATGGATTGTCAGGCAGCGTGTTTTCTTCAATGTAATGCTGAAGGAACTTCGTTTCAGCATCATCACGGCTGAAACCAAATGTGGTTTGCGTTAAATCGTTCGTGCCGAACGAGAAGAAATCCGCCTCTATGGCAATTTTGTCAGCTGTTAAAGCTGCACGGGGGATTTCAATCATCGTGCCCACCGTGTAATCGACCGTTTTGCCTGACTCTTCTGCAACAAGCTCCGCTGCTTCAACGACAACCTGGCGCATCGCTTTTAGCTCATTGACATGGCCGACTAACGGAATCATTACTTCAGGCTTTACCTCTATGTTTTTCTCGATAAGGCTTGAAGCCGCATAGAAAATGGCCTTTGCCTGCATCATATAAATTTCGGGATAAACCATTCCTAAACGGCAGCCGCGGTGGCCGAGCATCGGATTAAATTCATCAAGCTGGCGGACTTTTTTAAGCAGCTGTTCTTTCTCTTTTAACTCAGGTGACTCAGGATCAGTCAGTTGAAGCTTCGTCACCTCAACTAGCAACTCTTCTTTATCAGGCAAAAATTCATGAAGTGGCGGATCCAGCAGACGGACCGTTACTGGATGGCCGTTCATCGCCTCAAATATTTGAGTGAAATCGCCTTGCTGCATCGGAAGAAGCTTCTCAAGCGCTGCCATGCGTTCGTCAACCGTCCCGGCTAAAATCATGTCCCTGACAATAGGAATTCGTTTCGCATCCATAAACATATGCTCCGTCCGGCATAGGCCAATGCCTTCCGCGCCAAATTCCCGCGCTTTATAGGCGTCTTCCGGCGTATCAGCGTTCGTCCGCACACCTAACGATCTCTCTTTATCTGCCCAGGAAAGAAGCATTTCAAATTCCGGTGACAGTTCAGGTGGAATCATTGGTATGTCGCCAAGCATAAGTTCCCCGGTCGCCCCGTCAATCGTAACGGTATCCAAGTAGTTAACGACGGTCTCCCCAACGCGGAATTCTTTTTTCTTTAAATCAATTTTTAAACTTTCGCAGCCGCAAATACACGCTTTTCCCATCCCGCGGGCGACCACTGCCGCATGGCTTGTCATCCCGCCCCGGCTTGTGACGATCGCTTCAGAGGCGACAATGCCGTGGATATCATCCGGTGTGGTCTCAGGCCGGACGAGGATCACTTTTTTACCGCTTTGGCTTAGCAATTCCGCATCATCAGAGTCAAAAACGACGTGGCCGGTAGCGGCTCCCGGAGAAGCGGGTAAGCCTTTGGCAAGCGGCTTTAATTCGTATGAGTCGTCAATTCTCTGGTGCAGCAGCTGGTTTAACTGGTCGGGATCGACTCGGAGAAGAGCTTGACGCCTGTCAATGACACCCTCTTTTACCATTTCAACCGCAATTCGTATAGCGGCCTGGGCCGTCCGTTTGCCGTTCCTGGTCTGGAGGATAAATAATTTACCCCGCTCAACCGTAAACTCAATATCCTGCATATCCCCATAATGGCTTTCCAGGCGGTTGCACGTCTCAACGAACTGCTGGTAAACCTCAGGCATTTCCGTTTTCAGCGTATGAATAGGCTGGGGAGTTCGTATCCCCGCGACGACATCTTCCCCTTGGGCATTGATCAGATATTCTCCGTAAAGCACCGCTTCCCCAGTGGAAGGGTTTCTTGTGAACGCTACGCCAGTACCCGAATCATCACCCATATTGCCGAACACCATGCTTTGGATGTTGACGGCTGTTCCTAAGTGGCCGGGAATGTTATTTAACCGGCGGTAGATGATCGCACGCTGGTTATTCCAGGAATCAAATACTGCTTGAATGGCTAAAAACAGCTGCTCCTGAGGGTCTTCAGGGAAGGTCCGTTTCGTATGGTCCCGGACAATTTTTTTATAGCCTGTGATCACTTCTTTCCAGTCCTCAGCTGTTAATTCAGGGTCCGCCGCATAGCCTTTTTTCTCTCGGGTTTCTTCAAGGTGCTGTTCAAAAAAGTAGCTGTCTACTTTTAATACGACATCGCTGAACATCTGAATGAACCTGCGGTAAGAGTCATAAGCAAAACGGGGGTTTTGAGTTAATTCGGCCACCGCTTCGACAGTTTTCTCGTTCATCCCTAAATTCAGCACCGTGTCCATCATGCCCGGCATTGAAAAGACCGCTCCTGATCGGACAGACACAAGCAGAGGATCGGAAGGATCGCCAAGCTTTTTACCGGTTTTTTGTTCAAGTTTATGGAGAGAGTCAATCACTTGCTCCTTAAGATCACCCGTTATCTGCTGATCGTGGTCATAATATGTATTGCACGCCTGGGTTGAAATAGTAAACCCTTCTGGTACCGGTAAACCGATCCGCGTCATTTCAGCTAAATTGGCGCCCTTGCCGCCTAAAGTTTCTTTCATTCCGCTTTTGCTTTCATCAAACATATAAACGAGCTTTGTCATATCTATTGGCTCCTCTCTATTTTCAGAACTTCAATAATATAATGAGCAGTTTCTTCTACAGCTTTGTTGGACACATTGATGACCGGACACCCGATGCGTTTAATGATTTTATCGGCATATTCCAGTTCTTCAAGAATCCGTTCATATTTAGCATACGTTGACCCCGAGGTTAAGCCCATTGTTTTCAGGCGTTCTTTGCGTATTTCGTTTAATTTATCAGGTGTAATTATAAGGCCGACGCATTTGTTTCTAGGGAGCTGAAACAGTTCTTCTGGCGGGGGAATCTCAGGGACTAAAGGAATATTCGCCACTTTGAACCGTTTATGAGCGAGATACATCGATAAAGGCGTTTTCGACGTCCGTGACACCCCAATAATGACAAGATCCGCTTTTAATATCCCTCTTGGATCCTGTGCATCGTCATACTTCACCGCGAATTCCACGGCAGCTACTTTCCGGAAGTAATCTTCATCAAGTTTCCGCATCATCCCGGGTTCGTGCCCAGGGGGTTTACCAAATGACTCACTAAATGCGCTGATCAAAGGGCTCAGCAGATCGACTGCTTTGATGTTTTCTTCTGCTGCCCGCTGATCTAAGTATTGTTTTAATTCATCAATAACGATGGTGTAGGCAATGATCGACTGATATTGCCCGGCTTCTCGTATCACTTGTTCAATATCTTCTGTCGCATAGACATAGGGGACCCGGTGGAATTCCACATTATCAGTCGTAAACTGACTGGACACGGCATTGACGACATGATCAGCCGTTTCACCCACGGAATCCGATAGGATGAATACTTTTCTTTGTCTGCTCAAAAACACCACCTGCTGTCTTTAAAGTTTGAAAAAACTAATGTGTTATACTAATCGGTTACAAGTATAACATAATGGGCTTTTATTTAAAGAGAATTTTTCAATTTTTGTGGAAAAATCTTTTGGCCGGTGAAAAAATACCGTTAAATGGGCAATTATGGTGTAGTCAGCTGGTGCTACGGAGTGAACGCCTTTCAGGCGGGAAACTGCAGACAGGAAGTATATGGTAAAATTGATTAGGATAGGGGAGGGATAATTTTGAAGAAAGAAAAACGGCCCGTCGTTGTTGCTATTGCCGGCGTCTCCGGCGGAGGTAAAACCACTCTTGCGGAATATTTAAGGGAGAAATTATATAAATCTGACATACTCTATTTTGATGACTACGAGTTTGAAGGGCCAGAGGACATTATTGACTGGGTTGACAGTGGAGCGGACTATGACAAATGGAACTTAGACCCATTTTTTAGTAATTTGAAAAGGCTGTTAAATGAACCGCTGGATTATATAATACTTGATTATCCATTCGCTTATAAACATTCTCAGATGAGGCCGTTCATTGACTATACTGTGTTTATTGATACACCTTTGGATGTGGCTATGGCACGCCGGATCATGAGGGATTTTAAACACAGTACTATGGAAGAACTCTTGGCGGATATGGGAAATTACATATCCCGGGGAAGGCGTGGCTATGTAGAAATGCTGAACACTATTAAACCGAATTCAGACATCATCGTGGACGGCACGTTATCCGTAGCAGAGATTGCAGATGAAATTTACGGGAGGGTAATGGCGGAGCACGATAAGGATCAACGTAAGAAAAATTCTTAAATACCAAATCATTTAAGAAGCGCTTATTTTTTTAATCTTATTATTTTCGGAACCCATATAGTTAACGCTGCCAGAGGGAGTTCTGCTCGAACAGACGCAAGCATCCGATAAAAAAGCTTCCTTCTTGTATATAAAAATAATGAATGAGGTATTACATATGGATAAATTCAGCCCTGAAAATGAAAAAAGGGAAAAAAAATTTAAAATATTTCTTTTCGCATTTATTGTTTTAGCGGTGGTGAATGGTGGTTTAGGAATAAATGAATTTTTGCGTAACGAGATTTCTTTTTACGGGCTTCTCTTTATTATTACTGGGCATTTTTTTATTTTAATTTTTGCTTTACGGAGGAAGCGCTGGGCCGAGTGGATAATAATAGTTATAGTAGCTTTCCAAGTGATTATGTATCTTTTAGCTTTCATATTTTGGACGATTTACACTTTTTTCAGTTAAAAATCCTTAGGCGGTGTATGAGATTAGAAATTTTTATGTGCAACTATCACAGGTCACAACTGGTCAACCAGGAGTACAGCAGAGCTTATCGGGGAGATAAAGAAGGAGTGATACCGTGAGAAAGGTTTTAATCCTGATTTTTAGTTTTTTAGTAATTGTGGCAGGTGCTTATACATTTTTAAAATGGTATTCGCCATTAGCCGTCTATTCAAGCGGTTTTGGTTTAGATGGAGAAGTCCAACTGGTTGAGGCAGGAAACAAAAGTCCAATAGGCACTGTAAAAATAGAAGAGGTGCTGGTCAATAACAATGATTCTCCTTCAGAAGTCAAAATTCAAGTAAGCCATCACATGCAAGGGTTTGTTATTACAGACGATTTTGATGGAGAAGTTGAGAGCGAGTATACTTTTAAAGAAGTGAATGCTGTATCTATTCAACCTGATACACACCCGCAAAAACAACTCGAAAAAGTAAATGCCGGCACAGCAACAGAAGATGATCTTATTTATAGCCTTTCGTGCATTCATAACGAGCCCATTAATCAAGTTACAATAAAATACCGGCACCTCGGTGTTTCACATAAGAAGACTCTGTCTGTAGATTAAAAAAATGAAAATCTGGCGCCCCTTTAAAGAAAGGGAATGTAAAATATATATAGGTAGAAATTAATTTTGCAATTGGGGGTATAGGATGTGGATTTTAGTGCTGCTTGCTGTGATAGGTATTGGTACAATTATTGGGTATCTAAAAGAGCAAACTAAACAAAATAAAAAAATGATTGAATTACTTGAAGAGATAAATAACAACAAAAAATAACAGGCTGTCGCGCTTGCTTTATTGCGGCTTGCCAGAATCTATAGCTATGGGAAGGGAGAAAAGAGGGAGATAAATGCAAATTTTACTAGTTGAAGATGATAAAACGATTGCTTCAGGGTTAGATTATTCGCTCCAGCAGGAACAATTTGAAACAAACCTTTGTTACGATGCCAAGTCGGCTGAAAATGTCATCGAAACAGAGCTCAATGACATAGGTTTATGCCTTTTCGACCTGTCTTTGCCGGATGGAAGCGGCTACGATTTATGCCGGTTAGTAAAGAAACGGAGAGATGTGCCCGTGATTTTCTTAACGGCCATCGATGATGAAGTGAACGTCGTCATGGGGCTGGACATGGGGGCAGATGATTACATAACGAAACCTTTCCGGATCCGTGAATTAGTCTCACGGATTAAAACGGTTTTGCGCCGGTATGAAAAACAGACGAAAACCGTGCCGATGATTGAAATCGATAATATTCGTATCCATACTCTTAAAGGAAAAGTGTATAAAAACGGAAATGAAGTGAACATAACTGCGTTGGAATACCGTTTATTCCTTATTTTTGCTAACCATATCGGCCAGGTATTCTCGAGAAACCAGCTGTTGGAGCAAATTTGGGACGTGGCAGGGGATTTCGTAAATGATAATACGTTAACAGTTTATATTAAACGCCTCCGTAATAAATTAGAAGATGATCCCCAAAATCCAAAGGTTATTAAAACAATTCGCGGCTTAGGATACAAGGTGGGTGAGTAAACGATGTTCCGGAACCGGGAATTCAGAACATTTTTTATAAGTTTAAGCGTAATAGCCATAGGAACGATAAGTATTGCAGCTTCCTTATCCAGGGAGGCTTTTATTATGGCAGTGGTTTCTTCCTTGTTGTTTATAGCAGTAACAGTCCTTTTTACCCGCTGGCGTTACTCGGAAATAAAAAAATTATCTGGTTATCTTCGCCAGATCAGCAGCGGAAACTATACTTTAGATGTCCGTGATAATTTTGAAGGGGAACTCAGCATTTTAAAAAGTGAAATTTATAAAGTGACACGTAAACTCTCCGAACAGGGAGCCCATCTCCGTACAGATAAGATTGAATTAACGAAAGGATTGTCCGATATCTCCCATCAATTGAAAACGCCTCTTACCTCCATGCTCGTTATGGTTGATCTGCTGAGCGACGCAGACCTGCCGGAGGCGGAACGGAAAGAATTCACAGGAAATATCCGGCAGCAGCTGAAACGGATTGAATGGCTCGTTTCCTCTCTATTAAAACTTTCCAAAATAGATGCGGGCACCGTTTCCTTTAAAAAGGACAGGATTCTGGTAAAAGACTTAGTGAATAAAGCATTAGAGGCCGTGCTTGTTCCAATTGATATTAAGGAGCAGCATATAAACATTCAGGGCGGCGGGACGATGGGTTTCGAAGGGGATATGAACTGGACGGCGGAGGCGCTGATTAATTTACTGAAAAATGCCGTGGAACACACTGATGAACAAGGAAAAATAACCATTTTGTGGGATGAAAATGTGCTTTACACGGAAATCAGGGTGGCAGATCACGGAGAGGGAATTGCAAGGGAGGACCTGCCTTACATTTTTAAAAGGTTCTATAAGGGAAAGAATGCCAGTGAAGACAGTGTAGGTATAGGGCTTGCTATGGCCTATAGTATTGTAACGAATCAGGGAGGCGACCTGCAGGTAAAGAGTGACCTGGGCAAAGGGACTGAATTTCTTTTGAAATTCTACAAACAGGTGTAAGTGACTAAATTGTCATCTTTAAAGTCACTTGAGAGTCATATTAGGCAGCTATACTGAACCCATCATAATAAAAGATGGAGGCTTTAGTCATGGAAATATTAAAAATAGAGAACCTGTCTAAACAATACGGCAAGGGGGAAACGGCTGTTTACGCGCTGAATGAGGTCTCCTTTTCCATCAATAAAGGGGAGTTCGCTGCGATAATCGGACCATCCGGTTCGGGTAAATCAACCTTGCTGCATATGCTCGGTGGAGTGGATCGGCCGACCAGCGGAAAAGTGATGATTGACGGGACGGATATTTACAGCTTAAACGATACACAGCTTGCCGTCTTCAGAAGAAGGCAAATCGGGTTGATTTATCAGTTTTACAACTTGATTCCGATATTATCCGTAGAAGAAAATATTACTCTTCCTGTTTTGCTGGATCAGCATGACGTGGAGGAGAAGCGTTTACAGGATATTGTCGCCAAGTTAGGGCTGCAGAACCGTTTGCATTATTTGCCTAACCAGCTGTCAGGAGGCCAGCAGCAGCGGGTCTCTATCGGACGTGCGCTGATCAGCCATCCGACAATCATGCTGGCGGATGAACCAACCGGAAATTTAGACAGTAAAAACAGCAGGGAAATAATTGATCTGCTGAAAATGTTTAACAAAACGTATAATCAGACGCTCGTTATGATTACTCATGATGAGCAAATCGCCTTACAGGCAAATCGCATTATTGAGATAGAAGACGGAGTGATCACCAGGGACGAGGTGGTTCGTCCGTGAACATCGTCAATAGGCTGACAATCAGGCACTTAAAAGAAAATAAAAAACGGACTTCAGTAACCATTGTAGGGGTCATCATTTCTGTTGCGATGATTACAGCTGTGGCCACCCTGAGTTTGTCGTTTATGGACTTATTACAGCGGGAGCACATAAAAAATGAAGGCGAATGGCACGTTCTGTACAAAGGGGTAAACGATGAACAGCTTTCGGCGGTAGAAGCAGATGAACAGACTGAAAAGGTTATTCTTTCAGAAGACCTGGGGTATGCGGAATTGGATAATAGCAGGAATCAGAATAAACCTTATTTATTCGTGAGGGCTTTCAACTCTTCCGGTTTTGACCAATTTCCGGTCGAACTGAGTGAAGGCCGTTTTCCGGAAGCTTCTGATGAAATTGTATTATCGGATCATATTGCTGATAATGCTCAAGTGTATTATGAAATTGGCGATGAATTGACAATAGATGTGGGAGAACGCCAATTGACTAATGAGGAATCGTCAGAAGCCATCGGTCAGTCTTACTCTTTACGTAAGACTGACCAAGGTTTGGAAGAGGAGCTCATTAAAACAGCTGAAGAGAGTTACACCATTACAGGATTTATTGAACGTCCGACATGGGAACCGGTTTGGGCTCCTGGTTACACGGTTTTAACGGCTATGGATGAAGAAACCATCGACGGAAACAATCGGGTGGATGCTTATGTCGTTATGGATAAGGTGACAAGGTCGGTCTACGATGACGCCCAGCAGTTAGCGGATGACAATCACATTGCTCTGTTTGAATTTAACAATGAACTCCTCCGTTATTATGGGGTAACGAATAGTGATGGCTTGGTACAGAGGCTATACTATATATCAGGACTTATTATTGCAGTGATTATAGTCGGATCAGTGGCGCTGATTTATAATGCATTTGCCATTTCTGTTTCAGAGCGTTCAAGGCATTTAGGGATGCTTGCAAGTGTCGGGGCAACAAGGCGCCAGAAAATGAACTCTGTTTTGTTTGAAGGAGCGGTGATTGGGCTCATTAGTCTTCCGGTTGGCATGTTGGCAGGGTTGCTCGGTATTGGCACGACCTTTTGGTTCATTAATTCATTGCTCGAAAGCGCACTGGATTTAACAGAAGGGCTGCGGGTAGTTGTTACGCCAATGCTTATCCTTATTTCTGCGGTTATTTCATTGGTGACGATTTTTATATCTGCATATCTGCCGGCAAGGAAAGCGTCAAAAATCTCTGCGATTGAAGCGATCAGACAAACAGCAGATGTCAAACTGACGAAAAAGAAAGTTAAAACCCCTAAAATTGTCCGTAAACTTTTCGGAATAGAAGCGGAAGTGGCCCTTAAAAATTTAAAAAGAAATAAACGCCGGTATCAGATCACTGTCTTTTCCCTTGTCATTAGTATTGTACTGTTCTTATCAGTTTCATTTTTTACTTCAAGCTTGGAGAGATCAGTAGCTCTTTCACAGCAAGGAGTGACTTATGATATCGAAGTGTATATAAATGAGTCCAATCGGGACATAGAGGAGCAGCTTACGGCTTCAATAACTTCTTTTCCTGAAGTCACCGAGTCAAATACGATGCAATGGTTGTCCGCTCATTCACTAGTCACTGAAGAAAACTTAGGGGAGATGACAGAAGAATGGGCTGAAGAAGACCCCTCAATGCTCTATGACGGGAAGTTCCCATATAATGCAGATGTTTACAGCCTGGACGATGAGGCATTAGCAGAGTATGCTGCCGAAGTTGGCGCTGATCCTGCCGTCCTTCATAATGAGACAGTTCCTGCCGGCATACTAGTAGATATGGTTTCCTACTATGATTACGAGTCAGAAGTGTATGTGGAATCGCAGGTCATCAAAAAAGAAACAGGAAACAGCATTACTCTCAGTCATTTTGACTGGGGGACAGGAGAGCCAACAGAGGAGACAGACGTTACTATAGCTGCCCTAACCGACCAGCTTCCTATGGGAGCCAACTCAGGGCATGAAACAGGCCTGATCCTCTTTGTCTCGGAAGATGTCTTTAATAGCTGGCTGGACACTTATGCGCCGGGAGGCCCTCAAACGGAGGTCTATTTGCGAAGCTCAGATCCACTAAAAACCGAAGAGGACATTAATGATATGAACAGCGCACATCTTTCTGTTTATAATTTATACAGACACAGGCAGCAGGAAGAACAGATGATGACAATTATTTCAGTATTTATTTACGGTTTTATCGTACTGATTACAGCCATTTCAATCGCCAATATTTTTAATACGATTTCTACAAGCCTCTCTTTAAGGAAAAGGGAATTTGCGATGCTGAAGTCAGTAGGAATGGCGCCGGGCGCTTTTACTAAAATGATGAATTTTGAAAGCTTATTTTACGGAATCAAAGCGCTCCTTTATGGGATTCCTATCAGTATTGCTGTCATGTATATGATGCATCATATCCTTATGGATGCTGTCCGGTACAGTTTTTCTCTTCCGTGGTTGGAGCTGCTTTACGTCATTATTGCTGTCTTTGTGATTGTCAGTGCGTCTATGATGTATGCGATGTCAAAAATCAAAAAAGAGAATATTATTGATTCACTAAAGCAGGAAAATATATAAAAGAATGCGTAGAAGCGGGGACGGTTCAAGTGTAAAAGGAGATCCACCCCGTTTTTTGTGTAAGTATATAAACACCTTAACTTGTTTCACATAATTAATATACCCCTGTGAATACTAATTCCAGGAGGTATACGGCTTATGACAAAGATATGGTTGGTTTTACTTTTATTAGCGACCCAGCCCATCGAACTTCCTGACAGTTTAACTGTGACCCAGGAAGGGGAAACGATCGCGATTGTTAACCGTGAAGACTTTGATATTGGTCTTATTGATACACCTATGATTGATAGTGACACCTATCTGGACTTTATCGATAAACTTGATGAGAAGGTATACAAGGAGCCTGTCAATGCGTACATCAATGACCAGGAAACGGTCGTTAAGGAACGGAGCGGCCACAGGCTTTACCGGAAAGCGTTTATGGAACAGTTTAACACTTATTTTTATGGCACCGGAGCTTCCAAAGTCGAAGTGCCGGAGCTTGAGATTCATCCGAGAGTGGATAGTGAGCTGCTTGCTAATATACGGGTTCAGAAAATAGGGGAGTATGTCACTTATTTTAATTCTAATAACGAAAACCGTGCCCACAATATTTCACTTTCGACTGAAGCGATTGACGACTATGTGGTTTTTCCAAACGAGACCTTTTCCTTCAACAAAGTTGTTGGCGAGCGGACGAAAGAGAACGGCTATTTGCCAGCACCCGTCATCGTCAAAGGAGAATTGTCTGAAGGTGTAGGGGGCGGGATCTGCCAGGTATCGTCCACCTTATTTAATGCTGTCGATAAGGCCGGGCTGGATATTGTCGAGCGTTATACGCACAGCAGGAGCGTCCGCTACGTCCCGCCCGGAAGGGATGCGACTGTGAGCTGGTACGGGCCTGATTTCCGCTTCCGGAATAACTACAATCAGCCGATCTTAATCCGGACGAAACGGCTCGGGGGAAGTATCTCTGTGTCACTTTACTCATCAGATGTGATCGACTACGAACCCCGGAAAGTCCCAATGGCGTCGCCGCGTTTGCCTGAGGAAATAAATACAGAGGAATAAGGCTGCAGAATAGGATATCGTATAGATGGCAGAAGGCTTAAATGTAGACAGTACGAGAAGGGTCTGAATCCTGTTCGTACTGTTTTTTGTATCCTCTGGAAATTCAGCAATTATAATAATATAAAAACAAGCAGCCTGGCCTTAATCACCTCATTTAATCACATCCATCCAGATTGTCTTTTTAAACAATCTTCCCGAAAAAAAGGATTTGATGTCTATTAGTAGAATGACTATATATTACCAATTAAAACAATAGCTAAAGTTTGAGGGGGATGGATGATGCTTAAGAAAGATATGGTACTCGTTCCCGGGCCGACGCCGGTCGTCGACTCTGTGTATGAGGCGCTGGGACAGGAAACAATGAATCACACGGATCCGAGGTTTGCGGCAATTTACAAGGACGCAATTGAGAAAACACGGGAGATGTTCAAAACAGACGGAGAAGTATTTGTCATTGGCGGCTCCGGCACGGTTGCGATGGAAATGGCGATTGTAAATACCGTTGCAGCCGGTGAAAAAATATTAGTCATCAGCCATGGCTATTTCGGTGACCGTTTCATTAAATTAGCGGAAGCGTTCGGGATAGAAGCAGAGGTGCTTCAGGCGGACTGGGGAAAACATGTCGATGTTCATGAGCTGGACGAAAAGCTTGCGAAGGAGACGTATAAAGCGGTGACAATTACTCACGCCGACACATCGACAGGGGTGGCCGCCGATCTGGATTTGCTTGTCCCAGCCATTAAAAAACACGGGGCACTCGTTATTCTTGACGGTGTCTGTGCCACTGCTGCAATTCAAGAAGATATGAGTAAGACTTATGGCGATTCTGATGCCAAGATTGATGTCGTCATAACAGGCTGCCAAAAAGCGATCGGGGTACCGCCGGGTCTTGCCATCGCAGCCTTTAACAAGACGGCCTTACTGGCCCGCGAACAACTCGGGCGCGTGCCAGCCTACTATTCAGATATCTATAACTGGCTTCCGATTATGGATGACCCGAAGAAATATTTCGCCACACCGCCAGTGAATCTTATCTACGCTTACAATCAAGGGATGAAGCTGGTGCTGGAAGAAGGATTGGAGGCACGCTATAACCGCCATACCGCCTTCGGGAAAGGAATCAGAGCAGCGCTTGAAACTTATGGAATGAAGGCGTTAGCGAATGAAGAGGCTGCGGCTCCAACCCTCAGCTGTATTCTTTACCCAGAAGGCATGGACGATGCCGCGTTCCGTGCCGCCCTTGCGGAAAAAGGTCTCATTGTCGCAGGTGCCCTGGCGCATTTACAAGGAAAAGCGTTCAGGATCGGCCACATGGGAAATACAACAGAACATATGCTTGAAGAAGCACTCTTGCTCATCGGAGAGGCGATGAATGAACTAGGTTTTTCCACTGAGCCGTCAAAAGCCGTGAAGGTCTTTAGAAAACACCTGACGGGAAAATCACTCTCTCACTAAGTTATTTAAGATTGAATGGAAAATAAAGCATCCCTTTAGGCCCTGGGGAAAAATCGGGCGGTTAATTTTCAATCTTGGCCAAGCAAGAGACAGCCTTTGAATGGTGATGAGTGGATCACATTCAAAGGCTTTTTTTGTTCTGGGAAAAGTTTCGAATGCGTAAAAAAAGAGGCTGGAGAGAAACGACGAATTATCCTTGCACAAATAAAAACAATATATTTTACAACTTTATTTAATTTCTTTAATGGAAGGACAGAAGGGGGCGACGCCTAAGGGATGAAGCGCAGTCTGAAGATCCAATTCAACGAAGCTTTAGGCTAAGTTGAATTTAGCTGAAGACAAGCCCCTGGGCAAGCGCCCGCCTGGCGGACTGGAATAAATACTTTTATCAAAAAACATCCGAACAACATTCATAAGATATAGTAAATATTTCCTTAAAATTACTCTGTACCCACACTGTTTATTAAAAAGGTGAAATACCTGTTCATTAATTGGTATACTTAAATTATTATGCCTTTTTTTAATGTGCGGATTTTAAAAAATGAGAGGAACTTAAGATTATAAAGAGAGATGAGGGATGAAGTTGAAGTCGAAGCATTTGTCACCCGATGAAGAGGCTGTAAAAGTATTAAAAGCCGTCGCTAATAAACACCGCCTTGAAATTTTACGGCTTTTAAGTGTGAGGCCTCACAACGTTAATGAACTGGCAGCTAAATTAAATCTTCCATTCTCGACCACAGCAACTAACGTTAAGAAGCTGGAAGATGTTGAACTTATATCTACAGAACTTGTGCCGGGGCGGGGCACGCAAAAAGTGAACGCGAAAAATTATGATCGGATTATTGTTGATCTGTTTGAAAAGGAAACAGAAATAAACGATAAACAGTTTTTTATAGATATGCCAATAGGGGAATATTTCGATTGTAAAGTGCACCCTAACTGCGGGCTGGTCGGCGAGAAAAGTTATATTGGGATGCAGGATGACCCCCGCGCTTTTTACGAACCGGGAAGAAAAGAGGCACAGCTTTTATTCATGCGCCATGGGTATGTGGAATACCGTTTTCAAAATAAGATCCCGTATGGAACAAAAGCAAAAGAGATCGAAGTCGCAGCTGAATTATGTTCTGAAGCGCCGAATCACAAGCTGGACTGGCCCTCTGATATCACGGTGTGGATTAATGGGAAAGAGGCCGGGACGTGGACCTCTCCCAGCGACTTTGGAGGGGAGCGCGGATTTTTAACACCTTCATGGTGGCATACAAATTATACACAGTACGGGATGCTTAAACGGTGGCGAATAACAAGTGAAGGGTGCTTTATCGACGGAAATAAAATAACCGATAAAGTGACAATTAAGGATTTGGAACTTGAGAAACACCCCTTTATATCCATTAAAATTGGAGTAAAAGATGAGGCCGAAAATAAAGGCGGATTTAATTTATTCGGCCCCAAATTTGGTAACTATGAGCAAGGAATTCAACTGACAGTAGAGACTTAAGAGTATATATGTGACAAAAATGTTTCAGGAGCCTTTATCAAAAAATAATTTTTTTATAAAGGCTCTTGTTTATTACTGAAAAAGCGGTTACAATAAAACCAAGTTGATGAAAGCGATTTATTTTTTTATCTATTATTACTAACTTTAAGGTAATAAAACTATTATTATGAGAATGAAAGGTTGATAGCGATGATGAAGCTGGATATAGCTCAGGAGGTGGGCCAGACTCTTTCTCCGAATCCCCAATTCAATCGGAATAACTGGCTTGAACTGCAAGGGGAATGGCGATTCGCTGCAGACCCTGAAAACGAGGGGATTAAGAAGGGCTGGTTTAAAGAATTTCCAGCGGGAGACAGCATAGACGTGCCTTATGTCCAGGAGAGCGACAGGAATTCCACTCACACTGAATATGCCTCTGTTGTCTGGTATGAGAAAGAAGTTAGCTTGGACGAAGAGCAGAAGAATAAAACAATCCTGCTTCATTTTGAAGCGGTAGATTACAAGACAACAGTTTGGATAAACGGATTCCAGGCCGGTGAACATGAAGGCGGGCATACCCCGTTCAAGATCTCTTATAAGCCGGAAGGCAACGAAGAAAACGTGACGGTAACTGTTCGTGCCGAAGATTTTAATACAACGGATCAGCCGGTAGGTAAACAATCCTGGAAAGAAGATAATTTTTTATGCTGGTACTCTCGTACGACTGGAATCTGGCAAACCGTCTGGATGGAATTTGTAAACGATTTCTATCTTGAAAGCGTTCAAATGACGCCGGATATTGACACGGGGCAGGTGATTGTTGAAGCATTCTGCCGCATCCCTGAGCAGTTTCAGAAGAGAACGTCCCTCACGATGACAGTCTACCTGCACGGGAAACAGATTACTGAAGTCACTGTAAACCACCTGTCACCCTATACAAAAACAACCCTTACGGTCGACTCGGATTTTCCTGATTTCCGTCTCGCATACTGGACGCCTGAGTCACCTGAACTTTATGACATCATTTTTACTCTTGAAACAGACGGAGAGGTGGAAGATACTGTAGCCAGCTATTTCGGGATGAGAAAAGTGTCAGTGAAAGATAATGAGATTTTGCTGAATAACGAGAAGTTCTACCAAAAACTCATTCTTGACCAAGGCTATTATAAAGACACGTTAATGACAGCGCCTGACGCTTCGGCTGAACTGGAGGACATTGAAAAGATCAAGGCGATGGGATTCAACGGGCTTAGGAAACACCAAACTGTCGGCACGCACCGTTTCTTGTACCTCTGCGATAAATTAGGACTGGTCACTTGGGCAGAGATGCCGAGCTTTTACAAGTTTCATAGCGGATCAATTGGACGGGCCAGCTCAGAGTGGCAGGAAATAATCCAGAAACATTACAACCATCCGAGTACGATTATTTACACGATTATGAATGAGTCCTGGGGAGTCAATGAGGTTTATTCAAATAAGCAGCAGCAACATTTTGTGGATGCGCTTTATTCTCTCACGAAAGCGCTTGATCCTATGAGGCTCGTTATAGGAAATGACGGATGGGAGCAAACGAAAACAGATATTTTAACTATCCATGATTATACACAGGACGGAGGAAAATTAAGCGAGGCTTACCGTTCAAAAGAACACTTCGTAAATGGAGCCCCTGCAAAGACGAGCAATAAATACACGTATGCCCAAGGCTATAAATACGAAGGGCAGCCTGTCCTTTTAAGTGAGTTTGGCGGGGTGGCGTTTACTGAACAGACCGGGTCTCAAGAGGAAGACTGGGGATATGGCGACCGTCCGGAATCGAAAGAAGAAGCTTGGGAGCGGATCTCGGCGTTAATTACTGCCGTGATGGACAATGAGCACTTTTGCGGCTTCTGCTACACGCAGCTTTCAGACGTCCAGCAGGAGGTCAATGGCTTGCTGACGCATGATCACGACTATAAATTTGACCCTGAAAAAGTTAGAAAACTGTTAAATCAGAAGCATACCCGAGGATTCATTTTTGAATAAGAGGAAAGGGGAGATAAGAAATGGAAGAACGAGCACAGATGGTACAACCTGAAGCTCCGGAAAGGAAAAAAATCAGTAATAAGGAGGTGCTCTCTTATTTCAGTTACGGGATGGGCCAGTGTATCAGTTTCGGACTCATAGGCACCTATATCATGTATTTCTATACCGATATTCTTGGCATTTCCGCTCTAGCGGCAAGTACGATTTTTGTGATTGCCCGTACGTTTGATGCAGCGAATGACCCGCTGATGGCGTCGATTATGGATACGAGAAAGTCTAAGCATGGAAAGTTCCGGCAATATCTTCTTTACATGCCATTTTTCATATTCTTTATTACAATAATTGCTTTTCTGCCGTTAAACCTTAACCCGACCGCAGCGGTGATTTTTGCCGGAGCCACATATATTTTGTGGGGAGTGTTCTATACGTTATCGGATGTTCCATTCTGGTCAATGTCAGCCGTGATGAGTCAGGAACCACAGGAGCGTACAAAGCTTGTCACTTACGCTAATTTAGGGGTTTTCGTAGGGATTGGTATCCCGACGCTTCTGTTCACGCCGCTAGCTGAATTTCTTGGCGGAGGCAGTTTAAATGACGGATTTTTCTTCGCAGTCGTGATACTATCGTTAATGATGCTTCCGTTCATGTTTCTTGGTTTTAAAAATACCCGTGAGCGCGTGGAACCTCCTAAAGAACGCGTGCGGATCCGCGACGCCATTAAAATAGTCAAAGGCAACAAACCGATGTTTATTATTTTGGCTACCTTTTTCTGTAATGTGTTTGTTAACATCACTTTAACGCTTAATATTTACTTTTTCACTTATAATCTTGGAAACGCTTCCCTTATGGCTGCCTTTGGAATTATCAGCCTGGTCAGCTGCATCGGTTTCTTTTTCATACCAATGCTTACTAAATATTTTTACAAAAAGCATATTTTAATGACCGTTCTTATTGCCGACATTATTGTCAGAGTGCTTTTCTTTATGACGGGATACGGCAACACAACCGTTGTCCTCGCGTTCTTAACAGTGACAATGATTTTGTATACAGCGACAGGTCCGCTTATTTCCGCGATGCTTGCGGAAACGATCGAACTGACAGAAGTCCGTACCGGCCAGCGGTCTGAAGCGGTTACTTTTTCCGGCCAGACATTTACCGGCAAGCTTTCCGTTGCTATTGCAGGCGGTGCGACAGGGGTTATTTTAACAGTGATCAACTACGTGCCTAACCAGGCCCAGTCGGAAGGAACGTTAACAGGTCTGTTTTTCGTCATCGCGTTATTGCCGGCTTTAGGCTCTATCATTCGTCTTGTGCTGATGTATTTCTATAAATACACAGAGAAAGAATTTAATGAAGCAGTGTCAGAACTCCAGTGGCGCAAGCAGCAGAATCCTGGTAATTCATAATTATAGAAGGAAAGGGGGCCGCATTAGAGTTGATATGCGGCTCCCTTTCCTGTTTCCTGGCTGCATTTTTTTAAAAAACTGTCAGATGAGCTAACACTAAATGCCACTTCCATAAAAACGTATGATACATTTTTTGTACGTTACTTATTACTGCAAAATTGAAAGGAGGGTTCTTAGCATGGAAAAGAAATTGATGTTCTGTATCCCGAAAGGCGGTTTTACCGTAAGGGAATCATTGGAATTTGTAAACTTTAACAGTTCGTTTGAGTGTGAAGTGTCCGTCGTGAAGAATAACAGAACTATTAATGCGAAAAGTATTTTAGGAACCCTTAGCCTGTTATCGACTTCAAAAAGCGGAGAAGAGCTGATGATCCATCTTAACGGTGAAGATGCTGAGTATGCCAGCCAGCAAATAGCCAGATTTATTGACAAGAAAATAACTAAGGCTAATTCAAAGCTGGATTTTTCTAAACCGGTAGAATCGTGGCTGTAACTGAACTCGTTCTCAAAGATTTGGGGTCAGCCGTTCGTCACTCGTTTAAAATTCACCTTTTTACCACTCACAGACAGGGCTTATAAGCCTTGTCTTTTTAAGTTGGGGTGCTATTAAAGATGAGTACTGATTCTTAGATACTTTCGCTTGGAAGTTGCAGCGTGAGTGCAATATTAATGTAGGCGGACAAGGCTTCGGGTGCAGTCCGGCTGGGGGCTTACACTGCATCAGATCCAAGCTCTTTACTGTATAGATAGGAACTCCAGAGGGGGGCCTCACTGTATAAATTAACAGCTTACGTTTTGTTTTCCATTTAAAGGGTTAAAGAAGTAGTGTGAAACAATTTAGATTAAAAGGAGATGAGACAATGAGTATTTTATATTTAAGCGATAAGGAAAAAGGCTTTGAAGAAAAGAGCTTGAATTCATTTGATATTGAATCGATCCAAGGGCTAGTGAATGGGTCACCGGAAGCTCTTTATCTCCCTGATAATATTGTGATTTGGAAAAATCCTCGAGCGGCTGTTCTTAATCAAGAGAAAACTCTGGTACTGAAACACGAAGGAGAATTGAACGATTATATTTACGGCGAAGTAGTCGTCACCGGCACAGACGGCACAAAAACGATTGCCTTGTCCGAAGACCAAAAGCAGGAATTCCGCAACAAGCTTGAAGAAGTGGAAGTAGAAGGCGAAAAGCTGCCTGCGGTTGATTACTAAACCGTAGTGTTTAATTAAAAGTAGTTATTAGGAAGCAAAAGCATGGGTTTTCTTTACGGAAATCCCATGCGTTTTTTTATTGTTTCAAGACTCGTTTATTTTGAGCTTGTGAAAAAATGCACTTGAACTAACGGGGGAATCCTTTAACAAGGGTTTGTTTCTCTTGTGAACAAACGAGGCCGCGGTATAAAAGAAAATCGTCACTAGTTTTCTGCTTAGATACTTATACTGTGCAATAGTTTAATGGAAAATTAAGATGAAAGTATATAGAGTCTTTAGCTAACGGAAAACCAGAGTGGAAGAAGAAGTTGTGGATGCCAGCTCCTAATATTTATTTTCTTAACGCTCGATAGTACAAGAAAAGGTTATCAAATATTTTCGAAGCTTTTGTTCGTATTTTTGAATTTATAAAAAAAGAAAACAAACTAAAGAACAAAATTGACCTATTTTAATTATTAATTCGAAAAAATTCTTACTATATCTTTTAATTAATCGCTAGTCCAATCAAATAAAAAACTTCCTTCATAAAGTAAATATTAAAAGCCTTTAAAGCTACACCATACTACGTAATACTACACATTGGTGGGTTTCAAATTATTGGCAGGAAGGAGATGTGAATTTTGGGAATTCAAATATTTCAAGCCTTTTCATGGGGGAATAACTTTGAGGGCCAGCTTGGCCATGGAACAGATGAGGAAATCAGCAATATTCCAGTACCAGTCAATGGATTAACGAATCTCAATGCCATTGCTGGTGGAGGCTGGCATAGCCTGGCACTGCTCTCAGGTGGAACCGTTCAAGCATGGGGCCGTAATTTTGAAGGACAACTGGGAGACGGAACAACTACCCAAAGAAATACCCCAGTACCGGTCAATGGGTTAACGAATGTCACTGCCATTGCTGTAGGAGGACAGCATAGTCTAGCCCTTCTATCCGATGGAACGGTTAGGGCTTGGGGAAATAACACGTTTGGACAATTGGGAGATGGAACCAATACCAACCGAAATATACCAGTGCTGGTCAATGGGTTAACGAATGTCACTGCCATTGCTGCAGGAGGAGAGCATAGTCTAGCCCTTCTATCCGATGGAACGGTTAGGGCTTGGGGAAATAACACGTCTGGACAGTTGGGAGACGGGACCAATACCACCCGAAATGTACCAGGGCCGGTCATTGGCTTAACGGATGTTATTGCCATTGCTGCTAGAGGAGAGCATAGTTTAGCCATCCTATCCGATGGGACGGTTAGGGCTTGGGGAAATAACACGTCTGGACAATTGGGAGACGGGACCAATACCACCCGAAATGTACCAGTGCCAGTCAGTGGCTTAACGGATGTCATTGCCATTGCTTGCGGAGGGTTTCATAGTCTAGCCCTCCTATCTGATGGAACGGTTAGGGCCTGGGAGTTTAACTCTTTTGGACAATTGGGAGACGGAACTAATACTAATCGAACTACTCCAGTACCAGTCAATGGATTAACGAATGTCATTGAGATTGCTGCTGGAGGACAGCATAGTCTAGCGCTCTTATCCAATGGAACGGTTCGTGCTTGGGGGGAAAACTTTTTTGGACAACTGGGAGACGAAACAAACACCAATCGAACTACCCCAGTACCAGTAAGTCGTTTAACAAATGTCATTGCTATTGCTAGTGGAGGGGTTCATAGTTTGGCAATCGAACTGCAATGACGTGTTTATCACTTCTGTATCTTACTGGCATGAATTAAGCAAAAGGCTGTCATTCTTTAAGAAGGTAATACCTTTACTTTCCTATTTTTTAAAAATGAAGAGAACTACTAACGGAGGTTAGTTGAAGAGGTTCACCTAATAATAAAATCATTAGCTCCCCAGTCTAACGATACTGTGCTGAGAGCCATGGTTAAAGATCCAGAAAGCTGCAAATGCAGCTTTTTTTAATTGTTTACTGGAAAATGATGTTAAACTAAAGGGGAAAATAGCGAACATTTCGAGTATCTTTATAAAATTAAAAACGTATTAAATTAGTGAAAAATTTAAAAAAAGCGCAGGGGGTAAAAATGAGGAAAACGGGGACGCTATATTTTTTTGTGGAAAAATTGGTGCAGGAAAATCAACTAAATCAAAACAATTGGCGATAGATAAACATGCGGTACTATTGTCAGAGGATGAATGGCTATCATCTCTTTATCCCAATCAGATTGCATCATTTGAGGCCTATATTAAATTCTCACCCCAGCTTAAACCGTTGGTGAAAAAGCATGTCCAAAACTTATTAAGTATCGGTACAGTTGTCGTGATGGATTTTCCGGGCAACACTCAACAACAGCGAAAGTGGTTGTTGGATATTGCGTCAGAGGTCAATGCAAGCCATCAACTAATTTTCCTTAATCTAAATAACGAGCAATGCTTACCTCAAATTGCACAAAGGCGTACCGAACAACCCGAAAGGGCAGCTTTTAACACGGAAGGGGTGTTTATCCAAGTTACTAGTTTTTTTGAAGCACCAGAGGCATCCGAAGGTTTAAATATTTTAGAGTTTAGCGAAAAAGAATAACAAGAGTTCAATGATTCTTGAGTATAGAGTATCTTTAGTTCTGGGAGGTGCTTAAACGAAATGTGAGTAAGAAAGTTCCACTGTTAAAAGCAATGTATTTTTGTGAATCGGTACACTTAAACGGAGAGCAATAGTTGAAGATCCAGGAAGCTGCACATGCAGCTTTTTTGTTTAGTTTATAACTGGAAAATGATGTTAAACTAAAGGGGAGGTTCATTAAATAACACTACTTGGTTTTAGTAGTATAACTAGGATATAGTACTCAATGTTAGGCTTCAATTTAGAAGGAGGGAAAGGATATGGAATCATTCAGTACTCCAACTCGATGGAACTTAAATAACCTTCTTCAGTGTGATTCAGACTTGGAAGAATTTAAGAATTATATTAGTTGTATTAAAGCAAATTTGTTAGAAATTGAGGAATGTGAGAAGTTAAATCCACTGAATGAAAGTGAATTAAATGCAATTTCGCAAATAATTAAACAGGTTGAATCAGCAGAATCTTTCTATTATTGTTTAACAACAGAAAACGTAGATCCATCTCTATTAACATCATTAAATACAAGTATTTCTATGTTGAAATCGCAAGCCCGTTTTATTGTAGCGAGTTTGCAAGAAAGAATCAGTAATATGAGTGAAAAACAATTTACAAATTGGTCTAACAGTATTAACCAAAAAGTTTTTATAGAGGAATTATTAATGGATACACAAAGAACAAGTAAAGAAGAAAAGATTATTTCAAATTTTGCTAAAGAAACATTAAGTAATCTTGAGGAAATCTATATGCAAGTTCGAAACAATTTGATGGTAAAGGGAAACTTTGATAAAGAGGAAAACGAAATATCTTTTGCTGAAGCTAATAGTTTGGCTCTTTCTCATCCAGAACCATCTAAAAGACATTGTGTATTGAGGGATCTTAACCAAACACTCCAAACGCAAGTAGAGGTTTTTGCATCCATTTACAATTCCATGGTTGGGTTAAGACTTAAAGAGAATAATGTGAAAAATGCAGATTACCTTGAAGAGTCTTTGAAATTAAATGGTATATCTAAACAATCGCTTAATACAATGTGGGATACAGTGGATACCAATATACATGTCCTTTCGAAATATTTAAATATTAGAGCAGGGGAAGTAGGGAAAGAAAGAATTTCTTGGCATGAATTGATGACTTCATCTCAGGAGGTAGCTAACGAAATTACATACTCACAAGCGATTGAAGGAATTATTGATTCCCTTGCTGATATTGATATCAACATGTGTGAATTTGTAAAAGAGGCAATAGAAAAGGGGTGGGTAGATGCAGAACAACGTAAAACAAAACCACCAGGGGGCTTTTGTGCTCCATTTATTCCAGAAGGTGAGTCACGAATATCATTGAATTATGACAATAGTATAGACAGTGCTAGAAGGCTTGCACATGAATTAGGTCATGCTTGGCATTTTAAACAAATGAAAAATGTTCCATCCCTGCGTTTTTCTGATGATACGTTCGAAATGACAACGGCGGAAACTTCTTCAATTTTCTTTGAAACGGTATATATTGATTATGTAATTCAAAACACTAATGATGTTTCGGTCAAAAAAGCTATTCTTGAGGCTAAAATTGAGCGGAGTTTAAATTATTTAATGTCTATTAGAGGAGCCTTCTTATTTGAAGACAAGTTTTATGGTCATAGAAAAAGTGGACCATTAGATGCTAACCAGATAGAAGAACTTTCGTTGGAATCTCTGGAAAAAGCATATGGAAATAGTTTAAGTGAATATGAACCTTTTGTATGGATTAAATATGTACAGTTCTACCAAGCTAATATTCCTTTTTATAATTACCCTTACTCCTTTGGCTTCTTGTTAAGCATTGGACTTTTAGAGCTTGCTAAAAAAGATAAACTATTTAACCAAAAATTCCAATGGTTTCTTAGTGAGACTGGAGTAATGCCACTTGAACAACTTATTCAGAAACACTTCAAGATAGAACTTTCAAAACCAGAATTTTGGCAACAGTCAATTCAGAGTGTAATTCAAGATATAGAAGAGTATAATAAAATTTTTTGAAGAGATGTACTTAAACAAACGGAGAGCAATAGTTGAAGATCCAGGAAGCTTCATATGCGGCTTTTTAAATTGCCTTCAAACTAGAAGATGATGTTAAGGGGAGTTTTGTGGAATAAGAGATAAATAAGATTGAGGTATGATTTATTATCACTGAAAATAGATAGAAAATTTACTATTTTTGAAATTATGTTACGATTATCGTGATTAAAAGTGATTTTTTAAATACTGACCTAGGAGTGGTATCTTGAGTCAAAGAACGAAGTATATAGTGATTTTCATTAGTGGTATTCTAATCACACTACTCGTGTTAATACCTTTAGTTGGAAACCCGTTGACTTAAAAATAAAAACGAACTGGAGCAGCAACTATCACTCTCTATATTTAGAGGTGATTTTCTTCTGTTTGAGGTGTGTGCTGGCTGGGGGCGGGGCAACTTCTTTATGGCTGGGAAGATTTAAGAGCAATACATTTAGTTTTTAATTATAGGGTGAATTAACTTAACAAGCAATCGTTGCTTTAAGTCGGTATCGGGGAGTTTTGTTTAAGTAGTGTTAGGTAAATTAGAGGAGGAAAATAATGAAGTATTTTCTTTATATTATGGTTATTATAGCTATTCTGGTAACTGCAGGCTGTTCTCTGCAGACTACAACGCATTTTTCAGGTGAAGGGGATAACTGGATAGTAAAATATACTGCAAATGGAGAAACTGCTGACTATGAAATTCAATATACAGGTGAAGAACCAGTACCTGAAAACATAAATTACATTATTGACACTTTTTCGGTAACAGGCAGGGAATTAAGTGAGAATGGCTATGTACAAAATGAACATAGGGGGAATGAAGTGGATGAAAACGATGAAGAAATTAATGTAACTATTGAATGGAATGGGGAGTCTGAAATTTTTAATTTAACACAAGAGTAGGAAAATAATATCGAGACAGGCTAGATTAACCCAACAGCATATTAGCCTGAATATTATGTATTGAATTAGATGATATTTTATTAGTTTGTTCAACAACGGAAGCGTTTCTTGAGAGGCATATGAGCAAGATCAATATAAAATAACTATTATATTTAAAGACAAACAAGATTTTATAAAGTGGCAGATGAACCGATAATAGTTAACTCACGGAGTGCTTTAGTTAGTAAATGAATGAGAGGTGGAGTTATGAATAAACCCTTTTGGATTCCATTAATAGCTTCATTGGGTACGATGATATTATTGTTTACAATAGGCGTGGTTGCTAATATAAATATTCTTATGTTTAAAATGTCACCCTCTTATACTGAAATTTCTTTCTTACCAATTGTGGCCGGTTTATTGATAGGATTTACTACTGAACGCCTTCTAAAATACAAATCTAAAAAAGAAAAAAATTAAGTCTTGTTGTTCTGACAGGAAGAAATAGTTTAAGATCCAGAGAGCTGCATAGGCGGCTTTTTTAGTCAGATTGGGGGTCAGATCCCCCATTTATTGGAATTATTTTATCAACCAAATTTTCAGAATTATCCGTAAATCAATAGTTAGGAGGGGTGGATATTGTTAAAATGCCCTCATTGTAATACAGCATCTTTTAAGCGGAGTAAAATCTTAAAAGCGAATTGGATATTTAGTACAATTCAATGTAACAATTGCGGAAAAAAATCTAGGATAACATACTTTTCAAGGTTAATAGTCGTAGCTTTAACAGTAGTACCTTTTTTAATTTTTGGTTTGATTTTGTCTCCATTCGATAATGTTCTTGTTACAATTTTTGTAGCTATCTTAATCGCGTTTACTGGCTCACTTCTTACCCCTTATTTAGTTAAATATAAAATAGAAGAGAAAAATGCCTCTTGAACTAACGGGGAGCAATCGTGGAACACTTCAAAGGTAAAGGACTTATATTAATAATTATGTAATATTAAAGAAAATCTAAAGGTCTTTTTACTAAGCTAACGAGAACAATCGCTAAATAAGCTGTGACTGTTCTTACACTATTGGTAAAGGGTATGATATCCCGAAAGGCTGTTGGTGAAAGTGGTTTGCGATTAAGAAATTATTTACAAGTGTGCTTGTTATATTGGATCCAGGTTCCAACCAGCCTCCATCATGTTGGATAGCAGCTCTCCACTACGCTAAAACTCAGAGGCCAATCCAGACTCAATATAGAAAATGGGTTGTCCCGTATCGAGACAACCCATTTTGCTGTTATTTATCCAATTCAATCGTTTCATTAATATCTGCTGATTCAGAATCTTGCCCTGTCATTCGTTTATAGAAAAAGGCGATTTTCTTCGTGAAATTACCGCTGTCCCAATATTCTGCTGCTTCCGCATTCACTTTTATGAGGACCACCTCAGGATCGTCATAAGAAGTTTGCATGATTTTCTCATGTCCTTTATTCCAAAATTCCTTTTTCTTTTCTACGTCTTCAACGATTTCTGCTCTTCCACGCACAGACACATAGGAGTCACCTGCGTAAGCCACATTAACATCCTGATCATGTAAAATCTCTTCATATTTATCAGTCTCTTTTTTGGTGAAAAACCATAAGTCTCCATTAAACTCTACTTCCTGGGTTTTCATAGGCCGGGAAACAAGCCCATCTTCCGTAGCAGTTGTAAGCATGGCCGTGTCTATATCCTTAATTAACTCCCTTAACGTTTCCATTTCTTCCTGTTTCAGCTTGTTAGACATCTCAATCACCTCAATACTGTAATTAGAGGTATTCTACCCTTTTACACCAACTTTTAATCAGATGGCAGCAGGACAGGTACTGCTGGTAATGCAATTAGATCTGATGGAATGCAAGCATATTTTACAAATCATAGGCCTGATGCTATATCCATAATCGACTCGGCAAGTCTTCCCAGCTATCTATGCTACAATAAACCTATTTAATGATAGTGAGGAGGAATAGTAGATGACATTACAACAATTAAAATATGTAATTGAAGTGGCAAGGAACCGATCGATTAGTAAAGCAGCACAGCAACTGTTTATTAGTCAACCGAGTCTATCTAATGCAATTAAAGAATTGGAGAATGAATTGGGGATTACGATTTTTTCACGTACGAATAAGGGGATTGTCATTACTCCAGAGGGCTCGGAGTTTTTAGGTTACGCAAGACAGGTGATTGAGCAGACAGAGTTGCTTGAAAATCGCTTTACGGATGCGACTCAATCACCACAGCAGCATTTTTCTGTATCGACACAACATTATGCTTTTGCAGTCAGTGCATTTGTAAAACTGTTAAGAGACTATAATCGTGATGAATATGAATTTACGTTACGAGAAACAAGAACGTATGAAATCATTGAAGATGTAAAAAACCTTCGTAGTGAAATTGGAATTTTATACTTGAATGATTTCAATCGACAGGTGATTTGTAAGTTTCTAAGAGAGGCAAATCTAATATTTCATGACCTGTTTGAAGCAAAGCCACACGTGTTTATAAGTTCTACCAATCCACTTGCGGTTCAGGAATCTGTGTCGTTAGATGATTTAAATCCTTATCCGTATCTATCTTTTGAACAAGGGGATTATAACTCATTTTATTTTTCTGAGGAAATACTCAGCACGGCTTCGAGACCCAAAAATATTCGCGTGAGTGACCGGGCTACTTTATTTAACTTACTTATAGGGTTGGACGGATATACGATTTCAACAGGCGTTATTTGTTATGATATCAACGATGATGATATTGTGGCGCTTCCATTAGAGGTAAATGAGCGAATCGCGGTTGGCTATATTACACATAAGAATGTCACAAACAGCCCGCTAGCAACGATTTATATTAACTATTTAAAAGAAACGATTGCCGACGAATTAACTGTAGTATAGTTTAAAACTATGGCAAGTGATAGACTTTAGGTGTTACGCTATATTACTCTTTGAATGCTACACTAACCGTAGATTAAAGGACAAGGAGAGGGTTAGATGGTAGTGGAAAAAAGAAGTTTAGAACAAAGGTTAAAAGAAGGCACTGTCATTGTAGGAGAAGGGTATTTGTTTGAGATGGAACGCAGAGGATATCTACAGGCTGGATCTTTCGTACCGGAAGTAGCTTTGGAACACCCAGATGTTTTAAAACATGTATATCGAGACTACATGAATGCTGGTTCAGATGTTGTTTTAGCTTTCACATATAATGCCCACCGTGAAAAAATGAGAATTATAGGTAAAGAACATTTACTTGAGCCATTAAATCGAAGTGCAATCCGTTTGGCCAAGGAAGTAGCAAAAGAACATCCTATAGAGGAAGCATTAGTGGCAGGTAACATTTCAAATACGAACATTTTTGATACTCAAGATCCTGGATCTAAGGAAAAAGTAAGAAGTATGTTTGCAGAGATGGTAAAGTGGTGTAAAGAAGAAAGCGTAGATTTTATAAATGCAGAAACCTTTTATTACCACGAAGAGGCTGTTATTGCGTTAGAAGAAATTCAAAAACAAGACTTGCCAGCAGTTGTGACATTAGGGCTAATGGCTGAGAATACAATGCGAGATGGTTATACGGTAGAAGAATCCTGTAAAATTCTTTCAGAAAAAGGTGCGTTAGTTGTAGGAATGAACTGTTTCCGTGGCCCAGATACGATGCAGCCATATTTGAAGAAAATTAGAGAAGAGGTAGAAGGTTTTGTCGGTGGATTACCTATTCCATATCGAACTACTGAAGAAAACCCAACATTCTTTAATTTACCTGATGGAGGATGCAGTTGTTGCCTGCCAACTGAAACAACTTTCCCAACATCGTTAGATCCTCTTTACCATAACCGGTATGAATTAGCGGATTGGGCAAAAGAAGCACAAAATATTGGTGTTAATTATATTGGCCTTTGTTGTGGAGCATCACCTGCCATGTTGAGGGCAGTAGCAGAAGCAACAGGAAACAAAACCATTAACTCCAAATATTCACCAGATATGGAGAAGCACTTTTTATTCGGAAAAGATAAAACTTTAAATAATAATAATCTAAACTACCGTACAAAAGCATAAGCATAGAAGGTAATTAGGGGAAAGGTACCAGATCCTGTTTAGGGACAAACTGTATACTGATAGGACCTGATACCGTTTCCCTTTTTGAAGAAATGATTCAATCGTTTAAGAATTTAGAAGTTGGTGAAGATTATCGTGGATCTTCAACTATTACTCCGCGTTAGTTGAAACTAAGACATCAGTTAGTTAAATAGTTATATCGGAAGCTGCATATGCGGCTTTTTTATTTAGATTAAAAATGGAAAATGATGTTAAACTAATGGGGGAGAAACCTTCAACAAGAAAAAGCTTTTATATTTAAACTGACGAGCAGGTTATATAAGAAGACTATTTTAAATGGGATGGAGGAAGAGAATATGAAATTAGTGTTTTTGTACCATCCAGTTAAAAACCTTAAAGAATCACTTACTTTTTATCGAGAAACACTTGGATTTGAGGAAGCGTGGAGAGAAGGTAATCACACAGTTGCCTTAACTTTACCTCATTCAGATGTTCGATTATTGATTGAAGATGAAGAATTGGAACTATCTGCAGGAGGAGTTTTCTTAGTCGACTCTGTGGATACGTTCTATAAGGAAAATAAGGAAAGATTGGAGTTTATTAAAGAACCCGTCGACATACCACCAGGACGTTACGCTATTTATAAAGACAATTCAGATAACTACTTAAGGATTATTGATTTTACTAATGAGAAATAAAATGAGTTAAAAACCAAGTGTTTTAACCTGTTTTTTACTGTAGATATAAGAGTTAAAACCAGGTGTTAAAAAAAATATTAATCTACCGGGGAGCATTGTTTAAGAATAAAAAATTCTTTTTATTTACTTAAAATTAATTGTTGGTGGACTAATCAAAGAGGAGAGTCACTATGGAAGTAATATATTTAGCAGGTGGATGTTTATGGGGAGTACAAGCTTTTATAAAAACTTTACCTGGAGTTCAGTTTACAGAAGCGGGAAGAGCTAATGGAACCAGTCATACACTTAAGGGTGAGTATGATGGCTACGCCGAATGTGTAAAAACAGGATTTGACCCGACGGTTGTAACGATCAGGGATTTAATGGAATATTTATTTGAAATCATTGATCCATACAGTTTGAATAAACAAGGACAGGATGTTGGTGAGAAATACAGAACAGGAGTATATAGTGAAAACCCTGAACATTTAAAAGTGGCTAAGGCGTTTCTTAGGGAGAGAAATGATTATGACCTTATAGTTGTAGAAGTATTGCCTCTTATAAACTATGTGAGAAGTGCAGAAGAACATCAAGACAGACTAGCAAGATGTCCAAATGATTATTGTCATATTCCAAAAGAAATATTAAGTAAGTATAAGTAAGAAAGAGTAAGGTGGTTTTTTAAGCTCTATAGTTATTCGAAATGCTTTACTCTTTAGTTGTGCTGACTTAATCATTAAATGAATTAATAATTTTTGGAAAAAAGATTAAATAATCTATTTGAAGGAGGAGTAGTTTTGAAGATTTTCAAATCAAGAAAATCAAAACTTACTTATCAAATCACATTATTTATTATTTTTCTTGGAATCGGATTCTTACTTCATCCATCAGAATTAGCAAACATGCTGTTTTTGGGGGCTGGAGTGGGAGCTATCTGTATAGTTGATACAGCCTTATCCAACCAAAAGGTAACAACTCGTATAGGGGTTGCCATCGTCTTAGGAGTGACATTTTTTTTATTAACATCTCCGCCGTTTTAAATTCTTGTGATTTATTTTTTAAATTAAGAAAGGGTGGGGCTATGGCTGCCCGTGAAATAAAGAGGTTATATCCTAAAGACTACAGGAAGTGCAATAATATTTGGGATATGGAAAAGAATCCAAAAATGGCTAATATGTTTTACGACGAATTAGTAAGTGGAAACAGAATGACCTTTATTTACTTAGATAATAATGAGTTTGTAGGGGAAGGGTCGTTAGTTTTTAAAAACAATGACCCGGATTATACTATTCAAGATAAACGGATTTACCTGTCTAGAATGATTGTTAAAGAAGAGTATCGCAATCGTGGAATAGGCAGCATTATTCTTGATTATCTGATTGATTATGCTGAACAACTTGGATATAAGGAAATCGCACTCTGTGTGGATAAGGATAACTTTAACGCAAGACATCTATACGAAAAGAAGGGATTTACAACCGTATTGTTTAGTGGCGAAGACAAATATGGTGAATATGTTAAACTTCTAAAAAAATTAAAATAGATTGGCAGGAAAAGTTATGGTGATAATGTGATGAAATGGCTTTTAACTCACGCCAAGCAAGAGGCAAAGATTGAGGAAACTGAATATGCGGCTTTTTTTTGCCTGCAGACTGGAAAATTATACTAAACTGAAGTGGAGTTACTAAAACAAATTGGAGAAACAGGGTCATTTTTAGGGAGGCAAGTGATGAAGATAATAATTTATTTATATAATGGAGTAACCATGCTTGATGCTATTGGCCCAGTTTTTAGGAATATGAGTAATGCTGAAGTAATATTTGTCGCAGAAAAAACAGGTAATATAAACGCGGACTCCGGGTTAATTGACATCGATGTGAAACATAGTATCGATCAAATAAAATATGCAGATATCTTAATACTGCCAGGTTCTACTATAGGATTTTTGAATGAAATAAAAAAAGAAAACGTATTAAGGTGGATCAAAGAAGTAGATAAAAGTACAAAATGGACGACATCTGTATGCACAGGGTCTATTTTAATGGCTTCCACTGGCTTGCTGTCAGGATTAAAAGCAACGTCCCATTGGAAACCAATAAATTTATTAAGTGATTTCGGTGCTATACCTGTACGGGAAAGAATAGTGGAACAAGGGAAATACATAACTGCCGCAGGAGTATCAGCAGGTATAGATATGGCATTATATCTATCGAATAAAATTGTCGGAGAAGAAGAAACCAAAGCTATTCAACTCACCATAGAATATGACCCGCAGCCATTATTTCATTCTGGCGATTATTCCACTGCTGATGAAAAAATGTTAAAGATCGCAGAAAAGAAGCTAAGTAGAGATGCCAAAAAAGGACTTGGCCTATTTGGAATGATAAAGAACTCAAGACAGATCCTTAAAATGATTAAATAGCTTTATAACAAATTTTAACTACGATGGCGTTCCTATTATGCGAAGGAAGCAGGATAGTTTAAGAAGAAGTGAGTGAGTAACTATCTGGGGGGATTTTTTATGCAAAAAGGATTACTGCATCATATCGAGATATATGTTTCAGATTTAAAGCAAACCATTGAGTTTTGGGGCTGGCTTCTTGAAGAATTAGGTTATACCTCATTTCAGGAATGGGAAAGTGGCCATAGTTGGAAATTAGGCGATACATACATTGTTTTTGTTCAAGCAGAAGATAAGTTTCTTAACCCTCCATATCATAGATGCCGAGTAGGTCTTAATCATCTTGCATTTCACTCATCATCACGTCAACACGTAGACGAAATGACGAAAAAATTGAAAGAAAGAAAAGTGAACATCCTTTACTCAGATAAACATCCTTTTGCTGGTGGTAATAATCATTATGCTGTTTACTTTGAAGACCCAGACAGAATTAAAGTAGAACTTGTAGCACTTAAATAGTTCTGCAATTAAAGGTAGTGAAAAGGGTAAGGCTGCTTTTGTTCCACAAACGGGCAGAAAAGTTGAAGAAGAAAAAGGGGAGATTACTATTGAAAAACCCAGGTAGTGAAGAAGCGTTCAAACGATTGGAATTTTTAATAGGTAAATGGGAAGTAGAAGTAATTCCACCTGAATTCCAAACGAATTCTTTTTATGGACAAACAACATTTGATTGGATGGAAAAAGAAAAGTTTATCGTTCAGCGAACTCTTATGAATCAGCCTAAATTTCCAAGTAGTACGATTGTTTATGACTACGATTTTAGTAGTGGTAAATATTTACAACACTATTTTGATTCCAGAGGTGTAGCTCGTCTATATAACATGAGTTTAGAAGACGATGTTTGGAAATTGTGGAGGGATACCTCAGATTTTTCACCATTAGAATTTAGTCAACGATTTATTGGGGAAATTAATGAATCAAGAGACACCATATACAGTTACTGGGAAAAATCAGATGACGGTTTAAATTGGGATCACGATTTTGAACTCATATATAGAAAGGTTATTTAGGTAGCGGACACTGAAATGAATCGGCTGTTAATCTTAGGGAGGACAGGACAGGAAAAGAGCGACTAGGCCTAGGATAAGGAGGTCAAGTGGGTCATAAACAGTAAATAAAGTCCACTCAGATAGAGTAAACGCAAGTGAGTGGACGATATAGTGAAGATATGACCCTCTCATACTGGATCAAGAAGATGGAGTGGATCATAAACAGTAAATAAAATCCGCTTAGATAGAGTAAACGCAAGTGAGTGGGCGATATAGTGAAGAAATGGCCCTCTCATGCCACATCAAGAAGGTGGAGTGGATCATAAACAGTAAATAAAGTCCGCTTAGAGGGATTAAGCACAAGTAAGTGGACTTTATAGTGAAGAAATGACCCTCCCATGTCGGCTCAAGGAATCTGATTAGGTCATAAACAGTGAATAAAGACCACGACCACTCAGATCGAGTAAACGCAAGTGATAGACTAAATAGATATGGATTAGTAATTCAGTTGTGATGGAGTTTGTACTTTTCTTCAACTATGATAAATAAAGATCCTAATCGCATAAAATAAAACCATAAAAATCCTGTAATGGTACTATAAATTCGTTATTTAACTGGTAATAGACCTTATTTTATCAACGGGAAGCATCGAATATTTGAAGCATATCGAAATAACGATGAGCAAATAGAAGTTTTTGTATATTAAGATTTCGAGTTCCTGCCTTTCTTTTATGACATTCTGAGTAAAGCAACTTATTTTCTTTGAAATTGATTACCATAATGTTGTCTTTGAAGACAAATATTTTATACAAAGCAAAAAAGGGACTTTTACCTTTCAATTTATGATATAAAGTCAGTGAATATTGTAAGTGGTAAAAATGCTTAATCTTCAGGGGGGGCTTAAATGGAGACAGAAATCAAGTTTAGAATGGCTGACGAAAATGATTTAGACAGTATTGTTGCAATGCTTGCTGATGACACTTTAGGAAGTAAGCGTGAGCGATATAAGAATCCCCTTCCACATAGTTACATAAAAGCATTTAGGGCTATTACATCTGACTCTAATAACGAGTTAATTGTAGCTTGTGTCGGAAATGAAGTGGTTGGGGTGCAGCAAATTACTTTTATCCCTTATTTAACACATCAAGGTGGATGGAGAGCTACTATCGAAGGAGTAAGAACATCAGCTTCGGTAAGAGGAAAGGGTGTGGGCACTGAACTTATAAAGTGGGCTATTCAACGTGCAGAAGAACGTGGCTGTCATTTAGTACAATTAACAACTGATAAAAAAAGACCAGATGCATTAAGGTTTTATGAACGGTTAGGTTTTAAAGCAACGCATGAAGGTTTAAAGCTAAAATTATAAAAGTTTTCAATTTACACAACGGTGAGAATTCCTGTAATAAATATGATTAAACTAACTAGCAGATTAATACAAGCAGGAAAAAGTCGCAACTTAACGAATAAGGATATATAAATGTTTTTTAATAGAAAGGATTGATGATCTAGATGGGGATGTTAAGAATGTAGCTTTTGAAACAGAAAGACTGATCATGAGACCTTATGAAATACAGGATGCTGAATCTGTATTTAAGGTAGTAAAGTTAAGAGAAATCGCAGAGACCACGATTTCAATGCCGCATCCATATCCAAGGGAAACCGTTGACTGGTGGATAAACTTTGTAAGAGAGAATATGGAAAAAGGAAGCGCATATGAATTTGGAATATTTTTAAAAGATCGTCCGAGCGAATATGTAGGTAATTGTGGCTTTGTTAGTGTTTCAAATCAGCATAATCATGGCGAGTTAGGTTACTTTATTAGTCCTGACTATTGGAATAAGGGGTACAGTACAGAAGCGTGTTCTAAACTTCTTGACTTTGGTTTTAGTAAGCTTGGTTTGGAAAGAGTTTTTGGCAGGTGTATGGCGAAAAACATAGCTTCTAAGCGTGTAATGGAAAAGTGCGGGTTAAAAGTTGAAGGTGTAGCGAAACATGAAGTTCTAAAATGGGATAACTATGAAGATGTTTTCCATTTAGGATTGATCCGTTCTGAATGGGATTATATTTAAGTTGGAAAGCCATCGTATCAGCTCTTTTAACTCATGGGAGGCATTAGTTGAAGATCCAGAAAGCCGCATATGCGGCTTTTTTAATTGCCTGCTGAATGGAAAATGATGTTAAGATAATGGGGGATTTAGTAATAGAAATTTGTAAAGCTGAGGGGATAGTATGATACCTAAACAATTAATGATGTATATCATTATTGGTGGCGGGGTTGGTTTATTCTTTGGAGGTTTTTGGAACGGCATCAGTGCAATGGTTTTAATTTGGATTGCCATGAGGTTTGAATATTTTATTCGTACTTGTTACTGCTAATGATTTCTGACCTGAAACTACCAACGTATTTTGTCTCATTTTTGCTATTTAATATGTCCCTATTAATAAATAGATATAGAGGGGAGTTAGACTCACCCTCTTTTTTTGGTTTTAATGAAATTCGCCGTTTATAACGTCTTTAACCATATGATCATCAATGATGCGCTTGCCGGTCTGAGCACCATACATTAGGCAGTGAGTACACAATTTATTAATAATTCTTGGTGTTCCACTAGAAAAGTGATAGATTTCTTCAATAGCTGCACTCGAAAAAATCTCTGAGGATGCCCCTGCGTAAGTAAGAGATGCTTGGATATAACCTTCCACTTCCGAAAGGTCATAATGTGGCAATTGGTATTGCAAATCAATTCGTTGGCGGATGGCTGAGAATGATTGAAGCTTCAATCGATCCCAAAGCTCGCTTTGCCCCACAAGAAGAAGGGCCATTGGGCTCATCGCATCCATGTTGACATTGAGTAAAAATCGAACTTCTTCTAACATTTCACGGTCCAGTAAATGGGCTTCATCTACGATAACCACAGGGTGTTGACCATGAACCCCTCTCATAATTTCGATCTGCTGATGCAACTGCCGCTTGGCGTCTCCACGATAAAACTTTGCTTCACAGCCAAGCTGTTCTAATAGCCCTTTGTAGAAGTGTCGAGGGGTTAATTTGGAATCAGATAGATAAAGCGCTTGATACTCCTGCACATCCAGTTCATCTGTAAAACGGCGAAGAAGTGTTGTTTTTCCGGTTCCTGCATCTCCAGTTACGACCATAAATAGCTGGTGACTGGCCTCAAAATGTAATCTTCCTATCACTTCTTCGAAACGAGGTGCTTCGTATAATGATTCCGAAGGAACCGTCCTGCTGAATGGTGTGTTATTAAAGCCATAAAAGGTTTCAAACATTATCGTGATCTCCTTTCCACCGCTTTGTAGGAGATCACAGGTTTTTGAATGCGATCTTTTTCTAATTCTACCTTTTCTGCGGCATCAAGGACACGGGAGCGATCACTGGTCACACGGTCAATACCTCTCGGCATTTCAGGGCGCTTCCCGGTGGTTTTCCCTATGACCAGTTTTGTTGCTTGCCACGGTTGATGGTCTTTATATTCGATTGTTAATTCTGAAATGTCACAAGGATCAAAGACGACATCAACTTGTTCACCGATAAATGACAGACCTACTTCGTATTTTTCGCCTCTGAAATTGATACAACCTGATTTATCTACTTTTCGGCTTTCAGTATGTAGAAAAGCGCGACTGAGTTCCTCGGGGTCAATATAGCGAATTGGTTCAGAATCTTTCTGAAATACACTTTGAGGAGTTTCTCCATCTGGCAGGGCACTGTGTGAACTCTCCTGATACCACTGCTTAGCCCAAAAATAAAACTGCCTGTTCAGCTGTTCCAGGCTCTTAGGTGGATTCAATTGAATCTCTTGAAGAAACACATCCACATTCCGATTAAACCTCTCTACTTTACCTTTAGACTCTGGCGAATAAGGCTTTGCATATAATAATCGGGTACCCAACTTTGCGCATGCTCTGCTCATCCACTTTGTTTTATATTGTTTACCATTATCAAAATAAACACGTTCAGGGACTCCATACTCACTGATTGATCGGCGGAAACCCTCTTGAACGATGGTTTGGTCGAGTGTTCGATAAAACATGCCATGAATCATATAGCGAGTCGCATCATCCAGAAAAACTACAAGATACACTTGTTCCTTTTTACCGTTCGGACCTATTGGCAAATAAGGACCATATTTAATATCTGAATGCCAGAGTTCGTTTCGATGTGCATGCTGATAACGACGCGATGCTACTCCAGGATCATTGTAAAGTCGTATATGACGGGAGCTGAATCCTCGCCTGCTTACTTGTTCCTGAAGCGTGCTTCGCTTTATCTCACCAGGCTGTATGCGTTTTTCCATTTCCAATACTTTAATGATCTGTGAGATACTTCTGGACGGAACTTCTCTTCTTAAATAAATGGCTTCTTCCAAGATGTCATCAGGAATAATGCTAGTGCCACTTCTACCTTTTAATTTTGGCTTTAATCCTTCAAACCCTGCCTCATTGTAAGCTTTGACATACCTCCGGATCGTTCGTTCAGATAATCCAGTCTGATTACAAATTTTGTCCCGGAGATACTTAGCTTGCCCTGAGTCTATTCCTTTGGCAACTAAAGGTGCAATTATCTCCATTCGTGCTGCGGCAACTTCTTCTTGTGATTCGCGTTGACTCATCACGTTGTCCTCCCTTGTAAGAAAAATGATTTCTTTCTTACTTTATGATCTGTTCAAGGAGGACAGGTACGCAAAACGGGTCTGTAACCAAGAATGGGTATTGACGATGGGACGGACAAGACGTGTCAGCCAACCATCTTCAATACCTACAAATTCCCCAATCAAATGAAGTACGGACGAATCCCTTGGGGATGATGGATTCGGTACCTGCATAAAGTAGCGAAGCATAATGGCTCGAAGACAGCGAATGGCGTCGGTTAACCATAAAGAAAACCAGCGGATCCAACGACTTAACGTAGAAGATTCCGCTCCGACTGGTAAGCGATCTTTGATCTTATTTTGTGGATGAACAACTGCCTCGATAGAGGCGGCATCATAATGTTTATGAGGAACTAAAATATCTGGTAACTCATGATGAATAGTAAGACAATCATCACATTTGAGGCGTCTAATGCGTAAATTAGAACGGTCCCCATTCATTTGTTTCCAGATCCTATTCCGGCTGCCTATTACATTGAGCTTTTCTCTACATACTGGACAGGGGACAATTTCCGTACTCCTAACAAAAAAGAGTTGGATCCTGCTGTTGAATGAGTAAATACTGTGTTATAATGACCATAGTTTTGGGAGAGATCCAAAGGATGAACGTTGTGGTGACGGTCAACATCCTTTGGGTCTCTTTTTTCCTTTCTGCAGCTTTTTAATGACAGTATACTCGACAAATCCCGGACAGACAACGCTGTCAGCAATCAGTCATTTATAGCTAGCAGAAACACCATTCACTCTTTTTAGCAAAAGAAAAGGTTAGCACTAAAAAGTACATTGTTTGAAACAGGGGGGGAGTTTATTTGAAAATTTATAGATTTGATAAGGAAATAGGAAAAAAGGTTACTCATTTTAATTCTAATTTTGTAATGTCTCGTATTGCGCAACTGGAACAAGCTGTTCAAATTGGTTGTATGCATTTAGAAACTAACGGAATTATAGGATTTCATAAAGCTGTGGTGCCTCAATTACTTCTTATTGTAGCTGGTGAAGGCTGGGTTCGAAGTGATGACATCTCCGCTATAAGGGTTAAAACAGGGGATGCCATCTTTTGGGAAGAAGGCGAGGGACACGAAACGTCCACTCATACAGGTCTTACTGCAATAGTCATAGAATCAGAAGGTTTAAGCCCTTCAGATTTTATGCCTCAAAAACAGGTTTAACTAAATTACGCTTATAAAATGGTGAGTTAACGAAGTATTATTGTTACGGCCAGGAAGCTGAATAGTTATTTAATCATATTTGACCACTGGGGACCATGTTAAAGTAAGGAGCAGAAAATGATGGGGCAATTAACTTTTAGAAAACTAAACAATGAATTAAGTGAATTAGTAAATCTTTATACAAATAATAGTTGGAATTTTCAAGCTGATCCTTCGCCTTCAGAAGATGAGATAATAAAGCGGTACAAAGCGGGATGGTATGAAGATGATAAAGAAACATTTTGGATAGAGAAAAATAAGAAAAAGACAGGGTTAATCATTTTAAGTGATATGTCTGATACCATGCCTTTATTATACGACGTAAGGTTAGCTAATGAGATGCGTGGCAAGGGATATGGAGAACAAGCTGTTAAATGGGCAGCTAATTATATTTTTTCAAGTTCAACAGAAAAGATAAGGGTTGAGGCGTATACCCGCCACGATAATTACGCAATGAGAAAAGTTTTCTATAAGTGTCACTTTCAAAAAGAAGGCTATCTGCGGGATTCGTGGGAAAATGACGATGGCTCAGTTGAAGATGCACTTGTTTATGCGATTATCAGAAAGGACTGGGAGCAAGGAAAGAAGACACCAATAAAGTTAGATGATGTCCCATTTTAATTCGTATCAGCCTAAATCATCTCATAAACAAAATGAGATATTAAATTTAAAGATAGGTGATTATTCATGAGTGAGAGAAAATTAGAAGTATGGGAGCCAATTGAAAACTTTAATGGCTCACTGCATTTTAAAGAAATGATTTATGGAGAAGAAGGGTTAAAATTTATATTTAATGATAACTTAGAAAATGAATTTCATTTTACTTATGGAGAGTTCAGGAATGGGATGTTTGTCTGGGCTGTTCGATTTACAGAAGAATTTAAACGAGGGGATCTCGTAGAAATAGCATCAGAAGCTAGAAAAACAGCCTTTGGGCCGGATAATAAAGAATGGTGCTTTTACAAAATGACTGACTCTGATTTTATTGGTTGGCATGACCAGCTTTCTGGTCCTGGGAGTGAAGCATTTTCTGTGGAACATCATTTATTTATGACGACTCAGGATACTTTTGAAGTAATAAGCGAATATGAGCCCAAAGTGACTAACATTAAAAAGAAAGAGTCAAATAAATCCCTGAGGAGAGGTAATTAATTATTACAGGGGTGATAGATGTTATGAAGTATTGGCTCATAGCATTTGGCTGGGGATTGATCTGCTTTTCAGGAGGCCCTTTTATGTTCAGCATGATGAGAAAAGAGGAATTAAATATGATGTTTTTCATTGGCGGGCTTATTGGAATTATTTTTGCAGGCATCGGTCTAGTTATGAAGAAAAAGCCGGAACAAAGCAACCCTTTCTTTAAATAAAAAAGCAGCTGAGTAAACAGTACAACAGGTAGATATTCCGGAAGCTGCAATTGCGGCTTTTTTACATCCTTATTAACTGGAAAATAATGTTAAAATTAAGGAGGGGTCTTTCAACTAGGAAACTAGCAGATAGTATAACATCAAAATATATTTAGACAGGATGGAGATTTTATGAAGCCAAAACCAATCTTAAATCAAATTGGAACTGTATTTATTCCAGTTAGTAACATTCAAAGAGCACGTGACTGGTATTGTGACATATTAGGGTTACCTGCAGATGGTGAGATTTTATTTGGTCATTTATACATCATGCCTATGAAAGGAACAGGTATCGTACTAGACAGCAAAATATTTTCAGAAGAAAATACCTATAAAGCACCACCTTTTCATTTTAATACAACTAATATAAAACAAGCTTATCAGTATATGAATAACAAAAACGTTGAAATTACTACAAAAATTGAAAATAATCATTGGTTCAATTTTAAAGACCCAGACGGGAATCATTTGATGATTTGTCAGTGTTAGTGCCTGCACTAATGGAGAGCGATACTTAATGATGTTGTAGGGTGCTTCGTTATGCAAACAAGAGAGATATTTACCGGAATAAAAGTCATTATGGTAATAGTTACTTTATTGGAAATTAATAATTTTTAGAAAGAAGGAATTTAATGATATATGAAGCAGATAGCAGTGTGAGGAAAAAGTTATTGCCAATGTTTGAAAAGATTGATAGCACTATTTTACTTTCATATCTTTAAGGACATATGGGAACTGCTTGGGTGGACGACCCTGAAGATCCAAGTGTAGCTCAGATAACTAACGGGATTTTTGTGTTTTATGCTGGAGATCCCCATACAAAGGAAGCTGAAGAATTACTTTTTAACCTTCCTGAATTTACTCTCGCAATTGTTGATTCTGAAGAATGGAAAGAACGAGTAGAGAGTGTTCATAGCGGGTCATTTGAGAAATTTCAGCGGTACAGGTTTGAAAAAAATCGTGACCATTTAGAAAGGAACCATATACAGCACTTAATTTCTTCATTACAAGAAGGCTACGAAATTAAGCTAGTGGATAAGAATTTAGCAAAAGAACCCTCTTTTCAAGAGCTGTCAGAAGACTTTATAAGTCAATTTGATTCTATTGATGACTTCGTAAATAGGGGAATAGGTTATGCTATTTTACATAAAGGAAAAGTTGTATCAGCGGCAACATCATTTAGTATATACGATGAAGGAATTGAGATTGAAGTTGCCAGTCATCCTGACCATAGAAGGAAAGGGTTAGCAACAATTGTCTCATCAGCCTTGATATTAGATTGTCTTGAAAGAGGGAAATACCCTAGTTGGGATGGAGCTAATGCTGAATCCGTTGAACTGGCTAAAAAGCTCGGGTATATTTTTAAGGAACCTTACGATACTTATTTTATTGAAAGGTAAATATATAGGTGAGATCCAGAGAGCTTTCTTCACGTATTTATTATAATAACGCTACGGAAGGGATATAGGACAAGCTGTTGCAGCTGAAATGTCGCTAATTATAAGAATTCGATAAGGGAGGGGTTCTTTGAGAAGGCTGAACAGGAAACATATGAGTTGGAGTTTAATCATCTGTCTTTTAGTACCTTTTGTTTTACCAAGTAAATTTTTTTATGAAGGTATAGGAAGTTTCACTTATGGTTTTCCGTTAAAATATATAACGATATATCAACGAGAACCATCCAGTGCATGGTTTTTCGGTAACTTTTTCAATGGAAATGCTGGTTTGCACATAAACCCTGCTGCATTACTGTTAAATGCTTTTATTATTTACTTAATAGTCAGATTTGCAGTTACTAATATTAAGAAGAAAAAAGACGCGGGTTCCATTGTTCAATAACCCCCATTTTATTAAATTGAAAAATATACGGAACAGCAAAATGAACTGTTTAGATAAAATCTAATACAGGGTAGATTACAGAGATAAGTTTTATAGGTGCCAAACAAGAGGCCGGGACAAAACTAAAAACAAGTTTGTAAAAGACGAACAATAATTTTATCAGACAGTTTGAAACGTGGGTCACTTTTAGTTTTACCACATATTAAAAAGCCTCAGGCTCTTTTGATTGAAGGACAGAAGGCGGCGACGCCCGAGGGATTAAGCGCAGTCTGAAGATCCAATTCAACGAAGCTCCAGGCTGAGTTGAATTTAGCTGAAGACAAGCCCCTGGGCAAGCGTCCGCCTAGCGGACTGAAATGACTACTATTCATCAGAAGTTACAAAAGCGAAAAACCGAACAAAAATCATAAGATTTGTTCGGCTTTCTTTATGATTACTATTCTTTTGTCTCAGCTTCTTATGGGCATAATTTAAATTGCTGCCTCTTAAGATGGCAAAACTTTTCTAAAGACTAATAATTAATTCAGCAAACTAAGCACTGAGAAGAAGTGCATGACAGAACCTCCGAGTACAAAGACATGCCAGATCGCATGATGGTAGTTAAACCCTCTCCATACATAAAAGACAGCGCCGACGGTGTATAAAATGCCGCCAATAACTAAAAACACGATGCCGTGAGCTGGCACGTTTTCCACTAAAGGGCCCCAGGCAAACACAATCATCCATCCCATTAAGACATAAAGCAGGGTGGACGTATGGAGGAACCGTTTCGCAAAAAAAGACTTAAAGACAGTTCCGGCGATCGCAAGCCCCCAGACAATGCCGAAGAGAATCCATCCCAGCGTTCCCTCTACAGCAATAAATAAAAAAGGCGTATACGTGCCGGCAATGAAAAAATAAATGGATGAATGATCCATAATCTCAAAAAAATCCTTTGCTTTACCAGGAGGGAAACTGTGGACAAGGGTAGAGGAGGTGTATAAAAGAGTCATAAAGGTTCCGAACAGTGTAAAACTGACGATATGCCACGCAGTGCCTTGCAGGGATGAGAATACAATCAGAATAACTAAAGCAGCAATACTTAACAGGACACCAATCCCATGCACCGTGGCATTAGCTATTTCTTCCCCTTTAGAAAACGTATGGGTATTTGCCAAAATAGATTCATTCCTTCCGCATTTCAATTAGTAACAGGTCATAATATCAACTAGTATTTCTATTATAACATAAACATAAGGAAGGACCGTCGTTTCGCTAAAATTTCACTCTGTTTATTGCCGGCTGCAGAAGTGTTTTTTGAAGTTGGAGAGTTAAAAGGAGAGTAATTATAGGTGAAAATCATTTATGAGAAACTTGACGAGCGGAAAATCTAGTGAGCGGATGATAAAAGGGATATAAGGTCTTCTCGGGGAGCGATTGCTCAAGTGAGCGGATGATAAAAAGGATATATGGTCTTCTCGAGGAGCGATTGCTCAAGTGAGTGGGTGATAAAAAGGATATATGGTCTTCTCGAGGAGCGATTGCTCAAGTGAGTGGGTGATAAAAGAGATATACGGTCTTCTCATCGGGCGATTCATCAAGTGAGTGGACGATAAAAGGGATATAAGGTCTTCTCGGGGAGCGATTGCTCAAGTGAGCGGATGATAAAAAGAATATACGGTCTTCTCATCGGGCGATTCATCAAGTGAGTGGACGATAAAAGAGGTATATGGTCTTCTCGAGGAGCGATTGCTCAAGTGAGCGGACGATAAAACAAATATAAAATCCACTCATCGCCGAGATGAACGAATGAGTGGACAACACCTCACCTGCCTAGCCTCCAGAAGCCTTACATTATGCTTTAATTTTATAATAAAGCTTCATTAAATCCTCTTTATGAAGAATCCTTGGCACGGGGTACATCGGATTCGCTTCTGCCAGGGCCCGCTCTACCATAAGAGGAATATCTTTTTTCTGAATCCCGCTCACTTTTTCTGGAATGTTCATATCCTTGTTCAGCTTTTTTACCGCATCAATAAAGATTCTGGCTTTAATGACATCTGATTCGGCACCTTGCGTCAGTCCGGCGACGTCGGCTAATTCAGCCAGAGGTTTATGCGCCGGTTTCCCGTAGTATTCCAGCACATGAGGGAGGATGACAGCATTAGCCAGTCCGTGCGGCACCGAGTAAAACCCGCCCAGTGTATGGGCGATGGCGTGGACGTAGCCTACGTAGGCGCGGGTGAACGCCATGCCGGCCAGTAATGACGCTTTTTGCATGTTCTTCCTTGCAGTCATATTCGAGCCGTCACTGTAGGCAGAATAAAGGTTCTTAAATATTAACGAGACGGCTTCCCGGCTGTTCTTTTTTGTCTGTGCAGTGTTGCCTCTTCCAATATACGCCTCAACGGCATGCGTTAACGCATCCATGCCTGTCGTGGAGGTAATATGCGGAGGCAGGCCCTTTGTCAGGAGAGGATCGAGAACAGCCGCGTGAGGAATCAGCTTCGGATCACTTACTGCGTATTTTTCATGCGTGTCGCTGTTGGAGATTACAGCGGCTACGGTCGCTTCACTCCCTGTTCCGGCAGTTGTCGGAACTGCAAAAAGGGGAGGGATGTCTTTTCTCACTTTTAAGAGCCCCTTCATCTCGGAGAGGGATTTATCAGGCCTGGCAGCCCGGGCGGCAACACCCTTTGCACAATCTATTGGCGACCCGCCTCCAAAAGCGATGATTCCTTCGCACTGCTGGCGCTTATAAAGCCCCAGCGCCTCTTCAATATTCTCAATGGTCGGGTTGGGAACGGTTTTATCATACACCTCATAACTTACTTCTGTTTCGTGTAGCCCTCTAAGGAGGTCATCCATCAGACCGAGCTCAGTAATTCCTTTGTCTGTGACGATCAGTACACGATGCAGCCCTCTCTGTTTTACCAAATCGGGCAGCTGCTTTAAGCTGTTTTCCCCTTCTAAAAGTTCAGGCTGCCGCCACGGAAGAAAATAAGCCGTCTGTTTTAAAACGAATTGAAACAGTCTGCAGTAAAGAGTGTAAAGTCTGCGCATCCTAAGTCCCCCTTTTTTTAAAAACTATGTTGCTGATTTAAGATCACCCGCTAGCTTATAAAACTAAATCCGTATAAACCACGCTCCAAGCTAAACTCATTTATGGATAGAAAACTGCAAATGCGATAAGCTAACTCTATAACACCCAAAAGACCAAAAAACCTTCTACCATTCTTATAACTTAAAGTCTCAAACTGTGTCAAGTTATAATAGAAGGAACCTTCCAGCGGAAACAGCAAATGATTGGAGGAGTGAGCATGAAACTGACAAACCGCCGCAAACAATTTTTAGAAAAAATTGTTCAAATGCATTCATCATCGGATCAGCCGGTGCATTATTCAGATATTGCCGAGTCCATAGGCGTGAGCAAATGGACAGCTTACGATGTGTTAAAGGAACTGGAAAAGCACGGTTTCCTGCAGCGCACCTACACCATTAACCCGAACGAAACTGGCCGGTCCCTTGTCGTATATGTCCCTACGGAAAAGTCGCAGAACCTGTTTGAGCAAAATAACGCTCATCTTACAGATCAACAGGAATGGGCCCAAATCAAGAGGGAAGTTCTTCATTTTATAAACAACCACAGCGAGGACTCAGACACTGGAATTGAGCAGCTGCTCGAAAAATTCAGTACCGGGCAGTCGAAAGTGGAGTTGTGCGCCTCTTTTATTGGCGTGCTGCTTGTTCATTTGAACAGCCAGGGAAGGACGGTAAAAAACTTAACGGTCAATCTCGTAAACGTCTCAGCGGCTCCTTCTATTCAGATAGCGACGTTCACCGGGGCCGTCATCGGAATGATGATTGATTCTGCGAGCGACGGAATGAGCACGGATATGCTGGCAATCGTTAACCACTTTACATCAGCATTAGAGGATTTGAATGAGCAGGAAAGGCAGTATCTCGTTGAGTTTATAAGAGAGGCATAAGTGAATTGGCGAAACTTTACCGGTAGCGTTTCCGTACTTCTAATAATTGGATGTTGATTATATGCCAACCGATATAGCGTCGGGAGACAGGCTTCAATAAAATCTATGCAGAGTTAGGAGTGAAAATTATGCAGTGGTGGGTTATTAGTGTTGCAGTGTTAATTGGATTTGTTGTTCTTGTTAATCTGGTTCGTACGCGAAAAATGATTCGGAAATCTGAAGACGCTCTTTTTAACGGGAACGATGTCCGTCTCGTCACTGGTTATGGACAAGTCCGTCCATTAAGTGTTCGGTCCCGTGACTGGCGCATAAAGAAATGGTTTGCATTTGGGGGCCTGGCGATAGGAATAATTTTTATTATATTCAGCAGCGATCTTTCATTTCCTAATGCGATGCTCATCTTATGGATCCCTTTAATGTCGGTTTGGCAAATGACCATACCGAGCTTTTTTCTTACAAAAGACGGACTTTATCTGGATGAGAAAAGAATTCCATGGGAGAAGTTTCGTTCTTATAAAGTTGAAGAGATATCGATTGGGGATGATTTTTACGGCATGTTCCCCGATTCGACGGATTACTACGCCATCACATTACACATGAAACGGAAGAAGAGGATAGCGGTCCATAAAAACGATGCGGCGCCTCTGCTGCATCAGCTTGATCAGCAGCAAATCCCTCATGAGGACGTCTCCCCATTCTCAAAAAAAGCCAGTGAATGACGTATTAGGAATCAAAACTATGAATTCATAGTGTAAATAGTGTAAAATAGAGTTTGTAATCGCTTACTTAAGGGGAATAGCCACATAACTTTTATTTTAAAATTAATTAGCCGTACGTCTTTCGTTTGTGACCAAGCCAGACTTTAAGAGAGTGGACGGAAGAAAAGAGAAATGCAGACTGGCAGAAACTTAATTTTGCCGGCAGGACGGAAATTAACTGTTAAACTCACATGTGCCTCATTTATTAGTGTATTCAGGGCTTTCTTTTGGCTAATTTACCCTATTGCCACCTTGTAAATATCCTGAATTTGTTATATGATAATAAATATTTTAAACTATGAAAAAATTTAATCTACTCTCTTAAAAATATTTGTTGTGACAGACAAAGTGTGAAGCAGGCCGCTCTGCAGGTGATGCCTTCACCTTATCTGGTAATTCTACGAGAAAAGGTTGGTATAAGATGAACAACACTGAAACTCACACAGATGTCATTTTAATTGGTGCCGGAATTATGAGTGCTACTTTAGGAACGATGCTGCACGAGTTAAGGCCTGACTGGGAGATCAAAGTTTTTGAGAAACTCTCAAGTCCCGGTGAGGAGAGTTCTAACGAATGGAATAACGCAGGGACTGGGCATGCCGCACTTTGTGAACTTAATTACACAGCTGAAAAGCCGGATGGATCTGTCGATATCAGTAAAGCGTGTAATATTAACCAGCATTTTCAGACATCCGTACAGTTCTGGTCTTACCTAGTTGACAGCAATCTGCTGCAAAATCCTGCGGAATTTATCAGACCGATTCCGCACATGAGTTTTGTTAAAGGAAAAGACAATGTCTCTTATTTAGAGAGACGATTTAAAGCGTTGTCTAAAAATCCTCTGTTTGAAGGAATGGAATTCAGTGATGATCCGGAAAAATTGAAAGAATGGATTCCGGTTATGATGAAAGACCGTTCATTGGATGAACCTGTAGCGGCAACTAAGATTGATTCGGGGACGGATCTTAATTTTGGCGCATTAACGCGCAAGTTGTTTTCCCACATGGAAAATCAGAATATTACCGTCAAATACAAGCATGAAGTTGAAGATATTAAACGAAACAGCGATGGCTTGTGGGAACTCAAAATTCTGAACCTTGAAAGCGGTTCAGTCAGACACCACACGGCAAACTTTGTCTTCATTGGAGCCGGGGGAGGGAGCCTGCACTTACTACAGAAAACCCGCATTCCTCAAGGGAAACATATCGGCGGATTCCCGGTAAGCGGTATGTTTTTAGTCTGTAATAACCCGTTTATAGCTGAAAAGCATCATGCGAAAGTTTACGGGAAAGCGAAAGTCGGCGCGCCGCCAATGTCGGTGCCTCACTTGGATACCCGTTATATTGATAATAAAAAATCGCTACTATTTGGACCATTTGCAGGTTTTTCACCGAAGTTTTTAAAGACGGGGTCGATGTTTGACTTACTGTCGTCGGTTAAACCGGATAATGTACTGACGATGCTGTCTGCCGGCGCCAAAGAGATGGCGTTAACTAAATACCTCATTCAGCAGGTTCTCTTATCTAAAGAAAAACGGATGGACGAGCTTCGCGAGTTTATTCCAGACGCTAAAAGCGAAGACTGGGATTTAGTTGTCGCCGGCCAGCGTGTTCAGGTCATAAAAGATACAGAAGCTGGCGGCAAAGGGACGCTGCAGTTTGGAACCGAAGTCGTCACAGCCGAGGACGGTTCGATCGCAGCCTTATTAGGCGCCTCACCAGGTGCGTCAACTGCCGTTCACGTCATGCTTGATTTAATAGAAAGGTGTTTTCCGGAGCATCTCGAAGAATGGGAACCAAAACTTAAAGAAATGGTGCCTTCATACGGCAAGGCTTTAATGGAGCACCCTGAACTTCTGAAGGAAATTCAAATGTCAACAGCTGAAACGCTCGGCTTAAGTAAAAAAGAACTCGTTCAAGTCTAACTTTTGCCTGTTAACGTTTATAGGCATCTGCGAAATATATACGCCAATCAAACGCCAAGTGCTGGACACTTGGCGTTTTTACGTAACGTGGGTGCATATGTTTTAACGAAATGAAACCTGAGAGAGGGCCAGCCCGTAACAGAATTAGCATAAAATAGGAAGGCAATCAGCGGAAAGAAAAAGATTAGGAGTTTTTAGTATGGAAAACCTGAGCATCATTCCCGTAGATTCGTCTAACTGGCGCGAGGTAGCTGCTTTAAGACCGGATAAAAGCCAGGAAGCTTTTATTGAGAGTAATGAAACTTCCCTTCTCGAGTCGGTTTTTGATACGGAACATAACTGGCAATGCTATGGCTTATTTAGAAAAGGTACGGCAGTCGGCTTTATGATGATCGGAGCCGAAAGTAAAACAGACCGTTATATCTGGCTCGACAGGTTTATGATTGACTAGTTACCAGGGGGAGGGGCTAGGCGGTTCATTTTTAAAAGCAACGATTAAATATATTTTAGATTATTTTGATGTAGACGAAATTGTGCTAAGCATCACCCGGGATAACATCGGCGCGAAAAAGTTTTATATGAAGCACGGGTTTAGCGACAGTGGCTTAATAGATGCGGAATTTGATGAAGAGATTTATTCGTATAAGCTTTAGGGGAGAGGGGACTAGTTTTTCGTGAAAAAAGTTTTAGAGGAATAAATAAAGAGGCCTCTATTTTAAAAACAGTATTCTAACAGATACAGAAGGGAGGTATATATTATTTAAAGGAGATTAGACTCCTGCTTTGAAGGTGTTGATACAGGTTAATTAACTTTTCTGAGGAAAGAGTGGGATAACATGTCCAACCGGTTTTGGAAAATCTTCTTTATTGTATTAACTTTCATTGTACTTAGCTCGATTTCTATGATGACATTTGAGAATATTAGCCATGTAACCTTACTTGCCGGAATGATGGCCTTATTCCTTGGATTAGGAGCCGCAGTGTTTTATTTATGGGATATGAGTAAAAAACCTTTTCACCGATTATATATTGTTAGTTATCTCCTCACTGGCCTGAGCGTTTTTGTTCCGGTAATAGGTGTTTATTCAGGAGAAGGATTCGTGGAATACGGATTTCCCGTACCGTGGCTGGCGATTTATGAGCCCTTCGCAAGAATCGATATTGCCGCAATAGGACTTATTTTTAACTTTTTCTTTTTCTACTGGATCCTGAGGCTTGTAAGAAAATTATGGTTGAAATTTCCGATAGGGGTAAAAAAATCAGCTTATTAAAAAAGTACTGCGGACGAGGGTCCGTAATTCTTATTCATAAAAAAGAGCGCCCTAAGTGGCGCTCTTTTTAAATAATCGGTCATTTTAGCTATTAAAAACAATATAACTCCAAGCACAGTGATAATTAAGTAGTAATCAGAACCATGTAAGCTAACGATTATACCTCCACTCATAGCCATGATAATACCTAAGATTTTAAGAATATCCTGTATACTCACTACTATCCCTCCCCCAATCATAATTTTATAATATCACTAAGGGCGCCAGAGAGCTTTTCTTTAATTATCTAGCGGAAGAAATCACCTATATAGTGATAATAATACGCCACTTTATAGAAAATGGGTATGGCGCTCTGATTTGAATGAGTATAGTCAGAGCCCCGTAAAAGACAAATACTTTTCTAACAGAATTTTTACAAACTAGGCTCCTGCACAATTATACTCGTACAAGATTATAGATAAATGACTAATGAATAGGATGTATTAAATAAAGTCAGGGATATATTTGTTTTGTCACATACTCATGAACGCAGACGTGGTAATCATCCGTTGTTAGAAAAACAGATGACGAAAGGGGAAGAAAATGAATAGTAACTATTATAACTATAACGAAGTTAGATCTGACCAGAGATTTTTTCCGGGTATTGGGTTAGGAGGAATTGGTTCAGGCTTTGGTGCGCTACCAGGTCTGGGTTTTGGAGGGACAGGCTTAGGTTTTCCGTTTTTAACTGGTTTGGCAGCTGGAGCATTATTAACTCCAAGGCCCCCATACTACTATTACCCTCCTTACCCGCCATATCCTCCTTATCCTCCTTATCCCCCTTATCCTCCGTATTCTTATTATTGTTGCAGGTAATAATTACCGAGTATTAAAAGAAAAGACCTCGGGCAAAGATCCTGTCCGAGGCAATCCTGCTATTATATCGCTCCTCATAGTAAGACTCTGAAATGACTCACCAATTTAAATTACTGACCGGTTAATGGGCTTCTTATAATTCTGGCTCATATGTAATTTTAAAAATGTGATCTGTTTACTTCTAAAATTAGGTGAGGTAGTAGAACAGTATCATTTGATTAGTTATTTGCTATTAGTTTATAAAAAAGCTGCGGACGTTGACCCTGCAGCTTTTTAATACTGGCAAACCATTTCTCTCTAAAGTTCTCTCCTCCCATCGTCTGAAAAAATAATTATATTAACTTCATCAAACTCCATGCGCTGAATAGGATCGGTCTCATTAGATACATCAATCTCTTTTTCGAGGGAGACGACTTTCTTTGCATTTCCCTCTAGTGTTACCTCATAGGGGCTACTATCGTTTAACAGCGAGAGTGAACGATGCTCGCTTTCGTACCAGTAGCGGTCGTAAAACGCCACATTAAATGTTACAGGATCTTTGCTCCGGTTTTCAAAATGAAGATCGCACCTGCCGATAGACAATTCCTCATCATAATGGGTGATTTTACAACTGCTCTCCGTGTTGTCATAGGAAACCGCATAAATATTCGATGCGAACGTTTATTGATAGGCGCTTATAAGACCGTACGGCAGGAAAGTAAAGGCCAGTATAACGCCGTGCGAAGGGTGTGACCCGTGAAGAGTGATCAAACGACCATTTTGATGACGTGTGGAAGTGGACAGAAACGGACAGTTGCCAAAGCACAGAAGTCCGGGGAGAACAGAAGGGTACCCCGTCCATCGCCGATAACTGGAACGAGGGCACCTAATCGTGCGATTCGCAGATGACTTTATTGTGTTATGTTGCAGTGCCAAAGGCAGTGAAAGAGTGATGCGTGGAATCAAGAAATATGTTGAAAATGAAATGAAATTAACGGTGTATCCAACAAAATCAGTCATAGTCAATGCCGAAGAAGAACCATTCACATTTCTTGGATACGAGTTCTATCTGAATTATCGAGGCATTGCGCCTAAGAAAGAAAAGATATTCAAAGGAAAGGTCAAAAGATTAACGAGACGAAATCAAACACTTAGTATTGAGGTATTGGTTGATGACACCCTAAATCCTTATCTGTGATGCTGGGCAAACTACTTTTGTTTTGGGCATGTGGCCGCGAATTTCAAGAAATGGGATACATGGTTACGAAGACGGTAACGTATGATTCAACTGAGAAGCTGGCGTTATCGGAATAACTTATATAGAGTGCTTAGAAAGAATGGATGGAACGAAGAAAGTCTTCATCCCATCCGCATGACAGCGTGGAGATGTTCTAAGACCCACATGGTTCATACCGCACTAGATAATAGTTATTTCGAAGAAATCGGCTTAGTCAGCCTCAGAACTATTTACTATGAACGCTATTCAAAGAAGAATAACCGGGAGGAGCCACATGCGTAGACCCGCACGTGTGGTTCTGGGAGAGGGGTAGTCAGTAATGGCTATCCCTACTCGATTTACAATTTGTATATTCTATTTATTAACAGTTAAGAGATTGGTAGAATAGTAATAGAACTATTTTTTTACATATCAAATTTAGAAACATATTCATTTATGTATTAAAAAGTAAAACAATTAAAAGGAGAATGATTGATGGTAAACTTTTAGGAAAAAGTAAACTTCTTATGGACAATTGCAGAAATACTGGGTGGACCATATAAGTTTGACGATTACGGAAAGGTAATCCTGCCGATGGCAGTCCTTCGACGCTTTGACTGTGTGCTTCAAGACACTAAGGATGAAGTCTTGAAAAAATATGTACAGTACAACAAGAACCTGCCGGAAGAAGCTAGAGACGAGATATTGAACCGTACGTCTAACCAAAATTCAATAACATCAGCAACTATGACTTTGAAAAACTTTTGAATGATGTTGATAATATTGCAGAATACTTCAGAGATTACATAAACGGATTTTCCTTAGTGGCAAGAGATATCATTGATTATTTCGATTTTGATAAACAGATTGAGAAGATGGATCGAGATGATTCATTGTACCTGACGGTCAAACGATTCTCTGAGATTGACCTACATCCAAGTGTCGTGTCAAATCTTGAAATGGGCTATGTATTTGAGAAATTAATGCGGAGGTACTCAGAGCATGCTGAAGCAGGTGACCACTATACACCGCGCGAAGTCGTTCGGCCTTATGGTGGGGCTTATGGACTTCGTCATTGACCGTATGCAGAACAATGAAAATTTCTTTATGAAAGTGCTGGAGGACAATGATTTCAAGCAGTTCCTGATGGACGATATGTTCAATGAAGTGTACCACGACCTCAGAGAAAACAGTGAAGCACATTAATAAAAGGACTGGAGGTTAAATCATGGCAAACATAGAATTTGAAATTGTAAAGCATATCAGCGTCTTATCCGAATCCCCAAAGGGCTGGAAGAAAGAACTCAACCTAATCAGCTGGAATAAACTAGAGCCAAAGTATGACATTCGGGAGTGGTGCCCAGACCTTGAGAAAATGGGGAAAGGTCTTACGTTTACTGAAGAAGAGTCAAAAGAGCTTGGTAAAGTATTAAATTTTAATAGGCAGCAGGAAGTGGCGTTGGAAAACGTTGACTTTCTGCTGTTTTGTATTATTAAAATTTAAAGTAGAATCAATCATTTAATTATCATGTTAACTAACCTTTAGTAGCCGTATTGGGTAAAAGTATAAAAGTTAGAAACTAATTTGATAATGAATATAACTAAAAACTAATCCCAAATTACAAATTTATTATTTTTATTAGATTGGTGGTTTCTGCTTATGGCAAACGTTAGCTTTAATGAAAAAATATATTTTGAAAGAATATTTCAAATGGAGAATGGTTATGTTTTAGATTTTACTAATAGAACTTTTCAAGATTTTATTTTGGATACTATTAATATTGATATTTACCATCGGTATGATTATGAATCTAAAGCTAAACTTTTAAGACGTGTTATCTCAGACTTCGATAATGTCACTGTGGGGAAATTATTGATGGAATTATTGGATTATAAAAGATTACATTTGGACATTTCAAATGATGAAAAAGAAACATTCTACAAATGTGTTGATATTGCAAACAGATTAATGGGAAAATCAGTCAGAGCGAAATTAGCACCTGTAGAAAAACACTCAAATAACGATTTTGATTTTAAAAGAAATTTAGAGGCGTTAATAAAAGTATCTAAGTTAAACAATAGTCAAGAAAGAGGATACACTTTTGAAAAATATTTATATGATTTTTTTAAAAGCAATCAATTAAGTCCTAGAGAAAGTTTTAAATTAATAGGTGAACAAATAGATGGTAGTTTTTCATTTAAAAATGAGATTTATTTATTAGAAGCTAAGTGGACAAAAAAATTAGTAGATAAAGGTGAACTTGTGAAATTTAACGAAAAAGTATCATCAAAATCTAGATTTACCAGAGGATTTTTTATAAGTTTTTCAGGTTATTCTGAAGAAGCATTAGCTACATTTAACTCTGGTCGAAGTGTAAATATTGTTTTAATGACTGTACAAGAATTAGTTATATCTTTAGAAAGAGAAATTGATTTTAATATTGTATTGGAAAAAAAAATACGAGCATTAGCGGAAGAAGGAAAATTTTATAAAAATATAATTGAATTATTTTAGAGTGTAGATGCATATTTGGAAGGGTTAATGTCGGGGTCTTTTAGAATTACTCTCGAGTTTATTGTTGAAGTAAAGGGTAAGAATCTTGCGGATTCGTGGAATATTTTGGAACGACTTAGTTTGAACAAGTTCTTAATAAAGGATATGTTTAGTAAAGTATAATATATTTAAGGGAAATGAATCACCTAACGGTACTATTTACTGTTTAAGATTAAAATACCCACTCCTGTTATAACAGTTAATGGGTATTTGAGGTATTTTAGAATTAATTATTAACATATCGTTTTTTAGAATTGGTTTCATAAGTTGAGTTTGAAAGAGGGCCTTTGTATATTTCTTCGTCCAAAAATTTAAGAATGGATTTTATTTCCTTTTTGTCGTTTGGAATATTTATTTGTTCTTGGTCGTCAGAACGATTTAAAGAAATATTTACCCCATATTCTGCTGCTGTATCTTTAATCATACTAGGTGTGTAATTTTCAAGTACTTCAGAATCTTTTATCATAGCAATTTTTCTTCTAATAAAAGAATCGGAATATGACTTGAAACTTTCTTTATCTTCTAAGGCTAAGGCGGGAAGACTGATAAAGTCATCAACATCTGAATCAGTAGCTTCTCTGTAATAACTAGATAAGTCTAGAATTTGACGAGCAACCCAATATGTCTTGAAATATAGCTTTCTATCCCGATAAAAACAGTCTACTTTATCCAATAAATTTATCCCAAATTTTGACGTTAAGTCAAATGTTTCTTGATTATGAAATAAGCTTACTCCTTTACGATTAATAAACTGAGAATTATTAAACTTTTGAAATGCAATTATAGGTTCTTCTTCTCTTATTAGACCAGTAAATATGGCTTTTATCTTATGATCAACATTATCTTCCTTAAGCTCTAATATTTCACAAGAAGCAGGAGATTTTATAGCTTCAAAAAATATATTTGGCATCTCATATTCTGAAATAGATTGTATTTGCCCCTGATCTGGTTTATAACTTCCATCGAAAGTAATAACTTCGAGGTCATTATCGAGCAAGTCATTTTCTAAAGAAGTACTAAATAGGCAAGATAACTCTTTTTGGGCATCACGTGTAAGACGAATTCTGTTGATAACATATTCACCGCTGCCCACCATTAAAGCAAAAAAATTGGTAGTGTCAAACATTTTTATCCCCCTTATTATTAATGTCTAAGACCATATATTCAGTTAATTGAACAGTACTAGTAATTGAAGTTGTATCTCTTAAGTCTCTCTTTGTTATTAATAAAAATGAAATATTATTTGACGTATTAACTTCGTAAAAATGATAACCAAATACGCTGAGTAAAGGGTTAATATGATAAGAGTTAGTACTCCAAATAATTAAAAAAAATAAACTCATTATGAAAATCAAGATGCTCTCATTTATTTGTTCTGAGGCAATAGTAGTAAAGGGCAGAAGATAAGCAACTAGAAAGCCAACTACTTCTCCATCGGCTGTCTTGATAGATTGAATTGGTAAATTAATAATCTCAAGTTTCTTTTTAGCAAAATTAATAATTAATAAACATAAAAACACTAATAATGCAGCAAGACCTATTACTATAGAAAATTTTAAAATTGAGTCTTCTTCCAACCAAAGGATAAAAGCATATGTTAATAATATAGGAGAAAAAGAAGTAGATACTAATGCTACTTTAACAAATTTGTTGAGCATTTAATTTCCTCCTATATTTGAGTAAGTAGTACTTATTCCAGAATATTTTAACATATTTATTAAATTCATCCAATGAAAATAATTAGGTATAATTATTTCAAAAATAGTTTATATAATTGTCTTGTTATCACTTTGTATATTTTAGTGCTGTATTGCACAATCAGAAAAAATGTAATCTTTATTTTGAATTAATCTTTGAGGATCTAAGAGGTAGCTACCTTGTTCCTCTTGTAAATAGCTTCCAAAATATTATCCTAAGAAAGAATAACGAAAGGAGCCAATTAAAATATGGACTCAGAATTGATAATAACAGGTATTATTACTCTTACTGCTGCAATAATTGGTGCCACAGCTGCAATTTATGGAGGACATAAAGCTACTCAAAAACAACTTGCATTTCAAGAAGAGCTATTTGAAAGAGAGCTCAAAGCAAGAAGAAAAGAATCGAGAATTGAAGCAAAGCACAAAATTTTATCCGAGGTAACTGGTAACATAGCAGTTATCTCAGATGGCTCTAACCTAGAACAAAATGGAGACTCTGTTAAATTTTTTGGAGCATTGAACCAAGTAAATTTAGTATTCAACGATGCTCCGAATGTAATCAGCGCAAATCAAATTGGAGTAAATACTGGAGAAGACTTGTATAAATTGATCTCAGAAATGCACAAAGACTTAGGATTACCTCTGCCAGAGAAGGAATCAGTACTAAGCCCAAAAATAAAAAGAAAATAATAAATGATTACGTTCATTTTAGATTCTTTTACTTAATTTTCCTTGCTTTTAACTTGTTGAATCATCAAATTAAAGTTTGAGATACAAACGGATAGGATACTCTATTTGCGTTATATTTATAAATAATCAATTTAACCAGTTTGAGTTAAATAAAGGAAATACTCGACTAAGTGTAATGGCTTCTCTTATCTAGTTGTAAAAAGACGAGGAGTCTATTAATCCAGTTTTAGATAAATGCAGGTTTAGAGATCAGTGATAAATAAGTTGACCATTTACAATAGTCTTCTTCATTTTGGGCAGAAGTTAATAGAAACGCTAAAGTTATTAGAAAAAATCAAGAGCAAAGGTGAGAAAGCGATTATTTTTACTGAATATCGTGGCATGCAAGTTATTTTAAAGAAGCATATTAGTGAGCTTTTACAAATAAACCGAATGATAATTAACGGCATGACACCTCGACGGCAATCAGTTGTTGGTCAGTTCAATGCGACTTCTGGATTTGATGTGATGATTCTTTCATCCAAAGGAGCAGGTACAGGATTAACAATCACTTCAGCAAAGCATGTTGTTCATTACACACGTTGGTGGAATCCCGCAGTAGAAAATCAAGCAACTGACCGGGCATAGCGAATTGGACAAGAAAAAATGCCATTGTCTACTTTCCGATTGTAAAAGGTTTTGAGAGTTTCGGCAGAAGCTTAACTATAGAAAAAATCATACACAATATAATTGAAGAAAAAAAGAACTGGCTGGAAGTGTAATTGTCCCAAGTGCGAAGCTAAATATTGAAGATGAAGTATTAAAAGAGTTTTCTTTGCAGTAAGCATTAAAAATAAACTAGGGGCTCATATTTAAGTAACACACACAAATAAAATAATAAACACAGAGGAGTAATTTAGGTGATCTCAGAAAATGAAGTTATTATTACAGTACATAATTTAGATGAGGGGTGGGGAGTACAATATGATTTTAATCAATATAATATGACTTATCTTCCTAGAATTGGAGAGTCTGTGGTTGTCCCTATCCCCCAAGAGGACAAGGAGTATTATATTGCAATAATAACTGATATTAATTATAAATTTGATTGGCATGAAGGAGAACTTGTCCAAAAAGCAATCTATTTGGAAGCGAATATTTATGGTAACGAAACTGCTTAATTGCAGTGCCTGGTGTCAGAAGCGCAGTTAGCTTTACAGGCCCAACGTGAGTTGGCCAAGGAAAATCTATCTGTATCCGTCATCAATTTTCCATCATGGGATCTGTTTGAATCCCAATCAAAGGATTACCAGGAATCAGTTCTTCCATCCCATGTAAAAGCGCGTTTAGCAATCGAAATGAATTCAACTTTAGGATGGGAACGTTATGAAGAAGATCACGGGGATGTGTTAGGCATTAACCTTTTTTGGTGCTTTGGGCCCACAATCCAGGGTCTTGGAAGAATTCGGTTTTACCGTAGATCATGTTATGTCCAGAGTAAGAGAGTTAATAAATCTCTAAACTAAAATAATATTAAAATGATGGAGGAGACTATGAAATTTTTTATTGATACTGCAAATCTCGAAGAAATCAAAAAAGCATATAAATTGGTATTTTAGCAGGTGTAACCACCAACCCAGAAAAAAGTCGAATATTATGGTCTAAAACCAAAAATCAGAGCTCAAGCTGTTAGTGGAGTGTCTCCTGAGGTTATGGAATTGGTCCAGTGGAGTCTACAAAGAAAGCATTACAAAAAGCTAAATTAAATTTAAATGATATTAGTATCATTGAATTAAATGATGCCTTTGCGGCACAATCTCTTGCAGTAATAAAAGAGCTAGGAATTCAATTGGACGTGGAGTGATAGCACAGGTCATCAGTTGGTGCAACAGGAGCAATAAACAAAATTATTTCACGAAATGGGCAGAGAAGGTATAAAGTATGGGTTAGTCACATTATGTATAGAAGGTGCACAAGGAATTACATGCATAGTAGAGAATCTACAAAAATAGAATTAAAAAGTCAATCACCGAATTAGTCTGTTGCTCATTTACCAAGTTTGATATTTGGGGAGTACTCTTTGTACTAGAGAATTGGAGAAATAAGATCAGGTTTTTAAAATTCTTTCATGTATAATTATTTTTTCTGTAAATTAAATATATTTTACCCGCAAGGATTTAATATAGTTTTTGGCTCAATAATGACTCACTTTTCTTGATATCAAATGCAATTAAGTTAAATGAAAAACCACAATGTCAAAGGTTTTGAATCCACGTGAAACTCTATGAAATATGCATAATATAGGAGCGAGGAATACGGTCTTAAAGCAGGAAGTAATTTACTGTTACAGTGACTCCCTGGAATTTGTCGAAATGGTTTCTTCACATAACCGGTTCGGATAATGGCGAAAGTCTGTAAATACTTAAATAACAAGGATCAATACATAATGTCTGTTCGTATGTTTTATGACATCGAGCAGACGTTTTTATATTTAGTAAATGATGAAAGAGGTTGTAGTGCTATAAATACAGCTAAATTTGCAAGATATTAACACACATAGATTTTTTAAAAAGAAAGAGTAGAAAAAGGTGCCTGTACTCGCTCCGTATATATTTTCCTTTTTAATTGAATATTGCAGACAGAATGAGCCACTAGTGCATACTTTTGAGCCACCTAATGCGGATGAAAAAGCCACCATGTGCGGAGTGGTGAGCCACTCTG
>NZ_FOGT01000006.1 GCF_900111295.1 Salipaludibacillus aurantiacus | reverse complement strand
ATATGTCCAGTGACGATCGCGGAGAGGTCACACCCGTTCCCATGCCGAACACGGAAGTTAAGCTCTCCAGCGCCGATGATAGTTGGGGGCTCTCCCCCTGTGAAAGTAGGACGTCGCTGGGCCCAAAGGCATTCTCAGAAGAGAATGTCTTTTTTGTGTGTTCATTTTTCCTGCCGTGAGGGGGGAGGTTAAGGAATAAAAGGCCTCCAGCGAGGAGTCCGGGGACCAAGCAGGTCAAGGAAACAAGGGAACGAGACGCGGAATGCCCTAGGGGCATGAGCATCGAGAGAGAGCCGTTGACGAAGAGATGCGCCGGTCAACGGGCTCCGCAGCCAGTCGAATGATCGTTGGGGGCGCCCCCTGTGAAAGTAGGACGTCGCTGGGCTCAAAGGCATTCTCAGAAGAGGATGTCTTTTTTGTGCGTGGAGGAAAGAAGGGAAAGATTAATTACCTTAAACCATTCCCGCTAAAAGCTGATTACTTTTCTTTTGGGCAGGCGTTTCGCCGATAGATCGTGGTTTTCGCTTATTGATTTGAATTTTTGCTGATTGAGCCCCGACTTTCGCCGATAGACGACCTATTTTCGCTGATAGGTCCCTAGATAGAGGCTCACTTATCACGTATATGCTTCTAATTATACAAACCGCCTCCATATTTAACCGATAGGGTGCTCAAATTACACAAATACACCCTTAATACGCTGAGGGAGTCTCTCATACCATTAAAGACCCTGACTTTTCCTCTCATATAACCTCGGACGAGTCATGTGAACCTTGCTGATATCAGCAAGAGGATGTCTTTTTTTATTCAGCAAGGTATAATGGCACCATAGAAACTATCATGAACATATTTTACGCTGGGCTATAAAAAGCCGAGGCTGACATATATAGTTTCCACTATTTTTTTCAGGCTAGAAAGGATGCATACAGTTTATGAAAAAATCAGTAGTCATTGCAGAAAAACCATCTGTGGCAAGAGATATTGCAAAAGTAATGAATTGTCATAAGAAAGGAAACGGCTTTATTGAGGGGGACAAATATATTGTGACATGGGCTCTAGGTCATCTCGTGACCCATGCAGACCCTGAAGCTTATGATAATAAATATAAATCATGGAAGCTGGAAGACCTCCCGATGCTGCCTTCTCCGCTTAAACTCACGGTGATAAAGCAGACAGGGAAGCAATTTCAGACAGTGAAAACCCAACTCCATCGAAAGGACGCAGGGCAAGTTATTATTGCCACTGATGCGGGGCGGGAAGGTGAACTAGTTGCCCGCTGGATTCTTGAGAAAGCAAAAGTGAAAAAGCCGGTTAAACGGCTATGGATCTCCTCTGTAACTGATAAAGCGATTAAAGAAGGTTTTCAGAACTTAAAGGACGGCCGAAAATACGAAAGCCTCTATTATTCAGCTGTTGCGCGGGCTGAAGCAGACTGGTATGTCGGTTTAAATGCGACCCGGGCTTTAACTTGCAAGTTTAATGCACAGCTTTCAAGCGGACGCGTTCAGACTCCAACTCTCGCTATGATTGCAAAACGTGAGGAAGAGATCCGCCAGTTTAAGCCGCAAACGTATTTCGGAGTTAAGGCAGATACGAGAGAAGGAGTCCAGCTGACATGGCAGGACAAAAAGTCAAACAGCTACCGCACCTTCTCAGAAGAAACTGCGGATCAGGTAAAAAGTGCCGCATTAAATTCAAAGGCAAATATAAATGAAGTAAATAAGAAAAATAAAAAAACGTTTGCTCCGCAGTTGTATGACTTGACTGAGATTCAAAGAGAAGCTAACAGGCTTTTTAATTATTCCGCTAAGGAAACATTGTCGATCCTCCAAAAACTATATGAGCAGCATAAAGTGCTCACGTATCCAAGAACAGACTCCAGATACCTTTCGTCTGATATGGTTTCTACCTTGCCGGACCGCATAAAAGCCTGTAAACAAGGTGATACGGCTAAAATCGCTCATAAGCTTCTGCAACGTTCGCTCAAGCCGCACAAATCGTTTGTAGATGATTCGAAAGTGAGGGATCACCATGCGATCGTGCCGACTGAAGAGCCTCCTTTGATGGGAAAGCTTTCTAATAAAGAGTGGAAACTGTATGACCTTGTAGTCAAACGGTTTCTGGCTGTTATGATGCCTCTGTTTGAATATGAAGAAACCACAGTGAAAGCAATTATAGGCAAGGACACTTTTATTGCACGAGGAAAGCGTGTACTGGAGCTGGGGTGGAGGGAATTATACGAACAAGCAGCAGATGATGGCGAGAATGCAGAGGAACAGCTCGATGATCAGCGTCTACCGGAACTTCACAAGGGCGGAACACTTACTGTCACTAACGCCCGCAAGACGAAAGGTGAGACGAAACCGCCTTCCAGATTTAACGAAGCAACTCTGCTGTCTGCGATGGAAAACCCTTCGAAATACATCGGAGCAGGCAACAAGCAGCTAGGTAAGCTGGTGGTAAAGACAGGCGGACTCGGAACGGTAGCTACACGGGCTGACATTATAGAGAAGCTCTTCAGTTCTTTTCTGATAGAAAAAAACGGAAAGGAACTTGTCATTACCTCGAAAGGGAAGCAGCTGCTTGAGCTGGTACCGGCGGATTTAAAATCTCCTCTTTTAACAGGTGAATGGGAACAAAAACTGGAGGCCATTGCCCAAAATAAACTGCTAAAAGAAGAATTTATCTCCGAAATTAAGAGCTATACGAAGACTATTGTGACTGAAATCAAAACCAGTTCCAAAAAATATAAGCATACGAATCTTACAGGCACTAAATGTCCTGAATGCGATAAGAACATGCTTGAAGTAAAAACGAAAAAAGGGAAAATGCATGTCTGTCAGGACCGGGAGTGCGGCTACCGTAAAAATATTACTAAGACGACCAATGCCCGGTGCCCTAAATGCAAAAAGAAGCTGGAGCTTCGCGGCCAGGGAGAAGGGCAGGTATTTGTCTGTAAGTGCGGGCATAAGGAGAAACTGTCGGCATTTAATGAACGGAAAAAGAAAGAACAGAATACGAAGCTGTCAAAGCGTGAGGTGTCTAATTATATGAAGAAACAGGATAAAACCTCAGAGGAACCTTTTAACAACGCCCTTGCGGAACAGCTTGCAAAATTGAAAAAATAAAAAAACTCAGCTGTAATGTGCGGTTTAAACAGTAGAGGGACTAGGGAAACTTCGCCTCAAAGAATGTCAGAAAGCCAAAGGGGGATTCCCTTTGGCTTTCTGTTTGTTCAAAGGATCAAAAGTGATATAAAAAAGCCGGATCAGTAACGATCCGGCAGGTTTAATTATGCGTATAAAAAGGGTGATATTTTATAATCCTTTAATACTACCATTTAACAGGGCGTTAAATAACTTTTTTTCTAATCGCTGATGAGATCTGTTCTACAGCAATTACCACCACTAAAATCAAAATGACAATCATTAAAGCCTCATCATATCTTCTGACTGTAAAAGCAGTGGATAATTCAACACCAATTCCTCCTGCGCCCACAAGACCGAGTATGACGGCAGAACGTATTGATTTTTCCACCGCAAATAAACTTGTGGCTACAAATGAAGGGAAACCTAAAGGAATGATGGATCCTGAAATAACCCCTAGTTTGGTTGCACCGGTTGATTCCAGCGCTTGGGAAGGCCCTTTCTGAATTTCTTCAATTCTTTCAGAGAAAAAACGGGCGCAAAAGCCGATCGTATCCACTATGATAGTTAAAATCCCCGCTAACGGGCCTAGCCCTACAGAAATAACAAAAATTAAAGCCCAAATTAAATCAGGAACTGTCCTTAATGTGGAAACAAGCCCCCGGGTTACGACTCTGATTATAGAATGAGGCGATGTATTACGGGATGCAAGCAAAGCGATCGGCAGACTGAGAAGAACACCGAAAGTTGTTCCTACTAAGGCTATTTGAAAGGTTTCATACATCGCTCCTGATATGGCCGAAATACGGCTCGGGTCAGGAGGAAAGGCAGACCACAGAAAATGAAACATATTGGCTATGCCAGTAAAAACTCTGTCAAAAGAAATATTAGCATGTGTCATTCCCAGAGCGAAAAGTGAGATGAAAACAATTATACCTGCAACAGTTATTATTTTTGGAAGACGGAATCTGGGCGGCATGTGCTGTAATGATTTATTGGTCATTGAACATCACTCAATTCTTCAATGCCATCATAATAAAGACTGTTCAAGTCATTCTTTGAAATATTGTTCTTCTCATCATCCAATACTAGCCGGCCTTTATTTAAACCGATTAATCTTTCACCAAATTCCATAGCAATTTCTGTTTGGTGAAGGATACATAAAACAGTCAGTTTCCTTTCATCTACTATTTCCCAAAGAAGTTCCATAACTTCTCTTCCTGCTTTCGGATCAAGGCTTGCAATGGGTTCATCGGCCAGTATCAATTCAGGATCCTGCATAAGCATCCGTGCAATAGCCACACGCTGCTGCTGGCCTCCTGATAACTGGTCGGATCTTCTGGAAGCCAAATGGGCTAAACCGACACGGTCGAGACAAGCCATTGCTTTTTCCCTGAGAAGTTTAGAGGCAAAAGGGGCAGAAACTTTTAAAAAGTTTCTGTTTTGCCCCATTGCACCGAATAAAACATTCTGGAAAACCGATAAATTATATATAAGATGAAAGTTTTGGAATACCATACCGATATTTTTCCTTAAAGGACGGTATCTTCTGTCGCTCAAACGTGTTATTTCCTGATTGTTAATAAATATCTCTCCTGAAGTCGGTGTTTCGAATCCGCTGATACATTTAAACATCGTTGACTTGCCCGACCCGTTGTGACCAAGAAGAACGACACCTTCACCGGTTTTTATATCGAAACTAACCTTCTCAAGAGCGTTAGTTCCATCTTTAAAAGTTTTAGTTACCTCACGCACAGAGAGTGCATTCATAAAAACTGCCTCCATTACTTACTCAAAATCTAATCCTAACGTTTCATATGCTCGTCTCATTGAATCATAATCAGCGTCTTCGGCTGAAACAAACCCGGCCTCAATATATTTATCGTTTTCGCCAGTTACAAGAATACTGTCCAAAATGTCTTCCTGATTCTCCAGCATAAGTGTTTGTACTTCTTCTACAAAGTCTTCCGGAAGCTCAGGGCTGGCTACAAAAGCATCATTTGGAAGCGGAGGCCCTTCATGAAGCAGACGATAGTGTCCTTCCCCATCTTCTTCTACCATTTCATAATAGTCTTTAATACCTGTAGCAAGGACATCTACTTCGTGGTTTTTAAAGGCTTCAATCCTCACACTGTCCAACAGTTGAATGTCAAAGTCATTATCCAAATCATATCCTTCCTCAATAAGAATGGAGCTTGGACCAATGTGCCCGCTTGTAGACCCGGCATCTTTCATTGCGATTGAGGTACCAACAATGTCATCTAACGTTTCATACTCGCTGTCTTCATGGACGATGAAAGCAGCGTGGTATTCAGACCGTTCAATCCCCACAAATGGATAGGATTCAGGTACAGTATTATTAATCTGCACATACTCGGATGGTCCTGCAAGAAGCATGTCCACCTGGTCATATTCAAGAGCAGTTGCACCAATAATTCTATCGGTTACTGCAAAGAACTCTACTTCGATATCCAGTACATCTTCCAGTGTTTCTTTGAATGGACCAAATTCTCTCTGAAGCTCTTCCATACCTTCGACTCCAGTGTCTGCAAATCGAAGGGTCTCAGGCCAATCTTCACGGTCTGCTTCAGCCGTTTCATTTTCTTCATTGGCTGTGTTATTTTCACTATCATTGGAAGAATTGTTATCCTCATTCTCAGCAGCAACGTTGCTGGAAGAATTATTATTATCGCTTCCATTCTCTGCTCCTGCGTTTTCTCCTTCTTCTCCGCAGGCTACCAGAAACATCATACTTGCAAATAATCCACTAAGTAATTTTTTCATTGGTGTGCACCTTCCTCTTCATTTGTTTATTACAGTGCTCATTTTACTTGTCGAAAATTAAGGCAATATAAAAGAATAATAAACAAAGCGTAAAGGTTATATTAATCTTCGTTAATAATTCCTGCATAAACTAAAAAAGCAAGGGAATGGATCGGTTAACAAAGTATTGTTTTTAAGAAAAGAGATTATAAGGTATGATAGACAGAAGATGTTTTGAAAGGTGTTGACGTTAGATGAGGTTTAAGACAAAGAATGTGCATTTTCAGGAAAAAATACAGTCTGAGGATATGAGTAAAACAAAGCCAATCTATCAGACTTCGGCTTTTTCATTTTCTGATCTAGAAGAGATGGAAAGTTTTTTTGAAGGAAATAAATCTTATTTTTATACACGGATGGGCAATCCGAATACCGATGACCTCGGTAAGGGTGTGGCTGATCTTGAAGGAGCGGAGATGGGAATAGCTTCTTCGTCCGGTCTGTCGGCGATTTTAGCAGGGGTTCTGTCTGTAGCAAAATCAGGTGATCATATCATTGCTACAGAAGATTTATACGGAGGCACCTACCAGCTTTTTGCCCATGAACTGAAAGACTTTGGGATCTCAGTCACTTTTGTGGACTGCTGTAACCGGGAAGAAATAGAAGAGGCGATCCAGGAGAACACCGTGCTCCTGTTTACAGAATCCATAACGAACCCGCTCTTAAGGGTGGAAGATTTGGAAGGCATTATAAAGATAGCTGCCACACATAAGCTAAAAACAATGGTAGATAACACGTTTGCCACACCATACTTAATTCGTCCGCATGAAGCCGGCGCGGATATGGTTGTCCACAGCGCAACAAAATATATTGCTGGTCACAGTGATGTATCTGCAGGCGTCTTAACAGGAAGCCGGAATATTATAATGAAAGCAAAAGCAAAAGTGTCGAGTCTTGGAAGCAACCTTGGTCCATTTGACGGCTGGCTTGGAACGAGAGGGCTTAAAACACTGAGTTTGAGAATGGAGCGGCAATGCGGGAATGCCCAGAAACTTGCAGACGCCTTGAAAGGACACTCAGCTATCCGAAAAGTCTATTATCCTGAGGCGGCGGCAACCCGGGGAAATGGCGCAATAGTGACGATTGATTTAACAGATGATAAAAGTGTTTTCGAATTTTCAAAGAAACTTGAGTGGATAAAAATTGTTCCTACGCTAGCCGGCGTTGAGACCTCGATCTCCTATCCGATTAATACGTCCCATCGGCCGCTGCCTAGAGAAATGCGTGAAAAATTAGGTGTCACTGATTCGATGATCCGTATCTCTGTCGGAATAGAAGATGCTGAAGACATCATTGAGGTATTTAAAAGAGCATTGGATTAAAGGAGGGACAGCCCTCCTTTTTTTCATTCCGGTTTGGTATAATGGAGAACGGTAATCATGGTACGGAGAAGACGTTTAGCAGCAGGCAGGTGAGTAATCGTGAACAATGAATTTGAATGGATAAAGTCTGTTTCACAACCGTCATACCGCCATTCCTCAGTTAAAGTGGGAGTGGGAGATGACGCGGCCATTTATGAACCACAAAAAGGTTATGAGCAAGTGGTAACAGTGGATACAATGGTAGAAGGTGTTCATTTCAAAAAAGAGACAGTCCCTGCCAAAGCGACAGGTTATAAAGCGCTGGCAGTTAATTTAAGCGATATAGCCGCAATGGGGGGACGCCCTCTTTATTATCTTGTTTCAATAGCTGTTCCGAAACGGGGATGGACTCAGGAAGAGCTGAGAGAAATATATGAAGGAATGCATGAGCTTTCCGAAAAATGGCATGTGGATTTAATTGGCGGAGATACGGTTTCTACGGATGATGCGCTCGTCATTACTGTCACCGTCATAGGTGAAATTAAAAGTGGACGGCGGCTGCTGCGGTCAAATGCAAAAGCAGGGGATGTCCTGTTTATAACAGGCGCGGCAGGCTCGTCGGCTTACGGGCTGGAGAAGCTACTGGAGCAGGGGCTTAAAGCAGCTGACGATCCTTCACTTAAGCCGTTTCTGAAAGCCCATCAGGAGCCGGAACCGCAACTCCAGGCAGGGATGCTTCTCGCAGAGGCGGGCTGCAGACTGTCCTTAAATGATGTGAGTGACGGCCTGGCTCATGAAGCAAAGGAAATAGCTGAGGCCAGCGGAATAGATGTGATTATAGACTGGAACAGGCTGCCAATTCATGAGTCATTTAAAGAGTATTCATTGGAAAAGCAAGAATCATGGGTGTTGTATGGAGGCGAAGATTTTCAGCTGACAGGCACGGTCTCGCCAGAAGACTGGGAATCCCTGAGCCGGCTGTTTTCCAGCAAAGGACTGCCTCTTTTCCGTATAGGATCAGTTGAACCGGGGAGCGGCAAGGTTTATATTGAACGGGAAGGCAAAAAAATCCTTGCTGATAAGCAGGGTTATCATCATTTTTAAAAAAAGGGTCTGTCAGTGACGTATAAGCCCTAGGGTGGTGCCAGTAAGGCAGAATGACCCCTGATGCAGAACGGGAACGCTAATTTTAAAATCAGGAATCTGGCTGACAGAGCGAACATAAAAGAAAGTATTTTAACGAATCAGGAGTGCGATGTATGAAGCAGGAATGGACAATTACCACTCATTCTCCCGAGGAGACGGCACATATTGCTGAAAAACTGGGAAAGCTTTTGGAAAAAGAAGATATCATTACCCTTGAAGGGGATCTCGGGGCAGGAAAAACAACGTTTACTAAAGCTTTAGCTGCCGCACTCGGGGTTACCCGAACGGTAAACAGCCCCACCTTTACCTTAATGAAAGAATACGAAGGGCGGGTTCCTTTTTATCATATGGATGCTTACCGGATCGAAGACGAATTTGAAGATCTCGGACTGGAGGAATATTTTGAAGGTGAAGGGGTAACTGTTGTTGAATGGCCTTCAATGATCGCCGAACAGCTTCCTGAACAACGTATGAATATAAAAATTAAATTTTGCGGCGGCAATGTGAGAGAATTTCGTTTTACTGCCTGCGGAGAAAGGTATATCAGTTTAGGTAAGGAGCTGTTTAACGCATGAATATTTTAGCTGTAGATACGGCTTCATATGTTATGGGAGTCGCCCTGCTGAAAGACGGAAACCCTCTTGGCGAGATAGTGACACACCAGAAAAAAAACCATTCTGTCAGGCTGATGCCCGCGATTAGAACGTTGTTCAGTGAAACGGATATGAAACCGGGTGACCTCGACAGAATTGTTGTATCAGAAGGACCAGGCTCCTATACAGGGGTAAGAATTGGAGTGACAACTGCAAAAACTATGGCTTGGGCGCTGAATATTCCTGTTATCGGAGTATCCAGTATGGAGATGCTTGCCCAAAACGCCCGGTATTTTCAAGGGGTTATTTCCCCGTTCTTCGATGCCCGGCGCGGACAGGTTTTTACAGGCCTTTACCGCTCAGAAGGCGGCCGTATTATACAGGAGGAAGAGGACCGTATCACGATGCACAAAGACTGGCTCCAGCTTTTAAAAGAAAAAGAGGAACCGGTTATCTTTCTGAGTCCTGATATAGGGCAGCACGCCTCCCTTATAAAAGAAGAGCTTGGCGAATGGGCCACAGCGGCTTCATCCATCGGGAACCTGCCTCGTCCGCTGGAACTGGCGGCGGCAGGAATGGACAAAGAACCGGGAGACAGCCCCCATACGTTTTCACCTAATTATCTGCGTATGGCGGAAGCAGAGGCAAAGTGGCTGGAAGCTAACAAAAAAAATAAAGAAGATTAATTTACGGGAGACTACTATGGATAAAGATGTGCAAATCCGGCTGATGGAAATAGACGATCTGGATGACGTTATGGAGCTGGAATTCAAGTGTTTCACAACGCCTTGGAGCCGTGAAGCTTTCTTTAACGAAATTACTAAAAACCAGTTTGCTTATTACCTGGTCGCCGAGCAGGACGGGAAAGTAATCGGTTATTGCGGGTTATGGGTCATCTCGGATGATGCCCATATTACGAATATTGCTATTCATCCTGCAGAACGCCGGCAAGGCATTGGGGATTACCTGTTCCGCGGCGCGATGGATATGGCTAAAACACTGGGGGCCGTCAAGATGAGCCTGGAAGTACGTGTTTCTAATGAGCCGGCCCAGTCTCTTTACAGGAAGTACGGGTTTCAGAAAGGCGGTATTCGTAAAAACTATTATACAGACAACCAGGAGGATGCACTGGTCATGTGGGTGGGATTAACATGAGTAAGAATACAATAATTTTAGGAATAGAGACGAGCTGTGATGAAACATCTGTGGCTGTTGTGAAAAACGGCAGAGAGGTTCTAAGCAACATAATTTCTTCACAGATTGAGAGCCATAAACGATTTGGAGGCGTGGTACCTGAAATAGCCTCCAGGCATCACGTAGAACAGATTACGTATATAGTCGAAGAGGCGATGGCTAAAGCGGATATTCAAGTAGAGGATGTAGACGGCATCGCTGTGACAGAAGGCCCCGGGCTTGTCGGTGCATTGCTCGTAGGGGTCAATGCCTCAAAAGCGCTTGCTTTTGCATGGGATAAGCCGTTAATTGGCGTCCATCACATTGCCGGCCATATTTATGCCAATCATATTGTAGAGGAACTGGACTTCCCACTATTGTCTCTCGTCGTCTCAGGCGGCCATACTGAATTAATTTATATGAAAGAACACGCCTCATACGAAGTGATTGGTGAAACAAGAGATGACGCCGTAGGAGAAGCTTACGATAAGGTAGCGAGAACACTGGGGCTGCCTTACCCGGGCGGACCGCACATCGACCGGCTCGCCCATGAGGGAAAACCGGTCATCGACTTGCCGAGGGCGTGGCTTGAAGAAGGATCTTATGATTTCAGTTTCAGCGGGTTAAAATCAGCAGTAATCAACACCCTTCATAACGCGAAGCAGCGCGGTGAAGAATGGTCGAAAGAAGAGATCGCAGCAAGCTTTCAGGCGAGTGTCGTGGATGTGCTCGTAACTAAAGCGATGCGGGCGGCGGAAGACAAAAAGGTGGACCGTCTCGTTCTTGCCGGAGGAGTTGCAGCTAATAAAGGTTTGCGTGCAGAATTAACGGAGGCTTGCGGGAAAGCAGGCTTAAAACTGACTGTCCCTCCATTGGAGTTATGCACAGACAATGCCGCTATGATTGCCTCCGCAGGAACCTTTTTATACTGGAACGGTAATTTTGCAGATGACCGATTAAACGGCCAGGCAGGCTTACTGTTGAAGTAAAGGTACGGCTCTTCTGAGAGGCTTTTTAATAAAATTTGGATTGTACGTATATGCGTGTAGGGCGCCTCCATCGTTTGAATGGAGGTGCCTGTTTTTTGGCTGAATGGCCTGAAGATATCCACAATAAAAGGTCCGCTCACATGTCGTGCTGCTTGTCGAGCGGGCCATATAATCCATATATGAGCCGCTGGAGAGCCGCCACCCTAAGTGAGCGGGTGATATCCACAGTAAAAGGTCCGCTCACATGTCGTGCTGCCTGTCGAGAGGGCCATATATCCAATATATGACCCGCTGGAGAGTTGCCGCACCAAACGAGCGGAAGATATCCACAATAAAAGGTCCGCTCACTTCTCCCGTTGCCTCCTGAGCGGCTCGTATCTCGTATCTGCTTGCGCTCTCATGACCTAAAAAGGGTGTCTATTGAAGGCAGCCACGTTTTTTGTTACGTCAGACGGGGAAACAGGAGACATATACAGTTTATTTAATCAGATTATACGAATGTATGCTCCTGTTAATAACATTTTATCCACAAGCTGTGTATAATGAGGATAACTTAAAGGAAAGTTGTCCCGCTCGAAATCCACTTGTTAACAAGTCACCTGTGGATAAGTAAGGGTTTTTGTGAGTAAATGCTTCGGCTATTGGTATAAATGCATTTCGCCTGTGAGTAACTTTGTGGATAGTGTGGATATGTCAGAAAATAAGAACTCTTTTGTGGATTGCATCCGCTTTATTTTGTGGACAGCCTTTTTTGCTCATTTATGAAACGAAGAAGGAACGTCATGAGCCGTCATGCAGCGAATCAAAGCTTTCAAATAAGGATGCATTAAAAAAGCTCCCCCGATCTCATTCAGCATCGGGGGAGCTTTCTATAAACTTATCCACATTTATTAGTCGTCCATCTGCAGAGTTTCCCACTCTTCAAGCAGCAAATCAATTTTATTTTTTGCCTGTTCCAGCTGTTCATTCAGTTCAAGGGATTTTTCATGGTCCTGAAAAACTTCCGGATCACACAGCTCGTCTTCAATTTGAGTGATTTTTTCTTCTTCAGCTTCTATTTGCTTTTCCAGTTCGTCTATTTTCCTTTGTTTCTGGCGCTCAAGCTTTTGCTGCTCTTTTCTTTTCTTATAATCGTTCTTAGTCTGTTTGTCTGTGGATAAATCAGTCGTATTTTTCTTCCCTGAAACAGCATTTTTTTCTTCAGCAAGCCGTTTCAGCTCTGCCTGTTCCTCTTTTTTCTCTGCGTAATAGTCATAATCTCCGAGATAGCTTGTCATTGAGGTCGATGAAAGTTCAACTACTCTCGTCGCCATCCGGTTAACAAAATACCGGTCATGGGAGACAAACAGGAGTGTTCCCGGGTATTCAATCAACGCATTTTCCAGTACTTCTTTGCTGTCGAGGTCTAAATGGTTTGTCGGCTCGTCCAAAATGAGCAAGTTAGCTTTCTGCATCATCAATTTGGCAAGGGCGAGTCTGGCTTTTTCCCCGCCGCTCAGATCATAAACTGTCTTTAACACATCCTCGCCGCTGAACAGGAAATTTCCTAAAACGGTACGGATATCTTTTTCATTCGTCTGTGGATAATCATCCCACAGTTCCTGAAGCACTGTTTTATTAGATGTTAACTGTGTCTGTTCTTGATCATAATAGCCAATTGAAACATTGCTGCCGTAGCGGATGTCACCTTTAAAAGGTTTAAGCTTTCCGGCGATGGCTTTTATGAGAGTCGACTTTCCGATACCGTTCGGCCCGATTAAAGCAACGCTTTCTCCACGGGTCAGTTTAAGATCTACGTTTTCAAATAACGTCTGGTCATTATACCCGACCGATAAATCATTAATCATCAGCACATCATTGCCGCTCTGCTTCTTTATATTAAAGCGAAAATTGGCAGAGGAGTTCTCGGTCTGAGGGCGATCCATCATCTCCATGCGCTCAAGCTGCTTGCGCCGGCTTTTTGCCCTGTTGCTTGTCGAAGCGCGGGCAAGATTTTTCTGGACAAATTCTTCAAGTCTTTTAGCTTCTTCCTGCTGTTTCTCATACTGCTTTAATTCCTGTTCAAAACGCTGGGCTTTCTGTTCCAGATACTTGGAATAGTTTCCCGTAAACTTGACGGTTTGATTAAAGGTCAGTTCATAAACATAATCAACGACACGGTCTAAAAAATAGCGGTCGTGTGAAACTATTAAAATAGCCCCTTCATAGCCGGCTAAATAGTTCTCAAGCCAGGTTAACGTCTGTATGTCCAAGTGGTTGGTCGGTTCATCCAAAACGAGCAGGTCAGGGCGCGAGAGCAGCAGCTTACCTAAGGCAAGCCGTGTTTTTTGGCCGCCGCTCAATGAATAAACCGGCGTATTGTAATCAAAATCTTTGAAATTGAGGCCGGACAAAATGCTGCGGATATCCGCTTCATATTTAAATCCGCCCCGATCCTTAAAGTCCTGCTGAAGCTGGTCATATTCTGCTAGAATTTTGTCGTAATCACGGCGGTCCGGATTACTCATTTTTTCTTCCAGTTTCCGTAATGACTGTTCCATTTTTTTCAAAGATTCAAAAACAGTCAGCATCTCTTCCCAAATGGTCCGCTCAGAATCAAGTCCGCTGTCCTGGGCGAGGTATCCGATACGGACGTCTTTAGGGATCATCAGGTTCCCTGAATCATAAGGGAGCTCACCTGTAATAATTTTCAGGAGAGTCGATTTACCGGCGCCGTTTCGGCCAACAAGGGCAATTCTCTCACGGCTTTTAATTTCCAGTTTTACATTTGAAAGAATCGTATCCGTTCCAAATGACTTTGAAAGCTGTGTACATTGTAATAAAATCATAGTGGTCATCCTCACATTAAATTCCGTACGTATTCACAAGGTAAGTGTACATGAGGGATAACGTTCATGGCAACTTTTCGAGTTGGATTGTACAGATTGTGAAAGAATAGTGTACAATGGAGAGAGGAAAAGAGGAGGATTTACATGGATTCATTCACACACTTTAACGAACAGGGCCGTGCAAAAATGGTCGATATTTCTGAGAAAAGTGAAACGGTGCGGACAGCAGTCGCCAAATCAAGTATATTTGTGAACAAGCAGATTTATGAAGGCATTAACGAAGGCACAATGAAAAAGGGAGATGTCCTTGCAGTCGCCCAAGTTGCAGGTGTTATGGCTGCCAAAAATACCTCTCAACTGATTCCGATGTGTCATCCGCTGTCTTTATCAGGGGTGGATATTACTTTTGAATGGCATGTGAATGGAGATACATACCAGCTGGTCATTGAGGTGAGCGTAAAGACAAAAGGCAGTACAGGAGTTGAAATGGAAGCGCTCACATCAGCCTCTGCGGCTGCTTTGACTATTTACGACATGTGTAAAGCGGTAGATAAAGGCATGGTAATCGGGAATACTTATCTTATAGAAAAAACCGGCGGAAAAAGCGGGGATTTTAAGAGAGAAGATGAGCAATAATTAACCTTTTATTAATTTAACTAATACAGAGATGGAAAAGAAAAAGACAGGGGGCGAATGATCCATGGATATCGATCAAACGAAAATTCCTCAGGCCACTGCGAAACGGCTGCCTTTATACTACCGTTTCCTTGAGGGTTTGCAGGCTTCGGGGAAACACCGGGTGTCATCATCTGAATTAAGTGAAGCGGTCAAAGTGGATTCCGCAACAATCCGGCGGGACTTCTCTTATTTCGGAGCACTGGGAAAAAAAGGCTATGGTTACAATGTCAATTATTTATTGACGTTCTTTAGAAAAACACTCGACCAGGACGAACTGACAAAAGTGACGCTCGTAGGGGTCGGGAACCTGGGCACAGCTTTTCTGAATTATAATTTCAGCAAAAGCAACAATACGAGAATTGAGATGGCTTTTGATGTGGCAGACGACAAAGTAGGGAAAGAGATTGGCGATGTGCCTGTCTACCATCTTGATGAGTTTAAGAACCGGATTGAGGACAGCAATGTTGAAGTAGTCATTTTAACTGTGCCTTCACAGGCAGCCCAAAGTATTGCTGATCAGCTCGTCGAAGCCGGCATTAAAGGCATTCTTAATTTTACACCGGCAAGGATTTCAGTCCCTGACGATGTCAGGGTTCATCACATCGATTTATCAGTGGAACTCCAGTCACTGATTTACTTCTTAAAACATTACCCACTTAAATAATTTGGAAAAGAGCGGACCTTAGTCACTTAAAAGGTCTGCTTTTTCACTTTCTTCACCTCAACTCATGGTAGAATAGAAGAAGAGTATTTCGCAAAACGAAGGAAGAATGCAGGTGAGTTTAATGGCTAAAATACCGGAAAAATGGCTTGTCGTTATTACGGTATTACTCGGAACTTTTACAATTATTTTAAACAATAGTATGTTAAACCCGGCAGTCCCCCATTTTATGCAGGTGTTCGACGCGGACGCTGTAGCCACTGGATGGGTGATCACTATTTTTATGGTAACGATGGGAATGGTCATGCCATTAACCGGGTACCTTGGAGATAAATTCGGTAAGAAGCAGCTGTATATGTCAGGGTTAACGTTATTTCTTGCCGGCTCAGTCCTTGGTTCATTGTCCTGGGACCTCCAGTCACTCATCTTTTTCAGAGGCCTTCAAGGGATAGGCGGAGGAGTGATGATGCCTCTGTCAATGGCTCTTATTTTTGAAGTGTTCCCGAAAAACGAACGGGGACTCGCAACAGGCGTATGGGGCATAGCCGCTATGATGGCGCCTACGATCGGTCCTCTATTGGTAGTGGTATAACCTATTATTTGTACACAATATCCGTAATCCACGCCTGCCTAAGCTGTGTTTTTGTTCCTCTTCTGTCCTCAGCGTCAATGACAACCCTCTCAACAAACAATTGCAGCGTGATTTTCTTTTCTTGGTCATCCAACTCATGCCAGTTTTCTATAAAATCGGTTAGTGCATCAACCATATAAACCGGATCGGCATCTGGTTGTTCCTGTTTCAGCTCATCCAGTTGTTTTGTAAGTATCTCATGCGCTTCTCTGTCCTCTGCTGTGCGTTCTTTTAGCTCTTCCAGAGTGATAGCCTCATCGGCATAAGCAAGTTGCCATTTGCGCTTTCTGGACTGTATTTTATTGATCTGAGCTTCTAAGTACCTGGTTTCTTTTTCGATGTTTGACACTTCCTGTTGCGCATCTTTTTCTTTATCTAAGGCCGTTTGATAATCTTTCAAATCTTGATTTAAACGTTTTAAAAAAACGTCATTAACAACAGTGTCGCTGATCTGTTTAAAGTCACAGGACCCACCTCTGGCCTTAGTACATACATAATGCTTAAACTTTGACCTGCTGCCGTCCTCTTTAACTCTCCCTACTCTGTATTGACCTTTAAGTGCCGCCCCGCATCGTCCGCATTTTAAAATACCGGAAAAAGGATAATGAGATGGTCCGGCCGCACGCGGTGACATTTCGCGCCTTGACTCCCTGAGCTTTAAACATTGCTGGAACTGATCTTCTGAGATAATCGGATCTACAAAGTTCCTGTAAACTTCACCACCCCACCTGAGATGTCCGGCTGCAACTGGATTCGTGAGTATATCCCTGATTGTTTTCCCTGTCCATGTCGTTCCGTTTCGTGTGGTATGCCCCATTTGATTCACTTTCTTGGCTGTTCGTTCTTCTCCGAGACCTCGCATATAACTGTCAAAGATTAACCGTAGCACCTGAGCTTCATCATCATCTATCACCAGTGTTTTCGCCTCCTTGTTGTAATGATAGCCGAATGGAGATATACCGCCTGTGAACTTTCCCTCTTCCATCATGCGCTCCATGCCCATTCTGACACGCTCACCTAGGTTTTCACGCTCAAATTGCGCAAATGACGCCACAAGAGTAATAAACATACGTCCAATTGCTGACGTTGTATCATAGACCTCTGTCGCTGACTTGAACTTACAATTATGCTGCTCTAATAAATCAAGGATGTTGTATAAGTCTCTGACTGATCGTGTGATCCGATCCAACTTGTACACCAAAACTACGTCAATTTTGCCTGTTTTAATATCTTCAAACATCCGGCTTAATTCCGGTCTTAGCATATCTTTTGCAGAGACACCTTCTTCTATATAGTAGTCTTCTATATCCCAATCCTGGGAGGTAGCAAATTTTGTGAGTTTATCCTTTTGCGCTCGTATACTAAAACCGTGTTTAGCTTGTTCATCCGTAGAAACTCTTATATATAAGCCTGCTTTCATATGTCCTCCTCCATTTCCTCTCGCGATATGGTGATAAATCGACTAAACAGTCCGTATTTTTTACCGTTAATATGCTTTACGTTATCAAATACAGCGATCTTATAAGTCTTATCGTCAATCTTTTGAGCGGGCGCATCAGCTAACTTTACCCACATATCCCACCGTTTAATGTGCATAAGCTTCCCTCCTAATAAAAAAGCCCCTGGGAGGGGGCTGTTAATTCTCGATGTAAAGCTCGTTCGTTTCATCAAGTCCTGTAATCGGTAAACCTTCACTTCTATATGCTATTTTAGAGTCCAACAATAAATTTCCATATTCGCCTGTGTTTGAGTCGTCATGGATGCGTATATATGCTGCGAATGTGTTTAATCCATCGAATGTGCTTGTATCGCGGATCTCATCTTGTAAGTGTTCGGCAAGGTACTCCAGCTTATCCTGGTCCGTTTCATCCGTGACAGCTCTCACCATCAAAACATTATCTCGGCTGTCATCATTTTCTACAATCTCGTAATCTGGTAAATCCTCTCCACCTGTCACCCCGATAATCAAAACTAAAGCAATCAAGGCAACGAGTGAGCCGAAAATAATCTTGAATGATTTGCTTTTAAACGTCATATAACCAACCCCTTTATTACATAAAAAGCAACTTTTGTTGAATCATATAAGTATGACTATCTTAGAGTTAACACACATCGCAGAGTATTACTTCCGTAAAAAACGTACACGCTGCAGATTTGACCGCATTGTCGCCAGAGATAAACTAAAGGTGAAAGGAGAGAGAATTTATATCTTTGTCGGTGTGTTCGATTGTCCGAATGGAAGTAAACGAACGCATCTTGTCAAACTCAACAAATACGGCAAAAAATATTAACGAATTGTGTCGAATTCTCCCGCAAATTGCAAAAACGTGTGAAAAATATCCCTCTTTTGTGTAATTTTATGATATTATAGAGACATGTTTTTAGGAACGCTTGTTCGTATTTTGTGTTCGGTGTCTGTTCTAAAATCACAAAAGGGGTGCTTTTACTGTATGACAGAAAAAGAATTGAAATTAATTAAAGAAATTGTGATTATTTCCAGACGAGACCAAAAATTAAATGCGCTTGTAGATGTCATAAGAGAAAAGCGCAAATGTTAATCTTCATTTTTTTCTTTAGCGTGTGCTTCCGCATACGCTTTTAACATGTCCATGTAAGCGTCACGACGTTCTTTCGGCATACTCTTCAATATCTCCATTAACTCTTTAGCCTCTGCTTCAACTTCCTTATCTTCCGTTTCATTTAACCTGGGATCGTCACTGCGACCTAGAAGGTAATCGGCCGAACATTCTAAAGCGTCCGATAATTTTGAGACGTCAGTGTGATCTGGGTGGGTGTAACCTCTTTCCCAATTAGATATTACTTGAGGCGAGACATTAACTCTGTTCGCTAATTCAACTTGCTTCCATCTTTTAAACTTTCTTCGTTCCTTGATTTTTTCTCCTATTCTCAAGATAATACCTCCTACCCTTCGTTGAGTATTTTACCAATAGATAACGGATAACGATACATAAATAACGTAAATTGAGAATAATTTTAAAATAACACTTGACTTTAACGGATTCCGTTAGTATTATTGAATTAACGGATAGCGTTAGTTTTACTCGGAGGTGATCGAATGATTCATGAAAACGTAGAAAAAATAAGAAAAGCGAAAGGCGTTACCAAGACACACTTAGCGAAAAAACTTAATATGTCTTTGCAGGGTTACAGATATTTAGAGAATGGTGACACAAGGTTGGACGCAGAGCGGTTAAAGGTGATAGCTCATGCATTAGGTGAGAATCCAGCAATTTTTTTTGATTCTGAACTAACGCATTCCGTTATTGAGAAAGTTGAAAATACTAATAAACAGGAGGTCATCTAATGACCGAACTTATTAAAACTACTGAATCAGAAAAAGGCGAGATCATTGTGTCAGGCAGAGAGCTTCATGAGTTTTTAGAAGTCAGAGACAGGTACACGCAATGGTTCTCCAGGATGTGTGAATACGGATTTACTGAAAACGTTGATTTTGCCGTGTTTCCCGAAATTGTGCAAGACAGTACGGCATTCGGTGGCAAGAGAAAAGTAATAGACCACCATATTAAGTTAGACGCCGCAAAAGAAATCGCGATGCTTCAACGTACTGAAAAGGGCAAACAAGCTCGTCAGTATTTTATTGAAGTGGAAAAGCGCTGGAACAATCCAGAAATGATTATCAAAAGGGCCATGGATCTCCAGCAGAAGAAAATCGAAGCTCTTGAAGCTGAAAAGAAAGAGAACCTTCCTTATACCAACTTTGGGAAGGTGGTCTCAAATTCAGACGGCGCAATCAGCGTAGGAGCCTTCTCAAAAATGATGTATGACGATCACGGTATCAATTTAGGTCGCAACAAAATGTTCAAGTGGCTAAGAGAAAACGGATACCTGATCACAAAAGGTAGAGAGTACAACAATCCAAAACAAAGATTCATTGATCAAGGGCTATTCATCATCACGCCAACAATCGTGAGTCGAACACAAGGTGACATTGAGACCTTTACCACTTTGGTCACTGGCAAAGGTCAGATCAAGCTAGGCGAAAAGCTAATTGAAGAATTTTGCCACCAAATTTAAACCTGGGAGGGGTCAACATGGCAGACAAGCCGTCAGTTGAAGCTTTACGTCAAGTCGTAAGGTATTTCAAAGTCACAAGCGCACCACGAATCATTAAGAAACGAAAAGAAGCTGAGCGAGAAAAAGAACAGAAGACCGGATGACCTACTTTACATTGTAAAGCATAAATACCATTTATTGGGTTCCGGCTGGGCACGTTCCAATTTGGAACATAAGGGAGGTGAGATAAATGGACCTTGGCGCTGTATTGAAGGCGGCGAGGGAGCGAAGAGGATACACACAAGAGCAGTTGGCAGATAGACTGAATCGTTCTCGGACCTGCATTACAAAGTTTGAAAGAAATAGTAAAGAAATCAGCTGGAAAGAAGCCATCAGATGGGGACAGGTAACAAACGCACAGGATTTACTAATTGCCGCAATGGTAGCAACCGACCCTATCCAGATTACACAAATTATTGAGCAGATTAATCAGTTAAGCCAGTTTGTAGGAATGGTGCTTGGAGGGATCTTATGAGGATTTTCAATGAAAGTAACCGGAAATCAGGCAAGCGTAATCTAATTGTTGACGGCCTCGGCTTAGTAACACTTGCAGCATTTTACTATTACTTATTCGCATTATCGTCGATTGGAGGGTAGTTTATGAGACTTTTAAAAGAATTCAAGCGAGTTAACGGTAAATGGCATAGAAAAAGCCCCTCGGATGGCGGTCCGAAGAGCTCAGGTCGTAGATGACCATTTCCAATATCACTAGTTTAATTTTATCTAATTTTCCCCTTAAAGGCAATAACCGAGAATTTCTCGGCTTTGCCGATGGGATCATGCCGGGGCATTCATCCCCCTCTGCCAAATACCGGCGTGGTTCCATCGGTGCAGCTGACACCAGAAAGGAGAGTGAAGAAATTGGCAGTAAATGAAGTTGCTTCTGAGATAGGTATCAAAGTAGGAACAGAAACCACGATTAATCACTGGTTTGAAGTTAATCCAGATGCAGAAATCATTGATATCAAGTTCTCGTGTGATCCAGAAGGAAACGACATGCTCTGTGTGATTTACCGAAGGGAGGGTTAACGATGCGTCTAGTTAATAGAGAACAACCAGGTTACATCAGTGAAGCAGCAGACAACTTATACCGTCGGTGGCTTTACCATAACGAAAAAGAGCAAAATTTTACCCCACTTAACATGCAAATGGCTTATTACCATCTTGGTTTAAAACATGGAATTGAGTTAGCGCTTGATCAAATGGATTATAAGCTCATAGAAAAAACCGACCAGCTGGCCGGCTGATCGGTCAAGGGGGTTGCAAATATTAACGTACTTTAATTATAAGGCACCCCCTCAAATTACACAAGCGGAGGGATATACGTGAAAACACTAAAACTTCAATCATTACTACTCAAGAACTTCAAAGGCGTGGAGTCTTTCTTACTGGAAGCGAAAGGCGAAGATGTTCAAATCTTAGGAGATAACGCCACTGGGAAATCAACTCTTTTTGATGCTATGACCTGGCTGCTTTTCGATAAAGACAGCCATAACAAAAAAGACTTTGCTATAAAGACCCTAGATGAGGCAGGGGATGAAATTCACGGCCTTGATCACGAGGTATCTGCTGTCTTTCTTGTAGACGGTCTGCCCCTCACACTCAGGAAGACATTTAAAGAAAAATGGACTAAGAAGCGCGGATCAGCTCATAAAGAGTTTACCGGTCACACGACTGATTACCACATTGATGACGTGCCAGCTAAGCTGAAAGATTTTAAAGAAAAAGTCGCTGAAATTGTAGATGAGGATGCCTTTAAGCTCCTTACAAACCCAGCTTACTTCAATGAACAAATGAACTGGAAAGACTGTCGGAAGGTGCTTTTGGAAGTATGCGGTGATGTGTCAGACCAAGACGTGATTGCATCAGATAATAAGCTATCAAAGTTGTCTGATCTGCTCAGCAATAAAACAATTGATGACGTAAAGAAAATGGTTGCAGAGCAAAAGAAAGAGATTAACAAGCAGCTCGATATGATTCCAGTACGAATAGATGAGATTAAACACAATCTGCCTGATGTATCAGAGCTTGATGAGTCTCAATTAAATGTTGATTTAAAGCGTTACGATCAAAACCTTCAGGAAAAAGAAGATGAAATCACTCGGATCCGTAACGGTGCAGAGGTGACTGAGAGACAAAAACATTTAACTCAGCTGCAGAGTGAACTGATTGAGATTAAGAACAATCATAACTCTGATACTTATGATGAGATCATGCAGCGTGAAAAGCACTTTTATGAGCTTAAGAGTAAGCGTGATGATACAGAACTTAAGGTCACACAGATGCAACGCACTATTCGCAATACAAAAGCTGCCATTGACGAAGAAACAGAGCGAAAACAACGGCTTCTCAATGATTATCATTCAGAGAATGAACGTGAATTCGAACATCATCACGATGACAACTGTCCGACATGCGGACAAGACCTGCCAGAAGAACAGGTGAAAGAGGCGCATGAGAAAGCACTGGCTGACTTTAATAAGAAAAAATCGGAACGGCTAGAAAGTATTAAAAATAAAGGGCTTCAAATTAAAGAATACATTGAACGGATGCAAGGGGAGATTCAACATCATGAATCGGATCTTACGGATCACAAAAAATCACTTGATCAATACAGCACTCAGATTGATGACGTGACCACTAAGATACAAGGCCTAAAGTCAAACACGACAAAGGTTGAAGAAACGGACGCTTATAAAGCGAAACAAGATGAAATTGACAAGATCAAAGATGAAATCGACCAATTAAAAGCATCTGTCAATGAATCGCTTGAAAAGGCTCAGAATGAACTCTTAGAGCTAAAAGCATCCAAGCGTGAGAAAGAACAAGAACTCTCTAAATTTGAGCAACACAGACAGTCAGAGAAACGCATAAAAGAGCTTGCGGATCAGGAGCGTGAACTGGCTAAGAAGTATGAAGAACTGGAAGAAAAGCTGTATCTGACAGAAGAATTCACACGGCAGAAAGTCTCAATGCTTGAAGAGAAAATCAACAGCAAGTTTAAATATGCCCGGTTTAAGCTCTTTGAAAATCAAATTAACGATGGCCTGAAAGAAACGTGCGAGACGTTATATGAAGGTGTTCCATACGGTAAAGGCCTCAACACTGGTCACAGCATCATCGTTGGTCTGGACATTATTCAGACACTATCAGAGCATTACGGATTCCAGGCGCCGATATTTATCGATAACGCTGAGTCCGTCACAAATCTACCGGTGATGGATGCACAGCTTATAAGCCTTGTGGTCTCTGAGTCAGATAAGAAGCTAAGAATTGAGCAAGTAACGCAAAAGGAGGCGGTTTAAATGTCAGAACAAAAACAGCAGTTTAACACACGATTAGCCAAAATAAATAACACTTATGCGCCAATGATTGAGCGCCAATTAACTGGTAACGGTATTGATATGGACGAGTATTCAAAACAATGTGTGGTCAATGCTATTACAAGCATTAATCAAGCGCTTGATCAAAAAGGGATTGACTGGACAGACCCACAACTGGATCAAAACAATTTAACAGAAATGCTTCTTAATGTTGCATCTCTTAAATTAAATGCAGCCGCAAGTCCGAGAGAAGTGTATTTCCAGACACGCAATGTGAAAGTTAAAAATTCGCAAGGTGCTGAGGTCTGGAAGAAGCAGATTGAAATGGGTATTGAAGGAGATGGTAATGATGCCATCCTCTCACGATTCGGACGTAACGTTGATCGGGTCGCTCAGATATGGCTAGTGAGGGAAGAAGACAAATTCACTTATCCCTCATTTACAGGTCTAGAAATGCAACCTCCTACCTGGACGCCCACCGGCAAAGGTAAGGCAGTCAGAGTTGTTTACCCGATTATTAAAACAGATCAAACCGTTGAATATCACATTTCAGAGCGAGAGGACGTTATTAAGAATTTGATAGCTCACATTAATAACAACCTCATGAATGAGACGTTTGGAATTGCTGAAAGTCGCTTTAAAGCTACTGCTGATCAAAAAAAGAAAATAGCAGCTAAAAAAACAGAAATACTCAACAAAGTTAAAAACATGTCTATTGATGATGCGCTTGACGATGAAGCCATTCAAAAACACGTTAGCCCTGCTTGGAAAGACCCGCAAAGCAGAGAATCTATGATCATTCGTAAGATGCGCAATAACGTGGCTAAGAAGGTCCCGAAAGACTTTTCTAACTCCTTTGTTTCCATGCAATACGAAAAGACGACAGATGAAACTTACAAGCAAGTTAAGCAGGAAATTGACGAAAACGCTAATCAGGAATTCATTGACGTTGAACCTATTCAAGATGATGAACCGAAACAACAACCGCAAGATAATGAACCAGAAGAAAGCAAACCTGAACCCGAACCACAGCAGGAGCAACCAAAAGAAGAAAGCCAACACCAAACGTTATTTGACAGCTTTGAACAATCTGAGCAAACGAATAAGCAGCCAGCTAATGATGGTAAGGATCCATTCTAATGATTGAGATCAAAACACTTGCATCAGGGAGCCAGGGCAACTGTTACCACATAACGGACGGCAGAACTGCCCTGCTCATTGAGGCAGGCATCTCGTTTAAAGAGATTCGCAGACAGTTGGACTTTCAGACATCTAACATTGCAGGTTGCTTAGTCTCACATGAACACAAAGACCACTGTAAGGCTGTACCAGACGTTTTAAGAGCTGGCATAAATGTTTATATGTCGGAGGGCACAGCAAGCGAAATAAACGCCGCTGGACACCGAATTAAGCATGTTAAATCAAAGCAATCATTCAGGCTTGGCACGTGGACCGTATTGCCGTTTGACGTACAACACGATGTATCAGAACCATTAGGCTTCTTACTTGCTAATCAGGCAGGAGATAAGCTGTTATTTGCCTCAGATACTTATTACATCAAATACAAGTTCAAAGGGCTTACTCATCTACTTTTAGAGTGTAATTACAGTTTAGACATTCTTAATGAAAACATTGAAGCCGGGCGGATCCACAAGGCTATGAAACACAGGTTATTACGCTCTCATTTTAGCTTAGAGAACGTCAAAGAGTTTTTGAAAGCTAATGATCTTAGCAAGGTGCAAGAGATTCACTTGCTGCACTTATCAGACAGCAACAGTGATGAAGAGCGATTTAAACGAGAGATCCAGGAGCTTACCGGAAAGCTGGTGTATGTCTCATGACCATTATCATTCCTGAACACTTTGTCTGGATGGCCAAGAATAGTAGCACACCCCGCAAGTCATATAGGCGGTACATTAACGCTTATCTTGAGCATAACTATCCAGATTATAGATTAATAGATTACCATCAGCGCACAGCTGAAATTGAGAAGGTGACTCAATGAAAAAACCAACCCGATCCCAGAAGGAAGCTATTACATGGGCAGGTTTAAACATTGACGATTGGCAAGTAAAGAAAGTAAGACCTGACTCACTGGTGGTTAAGCATCGATGGGTTGGCCGAGAGAAGGAAATACCGATATAAGGAGTCGATCTCATGAAAGGCGCATTCCAAATCAGCAGAGAAATCTTTGAAAACCCCATATGGAACGATATACCAAAGTTTAGAATCTTCTTTTTCATCGTTGGGAATGCCGTCTTTTCTCATGAGGGGGTTAGGAAAGGAGGCATTCTAATAAAGAGAGGTCAGTTTCTTCGATCATACCGAAACCTGAGAGATGACCTTGAATATATAGACAATCGTGCTGTTAAAAAGTATTCAACATCGGTAATAAAAAGGAAGATTGATCAACTTGTGAAGGAAGAAAGGTTGTTAATTGAAGATACCGAACTTGGAACACTTTTCACAGTGGTTAATTATGACTTATATCAAGGTTTTGACAACTATAGAAACAATAACTTGGAACAGCGTGAGAACAGCGTTGGAACAGCGGAAGAACAGCGTTGGAACAATAATAAGAATGTAAAGAATGTAAAGAATGATTTAGAAGAAGAAGAGGCACCGAAATCGCCTGATAATCCGTTTGAGGTTTACCAACAGAATTACGGAATACTTAAACCAATTATTAGTCAGTCATTAGCTGAATGGTGTAACGACCTGTCAGATGAATTAGTAAGTGCTGCAATTAAACTGGCTGTAAAACGGAATGGCCGAACCTTTACTTTCATTGAAGCGATTTTGAAAGAGTGGAACCAGCAACAAATAACTACACTCAATGAAGCGAGGATTTATGAAGAGAGCAAGTCACACCTAAAGAAAGGAAACTTTGATTATGGCCCGAACAATCGAGGACGTCATGAACAGCCTGAGAGAGAAGATCGAATCCAACCAATCGGGCGGTACCGAAAACGACAGAGAGCCTGAATTTGAATGTCCTAAGTGTAAGGATATAAAGGGATTTATCATTACCCGCGATGGAACAGAATATTGGCGAGACTGCACTTGTGTAGCCTGGAGGCGAGCTGAGAGGCTTATGAAGTCATCCGAGATCACGGAAGAATTTAAGAAAAAGGGTTTTAAGAGCTTCAGAACAGAAGGGAAACCGCCACAGATCAAAGACATGTATGAAACGGCAAGGGATTATTACATGGACTTTGACAAGATCAGAGGCGAACGACAGAACAGCATTAGCTTGCATGGGAATCCCGGTACCGGAAAAACACACCTGCTACTGGCTGTGTCCAATAACCTCATGAGCAAAAGAGGAATCGGAGTTCTGTACTTCCCATATGTTGAAGGATTCAACGACCTGAAAGACGACTTTGACAAGCTGGAGCAGAAGCTGAACCGCATGAAGTATGTAGATGTCCTTTTCATCGACGACCTGTTTAAACCGGCGAGAGGTAAGCCCAGGGCGACAGACTGGCAGGTAGAGCAGACATACGCGGTTATTAATCATCGGTATCTTAACCACAAGCCGATTATGATCAGCTCAGAATTAAGTACTGATGAGATCTGCGACATAGACGAGGCACTTGGAACTCGGATCTTTGAAATGAGTAAGGATTACACGGTATTAGTGCAAGGTGATCGGAGAGAGTTAAATCATAGATTGGAGGACTGAGGATGTGTAAAACATGCCAAGATACCGGGCGACAGATTGAGCTCCAGGGGGCAATTAAAATAGTGCGGCCTTGCTCGGACTGCACGGACGATGTGAGGGCGGAGAGAAGCAGAAATGCAAAGGCAAAGCTAATTAAAAACTTGGAACGGATGCATAGAAAGTTGGAACTGCTGAAAGAAGCAACCGGATAGGAGGCTGGCCAATGTGGGAAGGCATTAGAAATTCAAAGGTTGAACGGAATGACGGCTGGTCATCGGAAGTCACAACCACACGCTGGACACAGGAACAGGTTGAGGATTATTTCAAAGATCAAAAAGGAGGCCAAAAGATGAAAGCCACAAAGGAAGCTTACCAGGACTTAAAAGCCAAGGGTATGACAGACAAGGAAATTGCGGGCGAATTTGGATTAGCTATTAACACACTTTATAAATATAAGTCGACGGAATGGGGGATAACCCGGAAGAAAACAGAAGCTCAGGAAAATGCCGGCATTCGTGAGAATCAAATTGTGAGCAAGACCGATAGCGACAAGTATCTGGAGCTTATGGACAAGTACGAAAAGCTGCAACGTGAACACCATCAGTTGAATAATGATTTCTCTAAAGTTGAACAACAAAGAGACGAATTGACTGAATATGCAACTGAGCGACTTAACAAAGTACTTTACGAAAATGAATATTTAAAAAACGATTACACCGCCTTATGCCGATCATATGACAAGCTGGAAGCTGAGAATATGGAGCTTAAAAAACGTTTGGAGAAACAGCCCGCAGAAAATAAACGCATTAACCTGTTGGAACGAAGTTTGTTACTGGAATACATGAAAGAGGGTGTTGCTGATGTATCTCAGACTCATTGTTGAACGAGAGCGTATGATCCAGGAGCTGCAGGCCATGCATTTTTACGAGTTTGAAGGGCGACCACTTGAAAAGCTTGGTTATAACCAACTGAAACGGGCTTATGTAAGGTTACCAGAGTTAAAGGAGTTGGAGGCATGAAATCACTTGAAACGCATCTGAGCCACCCGTTTTATAGGGAAGCAGCTGAATTTTGGGCGAAAGTAAGGGCACAGCAGATCATGAAAGGCGCTCAAAAGTATGTGGAGCCATTTACAACAAGCAGCTGGACTGATGCTGAGATCATTAACCACGCCATGCAGGAAAACGTTGACCAAGCACATTATATCTATGCTGCTAAAGAGCGCATGGAAGAGCAACGAAAACAGCTGGATGAACTTACTTTCTTGTGTGAAGAACAGGTGGAACTATCCATACACCAAGCGAAAAGGATCCGGCAACTGGAAGAGCAGCTGCAGAGGACGAAAGAAAATGAAGGTTAACACTGAAACCTACTCCGGCCATGAGGAAACAATCAAACGTATGGAATCTGTTTACCTTACAAAAGAGCCTGGTGAAACGGTGGTCATTCTAGAAGAATTGGACTTCACGTTTACGCGCTCAGAATTAGCCGAGATTAAGAGATTATGGAAGAAGGGTGTCACACTTCAAGAGATGACTAGAAAACTATACAGGAATGAAAATGAGCTGTTTCTTGCTGTGTTTCACCTTACTTTCCAGAATCGAAAGAACGGAACGGATGGGATTGCGCTTAATTTGAGTCAGATACTGGGAGGAAGGCATGAACAAAATTAGTTTAGATCAATTAGCGGAAGATATAGCACAGTGGGCTGAGGACAAAGAACTGGACGAGGCAGCATCGGAAAAACAGATGCTGAAGCTTATGAAGGAAGTTGGCGAACTGGCACAAGGTCTGGCGAAGGACCACCGTGACCAGGTGATTGATTCTATCGGTGATGTGTTTGTGGTTCTGAAGATACTGTCTATGCAGTTAAGTTTAGATTTAACCTCCTGCGTTGCAGTCAGTTATGGAGAAATCATGCATCGTAAGGGGAAGATGGTGAACGGTGTTTTTGTGAAACAGGAAGATCTAAAGGAGGTCTGATCATGGAACAACACACAGAATGTATCAGATGCGGCCGGAAGCTGAAGGATAAAAAGAGCTGTGAGCGTGGATATGGCTCAGTTTGTTACCGGAAGATGCTACAAGAAGAAAAAGATTTTGATAATCAGCAAATATGGGATGGCTTACCAACGGAGTTGAAGGGATGAAAATAGTCGTGCCAGGGCGTCCCGTTCCTGCTGTCAGAATGACGAGAAGGGGCGCACATGTTAAACCAAATGCACAGAGGTACCTTAACTATAAATCTAGCGTCGGATGGGCTGCTAAAGCTCAGAAAGTTAAATTGATAGCCGGCGCTGTCAAGGTGGACATAAAGCTGTATTTGTCTGGAGGCAACCAGGGCGACATTGATAATTACGCTAAATCACTGACCGATGGACTGAACAAAATAGCATATAACGATGACCGGCAAATTAGGAAGATGAACATTGAAAAGATCGAATGTGAAAAGGACGAACAAAGAGCAGAAATTATTGTGGAGGAACTTACGGGGGTGAAAGCATGAGTGACTTTGATGTTAAAGAAGCAGCTTACGTGATCCCGGCGCCTTCGAGCTTACACAGTGATACGGTTGTCTATTATGTACCGGTTCACGAGATTGACGAAAAGTACCCACCTAAGAAGAAAACACCAGATGAGATCCAAGCAGACAGGCAGGCCTTACACAATGCAAAGGTCAGTCACAGGATGCATGAACGAATGGGGCTGTTCTGGTGATGGAAAAAGCATTGGATATGGCGTTGATCGACCCGGAACCAGAGGAAGAAGATTACAGGAGGGGTAAGCGTGAAGAAGAAAAGGTATATCGTATCGACACACAGTGGAAAACACGAAGTAGAATGTCAGTTTCTGAAGGAAACAGGAGTGATTATAAAGTTCTGCAACTATGATCAACCCTTTTCACCTGAAATTGTAGCTGCTTTTAACGTGATGACTGTTAATTCCTATGTAATGGTGAAGGAGGGGGAATAGTGCTCTGCATATACCCGGACAAGTCAAAATTAACACGCGTCGAGTGTGAAATATTAAACGATCAGATGATGGACATTGAGCATGAAATTTTTATTGAGAAAATGTACGAACGGCAGGAAGTAAGAGAGCGTATTGCTGCAATGTTTATAGACGAATTCGAAAAAGCTATTGAAGTAATTGGTGAAACTTTCAGAAGTATAGCTAATGGAATTAAACAACTTTTCGAAGAAGCGTTTGAAATACTGCAAAGGGACAAAGAAGAATCGAAACGCCAGAACTGGCACACTCCGAGAAACATTCCAATGCAGAGCCAGGTCATAACCAGGAAACCACAGATGGTAAGGGCGAGGGCACAGTTATGATAATAGCCTATCAAGTGATTTTAATTCTTGTTATATTGATCGGTTTTATTGGTGCTATAGGTGAACGGAAAGACAAGGACTTACGTACAAAAATGACAGCATTATGTATTGCGGCAATGGTGAGTTTTATTATATCGACTAAATTCTTGTAAGGAGAGGTTGAGGATGCCTGAATCCGAAAGAGAAAGACTCATTAGAAAGAATGAAAATTTTGTACAGTTACCTCCGCCTGACTTTTCAAAAATGAGTAACGAACAATTAGAGAATCGATTGAAAATGATGGAAACAATGTTCGATAGAGCGTTTGAGGATAAGGAGTGAGTGAGGATGGAAGAAACTAAAGTGATGAAAGAAATGTTAGACATTCAAGGTAGTGATGGGAACTGGAACTACAACGAATATATGCACGGAATGTATAACGGCATGGAATATATGTTGGCAATGACGGAAGGTAGGGAGCCTGTATTTAGGTCAGCTCCAGAAACATGGATTAAAGATAAAACGTTTACCGATGGACCTAAGTCACATGATATGACATAAAACAAAAACCGCCCCTCTCAGGACGGCTACCCACCGTTATTATATCATGAATAACCTTGGGAGGGGTCATTGCATGACAAAGAAAGAACTGGAAGAGATGATCAGCGACTATCGTTTGTACAAAAGAGAGATTGAGAGACTTAACGATTTGGTTTATGGCATTGGTGTAGGATTACCTTCAAGGTTTGGTAACGCTGGAGTAGCAGCATATGGTGTTGAAGCGACAATGCCAAGAGGTTCAAGTGGCATTAGCAAAAGTGAGCTGGACAAGTTAGACAAAAGAGAAAGAAAGCTCCTTTACCGAATTCAAGGATTCCAGGACAAAGTTGAATTTGTTGAAGCTGCTGAAGAAATGATCACGGATCCGGTACAGCAGATTGTATTCAGTTGCATGATGGAAGGATTAAGTTATAGGGCAATCGGGAAGCATGCAGGCGTGTCACGAGAACAGGTCAGAAGGTTAAAAGATGACGTTTTGTGTCATTTGTGCCAAAATGACCATTTGTGCCAAAATTGGCAGTATTTGAAGTATCAAAAACAGACTGTGTAGAATGGAGGGGAGGTCGGCTAGGTTAAGTTACACCGATATTCCACTATCTTGAAATGACCGTCTGTCACTACTGGCAGGCGGTTTTTATATTGATTCCTGCTTACAGGGACTTAGATGATAGGAGAAATTAGACTCCTGCCCTGTGAAGAGTGATCAAAAAAGGAGGCGAGGTGCATGTAATGGACTGGCAAAAAATAAAAAAAGAATACGAGACATCAGACATTACATTGAAAGCACTCGCTGAAAAGCATGGCGTGAAATTAGGTACGTTGAAGAGTAGAAAGAGCCGTGAGAAATGGACGAGGGGTGCAACTAAAAAGGATGCAACCAACAGGATAAGGGATGCAACCGAAAAGAAAGAAGTTGCAACTCAAAAAGAGTATAAAGTGGATGCTCCTGAACTCACAGAAAAACAACAGCGATTCGTTGAGCAGTATGTGATTGACTTGAATGCGACACAGGCTGCTATTAGAGCTGGTTATAGTGAAAGGTCAGCTTATAGTATAGGGCAAGAGAACCTGAAAAAACCTGAAGTCCTCGCGCGTGTAAAAGAAATACGAGAACAACAAAAACAGGACAGTTACATGGATGCTCTATGGGTTCTGGAAAGGCTTGCTCAGGTTACTGACCGATCTATGACAACTGAACCGGTTATGATGTGGGATCATGCAGCTCAGGAGTTAGTTGAAACAGGTGAATACCAATATGACTCACAAGGTGCTAATAAAGCCTTAGAATTAATCGGTAAACACTTAGGTATGTTTGATCCGAAGGCGAAGCACATCGATGCTATGAGTCAGGCTCAGATCGAAAAAGTTAAAGCTGAAACCGCCAAGATCAAAGCCGAAACCAAAAACGAGGAAGAGGGCACTTCCAGAATTGTGATTGTTAACGACAAAGAAGCCATGCGAAAGGAAATGATGCAGCGTGACGACAGCAACAGCGAATAAAACCGTTGACATCATGAATTGTATTAATCCGAATTTCTATTCGTTCTGGTTGAATGAGAAGCCTGCTTCAATTTTGAGTGGTGGCCGTTCATCAATGAAATCATCTGTCATCTCGCTAAAGCTTGTAACTGAATTCCTGGAAGATGATCAGGGCAATGTGGTCTGTTTAAGAAAGATCGGCAAATACCTTTCAAATTCTGTCTATGAGCAGATCAAGTGGGCCATTTATCTGTTAGGTGCGCAAGATGAATTCAGGTTCATGAGTTCACCGTTGAAGATCATTCATAAGCGAACAGGAACAGCCTTTTATTTTCATGGCGTTGACGATCCGATGAAGCTTAAGTCTATGAATATCGCAATCGGTTATATTATGGGGTTATGGTTTGAAGAATTAGCCGAATTTGCAGGGGTTGAGGACATAGACACTGTGGAAGATACATTTATCAGGCAGGACTTAGGGGAGAAAGAGGTCAAGGTTTATTACAGCTACAATCCACCGAGAAACCCGTATTCGTGGGTCAATGAGTGGCGTGATGATAAAGCAAATGACCCGGACTACTTCCTGCATCACAGCACTTACCTGGAAGACGAGAAAGGCTTCCTGTCTAACCAGCTAATTCGTAAGATTGAGAAGTACAAAGAAAATGATGAGGATTACTGGCGTTGGATGTACGGCGGTGAAGTCATCGGACTAGGTGACATGGTTTACAACATGGATCACTTCCAGTGGATTGACCAGATACCAGAAAATGATGATCTGCTGCTAATTGATATTTCAATTGATACTGGACACCAGGTATCAGCTACACCTTATTTAGCGTTCGGATTCACAAAGCGATTAAACGTCATCTTACTTGATACGTGGTATTACTCACCAGTCAATAAAGTAGTTAAAAAAGCGCCGTCTGAGTTTAGTAAAGACTTATGGGAGTTTGAGCAAAGGCAGCTACAGACCTTTAAGCGAAACATTGATATGCGAACGATTGATTCTGCTGAAGGTGGTATGAGGAACCAGTATTTTAAAGATTACAATACACGATTACACCCGGTGAATAAAAAAAAGAAAGTGACCATGATTGAAAACGTACAAGACCTGCTGGCGCAAGGTCGTTTTTTTATGCTCAATAACGAAAATAACCGAATCTTTTTTGAAGAACACAAAAAGTATCAGTGGGATCAGGACACGCTTCAGAGTGACGATCCAAAAGTGATAAAAGAAGACGACCATACGTGTGATGCGTTCCAATATTATGTTATGGATAACCTTCGTAAGTTGCAGTTGAAGTGATAGGAGGTGACAGACGTTGTTTAAAGGGATTATTACCGCAATAAGGAGGTGGCTACAGGACGTGGGATTACTTAAAGGCATCAAAGGATTGAGACACCACAAGCAGATTGAGATTGACGAGATGTTTTTTAACCGCATTGATTACTGGGATAGGCTTTACCGTGGGTTCCCGGAAAGTGGAGAGCATGAAATTAAATATACAACAGTTGACGGTAAACAAAACAAACGGCGAAAGATGAGTCTTAACTTGCCAAAAGTGGTCGCTCAGGAAATGGCAAGCCTGGTTTATAACGAGAAAGTTGAGATTAACATAGGTGAGAATGAGACGCTTGAAAAACTGTTTGAAGAGATCAAAAAGGACAACAAGTTTAACAAAAACATTCAGGACCATCTTGAATACAATTTTGCTCTAGGTGGATTCGTGATTAAGCCATATGTCAAAGACGATAAAATAAAGCTATCATACGTAACGGCTAAGTCGTTTATTCCCCTCTCATGGGGAAATACAGGTGTGACAGAGGCGGTATTCCCGAACCAGTTTAAGCGTCAGAAATACTGGTACACACACCTTGAATGGCACGTGTGGGAGGGCAACAACTACGTTATTAAAAACACACTGCACCGATCAGACACACAGTCTGAACTCGGAATTGAAGTGCCTCTCACTGATGTTTACGAGAACTTAGAGCCTGAAATAAGATTCCGCAACTTTAAAAAGCAATCCATGTTCGTGCACATTAAGCCAAACATTGCGAACAACTTCGACATTCATAGCCCACTTGGCATAAGTCTTTATGCGAACGCTACAGATACAATCAATACACTAGACACGATGTTTGACAGCTTTAATAGAGAGTTCCGGCTCGGTAAAAAGCGAATCATTGTTCCGGCTCACATGGTTAAAAGTGTAGTAGGCGCTGACGGAGGAATGCACCGTTATTTTGATCCGAATGATGAAACCTATGAAGCTTTTGATTTTGGTCAGGATGCAGATGACATTAAAGACATTAACGTGGTGCTTCGAGTCGAGGAACACATTGCAGCTATTAATGCTATGCTTAATTTACTTGCTTCACAGATCGGCTTTAGTGCCGGAGCGTTTACCTTCGATGGTGAGGGCGTTAAAACAGCGACAGAGGTTGTTTCAGAAAACAGTAAGACATTTAAATCCAAACAGAGTCACGAGATCATCATTGAGGAAGCATTAACCGAGCTGATTGATATTATCGTTTACCTCTCTCAGACGTTTGGCAGTTTGCCAACTGTAAGCGGTGAGTACCAAACCTCTATCCACTTTGACGACAGCATAGCAGAGGATAGGACAGCCGAGGCAGAGAGAATTTACCAGGACCTGCAGAACAAGATCATTCCGAAAAAACGAGCCATCATGAAGCGCTACGGTCTGACAGAGGATGAAGCCAAGGAATGGCTTGCTGAGATTAACGAAGAGAACGCCACAGCGACTGCTGATAGCCTTGATTTTTTCGGTGGAAGTGGTAACTGATGGAGCGTGAAGAGTTAGAGCGTTTTTCCAGGGCAGCGAATGAAATTTATTTGAAGATGGAAGATGAACTGTTAAAGAATGTCGCCAGGCGAATCGGAAGAGGTAAGAGGTTACTAACAGACATTGAAAACAACGGCGATACAGAGCGTATAAAAAGTTGGGAAACCGAGTTATTAAACGACCTTGACGCTCTTGATCAAGATAACATCGAAACCATTGCCAAATACTCTGATGAGTCAATCGAAGCCGTAGAAGAAATGCTGCAAGAAGCTGGTATAAGATCAGCTAATGCGATAGAGGGCGAACTGAGAGAAGGTTACGATCAGGGAGTGCTGCAAAATAAACCTGATCCACCTCGGAAAAGTGCCTCACTAGCAAGAATCGCTGAAACCTTGGTTGATAACGCAAAGCAAAGTTACAACTTGATTAATACAACGCTACTCGATGAGTCACAAAAAGCTTATATTGATATAGTCAATCGCACGACAGCGAATGTTATCTCAGGTGCATCGACACCACAGCAAGCATTAAGGCAAGTCACAAGCGAATGGTCACAGAAAGGCGTTCCTGCTTTGATAGACAGGGCAGGGAAGCAGTGGAGTACAGAGGCTTATGTCGGCATGATTAACCGCAGCATGACTAACACTGTCGCTAATCAAAGCCAGGATGCGCGAATGGATGAATACGGCGTTGATCTCTTTGAGGTCAGTAGTCACGATGGTGCTCGTCCTGGATGTGCACCGTATCAAGGTAAAATCTATTCTCGAAGTGGTGAGAGTGACCAATATCCGTCAATAACTGAAACCACTTATGGTGAAGCTAGCGGGTTGTTTGGCACGAATTGTGGCCATGTTAAATTCCCTTACATTCCTGGAGTTAGTAAAAAGCGCCATAAGCCAAAGGATGACGCAGAGAACAAGCGCATCTATGAAGAATCGCAAAAACAACGTTACATGGAACGCCAGATCAGGGAGGCAAAGCGTGAAAAGTCGATGCTCATGGAAATGGGAGACGGTCAGGGCGTTCATTTTGCTGAGGAAAAGATTAAAGAGCGTCAGACTGTCTTAAGGGAGTTCACTAAAGACACAGGGCGCACAAGACGCATAAGCCGTGAACAACTAAGGTAAAGGGGTGATGACTTGCGGAAGGCTAAAGCTCAACAAGAGCAAATTAACGAGCTGGAAAAGCGCATTGAGCACTTAAACGACATGATCAATGTCCTGGCTCGTAAAGTCGCAGACCTGGAAGGTAAGAGCAAAGGTCCAACCTATTTAGGTTAAAAAGGAGTGTGGTCCATATCTGCCGGCTACTGGCAAAGTGGCGACTGAAAGGGGTGATATTATGATTTGGTATTTAAAACAATTATTACCGTTAACATATCGCACTGAATACGGTGACGAGAACGACAAGAAGCATTTTGTTGTTTGGCGCATGTGGTTCGGGCGTTGTTTTGACGCAGACGATCATGTTATTGGAGATTGGAATAACCGCACCTACTGTGAGACTCAGTAGGTTTTTTATATGCACTCATTCGGAGTTATCCGTAAAATAACTATCCTATCGCTGACACGACAGCGTAATCAAATGTAAGGAGAGATGATTTATGAAACGTGAAGCATTGAAAGAAATGGGTTTGACCGATGAGCAGATCGACAAGGTAATGGCTGAACATGGTAATACAGTAAACGATCTAAAAAAGAAAGTTGAAGATGCTAAGAAAGTGGAGCAACAGCTGGACGATTATAAGAAACAGATCGATGATCGAGACAAGCAGTTGAAAGACCTCAGCAAACAAGCAGAAGGTAATGAAGACCTTCAGGCTCAGATTAAGAAGCTGCAGGATGAAAACGACACTGTAAAAAATAAATATGAACAGAAACTTCAGCAACAATCCTTTGACCACACGCTTGAAAAGTCCTTATCCGGTGCAAAAGCACGAAACCCGAAAGCTGTTAAGGCACTCCTGGATATGGACACGATCAAGATGGACGGCGAAAATCTCAAAGGTCTTGACGAGCAGCTGAACAACTTAAAAGAGAACGAACCTTATCTGTTTGAATCAGATGAGGGGGATGGCGGAACGCCAGGTTACAGTACTGGCGAGCACCAGAACACGAACACCCAAACTGACGCTTTTGTCAGTGCCTTAAAAGGCGAATAAAACAAATTAGGAGTGATTTTAAATGCCAAACGCTATTAACTATGCAACAAAATATGAACGTGAATTAGCACAAATTATTCAGCAGGGATCTTTAACGTCTGAACTAGAAACACCAAACGTAAACTGGTTAGATGCGCAATCGTTTAAAGTGCCGACTCTGACTGTATCAGGTTATAAAAACCACTCTCGTAACGGTGGTTATAACCGTGGTGACGTCGAAACAAACTACACTACGTATACGCTATCTTTCGACCGTGACATTGAGTTTTTCGTGGACAAGGCAGACGTGGACGAGTCGAACCAAGCGGCATCTGCTGCTAACTTAACTCGTGTATTCCTCCAGGAGAAAGCTATTCCTGAAATGGACGCTTATCGTCTTTCTAAAATGGCAACAAAGGCGATTGACCGGGGTTCGGATGGAACAGCCTCCGAAGAGGTAACAAAAGCAAATGTTTACGGTAAATTAAAGGCGGCCATCTTGCCAGTGCGTAAGTACGGACCTCAAAACGTGATTGTGTATGTATCATCTCTAACAATGGACGCGCTAGAACAGGCAGAGAACTTTACTCGTAAGATTGAAATGCAAGCATCAGGACCACAAGCGATTGAGTCTCGCGTGACGTCTATTGATGGCGTGCGAATCATCGAGGTATGGGATGATCAGCGGTTCCACACTGAGTATGACTTCTCTTCAGGATTTGAACCAACGGCAGAGGCGCTAGAGATCAACTATCTTGTGGTCGCGAAGCCGTCAATCATTGCGAAGCCGAAGATCAGCTCCATTTACCTATTTGAGCCAGGCGCGCACACACAAGGTGACGGCTACCTTTACCAGAACCGTATGTATCATGATCTGTTTGTGAAAGAGCACCGAATGGATGGTGTGTTTGTGTCCACGAAACAAAATGCATAAACGTCATTAAGTTAAGAATAGGAGGATGACCAATGCCAACATTAAAAAAAGATAACGTTGTACTAACAGTGAACGAGTCGCAAGCGAAGGAATTAAAACTCAGAGGTTTTAAGGAACATAAGCCGAAAGTGAAAGAACAAAAGTCAAAAGGAACCAAGTAAGAGGGCGATTATTCGCTCTCTTTTCTTTTATATGAGGGGAGGCTGTTAAATGCCTGCTTATATTGATTACACCTACTACACCGATGATTTTCACGGAGCTGAAGTGGACGAACAGGAGTTTAAACGCATGACACGGCGAGCGTCAGACGTTATCGACCAAGTGACAGGTTACAAGATCGTTCATATCGGACTGGATAATCTCTCAGAATTTATTGTTGAACAGGTTAAAAAAGCCACTGCTGCACAAGTGGAACATTATGTGATTGCCGGGGGCGTTGAGTTTGTCGGGTCTTCCGGCGTCACTAGTGCTCAGGCTGGTAACTTCCAGTATCAGACCGGGGGCGGTCAGGATGGTTCAGGAGATGGCAGAGTCAGCCCTGATACTATCGACTATCTGAGGTACACAGGGCTTTTATACAGCGGAATAGGAACGATGCGTAATGTTTATTAAACCGATGCCAAAGCAGCTCCTTATCCACTCAGTTAAGTACGAGAAGTATCTTGGTGAGGACGACTGGTCAGGTGGAGAAAACTATGGTGACCCGGTAACAATCGACCTGGTGCGTGTCCAATGGTCCACCGATTTAAACCGTAATAACAACGCTACAGACGTCTTTTATCAGGCCATGATGTTTTATGATATGACTCACTCTAAGCCGAAAAACATTGAGTGGGTTGAAAACTCGAAAATCACGATTGACGGCCAGACAATGTATATCAAAGAAGTTCACCCGATCTACACCACAAAACTGCACCATTACGAGTTGATGCTGACATGATGAATATGAGTGTACATGCTGTGTTGAACACCAAGAAGATTAAACAGCGTGCTCAGAAGTCGTTCGGGCGTGCTCAGTTTGTCATGGACAGCCAGGTCTTAAATGATTCTAACGATTACATTCCTGCCGATGACTGGAATTTGCGAGACTCAAGCCTGACTCACTCAAATCTCGGTGAAGGTGATATTAAATGGCGTACACCATACGGACGTAAACTCTATTACAACCCGCAGTTTAACTTCTCGACCGATAAAAACCCACAGGCACAAGGTTTATGGTTTGAAGCAGCTAAGTCAAAAGACAAAGACAGCTGGATCACACAATCTAAAAAAGAATTTGAAGCTAATTTTAATTAATGGGGGTGGAGCATGGACTTTCTAACAGATTTACGCAACAAAACGATGCAGGAACTGGATTTATTTACAACTATATCCCCTATGGTCCTGCCGCGTGATAACAAAGGGATTGCCATTCGCCCTGCCCCGACTTCAAATGGTGCATGGCGACTCGATGGAGCACAAACTGGTGTATTTAGCGTGCAGCTACTTGTCAGGGCTGACACCTGGCTCGTAGCCTGGGAAGAAATCAACAAGATTGACCAGTATTGGAACGGTCAAAACAGTGATTTTATGAATGGTTTAACACTGATGCAAACGACCACAAGCCCTAATTGGGTTGAAATAGACGACCACAATAGACATGTATTTACAGCCTTATACCAGGCTGAATTTGAATAGGAGGTAATAGAATGGACTTTTTTTTAAATAGCGCGCATAAATTCCGAATCGGAGAGGACGAAGAAACAACTTTTCCTTTAGGTGCTGGATTGACATCTGTTGAACCTGCAGGAAATGAAGAATTATCACAAGATCGGTACCTTGACGGTGAAGGCGCTGCAGAAACGGACGTTACAGGTGGTCAACAAACATTAGCTTACTCAGGACATCGTAAATATGGCGATGACGCACAAGATTTTATTTATGATAAAAAATTGAAGTATGGTTCTGAACGCCGTTGTTACTTTGAATGGGAAGACCCGACAGGTAAAATCCTAAAAGGTAGTGCAACAATTGCTAACATTGAAGGTCCGGGTGGAGAAGCAGGCGCTAAAGGGGAAATTTCTTTCGAGATCCACTTCAACGGAACGCCTGAACAAACAGAAGCCGCAGCGTCATAATAACTGAGTCGTCTATATCAGACGGCTCTTTTTTCGTATATAGAAGGGAGTGCAACACATGAGAGAGTTTCAATTTAAAAAAACGTATGAAGAATTCAAGATTGCAGGCAAAGTTTATAAGGTCGATTTCTCCGATCCGGCTGTTAAGCGGTATCAAATAGAGCTTTACGAGTATATGAAACGGTCTAAAGAACTTCAGAAAGTCGATACTGACAAACTGGACAAGAAAGGACAGGAGAAAGCCTTTAATGATGCCCTGGACGCCATGAGAACATTTGTTGATGCCATTATGGGTGGAGGTTCGTTTGATGAGTTATACAAAGCCTCCGGTGAATACTCTGAAAACATGGTTGAGTTTGTGGAGTTCCTGGCTGAAATTGTGGGTGAACGAGCACAGCGTTTAAAACAGAAAGCTAAGAAGCATAAATACAAAAAGAAAAAGGCGAACTAATCATGTCTTTTTCCCTCACAACTGACTATACAGACGAAATAGAGTTTGATGGTCGCACTTATACGGTGGACACAGCCTTTGACACCGTTCTGATGGTCTTTGAACTGTTGGAAGATGACACGTTTCTGGACTTCGAGAAAATCACCATAGCTCTTGAGTTGTTTCTCGATGAAGAATTTAAAGATGAAGACTGGAAAGGCAATTTTGAACTGTTCAAACGGATTTTTAATGAACACCTGGACATTGATCTGGACGAGAAATCGGAAGACGGATCAGAAAAGAAAATATATGACTTTGAGAAGGACGCAGAGCTGATATATGCGTCTTTTTTTAGTGCTTACAACATCGACCTGATCGAAGCAAAAGGGGACTTGCCCTGGCACAAGTTTATAAAGCTATTATGTCAGTTGGACGAGAAGTCGCCATTTAAAAAAGCAATCGGCTATCGAACTATGAAGATTCCGAAAGAGACCAAGCATAACAAAGACCATGTAAAAGAGCTCAAGCGTTTAAAACAGGCTTATGCACTCGACCAGGAGCCGGAGTCTCAGGAGTCACTAGACAGCAAATTAGACAGCGCCTTTTCAGCGTTTAAAGGAGGTGGCAAGACGTGAGTAATGCAGACGGTACTATTAGAGTCGATAGCAAGATTGACCAGTCGCAGTTTGAAAAAGACCTCCAGGGCATGCAAAAGAAAATGAAAGGTGCAGGCGACAGTCTGAAAAAGACAGGTCAATCACTCACAAAGAATGTCAGCCTTCCGATTGCTGCGCTAGGCGGCATGGCGTTTGCAGCTGCAAACGAAATTGACAGCGCTTATAAAGACATCCAGATCGGAACAGGAGCCACAGGTGATGCATTAGAGGACTTGCACGGCGTATTTGACAATGTGTTTACCGAAGTGCCACAAGGAGCTGAAGAAGTAGCCGGGGTTATTGCTGACTTCAATACCTTAATGGGTCTTACTGGTGATGAAGCTGAGATCATGGCTAAAAAGACACTTGATGCAGCTCGTATGAATGGCATTGACTCGGCCAACTTAACACAGCAAGCATCCGAAGCCCTGAACAGATGGGGTATTGAAGGTGAAGAGGCAGCAGACAAGATGGATCTTGTTTTTAAGGCATCTCAGGATACCGGTACCGGAATGGACGAGCTGTTTAGTCTTATGTCCCAGCATGGCTCTACACTTGAAGCATTCGGTATGAGCTTTGATGAATCGGCTTATTGGATGGGTGAAATGGAGAAGGCTGGATTTGATGTAAACGGCATTATAAGAGAAATGCGCGGAAGCCTTGATAAACTTGCTGAAGATGGTAAAGACCCGGCTGAAGCTTTTGCTAACCTATCAGAAGAGATCAAAGGGGCTGAAACAGCTACAGAAGCAGCTGAGATAGCATCAGAGATATTTGGGAGCCGTGCCAGGGATGTATCAGACGCTATAAGAGAAGGGAAATTTGACTTTGAGAACCTTTCGGATGAAATAGGGGATTACAAAGGCATTATCGACGAGACCGGAGAAGAGACCTTAACTTTCGGTGACCGTTTTATGATGATGAAAGATGAGGTCATGGTTGCCTTGCAGCCAATAGGCGAGATACTCTTGGACCTCGCAGAAGAGTGGATACCGATACTAATTGAGAAGATTCGGATGCTAGGTGAATGGTGGGAAAATCTATCACCACAGATGCAGAATGTCATTTTGATATTGTCAGGTATTTTGGTTGTTGTCGGTCCGATATTAATTGGACTCGGCTTAATGGTCGGCTTATTATCAAACTTAGTTCCGATTGTAATGGCGGTCATTAAAGCCTTCACTCTGCTTCTCAATCCGTGGGTGTTGGTAGGGATTGCAGTTGCCGCACTTGCATATCTGATTTATACGTATTGGGACGAGATTAAAGAATTTACCGTTTCCGTTTTTACGGCGATAGGTGAATTTTTTATTGAAGTCTGGGACTGGATAAAAGAGACTTTCTGGACAGTCATTGACGCTATCGTGGAGTTTTTCACGGAACGGTGGGAGCAATCGAGAGAACAAGCAGAGCAGATATTCACTGCTATATCAGAGTTTTTTAGTGATATATGGAGCACAATCGAAGATACGTTCAATAGTGCTTTAAATGCAATTTTATCCTTTATTGAAGAAAATTTTTCTTTTATTTATGAAACCGTTGAAAATTACATCACTCTGGTCAGTCAAATTATATCGTCAGTCTGGGATTTAATTAAAGAGACCTTTAAAAACGCACTTGATTTCGTGGTCGCCCTTGTAACAGGTGACTTTGAAGGCATGAAAACCGCTGTTGAAAATCAAATGCAGGCTATTAGCGATTTCATATCTGATATTTGGAATGGCATCAAAGACTTTTTCTCGGAAACATGGGACTCTATTACCTCACGGCTTGAATCATTTCAAGATGCGTTTATCGGTGTTTGGGAAGCCATTAAAGACGGTGTAAGGGCGGCGCTCAATCCGATCATTGACTTTATTAATGACATTATTAGCGCTATTGAAAGCATGGTTAACGCGATTGGCGATGGAGTAAATCAAATACCATCATTTGACGTGCCGAACTGGGTTCCTAAAATCGGAGGCAGCACGTTTGGATTACCTGATATTCCGAATGTCAGCATACCGAGAGTGCCATCTCTTGATGTTGGTACAGATAAGGTTACTCGTGATGGTTTGGCTATGATCCACAAAGGTGAAGCGATTGTGCCGGCGGAACATAACGGGCCGTACTCAGGAAATGGAGGCATTACACAACATATTACAATTAATAGCCCAGAACCGTTATCAGCGTCTCAGATAAAGAAAAAACAACTTGAAGCTTCAAGACAATTGGCTTTGGAATGGGGGACGTAAAATGCAATTAGAGTTTGAAAATAGTGCAGGGGAATCAATTGTACTCGGTCCCTATCCTTATAAAATTGTCAATGGAGGGGGAGAGGATGAAACTGAAGTAGATAACCAGTGGCAAAAGTCACCTTATCAAGATGGTGAAACGTTTATTGATAATACGCTTGAGAACGGTGTACATCCTTACGAAATTGTTATATCAGCCAACTCTCCAGAACAATTGCAGGAGAGGAAAGAGTATCTTTGCAAAGTGCTTAATCCCAAAAAGGGATTGGGTCGCTTGCGTAAAATAGAAGCTGGCACGACTCGTGAAAAGGATGTTGTATCTGACTTCGTACCAAAGTTTCCTAAAGGTACAAGTAACAGAGCGCCAGGTTTTCAGCGTTGTCTAATTCAGTGGACTGGAAATCCATACTGGCAGTCGTTAGAGGTGGTTGCAGAACCACTCTCAGCGTTTGTACCTAAGTTCCAGTTTCCTTTTTCGTTTCCGGTAAAGTTCGGTGAAAGAGGTTCAGAAGCGAATTTATACAATGACGGCCATGTACCTTGTCCGATTGAAATAGAATTTAATGGCCCTGCTGTTAATCCGATGGTGACGAATAGAGCGACAGGCGAGTTTTTAAGAGTGACCCAGGAGTTAAATGAAGGTGACAAGCTCTTAATCAACACTGCAGAAGGTAGAGATCGCCAAATAATCATACAGCGTCAGAATGGCGACACAGAAAACGCTTGGCACTATATAGATATATGGGATTCAACGCTCTTTTATCTTGATATAGGCGAAAACGTGATTGAATACGATGCTACGGCGGGCGGTACAGCGCTTGTAAATATAAGCTTCAGAAAATTGTATGTGGGGGTGTAAGAGTGGCAGAATTAGGACGTTTTATAGACGGTGAAGAATATGGATCACAGCAGTTTGCAGAGTTTTTTCAAAACTTCTTAAGCACGGGTTTTTTCGATGGTTTAGAAGTCGAAGCAGACGACAGTATGACCATAACAATTAAAGAAGGCGCTGCATTTATAGAAGGCTATGAGTACCGGAATACGGATGATTTAGAGTTAACGCACAATACAGCAAACACTAACAACGACCGGATAGACCGGGTAGTAATAAGATTAGACCAAACGCCAGACGCCAGCCAACCATTACGGGCGATGATCCGAACTGGTTCAGCGTCAAGTAATCCAGAACCTCCAGACCTTATTAGAGAAAACGGCATTTATGAAATAAGTTTAGCTCAGGTATTAGTATCATCAGGAAGTTCTGTAATCCCTCAATCTGACATCACAGATGAACGAGGGGACACTGACGTTTGTGGACGTGTAGGTATGGCCGGAAGATTAACTCAACAGGTCGATAGCGTTGATGTAAGAACGCCAAGCACACCAGCCGGACAATTTAGAGAAGGTGAAACTAACTTTTATGTGCATGGTGTAGATCACGCAGACACATTAGACGAGTGGTTTGACTCGTTGCCGGTTAGTCCATCCACTTACGACAGAGATTTAGATCAATTAAGGATGTACGTGCAAACTGTAAGTCGTAGAAATAACACAGGGCTACAAACAGTTACTATATTTGATTGGTCATTAAGTCGAGATTATCAAGTTTACGGGCAATTTGTGAGGGCGTCTAACTCTATAGAACTTGGTACGTGGGGACGTTGGCAAGAAGTAGTAATGGAATTTGAGCGTGGTGAAAATGCTAACGGACATTTTATTAAGTATACAAATGGTGATATGGTTTGCAGGTTCGAGGATGACGATCTTACTGCTGTCGAAAATACAACAGGCGGGCCGAATCTCCACTGGGCCAGAAAAACATTTGCTTATCCAGAGCCTTTTGTAAACAGACCTACTGTAACGCCGATTACTCGCAGAGAAGCTACTATTCAATGGGCGGGGACACGTGAAATTACAGAAACTGATGTAGAAATATATTTAATTTCTGTTAATGAGAATGCAGAGGGTTATTTGTCTTATGAAGCTAATGGGAGGTGGCGCTAATGTTAGTAAGATACAGCCCTGTTCGACAAGGCGACCCAATTGATTATAAATTTAGTGATAAAAAGATAACAGCAACTTATCAAGGTGAATCTAAGACTTATGATGTAACTGACATGCCGTATGATGATGAGGGTGTTATGATCGTCGAGCGTATTAAGGGCATCCGACCTATTTTAAATGTATATGACGACGGTGAAAGAGTTGAGTTGCGTCACCACTACGGACCGGAAGCCACAGACGAAGAAAAGTTCCCAGGCTGGGTTGAAGTCGAATGAAGCAACCCATAAATATTTTGACAAAGGAACTTGATGTATTAAGTCAAACTACTGATTATAAAAGTTTGATATTTACAAGGTCCTGGCATGGTGTAGGAGACTTTGAACTTGTGATGCATCGTGACGCTGTTGGTGCCGATCAAATAAAGAAGAATTGTCTTGTGGCCCTTGATAAAAACAAGGTCGGTATCGTGCGGCATAGAGAAATACAACTAGATCAAAACGGTAAGATCACCGAGAATTGGTTATTTAAAGGTACGACGCTTAAAGGATTGATTGCTAAACGTAAAACCGTACCGCCGCCACACACTGCTTACGATAGACGTTCAGGGCCGGCAGAAACAGTTATGAAGCATTACATCACAAACAACTTTATTGAACCTTATGCTATAGATGGTGAGGATGCAGAGAAGCGTATCATGCCTAACTTGGTTATATCTCCAGATCAGGAGCGAGGACCTCACTTATCTTGGCAATCACGTCTTAAAAATGTTGCTGAAGAAGAGGAAGAAATGAGCAAGGCGACAGGCATAGGATGGGATGTTTACTTGGACAGTGATAACAAACAGATTATCTTTGATGTGTTTGAGGGCAATGACTTAACCGTTAATAACTCAGCTGGAAACAGCCCTGTTTATTTTGCCCCTGAGTTTGGAAATGTAAAAGGTCAGTCGTATGTAGACAGTGGTTTAAATATGAAAAATATAGGATATGTTGGCGGTCAAGGCGAGGGCGTTGATCGTCTTTTTGTTGTGGTCGGTGACGCTACAGGCTGGGAACGTGACGAAACATTTATTGACGCCCGTGATTTAGGTGGAGAGGATGAAGACGAGCAGGAACTTACAGAAGAGGAAGAAAGAGAACTGCTTGAAACTCGTGGTCAGCAGCGTATGGCGGAGCTTGTGAACGAGGAATACTTTGAAGCTGAGATCATGACGCCAGTCATAAAAACGACCTACAATGAAGAATTTAAAGGCTTTTTTAATGAAATGCAGCCGATCTACAGCAGAGAAAAAGAAACGAAAGTGATAAGTCCTTTTGTATATGGTGAAGATTGGAACTTAGGTGACATTTGCACTGTCATGAATAAGAAATGGGGCTTTATAGTAGATCAACGTATAACAGAACTGACAGAAATTCATGAGCCTTCTGGATTTAGTTTAGAGGGCGTTTTTGGTCAAAAGAGACCTACACTCATCAGCAAGATAAAAAGCGAATTTAAGCAACACGAAAATGAATTAACGAGGTGATAGCATGGGTGACAATATCTCTGTTGATCTATTACGTTTCAACGGCCAGATCGGACCACAATATTACGATAAAGAGGAAAGGAAGATGAAGCCACTCACATTAGATGTTATCCAAGGTACAAAAAAGTATGATGAATTCTTGCAGTTTTTAACTGAAGAGGGCGATGATTGGAGGGTTGGCGAATGAGTTTAGCAGATAAAATGATGCGCCTTGCTGGTAGAGCACCTAACGGAACAGCCAAAGCGCTTACTACCGACTCTGATGGTAAATTGAATACTACTGACTCTGGTGTAAGGACAGAAATCGAAGCGTTAAAAGCGGAAAATCAGGCAATTAAACAGGCTTTAGAAGGAACGTTAAAAACAGAGGTAACTGGGAGTAATGTTGAGGATTTACCTCGATTAGTGCAATCGTCTTTTGGAGGTAGTGTTATTTACAATGAAGGAGCGGAAGCGGTTACTTTAGAAGATTCGATTGTCAATAGTGGGGCAAGTATCGAAAAAAAAGGAGTTTTTTTACACTTGATTGCTTCGGACGAAGGTGGGGCATCTATAGCCTCATTTACAACTGCCCAAAAAATAACTTTACAGTATATTAAAAACATATACATTGACTGGGAACAAACAGGGAATGATAATTCGTCAACTCAATCCAGGTTTGCATTAATGGATGATAAAACAACTAATCCACTTTATTCAGACAGAGAAGTTTTCCTCACAGGGAATTTTAGTCGTAAAATATCTACTTTAAATGTGGCTGATTACAAAGATCAAAAATATTTGCGTATTACAGCACGTGACGGATCAGCAACACTTAATGCGAGAAGTGAATTGAAAGTATATAACATTTGGGTTGAGTTTGTGACCACTAAAAAGGATATGAGCCCAAAAGTGGACGTATCCAAGCGTAATGTGTTATCCGACTTAACTATATTACCAGAAACAACCGAAACACTTGTAGAGGATTTTGGTTTGCCTGAGAACATATCATCTTGGAGTTTATACGCATTGGAAGTCATGCGACCTATCGACAATCTAATTGCCGACATGAAAATTATTATTGAATTTTCAGACATTAAAGGTAATTATGATGTAGGTTCTGGTAATGGTTTATTGTTTAGTCAAATTTTTGAAGTATCAGATTTTGATGAGGATGAAAAAGTTTTTGTTACAAGTCGTGGTGAACTAGGCGTAGGTTCTAATATTATCATTAAAGATAAGTTTTTCACTCAACCCATCGCAAAATATTTAAGAATTAGAGTAAAAAATACACGAACATCATCAAATATGAGGTTACAAAAACCCACTTTGCTATTGGAAGGTAATTTCTGATGAATAAACGTAAGTTTATTTCCGCAAAAAGAAAAGGAACAGGACGAAAAAACAGAGAACCTGTTTTAGTTTTTACGTTTGATGATGCTTTTTTGACAGATTACTCTAAAGCCTATCCAGAAATGACAATTCGGGGAATTAAAGGAACGTCTTATGTCGCTACGAATTGGTTAAATCGGACTGATAGGGAATTTTGCAGTTGGTCACAATTAAAAGAAATGAATGATAGTGACTGGTGGGATGTCCAGTGTCATACGCACACGCATCCGAGATTAAGTGAACTAACGGAGTCAGAAGTGAGAAGTGAGATGGAAACCGTAAATCAAGAATTTGAAAACAACGGACTACCGTTACCAAAACATCATGCCTACCCTTATGGTGACACAAGCGATTTGGTTAAAGAAGTGTTAAACGAATATAGATCGACACAAAGGTTAACAGGGCGTTATCGTTCTAGTGATTTAAACTCTTATAGATCAATAAGATCAGATGAGCAAAGTATTGTCAAAGCGATCAGTGTTGATATGCAAAGTCAACAAGACTTAAATGATGCTAAAGGAATTGTTAAAGAAGCGTATCACAAAGGCTCAATAATCGTCCTTTACTGTCATGAGATTTTAGAAGAAGATAGCGGGTATGAATTTGCGGTACTGGAAGAATATTTTATCCAATTACTTGATTATATTGTTAATTTAAGAATCAAGACAATGACAATAAGCGAGATGTATGATTATGTTTTTGGTGTCCAGTAAAACCCCAACTAACTGAGAAGCGTATCTTCGGGTTGAGGCACTTGGATATAAAAAAGAGAGGGGGAACCTCCTCTCTTTACTTTTCCAATATTGCAATTTCAAAAGAAACAATATTTTTTGCTTTTACCGTTATCTCTTGGTCTCGATCTTTAAAGGTTAAGTCTCCATCGTTATTTCTAGTAGTTCTGAAATCATCTAAAAAAGACTTGTGAAGATTAAATGCGTCTTCAATAGCGATTGTTCTACCATCTTTCAAGTGTATTCTAGTTTCTATATCCATATGTACTCACCTCCTTAACTAACAATAGTTCGACAAAAAAAAGAAGAGTTCCTTTATTTGGTAGGATTGAAGAAACAAAGAGCTCCCAGATCATTCTGAGGGCTCTTTTTGCAATCCTTTTTGCACCAGGTCTCTAATTGCTTCATTTCTGTTTTTAAACTTATGTTCATGCCAATGCTCTTCAATGTCAGAAACCATATCTTTCGGAAACGTTACGAGAATTTGAGTATGTTTTTCTTTATCAACGGCCATGGAAACACCTCCTGGAAACAATTATAAGTTATATAACTTATATTGACAACCTCCTATTTATAGATTATTATAGTTATACAAGTTATATAACTATACGGAGGCGATCACATGAAACTGTCTGAGGTATGGCCAATCTATGAACAGGACAAAACCATCGAAGGTTATTCTAGGAACACTATTAAAGCGTATAAGTTGCAATTCAGAATGCTGTGTGAGTATTTAGGTGATGTAAATGTAGACGACGTTACGACATTCCACCTTAAAAGTTACATTCAGAAACGCTCAGCAGAGCTTAAACCAAATAGCCTGCAGCATACGGTTAAGTTTATCAGAGCTGTGTTTAGGTACATGCACGAGGAAGGCCTAACAGATTCTAACGTATCGGCAAAAATTAAATTCCCAAAAGGTGGACATCGTGTTCCTAAGTTTATTGCAGAAGAAACACTGGAATTGCTCAGAATAAATGCAAAAGATTCACTGGATGCAGCATTAATTGAATTCATGTATTCTTCTGGATGTCGGATCGGTGAAGTTTACGGATTGAATAAAAAGGACTTTGACTTTCACCGCCGTACAGTGACAGTCACAGGTAAAGGTGACAAAGAGCGAGAGGTTTATTTTAGCAAGAGAGCAGAGATCTGGATTAAACGTTATTTTGACAGCCGTAAAGATGACCAGGACTGCTTTGTGTGTAAACGTAACAGGCCATATAATCGCATGAGCATCCACCAGATGCGACTTAGGATGAAGGAAGTGGCAAAACGTGCAGGCGTAGATGAAAATGTCTATCCTCATAAATTGCGTCATACCTACGCTACACACCTTGTTAACCGCGGGGCACCAATTGAAGTTATTCAACAGTTCCTAGGCCACAGCAAGTTAGATACAACAATGGTTTATGCTCACCTGTCAGGGGAGCATCGGAAAAAAGTTTATGAGCAGTATTTTTAAGCATCCCTTTTTGGGTGCTTTTTTTATATAAAGAAAAGTATTATGTCGCATAGTGGGGAGGTCAAGAATGGAGGAAGAAGGCGTGACAGTAGGGTATAAAGAAATTTATGACGAACTGAGAGGCGTGGCACAGTCAATCGTGAAACTAGACCACAGGATGCAGCGGATTGAAGAACGGTTTGATAAGTTGGACACCGTAGATGAACGAAGTAGGGAAGCACTTGATAAAGCAGAGGATGCCGTCGCAGATACAGAAAACTTAAAAAAAGAATTTATCGCATACAAAAAGTCACAAGCTCAGAAAGAACAATCGGATAAAAAGCTGAAAATTGCAATCATCGGTACACTGCTGCCGGTGGTTTTATTTTTGACACCGATTTTAATCACTTATTATAACGGAGGATGATCGACATGCAAGAAGTATTAATGTTAGCAACTATTATAGCGCCAGTAGTTACTGGTGTAGTTCAAGGTATTAAGAAAACAGGCTTCCTCAACAAGCAGTTCGCTCCACTGGTAGCCATTATCATCGGCTTACTACTCGGGGCAGCTGCTTTTCCTTTTGCCGATGTGGATATGGCAGAAAGATTGTGGGCTGGCGGTATAAGTGGTTTGGCGTCTGTCGGACTGTTTGAACTTGGCAAGAAGACTAAAGATGAGGTGAAAACATATGAGTAAAAAAGTATATTTAGATCCAGGGCACGGCGGTCATGATCCGGGAGCGCAAGGAAACGGATTAAGGGAAAAGGATTTAGTATTAGATATAAGCTTAAAGACACAGGACATCCTCAGAAATCAGTATGAGGGTGTCTCTGTTCGTATGAGTCGAACCGATGACACATTTATTGAACTTAATGAACGTGCAAGAGACGCTGTTAACTGGGATGCTGATCTGTTTGTATCTATCCATTTAAACGGGGCAGCAGAATCCGCTAACGGCACTGAGACATTCATGCACTCTAATTCATCAGCAAGCGCTACAGCACGTAAAAACTTGCATGATGCGATTTTCGGAGCTATGAGGCGAATTGAACCACGAGTAACCGACAGAGGGCTTAAATCAGCTAACTTTGCCGTATTACGTGGCACGTATCGTGATATGTTATCAGTTTTAACGGAAGCGCTTTTTATCACTAACCCACGTGATGCAAGTATGCTTAAAAAGTCTGGAACTATTGATAGGATCGCTGAGGCACATGTTGAGGGGATTGCTAAGACGCTTGGTTTAAAGAAAAAGTCAACGCCATCAGCTGAGACTGTATCAAGCAGCACATCATTCACCAGCATGAGCAATTCAGATAAATATAAAGAAATGTTAATTGCAGTTGAAGATCAAGGATTTGAGTTCGAACAATTCCAGCGTTTGTTGCTTGCAGTTGGCGAGCAGTTGCCGCGGTTTCGGGATGATGGATACCCGGGTGCAGAGACTTTATCAGCAACTGAAGCCTTCCAGACACGGTATAATGTCAGCAGCCCGAATGGAAACTTTTTCGGGAGGCCAGGAGAAAAAACTTTCGAAACGCTCTTAAAAAATCTTCCGTCGTTTAATAACCTCCTGAGAGCAAATAGACCATACCCCCGCGGAGAAGATGTAAGGTGTATCCAGCGTGCCGTCAATTCAACAGACGATGGTATTTACGGACCTAACACAGCAGGCGGGGTCAGAGACATGCAACGAAAGCTAAACATCAGTGTAGACGGTGTATTCGGCCCTCAAACTCGTAAGGCTATGTTTAATTTGTAAAAAAAAAACAGGGGCGCTTTGCCCCTGTCATGTGATATAATTAAATTATGAAAAAATCGATTCGCTCGATTTGTACGGGAGCCATGAGCCCCCTAGTTTATGTTGAAAAGCGCTTGCCGTAATGGCGGGCGCTTTTTTAGTTTGTTGTTATAATAAAGATCCAAAGACATATGATGTTATCTACCACTACTTTAGCACCGACACTCGGAGGCGTGATTATCGAGATGGGCTCCTGGCAATGGCTGTTTTTATCTAATATACCGACGGGGCTTCTCGGTCTGATTTTTTCTATGCTCTATTTAAAGCAGACAGGCAGAGTGTCAGATATCCGGTTTGACAAACTTGGATTCATCAGTGTCACTGTTGGAGTAGGTTCTATTTTATTTGCCCTCGGAAGAGTCTCGTCACTGGACCATCTGCTTGATCCGCTTAACTGGGGATTTATAAGTTTAGGAGTTGTCTCTCTTATAGTGTTTATAAAAATTGAGAACCGGACGGCACAGCCGCTTCTTGATTTGTCTATATTTAAAGTTCCTGCCTATACCTACAGTGTATGGGTGGCGATGATCAGTTCGATCAGTCTGTTCGGAGGTATATTCCTTTTGCCTCTCCTCATTCAGCAAGTGTATGGCTACGGAGCGATTATGACGGGCTTAACCTTTTTGCCTGCTGCCCTGTTAACCGGCGTATTTATGACGATCGGCGGGAGGCTCCTTGATAAACAAGGCCCCTCGCTTATTGTAACGACAGGTTTAATCATTGTGGCAGTCGGAACGGCAATCCTCGGTTTTATTGGTATGGATACAGCGATATGGGTCATTTTTCTTTTAAATGCTCTCCGCGGCATTGGGATGGGGCTCAGCACCATGCCGGCCACGACTTCAGGGATGAACGCCATTCCGGAAAAATTTGTTTCGCGCGGCTCTGCCATGAATAATGTTCTCCGGCAGATGAGCTCTGCCTTAGGTATTGTCTTCGTTTCGATCTACTTCGAAGTGCGCCGGGGACAGGTCATGGCAGCAAACGGTATGTCACTTGAAGAAGCCAGTTTAACAGCAATTACGGAAGGCTTCTTAATTATAGCTGTTCTGGCATTTTTATCTGTGCCAGCGGGAATACTGCTCGGTAAAGAATATAATAAGCTGCGAAGAGATCAAGCCGCGGACAGGGGGAAAGCCCAGTGAGAAAAGGATGGATACTGATAGCTGTCATTATTGCCCTCACTGCGGCTTTTTTTATGACCGAGAGGGCTGAAGAAGACACGGTTACAATTGGCGTTTTATTATCCGGCGAAAACAGGATCGATAAACTTGACGGAATTAAAGATGGATTAGAGGAATTAGGTTACGAAATGGATGGGATATCATTTATTATTTTTGAAGGCGAAGAAGACGCTGAGCTGCTGGAGCCTTATGCTAAACAGCTGGTTATCGAAGAAGAGCCGGACGTCATAGCCTCTTTCGGAGGGATCGAAACCCAGGTGCTGGCAGAGGTTATGGAAGAGGAAAATCACTTTATTCCTACTGTATTTGTAGGAATGGCAGCTCCGCTTGAAACAGGCATCATTGAAGATTTCAGAGAGCCGGGCGGCCCGTTTACAGGAGTGAGTAATTTCCATATGAATCTATCAGCGAAACGTCTGGAACTATTTACGGATATTATTGGAGGTCTTGAGCGGGTCATTCTTATATACAGTGACGATATTGATATCAGCCGACGCTCGCTGGCATTAACCGAAGAAGCAGCTGACACTCTTGGAGTACAAATTGAACCTTTTCACCTTTCAGGCGGTTTTGACAAGGAGGCTCTTGAAGACGTTTTGGAAGAAGAAGACGGACTTATGACACTTCCCAGTTACCAGGTCGAAGCATTTACAGATGAGATTGTTTCTTTTGCTCTTGAAAATTCGGTGCCTGTCATGGGAATTTATGATTATGAAGTGGAGGCCGGTTTTCTGTTTGGTTACGGGTCTTCCTTTTATGGACAGGGCTTTCAGGCAGCAAGGCACATCAGCCTGATTCTGCAGGGCAACTCACCGGGTGACATTCCGGTGGAGCTGCCTGATCAGATCCCGTTTTTTATTAATGGGGAGGTAAGTGAACAACTGAACTTGGAGCTGGATGAAAACCTTTTGAAATTAACAGAACCTGTTAAGAATGGCGGAGGTGGGGGAGAATGAAACATCTTTTCCGGTCTGTCCGTTATAAAGTTCTGTTGTTCGGCCTGATTATGTCAATTATTCCTCTTGTCCTTATTTCTGTCTATTATCTGATGGAAATGTCCGATTATGTCGAAGATTCAGCTGCTGTTTCGCAGGAACGGAAAGTGGCATACTTCGCAGAGACGATCAGGAATGATATTCGCAGCACCTTTCAGAAGCTCGATATGATGATGAGTATGGGTGACTTGGAGGATCAGTCCGGTGTGTTTTATGACCTTTTAAAACAACAGGAGTCAATTGACGAAATTGTTCTTTTGAATGCTGAGGGAGAAGTCCAGTCAAGGTATTCGAGATACAGTATCAATCAAATGGCTGAAGGCGGTTTATGGGTGAGTGGCCAGGCGGAGCTCTCCGTTCTGGCTAATGATAACCACGTTTTTTCAAATGTGATGTTTAATGACTACGGCCAGCCTTTTATCCAGTTAATCGTGAGATCAGAAGAAAACGGGGAAATGCTGGGAGTTTCGTTACAACTGCAGAAATTAATCGGGAATGTGTCTTCGTACCAGATGGAACATAATGCCCAGGTTTACTTGCGCGATCAAAATGAGCAGATTATCGCCCATCAGGATTACTCGAGGCTATGGCAGACAGATCAGAGGACGGAAGTTCCGGATAACACGATGGTCATCCAGTCGTCCATTGATGAGGTTAATTGGGATCTCGTTATGGAACAGCCGAGGCGAGAGATGCTGTCGCCAATCTTCGACATGTTGAGGAGAGGCAGCTTTACAGCTTCGTTTATGATTCTTTTTGGAAGCATGATCAGTATTTATGCCGGGCTTTATTTCGTCAAACCGATTGAACGGCTGCAAAGCGGGATGAAACATATGCAGTACGGTTACTGGCCCGAAAAAATGCCGGTCGACCGGAATGATGAATTCGGAGAACTAACGGCCGCCTTTAATGATATGAACACAGAAATTCAGGAAAAAGAACGCCGGCTGGAGCAGGAGAAGGAAAGGCTGGATATCGTGGTTAACAGCATGGACGCAGGTCTGGCTGTTGTCAAAAAAGACTATTCCATTGCCTGGATGAATCCGACACTTAAAAGCTGGATCGGCGATCAGCGGAGCGTCCCGTGTTTCCGGATGTTTAACGATAAAGATTCTCCGTGCTATTCCTGTCCGCTGAATGAATCGGCATCTTTTGAAAGAATGGATGAAAATCTTACAAAAACAGACGAAAATGGGGAACAGCGGATTTACAGGCACCGGGTCTTCCCGCTCCAGCATACACTTGAGGAAGATGAAGAAGTCCTTATAGTGATGGAAGATATTACTGAAGAAAAACGGATGGAAGAAAAGCTGGTCCAAACCGATAAACTGTCAGCTCTTGGATTAATGGCTTCAAGTTTTGCCCACGAGGTCAACAACCCTCTTGCATCGGTTCAGGTTTATGCGGAAGATTTAACCGACCGGCTGGAGGAAGATAAAGAAGAACTGCTTGAGAGCGGAGAAATGGCTGATTATTTAACGATCATCAGGAAAAACATTAACCGCTGTAAAGAAATTACAAATAATTTATTGAACTTCTCCAGGAAGTCGGCATTTAAGGCGGAAGAATTTCCGATCGAAAAAGTACTGGATGACAGTCTCATGCTCATGAACCATACGCTTAAAAAGAATCATGTCAGTCTTAAACTTCAAAAGCCGCAAGAAAAGATCCCGGATATTAGCGGCGATCCTTTAAAAATCAGCCAGGTTTTTGTAAACCTTATTCAGAACGCTGTAGATGCGATGAGTGAAAAAGAGTTTCCGGTACTTGAAATAACTGTGGAAATGGAAGGGGAAGAGGCGGTCGTTTCTTTTAAAGACAACGGCATAGGCATTCCCGAATCAAATATACCTAAACTGTTTGATCCGTTTTTTACATCTAAACCTACAGGCAAAGGAACCGGACTTGGTTTATCTGTCTGTTATGGCATTGTGAAGCAAATGGAAGGCACAATGGAAGTGCAGAGTGAGCCGGGGGAAGGATCGGTTTTCCGTGTGATCTTACCGGTGAACAGGAAAGACGCTGACGGAAGCGAGGGGGAATCAGAATGACACGAGTTATTATAGTTGATGATGAAGAAGATCTCCGGGGATTATTAGTCAAACGGCTAAAACGGAGAGGCTATGAAGCAGCGGGTTTTCCATCTGCTGAAACTGCTTTAGATAATCTTAAAAAAGAAAGCTATGATCTTGGCATTTTTGACATCCGTATGGACGGCATGGACGGGCTGACATTGCTTGAAAAAGTCAAAGAAAGTGAGTCCAAGGCGATGGAAGTCATCGTACTGACCGGGCACGGAACGATAGAAACAGCTATCGAGGCCATGAAGAAAGGTGCGTATGATTACTTAACTAAACCTTATAACCTAGCGGAACTCGAAGTCGTGCTTGGAAAAGCGCTTGAGAAGAAACAGCTTAAAGAAGACCACCACAGTATGAAAGAATGGATGCATTTTCGTGAAAATACGTTTGATATTATCGGAGACAGCGAAAAGATCCGCCAGGTAAAAGGATTAACAGCTAAAGTAGCCAATGCCGATGCCTCAATTTTAATAGAAGGGGAAAGCGGCACAGGAAAGGAACTGTTTGCTAAAGCCCTTCATTACTGGAGTGAACGGAGGGACGAGCCATTCATAACTGTCAATTCAGGGGCCATTCCGGAACAGCTGCTGGAAAGCGAGTTATTCGGTCATGCGAAAGGCGCGTTTACGGGTGCTCAGAAAGAGAAAAAAGGGCTTGTGGAAGTGGCTGATAAAGGCACCTTATTTTTGGATGAGATCGGGGAAATGCCTTTAGATACGCAGGTTAAGCTGCTGAGGTTTCTTGAAACAGGAGAATTCCGGCGGGTCGGCGAAGTAAGGGAGCGGCGGGTGAATGTGAGAGTGGTCACCGCGACAAACAGGAATATGGAAGAGGAAGTGGCAAAAGGAAATTTCCGTGAAGATTTATTTTACAGGCTGCAAGTATTAAAGATTGTGGTCCCGCCATTAAAAGAAAGAAAGGATGATATTCCTGAACTTGTTCAGTTCTACCTCGGCTCTAAAAAAGAGTGGAAGGAAAAATCGTTATCTGACGAGGCCCTAACATCTCTGATGAGGTATGACTATCCGGGAAATGTGAGGGAACTCTTTCATATTATTGAGCGGGGGTGTCTGTTATGTTCAGGAAATACAATCACTTCCGGCGATTTGCTTCTTCCGGGCGGGGAGGACTGTGCAAGTCAAACATCGGCCCCATCCGGGCAGGTGGAGCGTTCTCTTGAAGAAGTGGAGCGCGAACATATTGCGGCTGTCCTTGATTATACTAACTGGAATAAGTCGGATGCGGCGCATATTTTAGGGATCAGTGTCCGGAATATTTACCGTAAAATTGACCAGTATGAACTTGAAAAGGATTAAAACCCGGCTGTTCCGTCCGTATAGTCTACAGCTATGACATTTTGTCACGCATGAACGACATGTATGCCAGATTGGCATACTCAGAAGGCGCAGGCGTCTCGTGCATTTTTTAAAATCTGCACTTTTATATTGAAAGAGTATTTATTTTTTAAAAAATAAACGCTGGTTTGAAAGGGTTCTTTCATTTTTTTAGTAAAAATGAAGGGGCCTTTTTTTATTTTGGCATGGCTCTTGCATCTTAATATAAGTGAAAAGAAAGGGGAGAGAAACATGCTATCTAATATTGGCATTCCAGGATTAATCATAATTTTAGTCATTGCCCTGATTGTTTTTGGACCAAAAAAATTACCTGAAATGGGCCGGGCAGTCGGAGACACACTGAAAGAATTTAAAAAGTCAACGCGAGAATTAACGAGGGATGATGAATCTGATGAACAGAAGGATGACCGTTCATAAAAGACAGGGGAGAAAGGGGAACTGACAATGGGTACGAAATACGATGTGCTGATTAATGAAGGGCTTGTAAATGGAGCGGATATTCTGAAGTCTTCTAAATACGATACGTCTCTCGGGCTTAATATGGCGGAAGATGCCCGGAGACTCTCAGACGGCCTGATAAGCGAGGAAGAGTTTGTCGCCAAATATCAGGAATCCGTAAGTAAAGAGTTTAATCAGAAGCTTGAAGTCTATGCCTCAGAAGGGCCTGGTGACAGCGTGAAATGGGGGATGGTCATAGATTTAAGGAAATGTGTCGGCTGTGAAACGTGTACCGTTTCCTGTAAAGCTGAAAACAGGACGCCTCCAGGAGTGTCATATAATCAGGTATTCATAGAGGAGGAAGGGACGTTCCCAAATGTTTCAAGAACGAACATCCCCCGTCCTTGTATGCACTGTGATAAGCCGCCATGTGCGTCTGTCTGTCCGGTAAGGGCGACTTATAAAGCAGATAACGGGATTGTCGTACAGGATGCGGACCGCTGTATCGGATGCAGATACTGTATGGTCGCCTGTCCGTATGGCGCACGAACGTTCGACTTTGGTGAAAACTACGATGAAATGCTCGGATATGAAGAAGTGACGTCCCCGGAACACGGGATGGACCGGGGCAAGAGAAAAGAAGGGAAAGCTCCTGTCGGAACCGTCCGGAAATGCAATTTCTGCTTCCACAGGCTTGAGCGTGGAGAAGAACCTGCCTGTGTAGAAACGTGTATCGGAGACGCCAGATATTTCGGAGATCTTAATGACCCGGAAAGTACCGTATCGAAACTGGCAAACAGTTCAAGGGCTTTCAGATTAAAAGAAGAGTACGGCACAGAGCCGAGAGTCTATTATTTACGCTAGGAGGGAAAAGCGATGAGTCAATCAGCAATGTTAAAAGAAAGCAATGACACACATTCCGATCAAACGCTTGCGAAGCGGTTTAAGATCTGGATGGCCGTTTTAATCGTCAGTATGATTGCCGGGGGCGGTGCTATTTTATACCGCGCGATCGAAGGATTGGCCGTGACCAATCTCAGTACGTTTGTACCTTGGGGAGCCTGGGTTGCCTTTTATATCTTTTTCGTCGGTTTAAGCGCTGGCGCCTTCCTGCTGTCGACTTTAATATTCGTATTCGGTATGGAGCAGTATGAACGGGTCGGCCGTTTCGCATTGTTTACTGCTTTAATTTGCATGGTAGTCGCTTTAACATTTATCCTGCTCGATTTAGGAAGGATGGACAGGGCGTTTAACGCGATGATGTACTGGAACGTTCTCAGTATCCTGTCGTGGGAAGTCCGGTTTTACCTGATTTACATGGTCCTCCTGGCAACAGAACTCTGGTTTGCCATGAGAATTGATTTAATTAAGCTGGCTAAAGACAAGTCAGCTGGTTTTAAAGGCAAACTGGCTAATATTATCCGCCTTGGCAGCAGCGATACCTCAGAGATTTCGGCAAAGAAAGATCACCGCTGGATGAAAATTCTCGGGATTATCGGGATCCCTATTGCCATTATCGGCGTACACGGCGGGACAGGAACATTGTTTGCAGCAGTCGTTGCCCAGCCTTACTGGAACACGCCGCTGTTCCCGGTTATCTTTGTTGTTTCTGCTCTTGTTTCCGGTACGGCGCTGTTAATAGCAATGTATGTCATCCAAAGGAAAGTCCGCGGAAAATCAGTCGATTTAACGATGGTAAAAGGGCTTGCCGTATTAATGATCTTTTTCCTGATTATCGATCTGGCGCTGGAATTTTACGAATTTCTTGTAGCTGGTTTGAGCATGAAGCCGGATAAGATGGCTGTCCTCGATGTTATGTTTACCGGCCCGATGTCCTGGTCATTCTGGGGCGTCCAGATTTTCTTAGGAGCGGTTGTGCCAATCTACCTTGTATTCAGCAAGCGCACGAACCAGTCAGTTAAGGCACTGACGATTGCCGCAGTACTAGTAGTCATCGGAATTATAGGTGTCCGCTTTAACATTGTCGTTCCGACACAGATTGTCCAGTCAATGAAAGGGTTGCCTGAAGGGTTCTATTTCCCTAACTGGGTAGAGTGGTTAAGCTCCCTGGGTGTTGTGGCAATGGGATTATTCCTTTATTCCTTAGGAGCCAGATTTCTGCCTTTGGAAACGCAGGAAGGAGACGTGAAAGGTCATGAGTAAAAAAAGCGTGTTTGATAAAAAAGTAAACCGCCGTTCATTCGTAAAGGGAGCAGGTATTCTCAGTGCCATCGCCGTGGCTTCTCCTTTCTTCGGCAGTCCGGTCCGTCAGATCACCGGAGGGAACGTGTGGGCAGATACAGAACATGGCATAGGGACTCAAACGGAAGATTACACTGCGGAAAATGTCATTTATACAACGTGTGAGCAGTGTAATACGCACTGTACGATTAAAGCCTATGTAAAAGAGGGACGGATAGAGGGAGGCTGTACCTCGCTTGTCAGAAAGATTGCGGGAAATCCTTACAGTCCGTTAACGATGAAGCCGATGGGCCAGATCGATTATACAAAACCTGCAGCAGCAGCAGCTTTAGGCGGAGGAAGCGTGGCAGTCGCAGGCCGGGGGCTTCGCGGCGGCAGAACTTGCCTGAAAGGCCAGGCAGGGATTCAGACAGCATATGACGCGTACCGTTTGAAAAAGCCGATGAAGCGGGTCGGACCGCGGGGAAGCGGCAAATGGAAGACCATTTCCTGGGAGCAGGCGTATAAAGAAATCGTTGAAGGGAGCGGTGACTTAGGGACGCCAGGCTTAAAAGACCTTATTGCCTACGAAGAAGAAGAGAAGGTGATGGGCGACTGGGAAAAAGTGAAAGATGGAGACATGAGCCAGGACGAATTTGATAAGAAATATAAAGACGTCCTCATCGATACGAAACACCCTGATTTCGGCCCTAAAGTAAACCAGGTAGCCTGTCTGGGCGGGGACCGCCGTCATTTTACGAACACAAGGATCTGGAGCCAGGGGTTCGGCAGTGTTAACTTTGACGACCACGGAGGCATTTGCGGGGTCAGCAGTGTCATTGGTAATGTGCGTTCATTCGAGCATGGAAAACGCCGGACGTATACAGATATCGACCATATCGACTACATGATGGCGTTCGGTACAAACCCTGTCGTGGCAAATAAAGGGCCTACGTGGATGGCGCCCCAAATTACTAACGCCATTGAGCGCGGAATGAAAATGGCCGTTGTCGATTCAAGAATGTCGAAAACCGCTGAAAAAGCGCACCACTGGATTCCGGTCATTCCAGGCACTGACGGAGCTTTCGCGCTTGCGATGGGACGATGGATTATTGAAAATGAGCGGTATGATCGCCGGTATTTAGTGAACCCGAACAAAGAAGCAGCAGAAAAAGACGGGGAACCGACATGGAGCGATGCGACACATTTAGTCAATTTAAGTGAACCGTCGAAACAAAAACTGCGTGCGTCTGATATAGATATGGGCGGGGAAGAGGAGTATATCGTATTTAAAAACGGTAAGCCGCATGTGTCAACAGATGTAGAAGAAGCAGACCTGGAAGTAGATACCGTCATTAACGGCATCGAAGTAAAATCAACTTTTACGCTCTATAAAGAGGAAGTTTTGAAGCACACGCTGGAGGAATACTCAGATATCACAGGCATTGATGTGAGCCTCATTGAAGAAGCAGCGGATGAATTTACTTCCTATGGAAAAAAAGCGGCGGCGTTCGGGTACCGCGGAAACGCCATGCACACGAACGGCTACTACAGCGTCCGCGCCATGAATATCCTGAACCATCTGATTGGCAACTATGACTGGAAAGGCGGAAGCATTTCTTCAGGCGCCAATTACGGCCCGTTCGACGGTGTCTACGATTTAGATACAGTGCCTGACGCACGGGCGCCATGGGGAATCCCGATTACGAGGAAGCAGTCCAATTATGAACAAAGCACATTGTTTGAAAGAGACGGCGGGTACCCGGCCCTGCGGCCATGGTTTTCAGCCACCGGGAACTCTTCCCATGAGCTTATTCCGAGTGCGGCAGACGAATACCCTTACGGTTTAAAAGCTTTGTTCGTTTACCGGATCAATCCGATTCTCTCTTTTCCAAACGGCCATGTCTACCGGGATATTTTAAAAGACGAGAAAAAGATTCCTCTTCTTGTCACATTGGATATTTCCGTCAGTGAAGGAGCAGAACTGTCGGACTATGTGCTTCCGGATTTAACCTATCTCGAACGCTTTGGACAGGAAACGATTTATCCGAACCAGCTTCATAAACTGAGCAGTATGATGCAGCCGGTCACCCGTGTCGTTCCTGAAGCGAAAGCTGTTGAAGACGTCTTTATTGATATGGCTAAAATGCTCGGCCTCCCGGGAGTCGGGGAAAATGCCTTTACTGACGGCAGCTCGTTAAACAGTTATGAAGAATATTATATTAAAATGGCCGCAAATATTGCTTACGAGGACGAACCGGTACCGGATGCAGACAATGAAGAGCAGCAGATTTTTATCAATGCCCGCGAAAAAGCACTGGGTGAATTCTTTGATCTCGACCGTTTAAAAGGAGCCGTTAAAGATGACGAATGGGCAAAAGTTGTTTACGTTCTTAACCGCGGCGGGCGGTTTGAAGAGCCGGGAAGTGAGTATGTGAATGAAGGCCGGCACGTCAAATACCAGTATGGCGGCCAGGCTAATTTCTATGATGAAGTGACAGCGCGCAACAAGCATTCATTCAGCGGAGAATTTTACAGCGGTATTCCTGTTTATGAAGAAATTAAAGAATATGACGAGTCAAAATATGACCGCGATTTACCATTAGTGATGACAAACTGGAAAGCGAAGCACATCGGCACCCACAGGGCGATCTCCAATGCATGGCTCCGGGAAGTTCGGGAAGACAATCCGATCTGGATTAATGGAAAAGATGCCAAGGCGCGCGGCCTGAAAAATGGAGATAAAGTTAAAATAACCGGCAGTGATTATGAAGCAGAAGGCCGGGTGTTAGTTACAGAAGGCATCCGCCCTGGAGTTGTCGGAAGCAGCTACAACTTCGGACACACCGCCTATGCCTCCGAGCCGATCAAAATTGACGGCAAATGGACAGGGGCGGCATCGGAATACGGGCACACGAGCTACGAGTTTTCAAAGCCGAAGAAAGAGTCCGGGCTTTACGCGAAAGGGAGAGACACCGGATTCTCAGCGAATAATCTGCTCAGTATTGATCCGATCCTGAAAAATAACGGCTTGTTTGACCCGATTGGAGGATCGGCCGCTCAGCTTTATGCCAAAGTGGAGGTGAAAAAAGCATGACGACAGCTGACCATTCTATAGAAGAGAAAAGCCTGCTTTACCTCGTGTTCGCCAGAGTCATGTACGGAGAAACAGACTTTTTGATCAATCTGGTTGAAGAATATAATGAGGGGCTGGAAGGGCTGGATGACAGTCTCCTGAACGTCCTCCATCAGGTGGGAACGACGCCTGAGGAAGAGTTGGCCTTCCAATATGACAACCTGTTTTTTATTCCAGGCAGCCACTATGTTCCTCCGTTTGCCGGCACATTTATATACCCTGATAACCAGGAAGGTGAAGAGGTTTTTCTTCAAAAGCTTGCTGCACTTTATGAAAGCGAAGAGTTTATGGGGTATGCGGAGAAAAAATACTTGCGCCATGATCATATCGGCCATCTTCTCATGTTTCTCCACTTTTTACTGATGAAGCGGGAAAACACGGGGGTTAATGAGAAAGAAGAAATAGACAGCACGATGAAAGACCTTCTGGAAGACGTGCTGGCCCCGGCGTTCGGCGAATTTGAGCGCAGAGTCTCCGAACAGCTGAAAAAAGGGTTTTATTTAGATGTGATAAGACAGATGCACCAGTTTATAGATTGTGAGCATCAGAGGAGTATGAAGGAGTAAGAGGCTGAGACAAAAGTATAGTGAGCTTTAGGCATCCGAACAATATTCTCATTTTATGAATGTTGTTCGGATATTTTTATTTAGTAGTTGCAGTCGTCTGCAAGGTGAAGGCTTGCCAAAGGGCATGTACTTTTAATCTGTCGGTTCACTCTCGGCGAAGGCTTACACCACAGGCATAAGTGCAACATCAGCTCGACAGAACCTCGCTGTGTTTTCTTTACCCGAGGGCTTGTCTTCAACTAACTTTCCCGAAGGACTGCTTCGGGAAAGTGGATTTTCAGACTTCGCCGATCCTCTGGGTGTCCTCGCCTTCGTTCACCGGAGGTATATGTAATTAGAGGTGAGGTTATACTGCATGACTGGCTAAACGTAACTCAGCTTTTTTGCAGAATTAAAAAACTGTCCGCCTGGCTCCTTTATATCAGGAGAGGCAGACAGCTAAAAGGTGATTAATTATCCTTCTTTCCGTTCTGCTGCTGCCTTGCGGCGGCTCCGAAATAACGGAAAGCAATAAAATAATCAATCGCGGCAAAAGCCATTAACAGGATGGTGAAGAAATCCCATCCCGCCGACTGGGAAGCAGACTGGATCGCAAAAAATAAAAATAATGTTCCCAGGAAAAAGTAAAGGTATCCGTAAAACCTTGGTGACTTAGTCATAAGAAGAAACCTCCAATTAACGCCTGAACAGATTGTTCAAGTTCTTCCATTTGTTCAATTAGCTCCTGCAGCTGTTCACCGAAAATAACCTGAACCAGCATAACAAACGAGTTAATTCCTACGTGCGCAATAATAGGAACGATAATCCGCCTTGTTTTCACATACAGATAGGCAAAGACAATCCCCATGGCAAGGTAAACGAGCAAATGCTCAAAATCCCAGTGCACAATCGCGAATATTAGGCCGCTGGCTACAGCAGCAATCCAGAAGCCAAACCGCTTAAACAGGCTTCCAAAGATAACCATCCGGAAAACGATCTCTTCCATAATCGGTACAAAGACCGCTACCACAATAATCATGTAAGGTACAGCCGTCGCCATATCTACAATGACCTCGGTGTTTTCAGAGCCCGGTTCTATATCAAAGACAAGTACTTCAATCAATGAGGCAGCGTACTGGGCAGCAAACGCCAGGAAGATCCCGCCGACAGCCCATAAGATTGTCCTGCCTGGAGCAGCCCGGTCCTCTATAAAGTTACGGTCCGGCTTTGTCCGCCAGGCGATAAGCGAGATAATAATAAATCCGAGAGTAAATCCGATAAATACAGACATCCCTTGTAATTCTGCTTCATTACCGGTAAAGCCGGCAGCAAACATCAGAGGAATAATAACCAGAGGGGAGATCTGCATAAGTATAAACGTTATAAGGATGAGCCAGTATTTTTTCGTCAACGTCCATTCTCCTTTTTTCCTGCATTCAATTCTTTACGCTAAAGTAACTCCCTTATTGTATCATAACCTCCTGCAAAAATTGAACGGAGACACTTTTCCGTACACGTATAATATTTTCTTTGGCAGAGCATATTATATGAGGTTATGTATTTCCCGTTTCAACTGAGCTATGAAAGAGAATACAAGGCAGAGTGCAGTTGAAAAACCTATCGAAAAATGCGATAAAAAATTCCATTAAAATACTTGCATTTTTTTTTTATGTTAATTATTATAATAATTGTGTTAGCACTCATCGAGGTCGAGTGCTAATAAATAAACAAAAAATGTTAATCCTGCGTTTTAAAAGCGCACAAATATTAAAGGAGGGTGTTTTCCTTGTTAAAACCATTAGGCGATCGTATTGTCATTGAGTTGGTCGAGCAAGAAGAAAAAACTGCGAGTGGAATTGTACTTCCGGACTCTGCAAAAGAAAAGCCTCAAGAAGGTAAAGTTGTTGCAGTAGGTACAGGACGCGTTACAGATAACGGTGAGCGCGTAGCGTTGGAAGTAAAAGACGGAGACGCTGTCATTTTCTCTAAATTTGCAGGCACAGAAGTGAAGTATGAAGGCAAGGAATATTTAATCCTTCGCGAAAGCGACGTTCTGGCAGTCATCGGCTAATTCCGACACGCTGTTGAAGTCGTTCTGGCCGGTATACCGGTCACTCTTTTTCTAAAAATAAAAGGTTACATATAATAATAGGAGGTTTTAGCATGGCAAAAGATATTAAATTCCGTGAAGATGCACGTCGTTCAATGATGCGCGGGGTGGATCGTCTGGCTGATACAGTAAAAGTAACTCTTGGACCAAAAGGACGCAACGTGGTTCTTGAGAAGAAATTCGGTTCTCCATTAATCACTAATGATGGTGTGACAATCGCAAAAGAAATCGAGCTGGAAGATAACTTTGAAAATATGGGTGCCCAGCTTGTTTCCGAAGTTGCCAGCAAAACGAACGACATTGCCGGTGACGGTACAACAACTGCCACAGTTCTGGCTCAGGCTATGATCGCTGAAGGACTGAAAAACGTCACTTCCGGTGCCAACCCTATGGTTATCCGTAAAGGGATTGAAAAAGCGACTCGCGCAGCAGTTGAGGAGCTTAAAAACATTTCCAAGCCGATCGAAAGCAAGGAGTCTATCTCTCAAGTTGCGGCGATCTCTGCAGCTGATGATGAAGTAGGCCAGCTAATTGCTGAAGCAATGGAGCGCGTTGGAAACGACGGCGTTATCACTGTAGAAGAATCCAAAGGTTTCGCAACTGAGCTTGAGGTTGTGGAAGGTATGCAGTTCGACCGCGGATATGCATCTCCATACATGGTGACTGATTCTGACAAGATGGAAGCTGTTCTTGAAGATCCTTACATCCTGATCACTGACAAGAAGATCGGCAACATCCAGGAAGTTCTTCCTGTACTTGAGCAGGTTGTTCAGCAGAGCCGTCCTATCCTGATCATTGCTGAAGACGTTGAAGGTGAAGCGCTTGCCACATTAGTTGTGAATAAGCTTCGCGGGACATTCAACGCTGTCGCTGTTAAAGCACCAGGCTTCGGTGACCGCCGTAAAGCGATGCTTGAAGACGTAGCCACACTAACAGGCGGGGAAGTGATTACAGAAGATCTTGGCTTAGACCTTAAATCTGCAAACATCACTCAGCTTGGACGCGCTTCTAAAGTTGTTGTTACAAAAGACAACACAACAATCGTTGACGGAAACGGAGATGCAGCTGAAATCTCTAACCGTGTTAACCAGATCAAAGCACAATTAGAAGAAACAACTTCTGATTTCGATAAAGAAAAACTTCAGGAGCGTCTTGCTAAATTAGCAGGCGGTGTCGCTGTTGTTAAAGTCGGCGCAGCAACTGAAACTGAAATGAAAGAGCGTAAACTTCGAATCGAAGATGCTTTAAACTCCACTCGTGCAGCCGTTGAAGAAGGAATTGTGGCCGGCGGTGGTACAGCATTAATTAACGTGCTGAACGCCGTCCGCGGAATTGCCGTTGAAGGTGACGAAGCAACAGGTGTTAACATCGTGCTCCGTGCCCTTGAAGAGCCGGTGCGCCAAATCGCTGAAAACGCAGGCCTTGAAGGCTCAATTATCGTTGAACGTCTCAAAGGCGAGCAGGTTGGCATCGGATTTAACGCCGCAACAGGCGACTATGTGAACATGATTGAAGCTGGAATCGTTGACCCAACTAAGGTAACACGTTCCGCGCTTCAAAACGCAGCATCTGTCTCTGCTATGTTCTTAACAACAGAAGCAGTTATCGCTGATCACCCAGAAGAAGAAGGCTCAGGCGGCGGAATGCCGGACATGGGCGGCATGGGTGGCATGGGCGGAATGGGCGGCATGATGTAAGCTGCTCCTTGAGCCCTTTACTACAAAAGGATTTGATACCTTTTAAAAGAGTATTGACTGGATTTTAATAAAATTCATGTCTTAGTTTTAAAACCCCTCATTGATTTTCACTAATGAGGGGTTTTTTCTTAGTTGTATGGAACAGATTTCTGAACTTTATTGGATAGTTCCTACCTGGCGTAATTAATGATTTTTGGGTTACAATTTCTTTCTTGGATAAGTACTATAAAAGGGAAAAATATTCTACCTTGTTACACTTGCCGAATATACAGAAATAAAGCATGTATATCATAACCTTAAACCCGGACCTATTAATGGGTTCTAGCTGTCATTCCAAATGAAAATGTCTGGGATGAAATGGCATATGAATGAAGTTTATTAGTTATGAAACAGCTGAAAATAAAGACCTATTATATTTAACTAGTACACAAAACACCTCTGTTCCTTAATATCGAGGTCCCAACCTCTAATTAAGAATTAGGATTATATTGATACTGTAGATTTAACTTTAATTACTAAGAATTAAATGCGATATTCCATCCTTTTGCTAATTCGAAAGATATGATACACATGTTGTCTCAGAAGGAAAGTAAAGGTCAGAACTCTCAGAACCGTTTGATATGTCCTTTGCTTTGACTTTCAAGTTTAATTTTTAAGTTAATAATATGAACAGAAGAGAGGCAGTCCGCTATCGGAACGCCTCTTTTATTATGGAAAGGTCATTTCCGGCTATTTTACAAAGTATAGCGGTGATCTTAAGCTTACCTAATATGAATAAGCTTAATTATAGAAATATAAGAGAGGCCTTTTATCAAGTTACTAAACTTGGTGAAGGCCTCTGTTTTTGTTTACATTAATATAGCGGCTGCTGGCTAGGACAAACGGGAAACTGGTTTATATCCTGAATAGTATAAATATTATATTGCTTTAAGGCGAATTGCCTCTGATAGAGGTATTCCATAACAAGAAGCTTACCATCAGAAACACCGCATAAGATGCCTGAGGTTCCGGTGCCATTTACAAAAGAGACGCCAACAGGCTGACCAGTTAAGTACGGGATTTTCTGCTGCCATGGCATAGGCTGACACTCCTTTCACTCTATTGTATATTCCATAGAGTGCTATGGTGCCTGTATGATTTTTGAAACATATACACAGGGAGGTTATTACTTGCATAGGCTATTGCATTAATTTAATTTATAAGAGGAGCCAAATATGTACAGAAATTATTTTTATCCTAACATGAGAATTACGGGTGTGGTCGCCTCTGCAACTGGCGATGTAAATGGCGACGGTCTCCAGGATATAGTATACGTGACCGGCTACCGGGAAACAGATGTGTCAATTATTCAAAATATGACACTCGGAATCCAGGATGGCGCGACAGGCGTTTCTGTCAGTATTCCCCTGCAGAAAAACATGGGCTATGACCCGAGGATTTTTTTGGGGGATTTTACAGGCGACGGAATCAAGGATATTTTAATTACTATTCCTACAGGTGGCAGCGGCGGGACGACAAATAACTATATTTATTCTTTTGTTAATAACGAACCGCGTTTATTGTTCGACTCTGATGCGTTTAACCAGTCGTACCAATATGAGGTTACTTACAAAGATGATTACAAGGTTGAAGTCTTCAGTATAAGGAATAATATGAGATATATTATCGACCTGTCCCTGAGAGGGCCTGATTATCTGAATGAAATTTATGATGCTGAGGGGAAGCTGAAGACGCCGGTCAGCGGGTGGGTAGATCCAATAAGCGGCATACACCCGATGGATTTAGAATATGATAATTTCTTTGACCTGATGGCATATCAGCAAATAGCGGGAACATTCCATGCAGATACGATAGGGACAATTCAAAACAGATTAAAATGGAACGGCTATGTATTCGTACTGGACTATCAGGAACTGGGCATATACGGGTCAGAGGAGTAGGTTATTAATTTATAACGCTGTTAAAATTCAGTGTGAATCTTATCGCTCATAAGGCGGACGCTTGCACCACAGGGATTAAGAAAACTTGCCTCGCCGCCCACCGCTCTTGACAACCACAACATATATAATTACTCAATTCACACTATCAACCACTAACTTTAACAGCGACTATTGTGATGGAGGGGAAGGTACCGCTAAAGGTAGACTTTTGTGATTTTAATGCTGTGTAAAAAGGCATAGAAATTAATTATTGAATAAAAAATATGCAGGTAGTGGAATAACAAAAGGGTAACATAACCCTGTGTTACTCCATTATTTTTCATAAAGCTGTTACCTCTTATTATAAAAAAAATTAAATCCGTTATTAACGAAATAGCTTTTATTAACTTTCTTTAAAGATGTTATAATGCAGTGGACATACGGGCGGCATGATGTAATTTCACATCCCCCCCCCCTCCGGCCTGAAACCGTAGGATAAATAAACCCCCCTCATTGATCTCTTTAAGTAGAGATTGGTGAGGGGGTTTTGTTTGTATTTGAAGTATCAGGCTGGTTGAAAGCCCCGGTTTTGAAATGCTGAGATTTAGGATAATTAACGGAGGCTTCTCATGAGTTGACACCAAACTTGTGGGAAGTTTTTTTATTATCATTAGCTGCCTGTTCTGCCTCATGAAAGCTATGGGGAGAGGGTAGTGTCATGCGAAAACCAGGTTTACAAAAAAAACAGACTATGTTACATTTTAAATATTAAAAATGTTAAATATAAATTTAACAAAATTAACGAGGGCAGTTTTTCCTCTCCTAAAAGGTCTGAGGTCGTGATATGAAACTGTCAAATAAGCAAGGGTTATAACTTAAGGAGGATCTTTTATGAATGCTGTAAATAGAGTTTGTAGACTTTATTCTATTCTTCATATCGAGGGAGGTTTGGAAAATGACTAATACAAATAATTATGACATTGTTATTATTGGCGGCGGCAGTGCGGGTTCTGTACTCGGGAATCGCCTGAGTGAAGACGGGACACGAAATGTGCTTGTTCTTGAAGCAGGCAGAAGTGATTTTTCGTGGGATCTGCTGATTCAGATGCCGGCCGCTTTACCGTTTCCTGCGGGGAAAAGTTTATATGACTGGAAATACGAAACTGCTCCTGAACCTTATATGAAAGGGCGGCGGGTCAAGCATGCCCGCGGTAAGGTGCTCGGTGGTTCGAGCTCAATCAACGGTATGATTTATCAGCGCGGGAATCCTATGGATTATGAACGCTGGGGAGCGGATACGGGGATGGAAACGTGGGACTTTAAACATTGTCTTCCGTATTTTAAACGATTGGAAACGGCTTTAGGCTCGGAACCGGATGATGAGTACCGCGGTCACGATGGGCCTCTTAAACTGGAGCGCGGACCCGCAAAAAATCCATTATTTGAGGCTTTCTTTAATGCAGCTGTTGAGGCAGGCTACTCAAGAACACCTGATGTGAACGGGTTTCGCCAGGAAGGATTCGGGCCTTTTGACAAGCATGTTTACAAAGGGAGACGTTTGTCAGCTTCACGCGCTTATTTGCATCCGGCAATGAAGCGTAAGAATCTTACAGTCAAAACCCGTGCCTTTGTCCAGAGTATTGATTTCGATGGCACAAGAGCCAACGGGGTGACATACCGTCGAAACGGAAAGACTCATAAAATCAATGCGGGGGAAGTTATACTTTCAGGCGGCGCTATCAATACGCCGCAGCTGCTTCAGCTGTCAGGTGTAGGTGATGCTGAACACTTGCGCTCACTTGGTATTGAACCGGTCGTTGATCTGCCGGGTGTAGGTGAAAACCTTCAGGACCATCTCGAAGCTTACATCCAATACGCATGTCCAAAACCAGTTTCGGAGCAGCCTAATTTAAACAAAGCAAAAATGCCTTGGATCGGTTTACAATGGCTTCTCGGCCGCAAAGGGCCTGCAGCAACAAACCATTTTGAAGGCGGAGGGTTTGTCCGTTCCAACGAGGACGTCGACTATCCGAATCTGATGTTCCACTTTCTTCCATTAGCTGTAAGGTACGACGGACAAAAAGCGGAGACTAAACACGGATTTCAGGTTCACGTGGGACCAATGTATTCTGATGCGCGCGGATCATTAAAGATTCGGTCGAAAGATCCTAAAGAGCATCCAGACATGGTCTACAACTACCTTTCCACTGATCAGGACAAACGTGAGTGGATAGAAGCGGTGAAGGTCACGCGGGAAATTATGTCCCAACCGGCTATTGCACCTTATAATTCAGGAGAGATATCCCCTGGACCTTCTGTTAAAACTGATGAAGAGATTCTAGAATGGGTGGCGAAAGATGCGGAAACAGCGCTGCATCCAAGCTGTACGGCTAAGATGGGCCCTGCTTCCGACCCAATGGCTGTCGTGGATCCTGAGACCATGAAGGTTCACGGGCTTGAGAATTTACGGGTGGTGGACGCTTCAGCCATGCCATATGTTACTAACGGCAATATCCACGCACCAGTATTGATGCTGGCAGAAAAAGCAGCGGATTTGATCCTTGGACGCAAGCCGCTGGATCCGATTGATGCTGACTTCTACCGTCATGGTGTACATCCTGCTGATGCGGGAACAGTAAAAGGATAAGTTAAAAAGGACCGGACTTGGGTAACGCTCAAGTCCCGGTCTTTTTGTATATTAATAAAGGCGGATTTGAGAGTTCTTCTCAAATCCGCCTTTTAGGTAATTACTGGGGGGTCAGCCCCCCCAGTAATTACCACTTTATTAATTTACCCACTCATCAATTAAATCCTGATTCTCTTCGATCCATTTTTCGGCTCCGTCAATTGGCTCTTCGGCGCTTTCTACATACTCGATAAGCTCGCCGATTTCCTCATCATCCATCTTCCAGTTTTTGAACCATTCGCTCACTTCTGGGTAATCTTCCTCAAACCCCTGTCTCGTAGCATGATGAATTTTTTCTACATCACCGTAGATTTTTTGCGGGTCGTCCAGGAACTTCAAATCGTGTGCTGAAAACACCCAGTGCGGTGTCCATAGAGGTACGACGATTGGTTCTTCATTGTCTATAGCAGATTCAAGTTCACCTAACATAGCCGGTTCAGAGCTTGCAAGCAAATCAAAGTCAAGATCGTAATCCTTAATTAACTCATCAGTAACTTCCATTGTACCCGCGCCAGCATCTAAACCGATAATTTTACTATCAAACAGTTCTCTATGTTCATTTAAATCTTCAATACTGTTAACCTCTTCGACATACTCTGGGACTACAAGCCCTACCTTTGCATTATCAAACCACGTTTCTTCTGAAAAATTGACGCTATCCCCGTATTGGTCAAGATAGTTTGCATCCTGGACGGGTAACCAGACTTCCAGGTTGACATCCAGCCCGCCGCTTTCCAAAGCAGCCATTGACACTCCCATTTCCATTAAGCTTAACTCGACTTCATAACCTTTGTCTTCAAGAATAGATTTCCACATATTCGTTACTGCGATATTTTCAGCCCAGCTAATTTGCGAAATCATAATTTCCCCATTATTTACTTCTGATTCATCATTTGACTCTGCCTCTGATTCTTCACTTGACTGTAGACTGTCTGTTTCCCCTTCAGACGTTCCACATGCTGCCAGGACAGCAACCATGAGCAGCGATAAACTAAGACTAAGTTCCTTTTTCAATTTGTACATAACATTAAAAACCCCTTTTGTTAAATGTATTGCATATATTTAATACGTTAAAAATTTTTTTAACGTATATGCAAACGTAATTATCACTAACCGGCGAGCGGTACGTGCAGTAACCATTTGAGAGGAAGCCTGTATGTAACCCCTGCAGACTTCCTCTCCCCTTTTCTGCATTAATTAATCTTGCTCTCGTTTAGGCAGATACTCAAATATCTTGCCGCTTCGTATACTGGCAACTAAATCTTCGAGCCAGCGATAATATGTCTTGGACTCTTCCAGTTGATCGTAGTACTTTTTTGCCTCTGCAACCACATCTGGTGTGCTGGCTGAGTCCTTAATAACATTGATTAAATCTTCCTGTGCTTCTTCAATTGCTTCCAAGTTTGTATTTACTTCGCGCTCCCACATCTGGCAATAAAAGACCATAAATGAACGGAAGAAATTTTTCTCGGCTGCATACGTATGTTTCCTGGAACCGCGTGTATATGTTTTTTTCACCATATCTATTTCCTGAAGCTTGCGGACACTGGTGCTCATACTCGGTTTGCTCATTTCAAGCTCTTCCCGCATCTCATCAAGTGTCATCTGATCTTTAAAGTACATCGTGGCATATAAATTTGCGGCAGCAGGAGTCACACCGTATAAATCCATTGTTTCAGCAATGGCGCCGATCACTTTATCTTTTGCTTCTTCTATTTTTTTTCTCGATTTATCTGCAGATTCGCTCATAAAGTGGCTCCTTCGATATAAAAGTAAAGATTGTTAAATATTTATTTAATAATCTTTATAAACAATATGTTACAGAATCCAGATTAAATGTCAATTGGAATAACGTAATTTTAAAGAGATAAATGAAGTTTGACTAAGAATTGGCACCCGTTTAAAATAAACTTTTACTACCTGAAGTGCTTAATTTCGCCTCTTTGACAGCCTTCGTGAGAGATGATACTATGTTTAAAAAGTTAAATATATTTTTAATAGAATTAATATAAAAATTAAAAGTGGAGATGATATATTTGAATACGAAACAACTGCAGTACATTAATGGTAAATGGGTGGGGGCAAACTCAGGAAACACACGGGATATAATTAATCCGTTTAATCAGGAAGTCATTGCTACTGTTCCTGAAGGGGACGAAACAGACGCAAAAGCAGCTATTGCTGCAGCCAGAGAAACATTTGATGCCGGAACCTGGCCTTCAACTCCAGCTATCGAGCGTGGAGCGATCGTAAGAAAGATTGCTGAATTAATAGAAAGAGATAAAGAAGAACTTGCCAAACTGGAATCACTGGATACTGGTAAAACAATAGAAGAAAGCCGCGGAGATATGGATGATATCGCCGGAGTATTCCGTTATTATGCTGAACTTGCAGATAAAGACGGCGGGGAACTGATTGCCTCTCCAGTGCCTGACTCAATCAGTAAGGTGGTTCACGAACCAGTTGGTGTCTGCGGGCAGATTACACCGTGGAATTATCCTTTACTGCAGGCGTCATGGAAACTGGCTCCCGCTCTTGTAACTGGAAATACTTTAATAATGAAACCGAGTGAAATTACTCCGCTTACGACTATTAAAGTATTCGAACTGATGGAAGAAGCAGGGGTCCCGGCAGGTGCAGCCAACCTGGTACTTGGCGCCGGCCACACAGTTGGTGCAGAGCTATCCGGGAACGTCGATGTGGACCTTATTTCCTTTACAGGCGGCATTGTGACTGGTAAAAAAATTATGCAGACGGCAAGCGTGAATGTAAAGAAGCTGGCACTTGAACTTGGCGGAAAAAACCCTAACATCGTTTTTGAGGATGCTGATTTTGACATAGCGGTCGATCAGGCATTAAACGCGGTATTCTTCCATGCCGGTCAAATCTGTTCTGCAGGCACGAGGCTGATTGTTGAAGAAAGTATTCATGATGAGTTCGTTAACGCACTCACTGCCCGTGTGAATGAATTTAAACTTGGAAACGGATTTGATGAAGATACACAAATGGGTCCGCTTATTTCAGCTGAACATCTCGCGAAAGTTGAAAAGTATGTGGAAACAGGCCTGAAAGAAGGTGCTGTGTTAGCAGCCGGCGGCAGCCGTCCGGAAGATCCTGAACTGCAAAATGGATTTTTCTACCTGCCTACTATTTTTACAAACTGCTCAACAGAGATGAGCGTTGTTCAGGAAGAAGCCTTTGGCCCTGTCATTACGGTGGAGAAATTCCAGACCGAAGAGGAAGCAGTAAAGATTGCGAATGATTCCATTTACGGCCTGGCAGGCGGTGTTTGGACCAACGATATTGCAAAAGCTGAACGTTGTGCTGCAAAGATGCGCATGGGGACCGTGTGGATTAACGAATTCAATCTCTACTTCCCGCATGCACCATGGGGCGGATTTAAGCAGTCCGGTATTGGACGTGAACTTGGAAAACTGGGAATAGAAGAGTACACTGAATCGAAACACATCTTCCATAACCTGAAGCCTCAACCTCTCAAATGGTTCTAATAACTGCCTGTGGCGTTCTGATGGTTAAAACATCAGGGGGCAAATTAAATAGGAAGAAAATAAAACTTGTTTATAGGTATTGATTAAAAATAGTCATATTATTAGAGAATGATAGAGAGACCTTCGTTTAGTTTAACGCTTAACGAGGGTCTCTTTTGTACGTTTTAAAAAATGACGTCATAGGCGCATAAGAAATACCGTCCTTGTTTAAGACACTTCCGGAGAAGGAAATAGAGGACTGGGTAAATATTTTTTTTCCAACAGGAGGGTAAACGAATGAGTTTCCTTAATACTTTCTTAAAACAGCCAATCGGTTATGGGACTGCGCCTTTGGGCAATTTGTTCCGGGATGTACCGGAAGAGCAAGCGCAGGAGACAATTGAATCTGTCTGGAACGAAGGGATACGTTATTTTGATACGGCGCCATTCTATGGGGCAGGTCTTGCGGAGCAGCGGCTCGGAGAATTCTTAAAAAATAAATCCCGTGATGACTATGTGCTCAGCACAAAGGTCGGCCGGATTATTTCCGATGAAACTGAAGAGAAGGAAGGGTTGTTTGAAGACGGCCGGCAAAACAAACTTATCGATGACTATTCAGCAGAGGGGACAAAGCGGTCTATTGAGCAGAGCCTTGAACGTCTGCAGACGGACCGGCTCGACTTCGTCTATGTGCATGATATTTCCGCAGATTTTCACGGCGATGACTGGATCTCCCTCTTTAATGAAGCGCGTAAAGGAGCGTTTCGGGTTCTCAACGAAATGAGGGAAGAAGGTGTCATCCGTGAGTGGGGGCTTGGAGTCAATCTTCCGCTACCGATCGAACTGGCCCTGGAACTGGAGGAGACCGTCCCTACGTTATCCTTACAGGCCACACATTATACCTTAATGAATCATCAGAGCGCACTTGATAAGTTAATGCCTCTTGCAGAAAAAAGAGGAAGCGGAATTGTAGTCGGTGCGCCATACAACTCCGGAGCCCTGCTCGGCGGTGATCACTATGACTATGCACCCGTGAGCAGTGAGATTAAACAGCACGCTCAGCAGCTGCAGGACGTTGCCAGCCAGCACGGAGTGAGTTTAAAAGCTGCCGCTCTTCAGTTTTCGACAGCACATCCGGCAGTCGATGCTGTGATCCCAGGCTCCACACGTCCTGACCGGATCAAAGAAGACGTGGCTGCATTGAAAGAAACAATTCCCGGAGCTTTCTGGCAGGAACTCAGGGACAAAGAACTCATATCTAAAGAAGCGCCGCTTCCAGACGGCAAGTAGACGTACACCAGCCGCCTTATAATGCTGCGCTTTTGAGAGACTACGATCGAACAAGTAACAGAAAAAGGATCATCTGATGTGAAGCAAGGGGCTCCTGCCTCTTGCTTTTTCGCCGTGGAATGCCAATCCTGTCAGATGAACTGTGATTATTTTTGGATTTCTGTTTCAGCAGAAGGTATGATAAAGTTAAGTAGAATTTGGAGTAATGGAGGGGATGGCCAGTGAATGTCATTCCATTTTTTATCGGAATCGTTTTTATTTTTCTGCATTTAATGGCGAATTATTTGTTGCCTGCAGAACGGATCAAAAGGCTGATCTGGTTTTCATTTTCAGGCGGTCTGGCAGTTTCTTATGTATTTGTTTATCTTTTGCCGACCCTTCACCAGGAGCAGGCAAATATTGAGGATAAATACAGAGCGCTTGCCATGGAGTCAGAAATATATTTCGTCGGTTTATTGGGCGTGGTCGTTTTCCTTGGGATACAGTTAATTGTCAGGCGAAATGATGTCTCTCATAAATCGTCGTTCTGGGTAGCCGTTGCTTTCTACACATTTTATAACGCATTAATTTCATTTACAGTGCTTTCAGGCGATGTGGTTGGTGTACAAGCACTGTTTTACAGTATTGCTATCGGCCTTCATATTATCGCGGTGGCCCACGACATGTACCGGGAATTCCCCAATGAATACAGTAAGAAGGGACGGTATATACTGGCCGGCGGAATTGTAATCGGCTGGATTTTTGCCCTGACGGTGGAACTTAACCCTTTAATAAAAGCAATAGTATTTGCCTTTATTTCAGGGGCGATGATCTTTAACGTCTTTAAAAACGAGTTGCCCAATGAAAAGGAAATTCATTATCTGACGTTTGCCATTGGTGTGTTTTCATATACCGTGCTTACGATGTCATTGAAGTTTTTCTTTGAGTGGTAAGCGGGGCGTTTTATTGCACCTCCACATGTTGACCGTGAGGGGGTGCTTATTGTTTTGTGAAAACAACTAGCAACTATTGTATAAGCCACTCACTTGTCGTTCTGCTTTCTGAGTAGACGATATATCGTATATATGACCCGCTCAGAAGGCGCTGCGGGAAGTGAGTGGCTCATAAAGTAAAAAAAAGACCCGCTCAGTCATCGGCAAGGCTGCCGAGAAGGCGATATGTCGGTTATATGACCCACTCAGAAGGCGCTGCGGGAAGTGAGCGGCTCATAAAGTAAAAAAAAAGACCCGCTCAGTCATCGGCAAGGCTGCCGAGAAGGCGATATATCGTATATATGACCCGCTCAGAAGGCGCTGCGGGAAGTGAGCGGGTCATAAAGTAAAAAAAAGACCCGCTCAGTCATCGGCAAGGCTGCCGAGAGGGCGATATGTCGGTTATATGACCTGCTCAGCAGGCGCTGCGGGAAGTGAGCGGGTCATAAAGTAAAAAAAAGACCCGCTCAGTCATCGGCAAAGCCGCCGAGAGGACGATATATCGGATATATGATCCGCTCAGCATGCGCTACGGGAAGTGAGCGGGTCATAAAGTAAAAAAAAGACCCGCTCAGTCATCGGCAAGGCTGCCGAGAAGGCGATACATCGGTTATAAGATCCGCTCAGCAGGCGCCCCGGGAAGTGAGCGGTGCATTCTGATGTTTGAAACATCTTGATTCGCTCGTATTTCTAAAAAAAGAGCCCGCTATTATTCCTTATCCAAAAACGGGCGGTTAATATAGTGATAGACAACGGCCATAAAGATGGCTCCGCCGATAATATTTCCGAGTGTGACAGGAATCAGGTTGCGGATCATGCCTTCGATAGAGACGGCATCCGGATTATCCAGGACGAGTGCGATCGCAAACGTGCACATATTAGCAATACTGTGCTCATATCCGGAGATGAAGAAGCAGAAGACAAAGAATATCATAGCTGCCATTTTTGCAATATCCTCTTTCATGGAAAGAGGAACGAAAAAGGCAAGGCAGATGAGCCAGTTACAGAGAATGGCCCGAAAAAACAATTCCATTACCGGATCTGTCATTTTCTGCTCAGACACGGTAAGCAGAAAGGAATTGACTTCCGGGCTATTAAAAAGTCCAGTGGTATAAATTAAAAAAGCAAACGTGCCCGCGCCTAGAATATTGCCGATATAGGTGTAGGTCCACAATTTGCTGACGACACGCCATTTCATCTTTTTCCGGATGGCTGCGTACGTATGATAAAAGGTATCGCCAGTAAACAAATCCGCTCCGCCGTAGGCAATTAAAATGATGGCGACACTAAAGGATATGCCGGCCATTGGATAAGTCCAGGGGGATTGTTCTATATAGAAGTAGCTCCCTGTCCTAAAGGCGACGATGACGCCAAAACCGATAAACATACTGGCAAGCATCGCCCGGATCAGATAACGGACTTTTCCTGTATTGAAGATTTTTTCTTTTTTGAGCGCTAGTTTTTCAACCTGCTCAAGAGATTTCATTTCCATACGTTTTCTTCCTTTCAGATGGCTGCTCATTTCACTATACGCCTCCATTTCCTAAAAGAAAACAGCGTTTTTCGATGAAAACGGATCCAATTTGCAGGTTTATTTTTGAAGGCGCTTCCATCTCAGGAAACACTGTCAGCCCCTTTTTTCCAAGCCCGCCGGACAGGTTTGAAATGACAAATATTAGCTCGAAAGAGACGTTTACCACTGAAATTGTGAGGGAAAGAAAGTCGGGGGAAAACTACTCAGCGCCTCTTAAATAACTGTCAGCTTCATTCAAAATATATTTCAGTAAACATACTCTAAATAAAAATATCTACATACATTAGCTAAAAATAGGCTAATAAGCCGGTGCGCAGTCAGACAAGGATAAATTAGTATTTAACCCAGGGGCAAAAATGCTTTACAATAAGAATTGCGAATAGATTATGGAGGGTGAATATGAAGACGAAACTTGGACTTATATATGGTGGGAAATCTGCCGAACACAAAGTATCATTACAAACTGCAAAAGCTGTGATTAACGCACTTGATTTATCAAAATATGAGGTTCATCCAATCTATATAACAGAAAACGGTGAGTGGACCAGGGGGGCACAGCTTCAGGGGCCGGTTGATCATGTCGAGGAACTTCTATTGAAAGAAGACGGGGAAGCGGTTTCTCCCGTGGCCTTAAATCCTGGAATTTTTGCGGTTTCAGGCCAGGCTGAGGAAAGCGTTCATTCTGCAGGAAAGCTTGATGTCGTGTTCCCGCTGCTTCACGGACCGAACGGAGAAGACGGGACCGTGCAAGGGCTGCTGGAACTCCTGAACCTCCCGTATGTCGGAAACGGCGTGTTGGCATCAGCTGCCGGAATGGATAAAATCATGATGAAAAACATCTATGAGCAGGCAGGTATTAAGCAGCCGGAATATGTGTGGTACCTTCGCCGGGACTGGGAGAAAGACCAGGATGCTGCCTACACTAAGGTAGAAGAGAAGCTTGGCTATCCTTGTTTTGTTAAGCCTGCAAACTTAGGATCAAGTGTAGGTATCAGTAAATGTAAGGACCGTGAAAGCTTAAAGGAAGCTTTTGAACTCGCTTTTGAATATGACCGTAAAATTATTATTGAAGAAGGAATCGACGGCCGTGAAATAGAAATCGCTGTATTGGGAAATGACGAGCCGGAATGCTCAGTGGTCGGAGAAATCGTTCCTGAAACGGATTTTTATGATTACAAAGCGAAATATGAGGACGGCAGCACAGGGCTCATTATTCCTGCCGATATTACCTCTGACGATTACGAAAACATAAAGCGTGTGGCGATTCAGTCATTTAAAGCTCTGGATTGCTCAGGGCTTGTCCGGGCCGACTTCTTTTTAACAGAAGAAGGCGATGTTCTCATGAACGAGATCAATACGATGCCTGGCTTTACGCCATTCAGTATGTTCCCAATGCTTTGGCAGGAATCAGGCTTATCCTATTCAAAGCTGATTGAAAAACTGGTGGAACTCGGAGTAGAGCGCCACAATGAAAAACAGAAGATTAAACATACTTTTTAATCCCGGAAAACACGCATGAGGTTGACTCCGTTGTGAGTCAGCCTTCTTTTGTATAAAATAAATGAGGACGGTTTCCCTTCTGAGGTGAAAGCCCGAATAAAAAGGGGCGCGGCATAACGCTTCTTTGAAAAAATATAACTTTATTTTTAAGGAATTTTACAGAAATAATTCCTATGGGTTGATATTAAGGAGAGATGAGGATGATTAAAAGAACATTAGAGGATATTGCTGCGTGGGTAAATGGAGAAGTTTCCGGACAGGGCGCCGCTTCATTGGAAATTGCGGGCGTATCCAAAGATACAAGAACGATACGAGAAGGAAATTTATATATCCCGATTGCCGGGGAAAATTTTAACGGCCATGCCTTTGTAAAAGACGCTGCCGGGAAGGGAGCAGCTGGCTCCCTTTGGCAAAAAGACCAGCCGAATCCACCTGCTGATCTGCCGCTTATATTAGTTGAGGACACGTTACAGGCATTACAGGATCTGGCGAGTAACTACTTAGCAAGCCTGCCGGCAAAAGTGATCGGTGTTACCGGCAGCAATGGAAAAACCACCACAAAAGATATGGTGGCTTCTGTGCTTGCCACGACTTATAAGGTTCAGAAAACGGAAGGGAATTATAATAATCATATCGGCCTTCCCTTGACGATTCTCAGTCTTGAAGAAGACACCGAAATGGCTGTATTGGAAATGGGGATGAGCGGGAGAGGTGAAATCGACCTTCTTTCAAGAATCGCTAAGCCTGAAGCGGCCATCATTACAAACATTGGTGAATCTCATTTACAGGATTTAGGTTCACGTGAAGGCATTTCGGAGGCAAAATTTGAAATCACGGCAGGCCTCAGGAAAAACGGCACCCTCGTGATAGACGGAGATGAACCGCTTTTAACCGAAAAAGTGGTAAACAGCCCGTTTCAAGTCATCACCTTTGGTGGATCGGAAACGAATGACTATTACCCGGTAAAAAGTGAGCAGAAGAGCGATGGGACTTTCTTTACGACAAATCAGGCAGATGGCGCTGAATTTTTTATCCCGGTGCTTGGTAAACATAATATTAATAATGCCCTCGCTGTCATTGCGGTTGCCCAAAAATTTGGGGTGGCAGTCTCTGATATTAAAAAAGGGCTCGAAAAACTTAAAATCACAGGGATGCGCACAGAATTAATTGAGGGGAACGACGGTGTGACACTGATTAATGACGCCTATAATGCCAGTCCGACATCCATGCGCGCTGCGGTTGAATTGCTGCAGGATTTAAAAGGCTACAAGAAAAAAATAGTGGTCCTGTCAGATATGCTTGAACTGGGCGCCGATGAAGAAACCTTTCACTTTGAAACAGGAAAAGATATAGACGCTGATAAAATCGACTATGTTTTCACTTTTGGAGTGCTCGGTAAGAAAATCGCAGAGGGTGCAAAAGAGAATTTTCAAGATCACTGTGTCTTTGCCTATGAGGATAAACAGGCGTTGATTGCAAAATTGAAGGAAATTGTGGAGAAAGAGGACATTGTATTAGTTAAAGGCTCCCGCGGCATGAAATTAGAAGAAGTGGTCAACGCATTAACATAATACAAGTGCAATTGAAAGAAGGACTTCGTGTTTTAAAGAGTCCTTCTTTTTATATTGCGCTTTTTTTTATTTTTAATGACCGAAGTCATTAAAAATAAAATGACTTCAGTCATGAAAATACCCCACATTGATGACTCAGGGGACTCACTGGCTCTATAACTCCCTGATATCTTTAAAGTAACGAAAGGAGCTGGTAAGCATGACATCATATATTAAACAGTTTATTGAAAATACGATGGAATTGTCTTGGCCGTTAAGAATACTCGTTTTTCTATTAACCGGGGTGGTGATTTTCGGTATCGGATACGGACTGGGTAGAGTTGGAGGAACCTTTATTTTTTAATCTGTGAAAAAGACCGGGGCTTAAAACTATATTAAGGAGTGAGAGGATGGCAACACTAACAAATAAGGAACGGATTGTATCGTTGGATGTGTTGAGAGGCATTGCATTAATAGGTATTTTTGTAGTCAATATCTCATTAATGAAGTCATTGAGTCTATTAGAATATTCCCTTGGACTGCCAAGTGAATTAACAGGCATTGACAGGTGGTTGTCTCTGGTCATTCAACTGTTTGCTGAAGGGTCATTTATATCCATTTTTTCATTTTTATTCGGAGTTGGATTCTTTATTTTTATGAGCAACGCTGAAGCAAAAGGATTTAAAGTAAAAAGGCTGTTTGCCAGACGGCTTACAGGCCTGCTGGTAATCGGAGCGATTCATTTTACACTTATCTGGATGGGAGATATTTTACTTACCTATGCATTGACAGGGTTTTTGCTGCTCTTATTTTATAACCGTAAAACAAAGACCATACTCGTATCTGCATTCCTGTTACTGTCACTATTCTTTTTACTTATCGGATCCCAGCTTTTAATGCCTGAATCCATGGTGGCAGATCTGCAGGATGATAGTCACGCTATGCTGGGACAAGCAGAAGCAGCTTACGGAACAGCCCCATCGTGGGAGTGGATCACGTACCGGTTAACAGAAGAGGTACCGTTTATTGGATCCCAGCTCGTCTTTTTGGCTTCTTATGTGTTAGGCATGTTCCTTCTTGGTTTCTATGCTGGCAGAAAAGGGTGGTTTCAGAAGGGAGAACAACTCCTTCCATTCTTTAGAAAATTAAGAAACACGTGTTTGACGATCAGTCTTCCGCTGCTGGCGGCTCTGGCTTTAGTCTATCTAGGTGTGACTGATACCGGGGTGAAGACGGTTTATGTTATAGATTTATTGACACGGGTGAGCGCTGTGTTTTTAGCCTTTGCCTATCTTTCAATGATTGTCATATGGGTCCATAAGCCATATGGAAAACGGTTGAAAGCCCGTCTGGCCGCTATGGGGAGGATGGCCTTAACCAATTATTTAATGCAAACGACACTGGCGCTTACGTTTATTTACGGGTTTGGTTTATTTAATAACATGCAGCTTTGGCAAGGGATTCTGTTATGTGCAACGATTATTGCTATTCAAATGGCAGTCAGTCCGCTCTGGCTAAACCGTTTCCGCTATGGACCAATGGAAAAAATCTGGCGGGCTATGACCTACGGACGTACTAAGCCGTTAGAGCAAGGTACGCAGAAAGCGCACATCTCGTAACTCGACTCTGTTTCTGGTGTAAACCCAGTTAGCAGGCAAAGGCACAGTTATAACTATTAGTATACCAATAAAGCAGAAGCGGCGTTTCCATGAAGTGCCGCTTCTGTTTTTAGTCAGAGGTTTAACTCCCGCAGTTTTTAACCTGCTGTCATTCCGCCATCAGCGACAAACTCTGAACCTGTGCAGTAGCTTGATTCGTCTGAAGCCAGAAATACACAGAGGCCTGATAATTCTTCAGGCATCGCTGTCCGTCCGAGCGGAATGCCTTTAGCCAGTTCGTTAATCACAGGCTGAAGCTCCTCTGCGGCTGTCATTGGGGTTTTAATAATTCCTGGGTGAATGGAGTTAACGCGAATACCTTCCGGACCCAGTTCCACTGCCGCGGATTTTGTCATTCCGCGAACAGCGAACTTCGTTGCGTTGTAAGCGAGTGACATGGCCTGGCCGACTAATCCGGAAATTGAAGAAATATTAATAATAGAGCCGTTAGCTGCTTTTTTCATTGAAGGCAGTACAGACTTCATTCCTAAAAAGACTCCAAACTGGTTTACTTTATATACCTTTTCATAGTTTTCAGCGCTTAGCGATTCCGTCGGTTCCTGGATGACAATGCCTGCATTGTTTACCAGGACACTGACGGGGCCAAATGTTTCCTCTGTCTTTTTCACGATCTCATTCCATTCATTTTCACTAGTCACATCATGTGCAAAAAAGACGCAGGGATTGCCAAGATCGTTTGCTATCTTTTCTCCTTCATCAGTCAAGACATCTGTAATGACCACTTTTGCCCCCTCTTTAACAAATTCTTTTGCGAAGGCAGCACCTATTCCACGAGCTCCCCCTGTAATTAATGCGACCTTTCCTGTTAAACGTCCCATTCCTGTACCTCCTTTGAAAATGTTGGCCTTCTTAAAACAATCATCAGTTTAGTGTACGTATTTTAAAGGAAATACATACGAGCAGCTTATAAGAAGGGAGTATCTATCAAATAAGCGGCTAAATATAAAAAAATATATGAAATTCTGTAAAGAAACTGCTCACTTATTAGGATTCTCGGTTTGGGAAAATGCTGCGAAAACAGAAACCGCCTGACGTAACGCAGCCTTTATTTTTTTCAAATAACCTTTTTTTAAAAAGAAAGTGATTAGAGAAACTATTTAAATTTAAACGGTTCGGGTAAAGAAGAGGTAGGAACGTATAAAAATAATGCAATGAAATATAAAGGAGTTGGAGCAGGTGAGCTTGGAAGACATATTTAATAAACAGAAAACAGCAACTGAAGGAAGCAACGAGCATACAGTTAGCGGTAATTATGGCATGGTATCAAGTCCTATACATGAAGTATCGGAAATTGGAGAGGAAGTGCTGAAAGACGGAGGGAATGCGATTGATGCCATCATTGCCATGCAGTTTGCTTTAGGGCCGGCTGAAGGAATGAATACAGGTATAGGAGCCGGCGGGTTTATTATGTATTATGACAGCGAAAAAAACGAGACTAAAGTTGTCAACGGACATACGCAGGCGCCGGAAGCGGTAAAGCCCGACATCTTTTATGAAAACGGAGAGCTAATGTCGTTTGATGATCGGACCATGAGCCCAAGGTCGGTGGGTGTGCCGGGCTCCACAAAGATGCTTGAACTCGCTCATGAACGCTATGGATCTATGCCGCTTGAACGGCTGGTTGATCCGGCTATTAAGCTGGCAGAAGAAGAGTTCCGTGTAAACAGCCTATGGGAACGAACGATTGATTTGTTTGAACACCGTCTCGGAGACGAAGCGAAAAAAATATATATGCCGAATGGCACGAAGCTTAAAGAAGGAGACACGATCAGGCAGACTGATTACGCTCGTGCATTAAAAGCGATTCGGAAAGAAGGATTTAAATCCGTTTACGAAGGCGAAATTGCTAATGCGATTATAGAAACGCTTCAGGAAGAAGGCGGGATCATGACGAAAAAAGATCTGGAAAGCTACGAAGCTGCCATTGATAATCCGCTGTGGGGAAGCTATAAAGAGTTTGACTTTGCCTTTCCTTCTCCTCCGAACGGCGGCGGGTTTGCAGTATCCCAGCTCTTGAAAATACTTGAACCGCTCGAAATCAGCCAATATGATATTAAATCATGGAAAAAATACCACCTGCTTGCTGAATCGATGCGGCTCGCTATTGCTGATCAGCAAACATATATGGGAGACCCTAATAGTGTTGATATTCCAATGGAAGGCCTTTTTAATGATGAGTATCTGGAAGAAAGGCGAAAGCTTCTCAACTTCGATTTTCGAAGGGAAGAAATAAAAGGCGGAAACCCGTATAAGTATCAGAAAGGGGCAGCCGGCCGTGAAATGAAACAGGATACGAGTGAAAAAGGAATGGAAACAACCCATTTCACTGCTGTGGACCGCTGGGGCAATATTGCCGCATGCACAACGTCACTGGAGCGGATGTTCGGTTCCGGAATTATGGTGCCTGGGTACGGATTCGTACTCAATAACGATTTAACTGATTTTAGCCCGGAACCTGGGTCGGCCAACGAACCTAACGGGAAAAAGTATGCGGTCAGTTCAAAAGCCCCTACTATTGTTTATCATGACGATAAGCCGTTCTTTACTCTTGGGTCACCCGGGGCCTCAACCATTGTCGGTTCTGTCGTGCAGGTCTTTTTGCATCTCGTTGAATATAAGATGGATTTGAGAGAAGCAGTGGCTGAAACGAGAATTTTTAACAACCCGGATTTGTCTATGGAATGGGAAGATGGAATAAATGATGAAGCGATGAAGAAGCTGAAAGAACTCGGCTATGAGCTGAACAGAAGCTTTAAGACACAGACAGCAGATGTCAGAATTGGTGATGTGCAGGCTATCCTGATCGATCCTAAAACCGGAAAACTTTACGGTGCAGCAGATTCACCTCGCCCGGGAGCGGCGATAGGTTTGACAGAGCCGCCTGCTGAATAATAAAATTACCCAGTCTTTTTCAGAAAAAACAGGCAGGCTGTTTAAATAATTTCAAGCAGGCATGAGCCCGGATGGAACCGGACTCATGCCTTTTTCATTTCAGAAAAGGCTATTTTGTAAAAATAATAAATGGATAAGAAAGAGAAAAAGCATCCATACTACACCTTGACAGGAATATTATGGAGGTGTTGAGAATCATGAATCGGATGTCAATGAGGGAACTCTATACGGTCGAAGATGAAGTGCGGGCAGAAGAGATAACAGCTAAAACTCTGAACTGGTGTGCTTCTCAATGTAACGACGAAGAAATTAGACGGTTATTGGAAGAGCTGGCCGAACAGCATCAGTTGCAGGTAGCTGAGATCGCTAAATATTTTAATAACTCTGGGTTAACCCAATAGGAGGTGCTTCACATGCCAAATAATATAGAAGGCCGCGGATTGACTGATCGGGAAATGCTTCAGCTTTGTCTTGAACTGGAGAAGGGAAGATGCCGAAGTGCTGCCAGCACATTATTGGAGACAAGCCATGAACAGCTCAGAGAAGTCTATCAAAGGTGTTTTAACAATGCGAGGGATAGCCAGTATGCCATGTACAATCTAATGAATTCAAAGGGATGGTATATCCAGTCTCAGGCTTCCCGTGAGGAGGTCGGAAGGGTTCAGGAGGAAATGCAAAATAATCTGCACCCGGATGACCAGTTTTTACCATAGATTTCTTTCCCCCCTGTCTAAAAGATGGGGGATTTATTTTTGGGGAAAACACTAAAAAAATGTATTAACTTTTCTTAAATTCGGGTATTGGAATAAAATACGACGTTTTACAGGAGGAAAGCACGTGTTCAAAGAAGTGATTGAATTGTTTGAAGAAAGTATTATCATTACAGATAAAAATCTATATATTCTTTATATTAATAAATCCTATGAGCAGTTATTCGGTTTATCTTTTAAGGAAGTGGAAGGAAGACACCTTCATGAAGTGTTCCCGGAGACACCGGATGAGGCCCGCCTGGCAACTCAAACAGTTACTGCGAAGGAAGGCCTGAGCTTTAAAAATATTAATTTTCACTGGAAGGGCAGGGACTTGGTATTAAGAGTGCAGACAAAAATTCATTATGATCAAAAGGGAGAGATTGAATTTGTAATGACTCAAATTGAAGATGTCACAGAAAATGTTGAACGTCAGCAGGAACGTGACGCCATGATTCAGGAGATGACAATTAATATTATCCCCGTTACAGAGGAAATTGGGATTCTGCCTCTCCATGCCATCAAGACTGAAAATCAGAAAGATATTATTGTAGAGAATACCCTCATTCAATGCCGCTCACTGGGAGTGAAATATCTTGCTCTCGATCTCTCATCTTTAAAAGTAATGGATGAAGAATTTGCATTTATTATTTCAAGGTTATTAAGCACTCTTAAACTGCTAGGGGTAAAAGTTTTTATATCTGGAATTCAGCCCGAAGTGGTTCCTTATATTCAGACGAACTATGAGTATCTTTCGGAACACTCTACTTATCAGACGCTTCATCAGGCGATAGATGAACTCTTATGCAAATAGGGTCAATTTTATAGAAAACAGTTAAATTGAAAACATCCTACTATACCTCATGGTTTGACAATTTAATGAAAAAATCAGCGTTAAAAGGCCTTTAACCAGGTCTTTTTTTGTCTGTTAAACAAGCAAGAGTGCGGAACGGCGGGGTTAAAACTTATATTAACTGTAAGTTTTTTCAATAGAGCAGCAATTTCGACTGTGTATCTAAATGTTTTAAAATAGTTCCAAGTTGGAATATACCCTTAGGGAGCGTCATTTTTATACGTTAAATCTTTTAAACAGGAGGTTATTAGTGTGAGTAAAGAGAGTGAAGATCCAAGCAAAGGCAAATTAATAGATTATAAAATCTTTTTGCCATCTTTATTTATAATTATTGCTATCAGTATTCCTTTTTCTAATTATGAAGCAGCATCAGTGAATGTCTTAAATAATATATTCGATAGAATAGTTGAGGTTTTCAGCTGGGGGTATATTTGGTACGCCCTTATCCTTCTTGGTGCTGCTTTATATTTTTCATTTTCAAAATATGGAAATGTCGTTTTAGGAGATCCGAGGGAGAAGCCACGATTTACTTTATTTGAGTATGCTTCCATATTAATTGCTATGGGACTTGGTTCAACCATTATGAGGACCGGAATGGTTGAATGGGCCAATGTGGCCTCAGATCCGCCGTTTGGTATCGAAGCGCAGTCAGGTGAAGCTTTATTAATGGGGAACGCCTACAGCATGTTCCTCTGGAGTTTTCAGACATTTGCCATCTTTGTTATGGCGGCTCCAGCAATGGCTTACATTCTGCATGTAAGGAAACGTCCTCTAATGAGGATCTCCGAGGCGTGCCGCTGTATATTCGGTGATAAGTTTACCGATGGGCTGGGCGGTAAATTCCTGGACATGATTTTTCTAGTCAGTATCCTTGCGGGGGCAGCAGTTACATTAGGGTTAGGAACACCAATTGTGACTTATAACTTATCACAGCTGTTTACAATAGAGGTGACGTTCGGTTTAACTTTAATAGTAACAATAATCTGGGTCATTCTATTCTCCATCAGTGCTTACTTAGGTATTGACAGAGGTATTAAAAGGTTAAGTACATTTAATATGTATCTTGCCGGAGGGTTTGCTCTATTTGTAATGATTGCAGGTCCAGGAGTATTTATACTTGATTATTTCACTGAAAGCATCAGTGTCCTTTTAACGAATTATATTGATATTTCTCTTTATACAGATTCTATTAACGCTGAAGGCACAACGCATATGCAAAGCAATACAATTTTCTGGTTTGCCTATAATGCCACATGGGCCATGCTCCATAGTATTTTTGCTGCGAAAATCTCCCAGGGAAGAACCGTTAAAGAGATGATTTTAACCTATTTAATGGCACCGACAATGTTAGCCTGGCTAGCAACGGGTGTACTTGGCGGTTTAGGCGTGCAACGCTATTTAACCGGTGAAGTCCCTGTGATTGATATTGTCACAAACAATGATCAAATGGCTGCTATTCCTGAGATTTTAAGCTCGCTGCCGTTTGCTACGTTTGCTATTACAGTTTTCACAATCGTAGCTATGATTTTCTTAACTACAACGCTGGACTCTACCACTTATACAATAGCAGCTTATACAAGTACAAAAGATATGAGTAAGTATGAGCCTTCGAGAATGCTTCGTATTACCGTTGCCGGTATTGTAGCAACAGTCGCTTTGGTCTTAATGAGAGTAGGCGGGCTGGCACCTCTCGAAGTTGTGTCGGGTCTTATGGGGTTACCTATCATTGTCATTCAGTTTCTGACCATTTATGCAGCTATAAAAATGATGGATCAGGACAAGGCCTGGGAAAGTAATACGAGAAGACAGGCTGAACGTGAAAAACGGACAGGATAAAGCAGAAAGCTCTTCATGTGATCTAAACACATGAGGGGCTTTTTTCATTAAAAAAGTTTTTCTAAGGATATCAATTGTTGAATAGGAATCGCTCGCCAGTGAGCTTCTGTAAGGCGGCAATAAATGCTTTACACGTGAACATACAGCTGTCAGGCTGATTTTATTCTGTCTCATACGCTAACATCTTCATAGGAATTTTTGTGAAAATATTTACAAATGATTGTCAATGCCTCCCGCTCCAAGTAAAATGACATGCAGGTAGATTGTGGGATTAATAGTTTTTAAGACTGAAGAGCGGTAAATTTCAATTCCGCATAAAACACAATCTTCGGCTCTTAATGGATCATTTGGAAAAGGACAGCAAATATACCTGAAAGCGGGCGTTAGCAAGACATCAGCTGTCTCTGTCTTAAAAAAAGGAGGAGCAAATATGCCGCAGAGAAAATGGGAGATGCCCCATACGTTTATTATTATCTTTTTTGTCGTGATTCTTGCCGGGTTGCTGACATATATGGTACCTATGGGGATTTTTGAAACGGAAGAAGTGACATACGAGAGCCAGGGGACAGAGCATACGAGGACAGTATTAATTCCTGAGACATTTGAGTATGTGACAGATGAACAGGGAGAACCGGTGCGGGACGGTGTGAGCCTCTTTGAACCTTTCGGTGAAGCTGGTTTTTTAAACTATGTATTCGAAGGCATGGTTTCAGGTGATAAATGGGGCTCTGCTGTCGGGGTTGTTGCTTTTATTTTAATTATTGGCGGTGCCTTTGGAATTATTATGCGGACGAAGTCAATCGATCAGGGAATTCTGACGGTAATAGATAAAACAAAAGGCAGAGAGTCACTTATTATCCCTGTGATGTTCTTTTTCTTTTCCCTCGGTGGGGCCGTTTTTGGAATGGGAGAAGAAGCGATTGCGTTTGCGATTATCCTGATACCGCTGGTTATTGCGTTGGGCTATGATGCCATTACAGGAGTAATGATTACCTATGTAGCCACTCAGATTGGTTTTGCCACTTCATGGATGAACCCGTTCGGGGTAGCTATCGCACAAGGTGTGTCGGATGTACCCGTGCTGTCAGGGGCCCCTTTTCGTATTGGCATGTGGGCTGTGTTTACGGCAGCCGGAATTATTTACACGATGTGGTACGCAAGTAAAGTGAAAAGAGATCCGAGGGCTTCTTACTCTATAAAAGCAAACGAGTATTTCAGAAAGCATAACCAGCAGCAGGAGCTAAAGAGGTCTTTTACTCTTGGGGACACCCTTGTGGTGCTGACATTAGTGCTTGGAATTGTGTGGATCATCTGGGGAGTGATACAGGACGCTTATTTCATTCCGGAAATCGCCACCCAATTCTTTACTATAGGGATAGTTGCAGGTGTTATTGGAGTGATCTTTAAGTTAAATAACATGAGAGTTAATGATATTGCAGAAAGTTTTTCTGAGGGTGCCCAGCAGCTCCTTCCTGCTGCACTGGTAGTAGGAATGGCTAAAGGGATTATCATCATATTAGGCGGAGATGCAGCAGATGAGCCTTCCGTTTTAAATACGATGCTTTACCATGCCGGTGGAATGATTGATAATCTTCCTGAAATTCTTTCAGCAAGCTTCATCCTTATATTTCAATCTGTCATTAACTTTTTCGTGGTGTCAGGTTCCGGCCAGGCAGCACTAACCATGCCGTTAATTGCTCCGTTATCAGATATTGCAGGAGTTTCCCGGCAGATTGCTGTCCTTGGTTTTCAGCTTGGTGACGGGTTAACAAACATTATTGTTCCTACATCAGCTGCATTAATGGGAACTTTGGGTGCTGCGCGTATAGACTGGGGCACGTGGTTCCGTTTTATCATTATATTTCAGCTTCTTATGTTCGGCTTAGCATTTGTTTTTGTTATTATCGCTGTACTGATTAACTTTTCATAATAAGATGAGGGAAGAAAACCGGCATTTATGTGCCGGTTTTTTTTGGGGGCAAATTTGAGCGGATTATTTAAGAGAAAATTCTGATAATTTATTGACAACATCCTAGTTGTGTTATAACATAGATTTTAAATAATTGATCTGTTATAAAACAAAAGGGAGATGTGAGTGATGGAAAAGAACAATATTCATGAATTTCTGCAGTCAATGAAGCAGGCTGAAAGTGAGCAATTATTTTTAAATGAAGAGGATAGTCACCAAGAGAATATTGAAAACAGGGATTTCCTATTTACTCACATGTTTTTTTAAAAGATTAGCTTTCTAAGGCCCGAACAGAGAGCTGTGAGGCGTGAAAGGTCAAAAGAGGGGGGTCTCTAATGCCCGAACGGGGATTGGGCGGGTGTAAACAGTCAAAAGAGAAAGCCTTTATTGCTCGAATGAAGTGTGGCACCAGGCGAACTGGTAACAGCTGAAATTTATCACTCCCGCGAGGAGAGGGCCGGTCCCAGCAGGCATAAGACCTCGCCTCTCATGGTCCCTTCAAACTCCTCACGCCACTGAATATGAACCTCTGCCGGCCTCCAAGTGGCATACTGATTATTTACTGAAGTCCGGAAAATTATCTCCGGGCTTTTTTCCATTAAAGAAAAATAATTGAAATGTCCAAACACAAATTACTACTTTTACATAAGCTGTAGTGTAATTACAAAAAAGGATTTAGAAAGGTGGGATTTGAATGTATCATCACGGATGTATTGACCCGTGTAATTACGGTTATGGTGTTGGCGGTGCAGCTACCCCTTATTATGGGAAATGTAACGGATTCGCCTTAATCGTTGTGCTGTTTATTCTTCTGGTTATCATTGGAGCCTCTTTTACAAAGAAATACTAATTAAATCAGGTTATTCCACCCATTATAAAAAGGCTGGAAAAGCGGGGGTTCCCGTTTTTCCAGCCTTTTTTTCTTCACTGGGTACTTTTTATTTCTGCTTCAACTGTTTCTTCAACTTCATTTCTTGAGATTTTTTCACGTCCATTTTTCAAGGCTTTTAGTGTTTTCTTTGCTAAAGCGAGAGGCACTTTGCAGAATAGGATGATACTGCGGCTGTTCAGGTCCTTCATATATTTATCTCCCAAGGCAAGGTTCCGTTCTGCATAGGCAAATAAATCGTCTCTTGTCCACCCGTCCGGGACAAATGAGACGCCTCTTTCCTGATCTTCGTCCTGGTTCCGTAAGATGTTAACGGTCTGTAAACCCCGTCCATAAGCGACAGCCATATCCCGGTCAGTCTTTGTTCCGTCCCGCCATTCCCAAATATCAGAGAGCATGACTCCAACGAGCCCTGCGACGTAATACGTGTAATCATCCAGATCTTCTTTTGTTCTGATATTCCAGTTTTTCTCTGTCCAGTCTGCCATCCCTAAAGCCATGGTCCGAGTGGATTCTTTTACTTTACCGGTTATGTCTGCCGGGCACGTCTCCAGCCAGTCGCCCAGCCTCACGGTCACTTCAGGAAGCAGGTGCCTGTATGGCCGGACGAGCCGGAGGTATGCTTCATTATCAAAATTAGTCTCCAGGAGTGCTCCAGTCTCACGGAGTAAATATTGTTTGGTTGTAGAGTCCAAAGTATGGTGGTCTTCAATTTCATCGATGGCTCTCATGCATAAGTAGGCAGAAGCAACAGCTTTTTTTAACACTGGCTCCAGTAGTGTAATAGGTATATAGAAGGTTCTGCTTGTCAGCTTCAGCATATGCATGGCTTCTTTTTGGAGTTTTTTATCGTGATACATTAATGGCTTTCCCCTTTCAAATTCTGTAAACGGCATATACGAACGGCGTTTTGTCTATTATAACTAATCTGCCTGGCGAAGTCATAAAAAAACAGGCAAACGTGTTAATTGTCATGGTTTCTTAAAAAAATGAATGTCAGATTTGGCACGAAGGACAGAAGTATAAGCGCCTGCTGGCAGCCTGTATTTTTTCTACAGGAGTCCCGCACATATAACATGATTGGTCTTCCCTGTTAAATACCCAGTGGCGGTACTGTTTTCGTGTTTTACCTTCGGATTTCATTTTTTTGGCAAGTGCAAGATCGTTAGTAATTCCATTGTGCGAATAAGACTGATACATCAGATCGATTGCTGCCTCAGATGCAAGGCTGAGCTGTGTTTCAGTGCAATCCACAGGGCGTGCCGACGGATGGATACGGGCAGAGAACATAATCTCACTGCGCAAATAATTTCCGATTCCAGCTATAAAGGATTGGTCAAGCAGCAAAGAAGCCCATCTCCTGCGGTAAAAAGATTTACTGAGAAAACGTTCATACAAATCACCAGCCGTGACACTTTCACTTAAAATATCAGGCCCTGCCCTTGAAATGAAAGGGTAAGAAGCTACTTCTTCATCTCGCAAAACCTCTATATCGGAGGCGCTGTATAGAAGCGCGGATTTCTTTTCATTATGAATCGCAAGCCTGAGCTGCCGGTTTGTTTTAGGATAGTTATAAGCATTCCTAATATACCATTTTCCATACAACTGGTTATGGGAGTAAACCGTGAAGCCGGAATCAAATCGAAGGAGCATAGCTTTCCCTTTCGTATCGACGCGTTGAATGTATGTTCCAATAAGAAGGTCTTCATATCCTTTTAACCGGTCAAATGTGAATGAGATATCGAGGACTTGCCTGCCTTGGAGAGCTTTTTCGATCTCATCCGCAGCTCGTCTGATTTCTGGACCTTCAGGCACCGCTTCCTCCCCCTCTCTGAGTAAGCCTTTCTAATTGCAAATTATACCTTCCCTAAGACTCTCCTGACAAACAAGAAAGATAAAAATGATTGCTTTGATGTTGAAAAGCAGTAAAGTGGGCGTTACAATGACACAATAGATTTAATTATCTGAAAATATTATTAAAGGAGTTTAAAAGATGAAGCAGTTGGAACAAATCAGTCATTTTTTCAGTAAGTATTTTGCCCTTATTGTTATTTTTGTGTCTATTATTGCGTTTGCAGCCCCCGGAGCGTTTGGATGGATCGGCGCTTACATCACTGTTTTACTCGGGATTGTCATGTTCGGAATGGGCACGACGATGAAATTATCTGATTTTACATTGGTGGCTAAAAAGCCCGCTCCGGTGTTTATAGGTTTGCTTGCCCAATTTTTAATCATGCCATTAACAGCTTTTGCTATTGCTTACCTGTTTCATTTGCCGCCGGAGCTTGCGGCAGGGCTCGTCCTCGTGGGGGCGTGCCCTGGCGGCACAGCCTCAAATGTGATGGTCTATCTCTCCCGCGGAGATGTCCCTGTGTCCGTAGCAATGACCTCTGTATCGACTATGCTGGCCCCGGTGCTGACCCCGCTGATTGTTCTGTTATTAGCGGGTCAATGGCTCCCGGTAAGTGCAGGTGAGATGTTTATGTCCATAGTTCAAGTGATTATCATACCGGTTATTCTCGGAATCGCCGCCAGGAAACTTCTTCCTGGAGCTGTTGAGAAAGGGACCGCGGTGCTGCCTCTTGTCTCTGTTACTGCAATTATGCTGATCGTTACAGCAGTAGTCGCTTTAAACGCTGAAAATTTAATAACGTCGGGAGCGGCCGTTTTCTCTGCTGTTATTTTACACAACGGCTTTGGTTTAGCGCTTGGCTATTTAACAGCTAAATGGGTCGGTCTCGATGAAACAAAACGGCGGGCTATTTCAATGGAAGTCGGTATGCAAAATTCTGGTCTCGGAGCGGCTCTTGCCGCCGCTCATTTCAGCCCGCTCGCAGCCTTGCCGAGTGCTATATTCTCTGTCTGGCATAACATTTCAGGCCCGGCTCTTGTGTCATTTTGGAACAGGACCGGAAGGAAAGAAGCCTCCAGGAATAATTCTGTAACTGAAGCGGGTTGAAAATCAGCACAAACCTTTAGCAGAAGCATAAAGATAGTCACTTTTTGCGCCCGGATAAGCTTATATCCGGGCGTTTTAATGGTTTCAAATAGCCTGGTTAAATAAAGATTTATTTACATTATTTTTCATAAAATGGTTGACTTTTTTTAAAATTATCAGTATATTTGACGAAAGCGCTTTCGAGGATGTGAAGATTAATCTAATGACGACAATCTATGACATTGCTAAAAAAACAGGTTTTTCCATCACTACGGTCTCAAGAGCGTTAAACAATTATTCAGATGTCAGTGAGAAAACCAAAAAATTAATACTTGAAGCAGTTGAGGAAATGCACTATTATCCAAACTCGGTTGCGCGTACACTATCTACAAAGAAATCCTGGGCTCTAGGCATTATTTTTGTTGAAGATCTCGGAATAGGCATGAAGCATCCTTTTTTTAATTCAGTCATTGAAGGGTTTAAAAAAAGTGTTGAAAAGAAAGGTTATGATTTAATTTTTTTAAACCGTAATGTGGGCGGGGTAAAAATGAGTTACCTCGATCATGCGCTCCACAGGGGTGTAGATGGCATCGCAGTGGTGAGTTCAAACTATGATGACTCAGAAGTGGAAAAAATAATTGCTTCCACTTTACCGAATGTCATTATTGATTTACATAGTACAAAATCGAATGTCGTTTACAGTGATAACCTTCATGGCTGTGAATTAGCTATCGATCATTTGTATTCATTAGGCCATCGGAAAATCGCCCACATCGCAGGGCATCCGAAAACCTTTGTGGGACTTGAGAGATTAAAAGGCTTTAAGAGTGCTATGAAAAACCATGGCTTGGACATTCATAAGCGATTTGTGGTTGATGGCGGGCTTTTCTCTGCTGAAGGCGGTTATAATGCAATGAGAAAGCTGCTGCAAATGAAAGACAGGCCGACAGCTGTATTTGCAGCTGGCGATAATATGGCATTTGGTGCCATGAAAGCGATTAGAGAAGCAGGATTAAAGGTGCCGGAAGATTTCAGTGTAATCGGCTTTGATGATATTGAATTAGCTGGTGAAATTACGCCTTTCCTAACTACCATTAAACAGGACATGGATAAAATTGGCGAAAAAGCGGCTGAAGTATTATTGCAGGGAATTGATAATAAGTCTGAACCTTCAACATGTATTGTTCCAATTGAGTTGATTAAAAGGGAATCTACTAAGTCTGTTAATTAAGGTCGTAAGTAGATTCTTACCTTTTTAACTATTTCGAAAGCGGTTTCGTCAATTGTGGTTTTCAAATTTATAAAAAAATTAGTAAAAAGTAGATTGTGTTTTAAGGTCTGCTTTAATTTATCTGATAAATCGAAAGCGTTTTCGGTCATTTTATTTTTAAAAGGAGGTGGATCTTCTGCCAAACAGTGAGGCGATTGTAAAAGGTAATTACCAAAAATGAGAGGGGATTTAAAATGAAATTAAAAGTTTTTAGTTCTTTTTTAATCTTTCTGTTAATGATTCCTAATGTCAGCATGTTTGTCAGTGCAAGTGAAAAAAATGGAAATAGCAATGAGCCGGAAAATTCAGAACCTAACTGGCAAATGACTTGGAACGATGAGTTTGAAGGCGATGAACTCGATACTTCCAAATGGCGTATTGATATCGGAAATGGTTTCTATAACGAAGGCGAATGGATAGAGGGCTGGGGGAATAACGAATTACAATCGTACCAGGAAGATAACGTCCGGGTAGAAGACGGCCGCCTTATTCTTGAAGCACGTGAAGAAACGGTTAGTGATGAGCACGGCGAATACGACTACACATCTGGAAAAGTCCTCACGGATGAGTCATTCAGCCAGGCGTACGGGCGATTTGAAGCGAGCATGAAGCTTCCAGAAGGACAAGGCTACTGGCCGGCATTCTGGATGATGCCTCAGGATGACGTTTACGGCGGCTGGGCAGCTTCAGGTGAAATTGACATTATGGAGAACAGAGGCTCTGAAACAAACAAAGTTGGAGCAGCAATCCATTACGGCGATTTATGGCCTAATAACACGTACAGTGAAGAAGTTTATGTGTTCCCAGAAGGACAGTCTACGACTGATTTCAATGAATACGCGATTGAGTGGGAGCCAGGTGAAATTCGCTGGTATGTAAATGATGAATTGTATTCCACGAAAACTGAGTGGGGAACTGCAAATGGGGAATACCCTGCACCATTTGACCAGGAGTTTCATATGATCCTGAATTTGGCAGTTGGCGGCTGGTACGGCGGCGAGCCTGATGAAACAACAGAATTTCCTGGACAGGTGGAAGTGGAATATGTACGCGTGTATGAAGATGCAGACGCTGAACACCCGCCGCCAGGTGAACCGTCTGACCCGGCAGAACCAGGTGAGATCAACTGGCAAATGACTTGGAACGATGAGTTTGATGGCGATGAACTTGATTTGGATAAATGGCGAATTGATATTGGAAATGGTTTTTACTCTGGTGACGAATGGATTGAAGGCTGGGGCAACAACGAATCCCAATCCTATCAGGAAGATAACGTTTGGGTAGAAGACGGCCGCCTTATTCTTGAAGCACGTGAAGAAACAGTAAGTGACGAGCATGGTGAATATGACTATACATCTGGTAAAGTTCTGACAGATGAATCATTCAGCCAGGCATACGGTCGGTTTGAAGCGAGCATGAAGCTTCCAGAAGGACAAGGCTACTGGCCGGCATTCTGGATGATGCCTCAGGATGACGTTTACGGCGGCTGGGCAGCTTCTGGTGAAATCGACATTATGGAGAACAGAGGCTCTGAAACGAATAAAGTAGGGGCAGCAATCCATTATGGAGACCTTTGGCCGAACAACACTTACAGCGCGAAAGATTACTACTTCCCTGAAGGCCAGTCTACGACTGATTTCAATGAATACGCGATTGAGTGGGAGCCAGGTGAAATCCGCTGGTATGTGAATGATGAATTGTATTCCACAAAAACGGAGTGGGGAACAAAGTATGGAGAATATCCAGCACCATTTGATCAGGAGTTCTTCATGATTCTGAATTTGGCAGTTGGCGGCTGGTACGGCGGCGAGCCTGACGAAACAACAGAGTTTCCTGGACGAGTGGAAGTGGAGTATGTTCGCGTGTATGAAGATGCAGACGCAGAACATCCGCCGCCAGGTGAATGGATTGACCCAGGTGATGGGGACGAGCCGGGTGACGGCGAAACACCACCGGTAGATGAAACGAAGAACTGGGTAGAAGTTGGGGACAACTTAATTGAAGATGGCACATTCGAAACAACTACTGAGTTCGGTGATGAAAATAATCGTCTCGTATGGAACATTTTCAACATGGGTAAGTATGATCGAAATGCAGGCTTAGCAGATTTCTCAATTGAGAATGAGGTGTTAAAAGCGACAGTCCGCCAAGTAGGCTGGGCATGGTGGCACATGCAGCTGATGCAGGATGTGACGGTGCCAAGCGGGACGTACAAAGTGGAATTTGACATGAAGTCTGAACAAGAGCGCACGGTACGGGTTGAATTAGTTGGTTCAGAGTCTGGTATTCTGGATTTTGAAGTCGGCGACACTATGGAAACCTACACAGGTTACCTTAATGTGAAGGAAGATGGAGATTATCACATTATGTTCGGGTTGGGCAGAGGAGAAAATGACCCTCAGCTGGACGTTCCATATGATATTTTCATTGATAATGTAAGACTTGTGGAAGTGGTTGAAGAGGAAGAATCAGAAGAACCTCTTACGGCTGCTGAGATGTTAGAGGAACTGGAAAAAGTGATGAATGAGTATGTGGAATCAGGAGATGTCCGCGGCCCATTAGTCAACCAGCTCGAAAATACATTGCGCCAGGCACAGCATCACGAGAGTGCCGGCAGATATGAGCAGGCAGCTAAGTTTATGGATAATTATCTTAAGCACTTAAACCGCGGACCGAATAAGCGGCATGTGGAAGACGAGGCAAAATTAGATTTAACAGAACATGCAGAAAAGATTATGGGCCAGCTAAAAGAAACTGAATAATGTGAGGTTTGACCTTAAACGTTTGGAAAACCTTGCCCGCCCGGATTCTTACAGAATCCGGGTTTTTTAAATTATTCCAAACCGGTCCTGGAAATTTTACTAAGGGTTGAAAAAACTGAAAATTAAGAGTATATTAAACTTACATACTGACCGGTCAGTTTATAGACTGGTTACGTCTATACAAGTGTTTATACTGGGAGGGGTGAAGGAATTTGAATTTTGATTACTCGGATAAGGTGAAGCGGCTCCAGGAACAGCTGACTGGATTTATGGAAAGAAATGTTTATCCAAATGAACGAGCTTATGAAGAGTTTGTAGAAAATCAGTCAGATCCGTGGGCCCGGATACCACCGGTCATGGAAGAAATGAAAATAAAAGCAAAAGAAGAAGGGCTCTGGAATTTATTTTTGCCTGACAGCGACTATGGACAAGGGTTGTCCAATGTGGAATACGCGCCTCTTTGTGAAATTATGGGAAGGTCTGTTATTGGGCCTGAAGTGTTTAATTGCAATGCACCTGATACAGGGAACATGGAAGTTCTTGTCCGTTACGGTTCAGAAGAACAAAAAAGAAAGTGGCTGCTTCCTCTTTTAAATGGGGAAATAAGGTCGTGTTTTTCGATGACGGAACCGGACACAGCTTCCTCTGATGCGACTAACATCGGGGCAAGTATTGAAAGAGACGGTGACGAGTATGTCATTAACGGCCGGAAATGGTGGTCGTCCGGAGGGGGAGATCCCCGTTGCAAGATAGCCATTTTTATGGGGAAAACGAATCCAGATGCCAACCGCTATGAGCAGCAGTCGATGATTTTGGTCCCGCTGGATACACCGGGGGTGACGATCAAACGTAACCTTCCAGTGTTCGGCTACAATCATGCTCCCCACGGTCATGCAGAAATTGACTATGACAATGTGCGGGTGCCGGCCTCTAATATTCTGTGGGGGGAAGGGAAAGGATTTGCCATAGCTCAGGGAAGGCTCGGGCCGGGACGGATCCACCATTGTATGCGTCTGATAGGTTCAGCGGAGCGGGCGTTGGAGGAAATGTGCAGAAGAGTAAAGGACAGAGTCGCTTTCCGGAAGCCTCTCGCTGACCAGGGTGTCATCCGTGAATGGATTGCTGAATCGCGCATTGACATTGAACAGGCACGGCTACTGACTTTAAAGGCTGCTTACATGATGGATACGGTCGGCAATAAAGTGGCTAAAAAGGAAATCGCAATGATAAAAGTTGTGGCCCCAAGTATGGCACTCAGGGTCATTGACAGGGCGATCCAGGCATTTGGGGGTGCAGGTGTTAGTAATGATTTCCCTTTAGCCCACCATTGGGCCAATGCCCGGACGTTAAGGATCGCCGACGGGCCGGATGAAGTCCATCGGCGGTCGGTAGCCAAACTGGAGCTCAGTCACTATTCTTAATTTGAATGTGGAGGAAGATAACGATGCATGTTAAAGAACTGTTTAATTTACAAGGGAAAACCGCCATTATCACCGGAGGAGGCAGAGGGCTGGGAGAACAGATAGCAAAGGCCTTTGCTGAGGCAGGAGCCAATATCGTTCTTTGCTCACGGAAGGTTGAAGCGTGCGAGGCCGTAAGCGCCCAATTGCAGGAAAATGGAGTGGAAACATTAGCTTTAAAATGTGACATTACCAATTCAGAAGATGTGCAGCAGGTGATTGAGAAAACACTCGGCACATTTGGAAAAATTGATATTCTCGTTAATAACAGCGGAGCCACATGGGGGGCGCCTGCTGAAGAAATGCCGGCTGAGGCATGGAAAAAAGTGATAGATGTCAATGTCACTGGAACATTTTTAATGTCGCAGGCTGCCGGAAGGGAAATGATTAAACAAAAGTCAGGGAAAATTATTAATATTTCGTCTGTGGCAGGTTTGGGAGGCACCGACCCGAAGGTGATGGATACGATCGGCTACAATACAAGTAAAGGGGCAGTCATGACATTAACTAAAGACCTGGCAGTCAAATGGGGCCAGTATAATATCAATGTTAATGCTATTGCACCGGGCTTTTTCCCGACAAAAATGTCCAAGGTAGTGCTGGAACAAGGCGGAGATGCCATACTAGGACGTACGCCTTTAAACCGTTTTGGCAGCGAAGATGATTTAAAAGGTGCGGCTCTCTTCCTTGCATCCAAAGCCTCTGATTTTGTCACAGGCGACACGCTTATAGTTGACGGCGGGACCCACGCCTTTACGTAAGGAGTCACCCTGTTTATGCTATAATGTGTGAAAAATAGCAGACATGAAAGGGATTATTACAGTGAAAGAAAAAATTTTAGCAAAAAGCATTGGATTGTTTGAAAAGAAAGGTTTCAGCGAAACGTCAATACAGGATATTGTTGATGTCCTGGGGGTGACCAAAGGAACATTTTATTACTATTTTAAAAGTAAAGAAGAGCTTCTGATGGATATCCACCTCCGTTATATCAGCGATATTGTTGAGCATCAGAAGAAAATTATCGAGGATACCGGCAAAGACAGCCGGACAAAATTGTTTGATATCGTGTATATGCTGTTAAAAAGTATAGAAACGCAAGGCGCCAGTGCTCGGGTTTTCTTCAGGGAAATGCGCCATTTAAGTGACAAGCATCTGGAGGAAATTATTCCGAAACGGGACCAATTCTTTGACCAGCTTAAAGCGATGATCGAAGAAGGGATGTCTAAGGGAGAGTTCAGAAGCGATCTGCGCTCAGATATTGTCACGTTTGCTGTGTTAGGCGCGTGCAACTGGAGCTATCAGTGGTTTAACCCGAATGGACCGGTGCCCGATTACGAAATAGCTGAAATATATTTGGAGATTTTCTTAAACGGCATTCATACAAAGTAAGTCACCTGAATGGAAACTTCACTTCTTTAAATTTAAAAGGTGAATTGGCAGAATACTTATAACTTTAACATACTAACCGGTCAGTCATCTGGTAGAGGAAGTCCATAACTAACTGAAAGGGAGAGATAGGAATGAGGATTGAAGACATAAAGCAGGTTACGGTTGCTGGGGCAGGGTCTATGGGTCATCAAATCGGCATGCTGTTCGCGTTGGGAGGCTATCAGACGGTAATACAGGATGTGAACGAAGAGGCTTTAAATAAAGCTCAGGAAGCGTTAGCGTTTCAAATGGATAAATGGGTGAAAAAAGGAAAGATTTCCGAATCCGAAAAAGACGCCTCGTTTTCAAGGCTGACTTTTACAACCAGCCTGAAAGAAGCTGTCCTTCACGCTGATTTTGTAGTTGAAGCAGTCGTCGAAAAACTGGATGTAAAAAGACAGGTGTTTGCCGAGGTTGACAAATTTGCCCCGCCGCACACTATTATCGCCACTAACAGTTCTACAATTGTAAGTTCATTAATTGCTGACGAAACAGAAAGGCCGGACAAGGTATGTAATATGCATTTCTTTTTCCCGCCTCTTGTCATGGACTGCGTAGAAGTTGTTAAAGGAGAGCATACATCTGACGAAACAGCCCAGATCACAATGGATCTCTGTGAAAAAATCAACCGGACAGCCGTTCTGATCAATAAAGAAATTTCCGGTTTTATCGCCAACCGTATTCTCGGAGCTTTATCGAAAGAAGCGGTAAACCTTTATGAAGAGGGTTACGCGGATTTTGAAGACATAGACCTGATTTGCACAAAAGCGTTAAAGCATCCGATCGGGCCTTTCGCTTTAATGGACCTTTCAGGAATTGATGTCGCTTATTTAGTTAATCAGCAGCGTTACGCAGAAACGGGTGATCCGGAAGATAAGCCGGCCAGATGTATAGAAGAAAAAGTCGAGGCCGGAACACTGGGCCGTAAAACAGGTAAAGGGTGGTACGACTACGCCAAAGCATAATGCTATTAATCTGAGAAGAGGTGAAAAGTTATGAGCGAATTTATCCACGTGGAAAAAACAAACGGGGTGGCCGTCTTAACAATTGACCGTCCACCGCTGAATGTCTTAAGTAAAAAGGTATTTAAAGAACTTGGGGAAGCTTTCGAAGCTCTTAAAGATGATCCTGAAGCTGTTGCAGTTGTTTTGAAAAGTGCCGGTGAAAAAGCGTTTGTGGCCGGAGCGGACATTAAAGAATTTCCCGAGATGATCGGAAGGGAAGACAGCAAGGATTCTATTATGGAAGGGCACCGTGTTTTAGACGCGATTGACTCCTTTCCTAAACCAACCATCGTGGTCCTTGACGGTCTGACGCTGGGAGGCGGCTGTGAACTGGCCTTAACATTCGATATACGTATCGCTGAGGAGCATGCACAAATCGGGCTGCCAGAGGTCAAACTGGGGATATTCCCAGGGGGAGGGGGCACGCAAAGACTCCCACGGCTCGTAGGAAAAGCGAAGGCTAAGGAAATGATGTATACAGGAGAGCCTGTTTCAGCAAAAGAGGCAAAGGAAATCGGCCTGGTTAACCAGGTCACAGCAAAGGGAGAAGGCGCCTCTGAAGCAATGAAAATGGCAGGGAAAATCACCGGCTATTCGCTCCAATCTTTATCCCGTATTAAGAAGGCGGTAAATGAAGGACTGGATGTGGAGTTAAATAAAGGAATTGACCTGGAAGCAGGATTATTTGCGGATATTTTTCAAACAGAAGATGTAAAAGAAGGCGTACGGGCTTTCATAGAAAAACGAAAGCCGACTTTTCAGCATAAATAACCGGAAAAACAGAACGAGTCTATAGATATATGGTCTTCTCAACATTCGGAGGATCAAGCAAGTGGCTCATAAAACGAATATATGAACCACTCAACATGCGGATGATCAAGCGAGTGGCTCATAAAAAGGATATATGGTCTTCTCAACATGCGGATGATCAAGCGAGCGGCTCATAAAAAGGATAAATGGTCTTCTCAACGTGCGGATGATCAAGCGAGCGGCTCATAAAAAGGATAAATGGTCTTCTCAACGTGCGGATGATCAAGCGAGCGGCTCATAAAAAGGAAATATGGTCTTCTCAACGTGCGGATGATCAAGCGAGCGGCTCATAAAAAGGATAAATGGTCTTCTCAACGTGCGGATGATCGAGTGAGTGGCTCATAAAACGAATATATGAACCACTCAACATGCAGATGATCAAGCGAGCGGCTGATAAAACGAGTATATGGTCTTCTCAACATGCGGATGATCGAGTGAGTGTCTGATAAAAAGATTTGAAGGAGCTGGTATGACCATGGAAGATACAATTCCTGTGCGGCAGGGAGAAGAAATAAATAATGCCGCGCTTGAAAAATACCTTAGAGAAAAACTTGATGGCTTACCTGATAGCCGTTTGCTTATTGAACAGTTTTCTTCCGGGGCTTCAAACCTGACTTACCAGTTGTCTGTTGGGGAATGGCAGGCGGTTCTCAGACGACCGCCTCTTGGCCCCGTAGCCCCGAAGGCACACGATATGCAAAGGGAGTACACTGTGCTGAAAGAACTGCACCCTGTGTTTCCTGCTGCCCCGCAGCCTTTTTTATACTGTGACGATGAATCGGTTATCGGCAGTCCCTTTTTCATTATGGAGAGACGCAACGGTGTGGTCCTGAATACGGAATTTCCTGAAGGGACAGACGTTTCTGAAGAGCTTTGCAGGAAAATTTCAGAAAAAATGGTCGATACTCTTGTCGAACTGCACACCATTGATTATAAAAAAACAGGTTTAGTTCAAATGACAAAGCCTGATGGATTTATGGAAAGGCAGGTTGAAGGCTGGATCACCCGGTATGAACGCGCAAAAACCGGTGAGATCGCAGGCGTGGAACAGCTGAAAAACTGGCTGATGGCGAATATCCCTGTTTCCAGGGAGGCTACAGTCATTCATTATGATTTCAAGTTAAATAATACGATGTTTTCCGAAGATTTTTCTGAGGTAACTGGGCTTTTTGACTGGGAAATGACTACAGTAGGTGATCCGCTTGCCGATTTAGGTGCTGCTATGAGCTACTGGATTGTTAAAGATGACCCTCAACCCCTGCAGTATGCGATGGGCAAACCGCCGGTAACAGTCATGCCGGGCTTTATGTCGAGAGAAGAATTCGTAAAAACCTATGCGGAGAAAAGCGGCCGGGATGTCTCCGAATTCCACTTTTATTTAGCTTTTGCCTATTTTAAATTAGCTGTCATATGCCAGCAAATCTATTACCGCTGGAAAAAGGGCCAGACACAGGATAAACGGTTTGCCAATCTGGACCGGTTTGTTGACCTGCTGATTCAACAGGCTCTGGCGACAGCGCTGGAAGAAGGTTAAACCAAATGACTTCTGTTAAAGAAGAGGGGCTGTTTGATGACAAAAGTACACCTTCTTTTTAAAAAAGAAGAAATTAATGAACAAAAGATAGATGGGAAAATAGCTGTCGTGTTCGATGTGCTGCTGGCCACTTCAACGATAACAGCTGCGCTGACGGACGGCGTCAAAGAAGTGGTTCCAGTGCTCAACAGGGAAGAAGCGGAAAGTGAGTCGCTCGGAAGAGAGGAAGGGACGTTCTTAATTGCAGGGGAACATGAAGGCAAAGCGATAGAAAACTTTCACGAGCCTAACCCGGTAAAACTGAAAAAACTGGTGGCAGGCAAGACGATGATCCTCTCAACAACGAACGGAACTGTCGCTGTCAGGAAGGCCTCTACAGCAAAGAAGGTCTATATCTCTTCCCTTCTAAATGGAAAAGCAGCCGCCGAGGAAATTGTAAATAACCATGTTGATGAAACAGTGGTTTTAATCTGTTCAGGTTCTTCCGGGGAGTTCTGTATGGAAGACTTTTATGGTGCAGGCTATTTCATTGATTGTCTGATGAAAAAAGAAGAGTCCTTTCCTGAACTGACGGATGCCGCTTATGCAGCTTATCTGTTTTACGAAAGGCAGAAAGATGAATCAGAAAAGGTGCTGTTACAGTCGAGAGTCGGGCAAATGCTGGCTGCATCAGGTTACGGCGAGGAAGTGCGTTTTGTAGCTGACTGCGGGGCTTTAACTGTGGTCCCTTACTTACATGGTAAAAAAATAATCGTTTAATGAGTGGATGGAGGCATCATACTTGCCACCCACTGAGACAGTCCAAATAGAGGAGCTGATTGAAATGGCTAAAGAAAAAACGGTCCGGGAACTAAGTGGAGGCAGTTACCTTCTGTCCCCTGTTTCAGAAAACGGGATGTTTACTCCTGAAGACTTAACAGAAGAACATCGAATGATTGCCAGAACAGCGAAACAGTTCGTGGAGCGGGAAGTGGAGCCGAACAGGGAAGCGATCGAAGCCCAGGACTTTGATAAAGTGGTGACAGTGCTCCATAAGGCAGGGGAAGCTGGGCTGCTTGGCCACAGTGTCCCGGAAGCTTACGGGGGCCTTGGGCTGGATAAAGTAAGTAAAGGGATTGTAGGCGAAGCCGTTGGGAGAACCGGTGGTTATGGAGTCGCCCATTCCAACCATACATGCATTGCAACGTTGCCCATTACGTATTTCGGGACACCTGAACAGAAAGAAAAGTATCTGCCTAAACTCGCTTCAGGTGAATATATAGGCGCTTATTGTTTAACAGAACCGGCAGCGGGATCAGACGCCATGTCCGCCAAAACCACCGCTTACCTGAATGAAGAGGGTACCCATTATGTGTTAAACGGGACAAAGCTGTATATTACAAACGCCGAATTTTCTGACACCTTTATTATTTACGCGAAAGTGGACGGAGAAAAATTTACGGCATTCATTGCAGAGCGGAATTTCCCAGGTCTTTCTCTCGGCCCTGAAGAAAAAAAGATGGGTATTAAAGGATCTTCCACCCGCTCGGTTATCCTGGAAGACTGCCAGGTGCCGGTTGAAAATTTACTGGGGAAAGAAGGCCGCGGCCATGTGATAGCTTTTAATGTCCTTAATCTTGGCCGGTTTAATTTAGGCTCGGCGTGTGTAGGGGCTGCAAAACATGCGCTGGAACTCGCCCTTTCTTATACAAATGAAAGAAAGCAGTTTAAGAGACTGATAGCTGATTTTGGCGCAACAAAAGAGAAAGTTGCACACATGGCTGCACGGATTTTTGCAGCAGAGTCTCTCCAATACCGGACGGCCGGCCTGCTGGAAGATGCCCTTGGCGATTTGTACGATTCTGAAGATGCGAAGCTGACAGGTAAACGGATGATGGAGTATGTGACCGAGTGTGCGGTTTGCAAAGTCTACTCTTCAGAAACACTGGACGGAATAGTGGATGAGGCTCTGCAGCTTCACGGGGGAAGCGGGTACATAAGTGAGAACAGGATTGAACAAATGTACCGCGATTCAAGAATCAACCGGATTTTTGAAGGGACAAACGAAATTAACCGCCTGATTATACCTAATCTTCTTTTTAAGAAAGCTTCAGCAGGTGAGATACCGATTCAGGAGATGATCAGTGAGGCAAAAGGAGAGTTGAAAAGTGAGAAAAACAGACTTGAAGGCCCACTGGCCAAGGAAAAAGAAGCAGTATCGTCAATCCGCAGAATTTTTCTCATACTGGCAGGAACGGTTAATGAAGAACTAGGCGACCGGCTTCAGGAAGAACAGGACACGATCATGAAATTATCCGATTTAGCTATCCTCCTGTACGCTGCAGAATCAGCGGTAGTGCGGGCAGCTAAAGCCATTGGTAAAAACGGTGCGGAAAACGAGCGGTTAAAAGAACATTTAGCGGTCCTTGTGACGAGTGAATCGGCATGGCAGGCGGAGATCGTGGCAAGAAAACTGGCTTCTGGAATACTTTCCGGCGACAAGCTGGATCAGACTGTCACTATGATCACAGAGGAGCTTGGACAGTATCGGGCGGAAGGGTTATCAGCCAAATACCGGGAAATCGCTGCTGTTTTAAATGACTCGCAAAAATACGTGTGCTGACGCTGATGGCAGGAGGTAAAAAAAGCTTAAATTAATCTGTCGGTTCACTCTTGGCGAAGGCTTACACCACAGGCATAAGTGCAACATCAGCTCGACAAAACCTCGCTGTGTTTTCTTTACCCGAGGGCTTGTCTTCAACTAACTTTCCCGAAGGACACCTTCGGGAAAGTGGATTTTCAGACTGCGCTTATCCTCCGGGTGTCTTCGCCTTCGTTCACCGGGTACTATGTTTTAATGTTTGTGGTACAGGCTTTTTATTATTTCAGGTGAGGATAATCTGTGATTAACAACCTCATAGATTTTCAGATTCAGCTGAATTACTAATAAAATTTTTTTATTTAATTTGCCGGTTCACTGCCGGCGAAGGCTTACAAAAGATAGAGTTAGAGAAAGGGGAATTTAAGTGAAAGCAATACAGATGAAAGAATTTGGCGGACCGGAAGTTTTGAAAGAGGTAGAGTTATCTAAGCCTGCTCCTCAGAGCAGGGAAGTGCTGATAGAAATAAAAGCAATTGGGGTCAATTATGCGGATACAGCAAGGAGAGAGGGGCAATATGTTGTCTCCACGCCTTTACCGTACGTTCCGGGATCTGAAGTAGCCGGTATTGTGGCTGAAGTAGGCGATGAGGTAACAAGTGTAAAGCCTGGCGCAAGAGTAGTGACGTTAATAGGGGCTGACAATGCGACTGGATATGCTGAGTATACGCTTGCTGATGAACGGTCAATTATTCCAGTTCCGGAAGGGGTCGATTTTAACCACGCTGTGGCACTCCCGTTGCAGGGGCTGAGTGCCTGGCACGTGTTGAAAACGATGGGGCGGCTGGAAGAAGGGGAAACCGTGCTCGTGCATGCAGCTGCCGGAGGAGTCGGAACGATTGCCGTTCAGCTTGCTAAGTTGTTCGGGGCAGGGAAAGTGATTGCTACAGCCAGCACCGAAGAAAAACGTGATCTGGCAAAAGAACTGGGGGCAGATGAGACCGTTGACTACACAGCAGAAGGCTGGGAACAGCAAGTGTTAGAGATGACGGACGGAAAAGGGGTCGATGTGGCGCTTGAAATGGCCGGCGGGGACATCTTTCATAAGACACTGTCATGCCTGGCGCCTTTTGGAAGACTTGTCATCTATGGAGTCGCAAGCGGCGAACAGCCCAAATTTTACCCGGCTTCCTTAATGGAGAAAAATCAGTCGGTGATCGGCTTTTTCCTTCCGCAAATTATGAAAAAGCCTGAATTGTTAAAGTCAAGCCTTGGACAACTGCTGGCTTATACACAAAAAGGAGAGTTAAAACTGATCATCGGCGGGGTGTATCCTCTGGAAGAAGCAGCACACGTTCACTCAATGCTTCAAGGGAGAAAAACGTCAGGAAAGCTTATTTTGACTCCGTAAATGAAAAAAGCTTCAATATCTGTTGAAAAATTATGAAAATATAAAAAATTCTATTTCTCATTTTTGAAAATTGTGGTATTTATAGGAGAGTGCAGCCTGTCCATTCCCAACTAAATCTTTGAAAGGTGGCGGTTCGTAATGATGAAAGGTAATTTGCTGATTTCTTCAATGATTGAGAGAGCTGAACGTTTTTATCCTAAGAAAGAAGTCGTTTCCAGAACGAGTGCAGGGGTCCAGCGGTTCACTTATAAAGAGATAGGAAAGAGAACGAGAAAGCTGGCAAGCAAGCTGAAAGAATTTGGGATTGAAAGAGGGGACCGGGTTGGAACGTTAGCCTGGAACCACCACAGGCACCTGGAACTGTACTTTGCCATTCCGAGCATCGGTTCTGTGCTTCATACCATTAATATTCGTCTGTCACCTGAGCATATTATTTACATTATTAATCATGCAGAAGATGAACTGATTTTTGTAGATGAGGACGTTTTTCCATTAATTGAAGCTGTACACGACAAACTGAAAACAGTGAAAGCCTATATTGTAATGACTGATAACGAACTGCCGGACACGAGCGTGGACAATGTTTACTCTTATGAAGAATGGATTTCGGCTGGAGATGAGAATTTCGAGTATCCAAAAGATATAGAAGAAACAGAACCAGCAGGTATGTGCTTTACTTCCGCGACAACAGGCAACCCAAAAGGAGTGGTCTATACCCACAGATCCACCGTGCTTCACAGTATGAGTCTTGCCTTCGCTGATTCGCTCGGTACAACGGAATCTGACTCCATTATGCCGGTCGTTCCAATGTTCCACGTTAACGCGTGGGGGATGCCGTATGTTGCTACGTGGTTAGGCTCCACTCAAGTGATGCCTGGCCCGCGTTTTACACCTAAAGTGCTGGCTGAGCTTATTCAGGACGAAAAAGTAACAGTAACGGCAGGCGTGCCGACAATCTGGCTCGTTTTGTTAAAGGAGCTTGAAGAGAATGAATACAATACTGAGAGCCTGCGGGCTGTTGTTTGCGGCGGGTCGGCAGCGCCGTTAGGAATGATTAAAACATTTGAGAAAAAATACAATGTTCCATTCCTGCATGCTTACGGTATGACTGAAACAAGCCCGTTAGCGACGGTTTCTAGACTGAAGAGCTATCAGGAAGACTTACCGGAAGAAGAGCGTTTCGAAATCCGCGCGAAGCAGGGGCTTCTCGTGCCGGGCTTGGAAATGAAGGTAGTTGGCAGCCAGGGCGAAGTGGCCTGGGACGGACAGGATATGGGTGAACTACTTTTAAGAGGCCCGTGGATTGCCGATGATTACTTTAAAGACGACCGCGGAGAAGAGACATTCGTAGAGGGCTGGCTTCACACTGGAGATGTCTGCACGGTTGACGAGGAAGGGGTCATCAAAATTGTTGACCGTACGAAGGATCTCATAAAGAGCGGCGGTGAATGGATTTCCTCGGTGGATTTGGAAAACGCTCTCATGGCCCACGAGGGGGTATTTGAAGCATCCGTCGTGGCAATTCCGGATCCTGAATGGCAGGAACGGCCTGTGGCATGCGTGGTCTTAAAAGAAGGGCATGAAACTGTCTCTAAAGATGACATCCTTGATTATTTAAGGCCGCAGTTTGCTAAATGGTGGCTGCCGGATGACGTCATTTTTATGGAAGAAATTCCGAAAACGTCAGTCGGTAAGTTCCTGAAGCGGGCTCTGAGAGATAAGGTGAAGGAACATTATGAAACGGTTTAACCAGGTACGGTAATTTAAAGGTACCTCTTGAGGGACGCAGGTGCCAGTTTGCGTCAGGTCGAGCTCCCATAGTGGATATGGGGGCTTTTTCCCGTAGAGAGGTTGGCTCCAGGGAATAAAGGAGAATGGAAAGGCTGGGAACGGAGGCCTCTTTAGGAGTGAGTACCGGGAGTAAGAAGCTATGTAAACACTTGAAATTTATATACCTGCCCCTGTATATTGGACTTAACAACACTTTATAGGAGGGCTTACTTTGGAAAAACACATTGATACAGCAATTATAGGCGGAGGGATTTCCGGTCTTTCCGCAGCTATTTATACGTCCCAAGCCGGATTAACCACCACAGTCTTTGACACAGGAAAATCACAGTTAAAGCCTATATCAAAAGTGTATAACTACCCGGGTTTTCCGGAAGGCATTTCAGGAAAAGAGTTAATCTCTAAAATGACGGACCAATCGAAGCAGTTCGGTACTGAAATCGTTGCACATCAGGTGGAAAAACTCGAAAGATTAACTCATTCAAGTGAGGGAAGCCGTTTTAAACTCACTTTTTCTTCTGAAGAGGGCGGCCAACAGACACTTTCAGCAAAATACGTCATTGTGGCTTCAAATATCCACCTGCAACCTTTAAAAGATCTTGGAATTGAAACAGAAGTAAGCCCTGCAGTGCCAAGCGGGAAAATCTCACGTGTCCGGGGCGGCTCCTGGAACGGCGAAACACACATTCCAGGGCTTTATGTTGCCGGACTGCTCTCGGGCATCCCTACCCAAAGTATTATAGCTGCCGGGCAGGGGACTCAGGCGGCCATGGAAATTATTTCGGCAGAAAAAGGAAAAGCACACGTCTGGCATGATAAGTAGTCATGCGGAGGGTGTCTTCCCTGTGCAGAAGGTGGTAAAAGCAGCACATTTTTAATGGTATGAGGGATGATGCATTATATAAAGCCAATTGAATAAGTAAGTTATTTCCTTTAGGCTCACCTGAATAAAATGATTCAGAGTGAGCTTTTTTAATAAAAATTGAACATTATCTGCATTTTTCGCATAATTGTCCTAAAAAACATCTATTAATTTCCAGGAAATGAGTTATATTAAGGAGGTATGAGTCAAATTTTGCAATATTGCAGACCTATGAAGGGCGGGGGATGAACGGTGTGCGGTTTCATTGGTGAATTAAGGAATAACGGGATTGATGCGATCGAGTCAACTGAATGGTACAGAGCACTTGAAGCTATCCATCACCGGGGGCCGGATGCGACTGGCCTTTATAAAGACGAAAATATTCAATTAGGTTTTAAAAGGCTGAGTATCATTGACCTTGAGAATGGCCATCAGCCGTTTTCTCTTCAAAACAGGTACCACCTTATATTCAATGGTGAGATTTATAATTATATAGAGCTCCGGCAGGATTTAATCACTCAGGGGTATACGTTTGAAACTGATTCAGATACAGAAGTGCTTCTTAATCTGTATATTTCAAAAGGAAAAGAGTGTGTGAAAGAACTTCGGGGGATGTTCTCTTTTGCTGTATGGGACAAAAAGGAGAAAACGCTCTTTGCAGCACGTGACCCTTTTGGTATAAAACCTTTTTATTATCATGAGTCACCTGAACGGTTATTTTTTGCTTCTGAACTAAAAAGTATTGATGCTTATAAATCACAGGGAAATATATCAGCCGAAGCCCTGCAGCATTATCTGACTTACCAGTATGTGCCTGAACCTCTTTGTTTACAAAAAGATATAAAGAAGCTATTACCCGGGCATTTCTTGAATAAAAAACCTGATGAAGCTTTGGAAATTGGCTGTTTCTATAAGAAAACATTTCATCCGGTGAAGAGCGCTCTGGGAGATAATACAGTAAAAATCAAAAGGGCGCTGGAGGATTCTGTAGAGAAGCATATGAGGAGCGACGTGCCTGTTGGCGCTTTTCTGTCAAGCGGAATTGATTCAACAGCTATCGTAGCCCTGGCGAAAAAGTTTAACCCGGATTTAAAAACCTTTACTGTCGGATTCGAACATAAGGGCTTCAGCGAAATAGAAATTGCAAAGGATACAGCTGACAAGCTGAACGTCGAAAATATTAATAAAATAATTACGCCGTACGAATTTATTGAAGAATTGCCTAATATTATACGGCATATGGATGATCCAGTAGCTGATCCTGCCGCTGTTCCTTTATACTTTGTGGCCAAAGAAGCCAGTAAGCATGTCAAAGTCGTGCTGTCAGGTGAAGGTGCCGATGAGCTTTTCGGAGGCTATAATATTTACCGGGAGCCGCTTGCGTTAAGCTGGTTTAATCTTATGCCTTACGGGTTTAAATCTTTTATCCATAATAAAGCTCTCCGCCTCCCTTCAGGATTGAAAGGAAAGAATTATTTTCTGAGAGGAACAACCCCGCTGTCTGAAAGGTATATCGGGAACGCGAATTTACTAAGTGAAGCGGAAAAGAAAGAGTTGCTGAATGGTTATGAATTTACAAGTCCATTTACAAAAATAACAGCGGAGTTTTATAAAGAGGCCGAGTCTCTGGATGACACGCTTAAGATGCAATATATTGACCTTCATACGTGGCTTCCAGGCGATATTCTCGTTAAAGCCGACAGAATGACAATGGCCCATTCGATTGAGCTTCGTGTCCCGTTTCTGGATAAAGAAGTTTTTCAGATCGCGAGAGAACTTCCGACAAATCATAAAATTTCACGCGGAACGACGAAATACGTATTGAGGGAGGCTGTAAAAGAATTTATCCCAGAATCTGTACTACACAGAAAAAAGCTGGGCTTCCCCGTACCTATCCGCCATTGGTTAAGAGAGGAACTTTATGACTGGGCCCGCTCGGTGATTCGTCACAGTCCGACGGATTATCTCTTTAAAAAAGAGTATGTGCTGACCCTGCTTGATGAACATGCCTCAGGAAAAGAAGATCATAGCAGAAAGATCTGGGCAGTGATTTGCTTTATGATCTGGCACTCTGTTTATATTGAAAAAGAGCCTTATGGAAACCACCTTAACAAAACGGCTGATTTATAAAAAAATGTTTTCCCGTTGAGTAAGGGCGGCCCCAATGTAGAAGGGGGGCTCATCAGCTTAACATCATCCTCCCCAACCAGTTCGACGGTCTTGGGGAGTTTTTTTGTGCTGGTTGCACAGCAGGCTGGAAGTTCGCTTAAAAGATGGAATAGTGAGGCTTTTTAAACAAGTTTGAAAGAAGGAAGATGGATTGACTTTTCGCTGGTATCCCATTAAAATAGCAAACGTTGCACTTTAATGCTTAAAAGCGTTTAAGCAAAAAGGCGTTTTATTTTTAAAAGCCAGTTCAGGAAAGCAGGTTTAACCTATGAAACAATCCAATAATAAAATTGAAGATACAAAGACAGAAGTAGAGGGCCAGGGCCGGAAGGTTAATGGATGGGAAGCTCTTTCTGTGGTCGCGGTGATTGTAGGCATTATCGCAGTATCACTCCTCTCACTCGGGGCTGAGCCTCACGTCCCTCTATTTCTTGCTGTAGTCTTCTTAGCAATATATAACTTTACGAAAAGGCAGCCGTGGAGTCTGCTTGAAAAAGGAATTGTTAATGGAATTAAATCAGGTATTATTCCTATTATGATATTTATGCTGATCGGTGTACTAATTGCCGTATGGATGAAGTCGGGGACAATTCCGACATTAATCAGCTACAGCTTTAACTTAATTTCAGTAAATTACTTCCTGCCAAGCGCTTTTTTAGTAACTGCGGTTATTGGCATTTCTATCGGCAGTTCATTTACCACAGCCTCCACAATCGGGATCGCTTTTATGGGGCTTGGAAGCGGACTTGGATTCGATCCGGCTCTGACAGCCGGTGCAGTGGTCTCAGGCGCATTGCTGGGCGACAAGATGAGCCCATTATCTGATACCACTAACCTGGCTTCTTCCGTAAGTAAAGTCGATCTGTTTGACCATATACGTTACATGATGTGGACGGCATTTCCCGCGTTCCTCATCAGTTTGATTCTCTTTTTTATCATTGGAAGCCGCCAGGGAGATATGACAGGGACAGAGATGGCTGGTTGGCTTGACTCTTTAAATGATGCCGCAAATGTTCATCCGGCAGCTTTAATTCCTGCTATTGTAATGGTTATTTTAGCCATGAGAAGAGTACCTGCTATACCTGCGATGCTGACGGGAATTATTCTCGGCTTTATCACAGCGGTCACTCTTGAGGGGCAGGTCATCCTGCAGGAATGGATGCCGCTTATTCAGAACGGATTTGAAACAGAAACCGGAAACAGCCAGCTTGATAACCTGTTAAACCGCGGAGGTCTGCAAAGTATGATGTGGGCGGTCTCGCTTCTGCTGCTGGCACTCAGTATGGGCGGCATCCTTTCATCTTTAGGCATTATTAACGCGTTAATTGCTTCTATTCAAGGCTTTGTTTCAACGAGAGGCCGGGCAGTTATGACAGCTGTTTTATCATCTATGGGTTTGAATATCAGTTTAGGAGAACAGTATATGTCGGTCGTCCTGCCAGGTGAAGCGTACATTGAGCGTTTTAAAGAGATGGGGCTGGAAGGGAAGCATTTGTCACGGGCCCTCGAATCAGGGGGAACCGTCGTCAATGCTCTCATTCCATACGGCGTCAGCGGTGTCTTTATGGCAAGTGTCCTTGAAGTGCCTGTATTAGCCTATTTGCCGTTTGCCTTTTTCTGCCTGCTGTGCCCGGTCATTACGCTATTTTACGGATTTACGGGAATTAGTATGAAAACGAAGTAGTGGCGGTGCTTGTGATTGAGGAGTTGAAGGGAAACTGCCGGGGGTGAAGGGGGATGCAGCCCTTGGGCAATTTTTGTCGAAAATTGTTATATGGTAGAGTTGGACAGTTATACGGTAGAGTTTGAAGTTTATAACGTAGAGTGGAGCATTTATACGGTAGAGTCGCACGATTATAACGTAGAGTCTCGCGATTATACGGTAGAGTCCCCTCAATTCTAACTCTGCCCCCCCTAATTAAAAGGTCTGCTCCCGCAGTTGCACAACCCTTCCTCCCTATTCCTAAAAAAAAACCTCCCAGGGTTCCTGCCCTTGGGAGGTTTTTAGGTTAAAGCAGTGATTCTGCGCCGTCTATAAACATCTCAGTCCCGGTTATATGGCTCGATGCATCAGAAGCGAGGAAGCATACGAGATCAGCGACTTGTTCCGGCTTGCCTGACCGCTCTTCCAGAGGCTGGTTGCCTTCCGGGTATTCGACAGGAATCTCAACTTTCTCCAGCTGGTCTTCCTTAGGGTGAGTGTTTTCGCCAATGTTAGTTTCGATAGCTCCCGGACAAATAACATTTACACGGATATTGTAGTTTGCCAGCTCGAGGGCAGCCATTTTTCCAAAAGCGACCTGAGCTGCTTTAGAACTGCTGTATGCTGACATACCGAAATTGGAAAAAACCCGATTGCCGTTAATTGAACTCGTTAGTATGATGCTGCCGCCATTTTTTTTCATATGAGGAATCGCACATTTTACTGTTAAAAAGGTGCTTTTTAAGTTTGTTGAGAGAGTCTCGTCCCATTCCTCAGGTTTTAAATCTTCGATAGGGGCGACAGTTCCGTTAATCCCTGCGTTGGCATAGACAATATCGAGCTGATTAAATTCACTGGCTGCTTGAATAAATGCCTGCTTCAGCTCACTTGGATTGGAAACATCGGCTTCAGCAACGATTGCTTCGCTGCCTGATGACTCTATTTCTTCTTTTACTGCCAGTAAGTCGTCTTTTTTCAGATCAACCAGACAGACTTTCACTCCCTGCTTTGCCAAATGCAAGGCTGCAGCTCTGCCCATTCCGGATCCGCCCCCTGTTACGACAGCAGCTTTTCCCCGTAAAGACGTGTACTGATCCATAATATCTTCCTCTTTTCTTTAGTGTTTAGTGGATAAAAAATAAAATTTCCAGTTCATTTTTTTATTCCTTAAGAGGGTCAAATTGAAACCTTTTCCAGGAGACGCGGAAGGAAATTGAATAGGATGATGTAAAAAAAGGAAATTGGGAATGTAAGCTGTTGTTCGGATGCCTTTAACTAGTCTTAGGTTTTAGCCTCCTTTTTTGTCCGCGTTTTGTCCCAGCCTGGTTAAGACAATTTTAATAGAACAGCCGTTAGTTTTATAGAATCGTCTTATAGACTTTTCAGATAAAAATGATAAAATAATCATTAGAGAGGTCGTACATAAAGAAGGGATTCGAATGAAACTTTGGTTTAAAAAAATATCAGCCGTTTTAATTACGCTGCTGACACTTGGAATATACATACCGCCGACTTATCTTGATGCGAACGCTGAAGGGGAGAAAGACGATTCGTTTCCTGCAGATGAAGAACTGCAGGGCGCTGATTCTGCCTTTTCTGAAATAGAAGAAAGTGAAAGCGATTTAGATGGAATAGAGGATGACGAGGATAGTACTGACATTGACGTCAGTGATCATTATATACAGATGTTTACAGAGCAGGCCAGGGAACAGACGTTTAACAAACTCGGCCCGCGTATTGCAAATAAAGTGGAAGATGACTTTATGATGGATGTTTTTCCAAGCATGGAGGAAGTCATTAGTACTATCCTGGATGAGCTCGATGAAGAAGAGTTTACCTACTTGGAAATAGAGGAACAGAAGGCCTCAGTAAAAGGTGAAAAGATTTTTAACATATATAATCATCAGGCCAAAGAAGATGTAGCACGATTCCATGTCCGCAGGGACCTGAAGCCGAAAGACGGTTATTGGTTTAACTTTCATTATCACCTGAGGGATGATAACTTTGAAGAACACCATGATCTCGGTAATATTTACTGGGATAAAAATACACCGCCCAAATGGATGTCATGAAGACACAGATATAAGAATGTGCAGCTGGATGCACATTCTTTCTTTATACCTTGGCTATGTTAATGTTTAATGTTGATCATGAAAGGCGGCGAGACGCCAGCCGCACAGAAAACCGGGCAGACTGAAGGAACAGGGGGGCTCTTCCTTGAAAAACATCTCTATCACCTTACTTATTCTTACTGTATTAACAGGAGTAATTCATTTCTTTCCTTCTAATATAAGTGCGGAATCTGTCGTTCTAAATGATAGCAGGGGTGAAATTGATTTAGCGCCCTACATAGAAGTACTCGAGGATAAGAACAATGAATGGACGATAAACGATGTAGCAGAAGGAGAAATTTCAGAAAAGTTTGAACTCAATCAGGGCGGGGCGCCCAGTTTTGGTTATACCTCATCCGTTTACTGGGTGAGGTTTCAGTTACATAATCAGTATTCAGGCGGGGAGTGGTATTTGAAACTGGATAATCCGACAATGGATTACACCTCTCTTTATCTATCTGAAAATGGGGAATTTGAAGCATGGGAAATGGGTGATCTTTACCCGTTCGGCCAAAGAGAAGTGACTAACAGGAATTTTATTTTCCCGCTCAATCTTTCAGAAGAAAATGACTATGTTATTTACATGCGGTTCCAGTCTGAAGGGGCGATGCAGCTTCCGTTAACTATGATGGACAGGGACTCTTTTTTATCCATCACCCAGCAGGATTATATTATTTTAGGGCTGCTTGCAGGACTGGCTTTTGTCATGGCTCTTTACAACTTGTTCGTCTATTTCTCTTTACAGCATAAAAGTTATTTATTTTATGTTTTTTTTATAATAGTTAACTTATTAACCTTTTTATCGTTTTCCGGTCTCGCTTATCAGTTTATCTGGCCGGAAGCTGTCTGGTGGAACAACCGGTCCATTGTCTTTTTTATGGCAGTCTCAAATATCCTTGCTATTCTGTTTACAAACAGCTTTCTGGAGCCTGAGAAATTGGTGCCGAGAAGTGTTAAATGGTCTATTGCTTTACTATTAATGAATTTTTCCGTTCTGATTGTATTAGTTTTTTCATACCCTTTAGCCCTTGATTTTGTAGTGCTTGCCACCGGAATATCTGTCGGATTTATATTGACTGTTTCTTTGATTACCTTGAAAAATGGCTTTCGCCCTGCGCGTTTTTTCTCATTAGCCTGGTATATATTTATAGCTGGAGTAGTCGTTTCCATACTGACAGATGTTGGCGTTCTTCCTTTTACATTTATGACAAAATACGCCTGGCAGATTACTACGTCTCTTGAACTGATTCTTCTTTCTTTCGCGCTGGCGGATAAGATTACGATCATGAGAAAGGAGAAGGATCAGGCTAAGAGGGAAGCGATTGAGAGCCAGCAGGAGATGCTTGAGCATTTAAAAAGAACGGATAAACTGAAAGATGAATTTCTTGCCGTGACCTCTCACGAACTGAGGACCCCGTTAAACGGCATAATAGGCATAGCTGAGTCGATGAAAGATGGAGCAGCAGGAGAAATAAATGATTCTGCGAGAAAAAATCTGATGATGATTATTACAAGCGGAAAAAGGCTGGCCCATTTAATTAATGATATTATTGATTTTTCCAAGCTTAAAAACAATGATATGGATTTGCATATTAAAGAAGTGGATGTGAAAGAAACAGGGGATATGGTGGTAAATATGTGCCAATCGCTTGTGAAAAGTAAGCCGGTTATTATTGAGAATCACCTGGAAAAGGGGCTTCCGGCTATTGCGGCTGATGAAAACAGGTTTCAGCAAGTCTTATACAACCTTATTGGTAATGCCATTAAATATACGGCAGAGGGGAAAGTTTCCATTTATGCTTATGAGAAAAACGGGTTTATGAAAATTGAAGTGGCTGATACCGGCCCCGGAATTGATGAAGAAGAATTAGAATCCATTTTCTTCCCTTTTGAGCGTGGAGGCGCAAACAGTGATGAACATGATGAGGGCATGGGGATCGGCCTCAATATCAGTAAACGACTCGTAGAACTTCAGGGCGGAAGAATGAACGTCAGGTCCGGGAAGGGAAGAGGTTCTGTCTTTACGTTCTCTATCCCCCTCTATAGAGGACAGGAGAAAAGAAACGTTGCGGCAGGTACTGTCCACCCACTCTCTGTTGAAAAGGAGGCTTTTACATTTTTCAGTCAGCCGGAAACGTCAGGAAGTAAAAAAACAGGAAAAAAAATATTAGTAGCTGATGACGAGCCGGTGAACCTTCAAATACTTATTAATTATTTAAGCCTGGAGGGGTATGAAGTGAAAACAGCCTCCAGTGGCGAACAAGCCTTAAGGCTTCTGGAAGATGAGAAAGATTTCGACCTCGTTATTCTGGACATTATGATGCCGAAAATTTCAGGATATAAAGTTTGCCAGGACATCAGAAAAACCTATTCACTTACAGAACTGCCTGTTCTTATGCTGACAGCCAAAAATCAGATAGAAGACAGACTGGCAGCTTTTGAAGCCGGTGCGAATGATTATCTCGTAAAGCCTTGTGATAAAAGAGAACTTTTGGCCAGAACTGAAACGTTTCTGCATTTAAGCCGAGCTGTAAAGGAAATAAAGGACCGGGCTGAAGAATTAAATAACATGAACCTGAAGTTAAAAGAAATGAACGATATTTTAGAAGTAAAAGTAGAAGACAGAACAAAAGAGTTAGCTTTAAAAAATAAAGAGATGAACAGCAAAAATGAAAAACTTATTAAACTCGAAGAAGCAAGAATCCAGCTACTGTCAAATATCTCCCATGAACTCGGGACACCAATTACTTTTTTACAAAGTTACGTTCAGACAGTGAAAGAAGGGATAATTGATGCTAATAACCCTAAGTATCTGGAAATCGTCCAAAACAAAGTGAAGCTTCTTGACCGGCTGATAAACGATCTCTTTGATTTAGTAAAATTTGAATCAGGGAAAATGAGCCTTAACATTGAGACTATTAACCTTAAAGACTGGCTGCAGCACATTCATGAGACGTTTATGTTAGATGTAGAAACTCACCGGCTGTCCTTTCCGCTTCCGGTAATAAAGAATGACAGGCTGGACACAGAAGGAGTTTTGTCTGTTGACGGAGAAAGAATGGAGCAGGTCTTTTATAATCTTATTAACAATGCTGTCAAGCACAGTTTGCCTGGCGGTAAAATTGAAATATCAGCCAGCATCTGTCCGTATGATAAAAACAAAACAGCGAGTGAGTTTGACGGGAATGTCATTATTGAAGTGAAAGACAATGGAACAGGGATTGAGGAAGAAGCCCTTCCTTATATTTTCGAGAGGTTTTACAAGGGGGGCATCGCAGAAAACAGTGAAAGCGGCACAGGGCTTGGGCTCGCTATTACGAAGGAAATAATTGATTACCATAAAGGGGAGATATGGGTGACAAGTACAAAGAATGCTGGCACTTCCTTTTTCTTTTCACTTCCGCTGATTTTAAAAAGAGCAGGTCAAAAGAATGTTCATCTGTAAAAGGAGTGGTAAAAGATGGCCGGGGATAAAATACTTATTGTTGAAGATGACGCAGATATTCGTGAATTGACCTCTTTATATCTGAAGAAGAAAGGCTTTGAAGTAATCACTGCGGAGAATGGGGCAGCAGCGTTAAAGCTGACAGAAACAGCCGATCCGCAGCTTATTTTATTAGACGTTCTGCTCCCTGGAATGGAAGGTTTTGATATCTGTCGTGAAATAAGGAATAAAACGGAGACCCCCATTATCTTTTTGAGCTGCAAGCGTTCCTCTTCTGATAAAATCAAAGGGTTAAACGCCGGGGGCGATGATTATATAACAAAGCCGTTTGATTTGGCTGAATTAGAGGCGCGGATCAGGGCTAATTTGCGGCGGAATGGTCCGCTGGCATCCGGTGAGGAGAAGAAGAGCCGGTATTTATCTTGGGGAGAAGTGAAAGTGGATTTAAACAGTTTCGACGTGTTTGTTAAAGAAGAACGTGTCTCTTTATATGCAAAAGAGCTGCAATTATTATTATTTCTTATGAAACACCCGAACCAGGTCTTCAGTTCAGAGCAGCTTTATAACCACATTTGGGGATTCGACCATTACGGTGATCTGAAAACAGTCTCCGTCCATATACGTAATCTCAGGAAGAAAATTGAAGAAAATCCCGCCAAGCCCGAGTATATCCAGACAGTCCGGGGATTTGGTTATAAATTTAATAATAAAAAATAAATATGAGAGAAAAATTTACGGAAAAAAGAACATTTTTCCTTTTTTTAACTTGGATTTAACCTGCAAGAAGTATATTAAATGACAGAAAGAGTCGGTAAGGAAGCGTTTAAGGGTAAAAGTTTAAACTGAAAAAGGAGGGATAGGGGGCAATTGCAAGGTTAATTATCAGAATATTCGGTTATGGAATTTATTTCTAAAAGATGGTATGGCCGTTTAATTCACTTTTGAGAACAGAGGAATTTAATCAGAAAGGAAGTATAAGCGGTCGAGAGTGATAATCTTATTTTATATCTACGGAATGCAAGGTCGACAGATAAGGGACCGAAGACAGGTTAGAAAGGACAACTTTTTACCTTCCTACTAGTTAAAGGCAAACCTGTTGAAAAGCAGGGACGCAAAGCTACGGGTCTAAGGGCTGGGAAACGCCTAAGATCGCCGGGCCGCCTATTAGGCATCTGTGGGAAAGGAGGTCTGGGGGGAAATGGAAAATATCGTACACTCCACCTTGGACAAAGAATGGGAGCAGTTAATGGTTGAAGCAAAAGAAATAGGCATGACAACGGAAGAAGTACGCACGTTCTTCCAGCAATCTTTAAACAATTTACCGGCGTCTGACATAAATCATCAAAAAGGGAATGTTTTATAGACGGGCTGGGCAGATCATACGTTAACTGTTTCAAATAATTATTTGAAACAGTTTTTTTGTGGAAATAAATGGGGGGTCTGACCCCTATATCTAAATGGTTTTGTATAAAAGCATAGATTTCAGTTCACCAGGCGGACGCTTGCCCAGGGGCTTGTCCTTTTAATCTGCCGGTGCACTCTCGGCGAAGGCTTACCCGAGGGCTTGTCTTCAACTAACTTTCCCGAAGGATTGCTTCGGGAAAGTGGATTTTCAGACTTCGCTTATCCTCCGGGTGTCCTCGCCTTCGTGCCTAGGAAAAATAGTGTATTTACCCATTTACTTTTTTCTTGATTAGCTAAATTCAACTCAGCCTGTAGCTTCGTTGAATTGGATCTTCAGCCTTAACCCCTCGGGCGTCGCCGCCTTCTGTCCATCAATCAAAGAAGCTAAAGCTGTGGAATAACTTATAAGACTTAGTTTCACGGGAGTTAAAAAAAATAAATTAATGTTCAACTGTTCCAAAACTGTTTTAGTTTAGTGTCAGCTTCTTTTATGTGGAAATAAATGGGGGGTCTGACCCCAGGTTGTTGAGACTGTCACAAAAGTGTCATAATATAAATAAGCACATTGTGTGTATCAGGGGGGCTATTCCTTTAAAATAGGAATGTAAACACTATACAGACAGTTAAAACAGTATGTTATGAGGAGGCTGTGAACAGTCATGACGCAGCTAAAACAAATGGCACAGGAACAAAAAAAGAGCAGGTCAGCTTTGATGGTATCTTCGTTTATGATCGGGGCATCCATTATCGCCCAAGCCTGGTTTATTGTGCTCATCGTTGATCATATATTCTTAAATAACGGCGCATTCGGGGAGACTTATTTCTGGCTTGGAGGTCTCTTGGCAGCGCTATTAACAAGAGCATTGTTTACTTATGTGAACGGACGAACAGGTATGAAGATGGCAAGCCATGTAAAGAGTGATGTGAGAAAGAAACTTTTAAATAAATTCAGCAGGAATCCTTTGCAGGCATCCTTGAAGGGGCAATCTGGGGAAAAAGTGAGTGTGCTGATGGATTCAGTCGATGAGATTGATAATTATTTCCGTCATTACTACCCGCAAATGATTCAGTCTTCCATTGTACCTCTTATGCTTCTCATCGCAGTATTCTGGATGAATTGGGTGTCAGGGCTTATATTAGTCATAACCGCGCCTTTTATTCCGATTATGATGATTGTCGTAGGAAAAAACACGCAAAAGAAATCAGAAGAACAGATGGAGAAGCTGACTGTCTTCTCGGGGCGGTTCCTGGATATTCTGCAAGGACTCTCAACTTTGAAGTTTTTTGGGCGGGCAAAAGAAAAGAAAGAAGATATCCGGCTTAGCAGTCTGGATTACCGGGACGCAACGATGGAAGTATTAAAAATTGCTTTCTTATCTTCTCTTATGCTTGAGTTTATCTCAATGCTCAGTATTTCTCTCGTTGCGCTTGAAGTCGGTTTCCGGCTCGTCGTTTATGAACAGCTCACGTTCTTTACTGCCTTTTTTGTTCTTATACTTGTCCCCGAATTTTTTACTTCACTAAAAGAATTAGGAAGTGCTTTTCATACAGGGAGAGGAAGTATGGGAGCGGCCAAACGTGTGGCTGCTGAGTTAGAGGCTGAGGAACATCCGGTAACGTGGGGAGATATCTCATTGGATACCCAGGAGACCCCTCCTGCCATTTCCTTCAGAGACCTCAGTTTTTCTTACGGCGGAGAGGCCTTGGCTCTAAATAAACTCAATTCTGAATGCGAGCCATACAGCGAAATAGCTGTGGTTGGCAAGAGCGGGGCAGGAAAAACAACCTTGCTGAATTTAATTGCCGGTCTAGTAGCTCCAACTGAAGGAGAGATCATAGTCAACGGCCGGCCGTTAAACACTTACAAAGAAACAGACTGGTATAACCAGCTCAGCTATATTTCTCAAAATCCTTACCTGTTCTCCGGTACGATAGAAGAAAACATTATTCTTGGAAAGTCCGGGAATGTCACACGGGCTGAAGTAGAACAGGCAGCTGAAAAAGCTGGAATTGCCGAGATGATTTCAGAGTTAAGAGACGGCTATGAAACGGTAATTGGTGAAGGCGGAAGAGGGCTGTCAGGCGGCGAAAAGCAGCGGGTAGCGTTAGCCCGTGCTTTCCTGAAGGAGCCGACCGTTATATTATTTGATGAGCCGACAGTCGGGCTGGATCTGAAAACAGAACAAATTCTCCAGCGTTCTATGAAAGAGCTTGGAAAATCGTCAACTATCATTACCGTTGCCCACCGTCTTCATACGATAAAAAATGCGGATCAGATTCTGTTTTTAGAAAATGGCGGGCTGACTGCCGCAGGGACGCATAAAGAGCTTCTGCAGGAGTCAGAGGCATACAGCAGCATGATCTGTGTCCATCAAGGAGGGGAAGCAGGATGAGAGAAACAGGGATGATTATGACGCTGATGCTTAAGGAAAGAAAAGATGTTCTTTTATCCGTGTTATTCGGCTTTCTTGCGGGAATGGGTGCGGTGAGTGTGTTTGCCAACAGCGGGTACCTTATATCCAAAGCGGCGATCATGCCGCCCCTCTATGTCCTGACTGTAAGCATCGCACTGCTGAAACTTTTCAGTTTTACACGGGCACTCAGCAAGTATGCAGAAAGGTATTACTCGCACCGCGCAACATTTACGATTTTGAGTAATCTCCGAGTCCACTTTTTCGAAAAAATAGAGCCGTTAGCTCCGCGTATTTTTCAAAGATACCGGAGCGGGGATATCCTTTCGAGAATCGTAGGGGACGTAGAAAGTCTGCAAAACTTTTTCCTCAGGGTATTTTACCCTCCGATTGTTATGCTGATTGTCTTTTTAGCAACGATTGCTTTTACGATGTATTTTTCGGTATACATCGGTTTAATTTTAGCAGCAGGGCTCCTTCTGACCGGTTTTTTGATACCTGCCATGTTTGCGGGGAAACACTGGAAAATTGAAGGGCAAGTCAGAGAACGCCGGGGAAATCTGTCAGTAGAGGCGACTGAGTTCCTCTACGGCTTCAGAGATTTGAAAATCCATCAGAAACTGGAACAGCAGGAAAGCAAATTAATTGCGGCTTCAGACCACTATATCAGCGGGCAGGAGAAAGCCGGGGCCCGGATGCTATTCAGCCAGTCCATCAATCAAGGTGTTACTATGGCTGTTTCCTGGCTCGTACTTGGAGCCTCGGCATATTTAGTAACTGTCGGCGAACTGGAAGGCGTTTTTATCGCTATGCTCGTTATGATTTCACTGACTGTTTTTGAGAATGCTGTGCCTATGGCCGCCTTTCCGAATCATTACGAAGACAGCAGGCACGCCGCAGCGAGGTTATTTTCAGCAGTGGAAAGCGATGAGAAGTCTGAGGGAGAACAGGCAGAGCAGAAAGGGGTCATACTTGACCGTTCAGAACCTTGGGGCATATTAATAGATCATGTCACTTTTAATTATCCCGGGGAAGACCGCGCAGCACTGAAAGACGTTCAATTAGCGATTCCTGCAGGCTCCAAAACAGCTGTCGTAGGACCGAGCGGGTCAGGAAAATCGACATTGCTTCAGCTTCTTTTAAAAGTTTACCGTGCAGACACCGGCAATATTCATATAAACGGCCGGCCTGTAACTGAAATAGATGAAGAAAGCCTGTGGATGGGCACGAAAGCACTTCTCCAGGATCAGCACTTCTTCTATGGAACGGTGAGGGAAAATTTACAGCTTGCCGGTGACGGACTGACAGATGATCAGATGAAAGAGGCGCTGGCTCACGTGCATTTGGCAGACTTTTCACTCGATGACCAGGTGCTCGAAAAAGGCGGCAATCTTTCAGGAGGAGAAAAGCAGAGGCTGGCAGTTGCCAGAGGGCTTTTGAAGGAAGGACGTCTCTGGCTTCTCGATGAACCAACTTCTTCTGTGGATGTACTGACGGAAAAAAAGATATATGACCATCTATTTAAAGAAGCTGAAAATGACACGGTTATCCTGGTCAGCCACCGGTTAACAGGACTTGAACAAATGGACCGGATTATTGTAATGGAGCAGGGAAAAATCGTTGAAACAGGGACGTATGAGGAATTAATGGCAAAACAAGGCTATTTCTATGAAATGAAACAAATCGAGAAAAGTGTTTTTTCAGCCTGAAAAAGGGAATAACTGGGGGGTCTGTCCCCCCAGTTATTCCCAAAATTAGTTATTTATCATGGCATCGACCTGATCCCTGTTAGCTTCAATCCAATCTTCAGCAGATTCTTCGAAAGGGCGGTCTTCTTCTTCATATTCGAGCATCATCGCCTCTAAATCAGCCACTTCAATACTCCACTCAGAAACTATATTGTAGACTTCCGGATATTTATCTTCGATACCATTATATGAAATAACATAGACATTATCGGTTTTAAAGTACTCTTCTTCATCTTCCAAAAATTTCAGATCAAATTTTGCAAACATGGAGTGAGGTCTCCAGCCAGTAAATACTACCGGTTCTTCATTACGTATTTTTTCTTCTACATCAGCCATCATCGCAGGCTCACTTGATGTCATAAGGGTATATTCATCTTCCAGGTCATACCCCTCCAAAACTTCTTCTGAGATACTTACAATACCGGCACCAGGGTCGATGGTTACCACATTACCATTAAAATTATCAGCCTTCCCCTTTAACTCAGCGATGCTGTCTTCTTCAACGTAAGTTGGCACTACCCATCCTAAAGGAACCTCTTCATAGCTAGTAGTAACTTTTTGTAAATGATCTTCATAACGAGCCCATAATTCCTCTTCAGTATAGGGGAGCCATGCATCCATAAAAAAATCAATATCTTCATTCATTAAACCTTCAAAAATGATAGGCTGATCTAAATACACAAATTCGACCTCATAGCCGGCTTCTGCAAGAATCTGTTTCATAATTTCTGATGGGGCTTCAGTACTTGTCCATGTAGTGACACCTAAGCGGATCGGTTCGCTTGATGAGTCTTCTCCAGCTGTGTTTTCTTCTCCATTATTGTTGCCAGTCGTACCAGCCGGGTTATCTGAATTCCCTCCGCATCCTGCAGTAAAAAGCAGGCTCATTCCACCCATAAAAGTAATGACTTTATTTCTCATATAACATCCTCCTTAGGACAGATCCAGATTATTAAATACTGTTCTCATAGTTTCCGGAGTAAATTTAAGTGAGTCGGGTTCGGTACCTATCCAAGCTTGATAAGGACTATTGTTTAACCTTTTCACCATTTCTGCTGAATTATAAATAGTCATATCATAAATCCAATTGGCCATAATCATTATAGAAGACATGTGGGCTCCTTCATTGGTCGTGGAGCAAATATCTTTGACTAAATGAATCTGGTAGTCTCTGAAATAGGCGTCAAACACTGAAGTCATTACACAGCCATCAGTAACGAACCCTCCTACGATAAGATGTTTAATCCCCATGTTACGAAGCATTAAATCGAGAGGGGTTTCGTGAAAAGCACTCCAGCGGTATTTATCAATGACCAGGTCTTCTTCGCGCACATCTATGCCTTCGAGAATGTCACAGTGCTCTGTTGACGAATTATAAAACTTCGGCTCACCCTCACTCGTTAAAGGTTCTCCATTAGAGAGCCCCCTATTGTCTGCACGGTTGATTTGCCTTGTGAAAATAACAGGCACATTCTTCTTCCTGCAAACACCAATTAATTCTGATGTTTTATCTTTAATGTCTTCTATTTGTGTAATACCAAACTGGGATTCTTTTTGTAAATCTATTAATAATAATGCCGTATTTTTCTCATTCAATTGAGTCACCCTCTTCTTTAGACTGGTCTTTTTCCTTTGGTAAAAAACTGAATATTTCTCCGCTATCCATAGCGTTGGCTAATTTCATTGTCCATTCAAAGTATTGATAGGACTGGTCCATCTTTTCTAAATCCTGTTTAGCTGCTTCTTTTGCCTCCTCTGATGCCGCAGAATTAATGATGTCCTGTAAGGCGGGCCGTGCTTGTTCGGAACCTTTTATAATCAGACTTCTTTCCTGTCTCATTTTTTTCACAAAAAAATTAATGAAATTTTTAAAGAAATCTTTCTCAGCTATATAATGGTCTTTTCTATCACCTTTTTTCCACACCTTAATAACCATTTCAGTATCAAGAAGTTCCCGCATACCATTGCTGACACTGGCCTTGCTCATCGCAACTTCATCTTTAATGTCATCAAGTGACATTGGTTCATCAGAATAATACAGAATACCGTAGATTCTTCCGACTGATGGAGTAACGCCGTAAATAACCATGGTCTGGGCAATAGCACTGATCATAACATCTCGTGCTTCTTCTAATTTTGAAAAGGGGGAATCAGTCATGTTATACCTCCTGTAAATAATTAGCGTTTATTTAATTTGTTCAATTTGTATAATTTATATTAAATGTTTTGTACAAAATATATTTTATCATGAAATTTATTTCAGTCAAATGGAAAAGAAGAGGGGATATTAAAGAAAAAGCAGTGAATGTATAAGCTATAACAAGGTAATCTTCTTATGAGCAGTTAAACGATCTAATAGCGGCAAGGGTCACTGCTTATCGGGGGGGCGGAAGCGGTAACTATTAAAATCATCAGGCTGGAACACAGAGCCGGCTTAATAAAAAAACACCACTGAAATAAGTTTCAGTGGTGAAGGGGATATTATTTATCAGTGATTAAAGTTGCTGCGCTAATAAAGGGCGCGCGATGTGTCCTTTAGCAATCCAGACACTGATTTGATCTTCTTCTGTCTGCTGTTTTAACAGCGTGTTGCCGGTACTCTTGCACCATCCCTCAATATCTCTTGCAAAGCCTGGGTCTGTCACACTTATTTGCAGCACCTGGCCGTCTTCCAGTTCTTTCATCCCTTTGTGGACTTTCATTATCGGTCCGGGGCAGGATAAGCCGCACGCGTTAATTTCAACCTCAGCTTGGAGGTTCCCCTCCTCAATGGCCGGTTCGTTTTTCCGGCTGTCCATTTCTTCCTGGACGGAATCGGAACACTGGGCATTAACACACGAATAGGTTTTATACCCGCCGCTCAAGTTGACCGGCTGAAATCCGTTTTGTTCGAGAATACGGGTTGCCAGGTATCCGCGAAGGCCGACTTGGCACGTAATATAAATTTTACGGTCTGAAGGCAGCTCACTGAGCCGGTCGCGTAACGTGTCGAGCGGGATATTTATTGAGCCTGGAATAGCGCCCATCGCCACTTCTTCCGGGTTACGGACATCAACTAACGTCCCGCCGTCAGCGACGATCCTGTCAATCTCATGGTGGTGAACGATTTCCAGAGCACCGTCAGCAATGTTGGAGGCCACATATCCGAGCATGTTTACAGGATCTTTTGCAGACGAATACGGCGGCGCGTAAGCGAGTTCCAATTCAGGGAGATCATATACTGTTAAACCGCCTTTAATAGCTGTAGCTATGACATCAATCCGTTTATCGACACCGTTAATTCCAACCCCCTGGACTCCGTAAATTCTGCCGTCTTCAGGATTGAACGTCAGTTTTAAAGAGACAGGAAATCCCCCAGGGTAATAACCCGCGTGAGATGCAGGATGGACATGCACCGCTTCATAGGGCACATTCAGATCTCTCAACGTCTTTTCATTATTCCCTGTGGCTGCTACGGTAAGATCGAACACTTTTGCAATGGCAGTTCCGAGTGTCCCTTTGTACTTAACATTTTTACCGTAAATGTTGTCAGCCACGATACGCCCCTGACGGTTTGCAGGCCAGGCAAGCGGCACCATTGTGGGGTTCCTCTGATTAAAGTCCTTCACTTCAATCGCGTCACCGATCGCATAAATGTGAGGATCTTCAGTACGAAGGGTGTCATCAACAATGATTCCTCCGCGTTGACCTACCGGTAATCCGGCATTAACCGCCAGCTCATTTTCAGGACGGACACCGATCGAAAGAATGGTCAGGTCGCTCTCAAGCTCTTTTCCGCTCGCTAAAACAACTTTTTTTCCATTTTCACGGAAAGCTTTGACTCCATCTTCTAAAATAAGGGTTGCTTTGCTGCTCACATGTTCGTGGACGATAGAGGCCATTTCATAATCGAGAGGCGCCATCACCTGGTCAGCCATTTCCACAATTGTCACGTCAATTCCCCGTTCGTGCAGGTTTTCAGCCATTTCCAGGCCGATAAACCCTCCGCCGATCACGACTGCTTTCTTTGGATGCTCTTCGTCAACCCAGCCTTTAATTTTGTCTGTATCAGGAATATTGCGGAGTGTGAATATATTCTGTGCCTCATTTAACCCGTCAATAGGCGGAACGATTGGACGCGCGCCAGGTGAGAGAACAAGTTCATCATAGGATTCAGTATATTCTTCACCTGTCTCTGCTTTTTTGACAGTGACAGTCTGGTCGGCTCGGTTAATGGCGGTCACTTCAGTCAGGTTACGTATATCAAGGTTAAACTTTTTTGACATACCTTCAACTGTTTGAACGAGCAGTTTATCACGGTCTTCAATTGTGCCGCCAATATAATACGGCAGTCCGCAGTTGGCAAATGAAATATGCTCACCTTTCTCAAAAACTGTAATATGGGATGTTTCATCAATTCTTCTTAATCGGGCAGCTGCTGTAGCTCCGCCGGCGACACCGCCGACAATAATAATTTTTTTAGACATAGGAATTACCTCCTGTAATTTAAAGCATTCGTTTTTTGTTAAATACCTATAAGGGTATATTACAGCAGGTTTAACACTATGTAAATGTCTTTAAGTAAGAAGTTGTGACCGTTATGTGAAAATTAACACATACAAAAAAGAGGCCCTCAATTATGAGATAAGCCTCTTCATAGTCAGCTGTTTTTTTGCTTAAATTTTTTATATTTTTCAAGTGCGGCAGAATCGTGGTCCGGGTAGTAGGCGTTTAAATAATCTTCATAATGCGGCCCGTAAGCATCAATCGTTTTTTTAGTTCCGAACGGCTTCCAAAACAATTTATTCAGATAATACTCCCACTCTTCAAGATCACCGCTCATACTCTCGCCTTTTTGGAAACGGTGGGCCAACTCTTCAAGCTGAACCCGGATCAGTCCAATATTCATAAAATAAATCCCAAGGATACTTATAACCACTGCAAGAATAATAATGATATACCACATAACGCTTTCTCCTTTTGAAACCTTCGTAATCTCTTAACCTATTTTAACACTATAAAAAATGATTTGTCGCCTTGGACGGTCAGGAGGGCCTTTAATGCAAAGCAAAACCGCCAGCCATTTAAGCTGACGGTTCTGTTGGTGTTTATTTATTTTCGTCTTCCCATGCGTTAACTTCTCTTTCAGCATCTTCTCTCGATTTTCCATATCTCTCCTGGATTTTCCCAATAAGCTTTTCTTTGTTGCCGTCTACATGCTGTAAGTCATCATCGGTCAATTTCGACCACTTCTTTTTCGTTTCTCCAGTAAGCTGTTTCCATTTACCTTTTAATTGGTCTTGATTCATTAGTAATCTCTCCTTTGGAATTAGCTTTCGATTATGTTGTTGATATACCACTTGTTTTGGAGAGTGAAACTTATACGGGCAAGTTTGGTACAATAGTTAGTGTAATATATACATATTTTGGATGGAGTGAGAGTGTGGACTTACAAACTTATAGATCTTTAGATGCGACTGATCTCTCAGAACTTATACGAAAAAAGGAAATGTCACCCTTGGAAATTTTTGAGCTTGCCTGGAAACAGCTTGAAAAAATAAATCCTGCCTTGAACGCAGTGGTTCATCACCGGGGGGAACAGGCCTTGGAGGAAGCGAAGAATATAACGGGTGCAGAAGGTATGTTTGCCGGGGTGCCTTTTCTCTTAAAAAATGCCTCACAGGCAATGAAAGGAGAAAAATTGACAGTGGGTGCCCGTTTGCTCGCTTCCCATTCGGCAAAACAGGATTCCCATTTAGTTAGAAAGCTTCGCGTTAACGGCATAATTGCAGCCGGCCATACAAACACACCGGAATTCGGATTAAAAAATATAACAGAGCCTGAGCTTTACGGGCCAACAAGAAACCCTTGGAATACCGGTCATTCTCCCGGCGGTTCAAGCGGCGGTTCAGCAGCGGCTGTGGCAGGCGGGATTGTCCCGGCAGCCGGTGCGAGCGATGGCGGGGGATCGATCAGGATTCCTGCTTCATTTACAGGATTATTCGGGTTAAAACCGACCCGCGGGCGCATGCCTGTAGGACCCGGTTCCGGCCGGCAGTGGCAGGGGGCAGCGATCGATTTTGTACTAAGCCGTTCGGTGCGTGACAGCGCTGCGTTGTTTGATTTACTCCAGACAGTCCAACCTGAGGCAGCTTTTCAAGCGCCTCTTCTGGAAACACCCGTGCTCCAGGAAAAAGAGAGTGACTGGGCGAAGCCCTTGACTGTCGCTTTTTCCACACAGTCACCGGTCCACACGCCAGTCTCTGATGAAGCAGTGGAAGCGGTGAAAAAGACAGCCGTCTGGCTTGAAAAAGAAGGCCACAGGGTTGAAGAAGCCTCCCCTGAGCTGGACGGAGTGAAACTGATAGAGAACTATTACTTAATGAACAGCGGCGAAATGGCAGGAGTCGTCAGCTCGCTGGAAAAAATGTCAGGCCGGAAAATAACAGAGGACGACCTTGAACTGGAATCCTGGATGCTGAGTGAAGCAGGTAAAAAGGTATCGGCGGCAGAATTTTCTTTAAGCCTTCAGGCATGGGATGCCGCAGCAGCGGTAATCGCCTCTTTCCATAATCGGTACGACCTTTATGTTACCCCGACAACTGCTTATCCCGCCCCAAAGATAGGAGAGTTCACCAAGTCGCCATCCGATGCTGAGGAATTCAGAAGAAAGCTGGCAGAAGCTTCTTCGAGCGGACAGCAAGCTCTCATTTACGAAATGTTTCTTCCAAGTCTCGCTTATACACCTTATACGCAACTGGCAAACCTCACTGGCCAGCCGGCTGTGTCACTGCCCCTCCATCTAACGGGAGAAGGCCTTCCTCTAGGTGTCCAGGTGATGGCTCCAAAGGGACGGGAAGATCTCCTGTTCAGACTAGCCTTTCAGTTGGAGCAAAGTGAATTATGGAAAGGGATGAAAGGAAACCCCGTATTTGAAGGATGCGAGCGTTGAAGCGCTGGGATATAAAGCTTTTACAAGGGAAACCACCAATTCAATTTAAACAGCCAGATAGTAACAAGACGGCTTTATCTTTGTGTCTGTCACGTCGACACGTGTCTATATAATTTTCCTTAAAAATGAAACTTTTTCCTGGAAAAGGTCGTACAAGGTATTAAGAACGTGCCAAAGAGGAGAGATCATATGCAATCTTCTAAAAGAACCCTGTTATCTCTGTCCGTAGCGGGGGTAATTGTGCTTGCAGCATGCGGAGAAAATAGTGAGTCTTCCAGCCAGGCTGAGTGGGACTCTTTTTCTCCTGAAGAGTTCCCTGACGTTTTTCTGGCGGGGGAATTTGAACACATTTATGAGCAGACAAGCAATGAATTCCAGGAAAATGTGCCCTATGACGAGTTTGAAAGTCTTGGCAAGAATTTCAGCCGGGAAGCAGACACCTTTGAACTTGTTACTGATATAGAACTGAATGGGCTAATGGAATATCAGTGGATGAACAGGGATGGTACAAAGGGGATTAGAAGTTACTTTTCGGAGGATTATACGATCGAAGGGCTGCGGCTCATGCCATTGGACTTCCCTTCTGAAAGTGAGGCAGCTTTCACCGAAAATACATATCGGATGCCGGTTAATAATGATTGGGTTGTGTTTTGGGGAGGGACGAACGAGCTTGTCAACTACCATTATCCTTATGAAAACCAGCGCTATGCCTATGACCTCGTTGTCAAAAAAGACGGAAACACTTTCAGGGGGGATCCTGAAGACAAGGAGAGTTACCATGCATTCGAAAAAGCGGTTCTCGCACCAGCGTCAGGAAAAGTGGTGAGTGTTGAAGACGGAATCCCTGATAACACGCCGCAAATTGAAACAAATGAAGAAGCTCCTCTTGGCAATCACGTAATTATCGAACATGGACACGGAGAGTTCAGCGTAATCGGCCACTGCAGAAAAAACTCTCTGATCGTTTCAGAAGGAGATGAAGTCTTCCCGGGCGACGTCTTAGGGCTGGCCGGAAATTCAGGAAACTCCAGTGAACCGCATATTCATTTTCATGTGGCGGACGGCGCTGACTGGCAAGAAGCAAAATCACTGAGGATCCGTTTTAGTGACGGCGAAGAGCCGGTCAGAGGTGAGGATGTAACCGGGTTTTAGCGATTCTTCCTGAAAAAATAAGGGCGATAGGGAAATAGATAGTACAACAAGTTTAAAAGATAGAGGAGAGATTTAAGAGGCAAGGGGGAACTCCCTCCCTTGTTTTTCTTTTTATGTCCCGTGCCGCAGCTTCAGGCATCGAGCCCTCATCAGCGGTAGAATAGATTAAAATGTATAGAATAGCAACCAGTAAAAATAGATAAATGATTTAAACGAAGTGAAAGGGAGTTGATGAAGAGAATAAGTAAACTCTAGAAAACTATGCAACTGCGTCAGTTTCCAAGGAAGATACGTGGGGAAATAAAACTTCCCCCTGAACTGTTAGGTACAGAGGGGGATTAAATAAAAAATCATACTTAAGGCCGCAGTTCAATCGCAAGACTGTGTCTAAATCCGGCAGCAATTTTAATGACATCTGTTAACCTTAACACTTGGACTGGGACATTGCTGAAATTATCTCTTCCATCTGTGCCATTTCCGAGTTGGCCATTATTGTTCCATCCCCAAGCACGAACAGTGCCATCATCGAGCATAGCGAGACCGTGGCCAGGCTCAGCCATACCGCCTCCAAAAGCAATAGCAGTAGCATTATCTATACCTGAGACTTGAACCGGGACAGGGCTCTCATCAATATCTGTGCCATTTCCCAGCTGACCAGTTGAGTTTTCACCCCAAGCCCAAACTGTACTGTTTTCAAGAGCAAGGCTATTACGTCCACCAGCAGCAATGGCAGTAGCATTATCTATACCTAAGACTTGGACTGGGACATTGCTGTCCTCAAATACTGTTCCATTCCCAAGCTGTCCAGTGTTATTCCACCCCCAAGCCCGGACTGTCCCATCACCCAGGAGAGAAAGGCTGTGACTACCGCCGCCACCTACTGCCGTGGCATTCGTTAAACCTGTTACTATGACGGGGACATTGCTATCATCATTTGTGCCATTCCCAAGTTGCCCGTACTCATTCCACCCCCAGGCGCGAACCGTGCCATCGGCTAGGAGAGCCAGACTGTGATAGTCACCCCCGGAAATGGCGATAACATTTTCTAAACCAGTAACTCGAACAGGGACATTTCTGTTTTCAAATGTGGCATCTCCAAGTTGTCCATTTTCATTCTCTCCCCAAGCCCAGACGGTGCCATCGGCTAAAAGAGCGAGGCTATGATCATAACCGACACTAATGGCGACAACGTTAGTTAAGCCAGTAACTCGAACAGGGACATTTCTGTCCTCAAATGTCCCATCTCCAAGCTGTCCATCATTATTAGCGCCCCAAGCCCGGACTGTCCCATCACCTAAAAGTGCGAGGCTGTGCCACAATCCGCCAGCTATGTCAATAACATTGGATATATCGGCGACTTCAACAGGGACATTGCGGTTTTCTGTTGTCCCATCTCCAAGTTGTCCAGAAGTATTATTACCCCAAGTAAATAAAGTAAGTGTTTGTAAACCCATCATATATCTCTCCTTTTATTGTTATAAAGAATCTTTTAATCACTCTATGAGGAAGATTATATTTTGAAAGGTACAAACCGGTAAGATAACATTAGGTACTCTGAGATGAAAGGTCTGGCTGTTTTGTTGCTTTAATAAGCGTTATTGTATAATTGTGTTATCCAATACATTTTTGTGGAAATAACCCCCCTTGAACTGTTAAGTACAGAAGGGGTTATTAAACAAAAATCGTACTTAAGGCCTTAGTTCAATTGCAAGACTGTGTCCAAATCCACCGCTGATATTAATGGCATTCATTAAACCTGTGACTTGAACCGGAACATTGCTGTCATTATTCGTGCCATTCCCGAGTTGTCCGAAATCGTTAAATCCCCATGCCCAAACTGTTCCGTCTTCAAGAATAGCTAAGCTGTGGTCTCCAAATCCAGTAAGGTTTGTGCCGCCCCCGGCAATGTCGATAACATTGGAAATGCTGGTGATTTCAACAGGGACGTTGCTGTCATTATTTGTGCCATCCCCGAGTTGTCCCTCGAAATTTCGTCCCCAAGCAAATAGAGTAGAAGTTTGTAGACCCATCTAAATCTCTCCTTTTATATAGTTATAAAGCATATTTTTAACATACTATGAGAAAGATCATATTTTGAAAGGTACATACAGGTAGGATGAATTAGCCCAGGATACTAGCCTATTGACAGGGCTATCTTTATTTCGCTCTTCCTTATTACGTCATTGTATAATTGTGTTATCTGATACAAAGTTAAGGTATTCTCCACCATGTGAGGAAGTAAAAGTTCCCCCTTAACTGTGAAATCAGAGGGGGGTATTAAACAAAAATTAGGGTGCAGCTCATAAAATAAAATTAATATTTAAAAGCTGTATCTCCTTTAGAAACTTTGTCAAAGGGTTGATAAAACACTTTAACTGCTTCGTGAATTTTCTTAAGGATAATAGTCTTGTCATTAATGAAAAGAAGAAATGTGATTTTTTAGGCAAGCAGCTGATAATGAGGAACTGTTGTGGTGTAATTGAGGATCCGGGTCACGGAATCAGGGTTCAATCGGCGAAAATCTGATTCAATCAGCGGAAAAAGGCCTCCTATCAGCGAAAAAGTAATTCAATCAGCGAAACCTGCCCTTCAATCAGCGAAAACCAGAAATCCAGGCACCTTCCATGTTAAAATGCTGGTAGGCATAAAGAAATGGCAGGTGAGACCAATCGAACCTATTTTGGAACTGAAACAGTTATCGAAAACATTTGGTAATGAACACGTCTTAAAAGAAATTGATTTAACGGTAAATGAAGGGGAAATTATCGGTTATATCGGTCCTAATGGTGCGGGAAAAAGTACCACGGTGAAAATTATGCTCGGGCTGATTGAGGAATTTGACGGCCAAGTGAGTATTTTTGGCGAGGATATTTCCAGCGGGGACCATACATACAAGAAAAGAATCGGTTATGTCCCTGAAACAGCGGATCTGTATGAGAATTTAACAGCTTACGAGTATTTGACTTTTACAGGCGAACTGTACGGCATGTCGCATGAGGAAGCAGACGCCAAGGCGGCAGAGCTGACAAAGCTGTTTGGCCTTGAAGAGGTGTACCATTCAAGAATTTCTTCCTTTTCAAAAGGGATGAAACAAAAGGTGCTGCTTATTTCAAGTCTGCTTCATAATCCCGACCTGTTATTTTTAGATGAACCATTAAGCGGGCTCGATGCCAACAGTGTCATGATTGTTAAAGAGATATTGGCTAAGCTTGCAGCCGGGGGAAAAACCATCTTTTATTCCTCGCACATTATGGAAGTTGTCGAGAAGATCAGCCACCGCATTGTCCTGCTTTCGGACGGCAGGCTTATAGCAGACGGGAGTTTCGAAGAGCTGAAAGGGCAGAATATGGACGGAACACTGGAAGAAATTTTTAATGAGCTAACGGGCTTCGATGAACATGAAAACATTGCTGAAAAAGTCGTTGCCATCGTTCAGGAAGGGTAAAAAATGAAAAGTTATCCGTCCTTAAAGATTGTCGATGTATTTAAAGGCGTGTTCCAAAGATTTGGTGTGGATTATCCGGCGATGAGGAGAATCCTGCAAATCAAGCTGACGATGGACCGGCGCAGGATGCCGACTGTGTTTAATGAAGCCGGCAGGCAAAATAAAGATAATGAATCAAACCAGTTTTTGAAATCCCTGTGGATTTACGCTTTTTTAGGTTTAGTCCTCATTCCATTTATATTAATCAGAGACAGCTATATTCTGCCTATGACTCTCGTTTACGGGGTGTTGATGTTTCTGCTCATGACTTCAATGATTTCGGACTTTTCGCAGGTCCTGCTCGATATCAGGGATAAAAACATTTTAAATACGAAGCCGGTAAACAGGAGGACGGTTAACGCGGCGAAAATGGTGCATGTGAGTATTTATATGTTTATTCTCACTGGTACAATTACCGGAATACCTTTACTGGTCAGTCTGCTCGCGCGCGGGTGGCCGTTTTTCATTGTTTTTCTGGGGCAGATTATTCTCATAGACTTGCTAATAGTCGTGGTGACGGCTCTCTTATATATCCTCGTTTTAAGATTTTTTGACGGTGAAAAATTGAAGGATATTATTAATTACGTTCAAATCGCTTTATCGTTATCAATTGTGGTCGGTTATCAGCTCGTGATCCGCTCGTTTGAAATTTTCAATCTCGACTTTACGTTTGCACCTCAATGGTGGCAAGTATTTCTGCCTCCCGTCTGGTACGGCGCGCTGTTTGAAACCCTCCTTGGCGGAAGCCGTGATATCTATTTGATTGTGTTTTCTATATTAGCTGTGACCGTCCCGTTCCTGTCAATTTATATATACATTAGAGCAATTCCGTCCTTTGAAAGAAACCTGGAGAAACTGTCGCATCAGGAGCAGGGAAAGAAAAAGAAGAAAGGGCGTCTTGGCCGGTTTCTTTGTAAAACGAGAGAAGAAGAGATATTTTATTATTTTGCCCGGAAAATGATGAAAAACGAACGACAGTTCAAACTGAAAGTCTATCCTGTATTAGGCCTGTCCTTTGTCATTCCTTTTATTCTTATTTTTAACGAGGTGCGCATGAGCTCATTTGAAGAAGTGGCGGCCAGCCGCTATTACTTATCGGTGTATTTTTCAGCTATGATGATCCCGACAGTAATTCTCATGCTCAGGTACTCTGAGAATTTCAAAGGATCGTGGGTCTACAAAGCACTTCCGGTGACAAACAGAAGCCCAATAGTTAAAGGCACGCTGAAAGCTTTTATAGTGGCATTATATGTGCCTGTATTTACTGCCTTAAGCGGCATTTTCATGTTCATTTTTTCCGTAAATATTTTTCCTGATTTAATCGTAGTGTGGCTGGTGTCCAGCCTGTATGTCTTATTCTGTTTCAAAGTGCTGAACGGAGAGCTCATGCCTTTCTCTGAATCGTTCGAAATGGCCCAGCAGGAAACGGGGAAAGTGCTGTTTTTGTTCGTCCCCATCCTGGTGTTGTACGGCATTCATTTCTGGGTAGGCGGACTCACTTTCGGCACACCGGTTTATGGAGCTGTCCTCTTTGTAGCCAATATGGTGCTGTGGAGAAGACTATAGAAAAAAGAACGTGCCGGACGATGGTTTCCGGCACGTTTTTCTTAATGAACAGGGACGTAGCCTGATTTTTCAATTAGTTCCTGGCCTTCAGGGGAGAGGATCCAGTCAATTAAGTCATTGACGTGAGGATTGTCAGTGCCGGCAGTGACAGCATAGAATTCTGAGGTGATTGGATAAGTCTCATCACGGATCGACTCTTTTTCCGGATAAACCCCTTCAATTTCCAAGTGCTTTATGTCTCCGTTTTGCACCATCTCTGTGGAGAAATAGCGGAAAGAGTATCCTAAGGCATTGCGGTAATTGTGATAATCAGCCGTTTCAGAAATAATCCCGCCCATCCCGCCGACTATATCTTCCATAGGAGGTTCCATAAGGGGAATGTTGCCCATTAAATTTTCCAGAGCCGTCTGGCTTCCGCTGTCTGCAGGGCGCTGAAAAGCGCGTATGGCTTCATCCTTGCCTCCGACTTCCTTCCAATTGGTGGTTTCACCGGAGTAAATAGACTGGATGTCTTCAACCGTGAGGCCGGCGACAGGGTTTCTTGAATTCACAAAAAATACGAAGGCTTCCTTTCCGATAGGAGTGAGTTCAAGTTCCACTCCTTTACGTTCGGCCTGCAGCACCTGATTTTCTGACGGCCCGGCGGCAAAAATGATATCAGCTTCCCCGCTGATCAAGCGGTCATAAGCTTCGTCTGTCTTAGTGGAAACAACTTCACTGTGTCTGCTGTATGGATCGTAGTTTTTTTCCGGATAAACGGCCTGGGCAAAAGAGGCGTACACCGGATAAAGAGCCGTGGCACCGTCCATCACAGGCAGGTCCTCCTCAATTTGAAAGCTTGAAGGAGTGTCAAGAACGGCTACGCTGGTCCCTTCTTCAAATGGCTGGTAGTCATGCAAGTCAACTCCGCGGTCAGTCACCATCTTCAAATTGTCGATATAAGTGTTGTATCCCCAATAGCCAGCAGCCGAGAGCACTGCCAGGCTGAAAAAAACCACAGCAGTGGTTTTTAAAACTTTCGGACGGACTGGAATAAAAAAATAAATGGCTAAATAAACAATCAGAAATCCGGCAATGGCAACAACTAGCGGAGTATAAAAGGCCAACCCGCCAAAAATTGCAGTGAGGAAGGCGGCGATATATCCGCCGAAAATAATAAGTCCTGTGAAGAAAATAAAGTACACAATTCGAACGCCAATCTTGTCTTTCATTTGTTTCAACCCTTCTGCGTCAATTAAATCAGTTGTTGGACCCTGAGGTGGCAGCTGCTGATCCCCCTGCAAAGGCGGCAATCATGGCTGCCTGCTGAGCCTGGATAATCGTTTCTATCGTTGTAAAAATTCCGGTCTCCACTATGTCGTTCTGATCAATTTTTTCCCTGACAGCGAAATTAGCTGCCATAATGGTATTTAAATCCTTATGCCATTTAAACCACTTGGTCGTGTTCAATACTTCAGTCAGCTCTTTAATATGGTGCAAATCATTTTCGTCAGCGTTCACGAGTGCCAGGAGTCCAATTTCAGGGTAGTGCATCGGCTTAATTTTTATTTTTGCCTGTATGAGTTTATCGCGCATATTTTGGCACTGGCTTACCAGCTGCTGTGGGGAAAAAGTGTTATCAATTGATAAAATGTGGCTTAAAAACTGCAGATCGTTTCCTTTCCGGAAGTTATTCTGATTGAGGTCACGGTAGAAGTATTCGACGTGGTCCATAAGGGGCTCGACCTCTTTATCGAGCTGGGCAAGCAGAACAGATAAGGGATAATCATTTTTTGAAGTAATAAAGGGATGATGAGTCTTCATTCCTTTATGGACAGCAAGAGACCGCTTAATTGAACTTTCATGAGCACTGTCGTCAGGGTCTCCGGAAAGCATGACAAGTGCGGAAATATAAGTGAAAGCCCCGCGCGCAAAACCTCCTTTGACGAGTTTATCATACAGGTCAGTCATTTCTGCGTATTTTTCCTGGGGGTGTTCGAATCTTTGCAGAAGCATGGCTGCCGTTGTAAACCTTTGGTGCGACCGCATCGTTGAAAAAAGAGAAGATTCTTTTTTGATAAAATCTGCAAGCTCAGTGAAAGCTTTTAAATCAAATGGGGTGTTTTTTATAACGTAGAAAGAGGCAGCCATCATCAGTATGCGCTGGTCGGGAACGTGCCAGCGGAATTTATTCCGCAGCTGTTTATAGATGTCTTTGTATTGGCTGACTTTTTTCATATCCGTTACTTCCATCTTTTTCAACTCCCTGAGTTAATCTTTTTGTTACCATTGTTTACGGGTGAAAAGATATTAAGTTTCCTTGTTTCGTGAATGTTTTTTGAAGCTGCTGGTTTTTTAAGTGAAAGGCAGATTTGCAGATAGAGATTGAAAAGAATGTGTTTTAAGGGGCGCTGATGGAGTGAATGATAAACTGAGAGACATTTACCATCAGCGCTTTTGCTGTTAGGCCGGCAATAGAGGGATGATGAAGGAGGATGAACGGAATGCTTGTCACCATTAACTGGACGGTTATTATAAGTCTTTTTATTATCGTGTTAGTTATGATAGCCGGTGTATCATATCTTATACGGAGAAGCCAGAGATAAGTATTGAAAAACGCCCTCTTGAAGGGCGTTTTTTGAAACTATTTTTCTAAAAGAAACTTACGTACTTCTTCTGCGAACCGGTCTGGTTCTTCGTAATGGGGAGTATGGCCGCTGCTGGTGAAAGTGATGATCCGGCCTTTTTCAGCTTTTTGTAAAAAGAAGTGGCGGTGAACATCACAGGCTACCGGATCATGAAGTCCGTTGATCATCAGCATAGGAACGGAAATACCTGACAGTTTATCAAACAACGGCTCGAAAATTCTTCCTTCACGACGAAGCCGGTTGTAATGAATTTCGGAACGATCGTAAAAGTGTTCCCATTCAGCCTCTGAATACTTTGAAGTATCTGTAGGGTTTTCAGAGTTGTAACGGTAAATCTCCATTCGGCTGTCCTCAAGGCCATGGCTTAAGGCCATATAGCCTTCTGTTAATTTAATTGGTTCTGCCTGGGAATCACGAAGGACCAAGCACTGCTGGGCCAGTTCCTCTTTTCCGTATTTCAGGGCGAGCGTGGCGGTTTTTGTAAGGAGAGCCCGGCTTGTGACGGCAAAGTCAAACGTAGGCCCTTCAAAGATCACCTTATTTACCGCATTCGGATAATGCCAGCTGTAGAGCAGAGCTAAGTAGCCTCCGAATGAGTGGCCGATGACTGACCATTTGGAAATGCGGAGGGCCTGTCTGATTTCTTCCCAGTCCGCAACGATATCCATTAAACCAAATGGCTCGTTGTCTTGAATAACTTCAGAACGGCAAACGCCCCGCTGGTCAAGCATAACGACATGAAAGTCACGGCCAAGCCTCTGTCCCTGATGCTGGGCAAAATCAAAACAGCTTTCTCCAGGGCCCCCGTGAAGATAGAGAATAGCGTGATCGTTTTCTGTGCCAAATTGTTCTGTGTAAATTTCTTTTCCGTTGATTTTCAAGTGTGATCCCTCCAGTTAATTAGGTTTTTCCAGTAGAAAAAAGCAAAATTCTGGAGGGCCGCGGCAGCAGCAAGGTTAAAAATTATGTTCGTTTTGAGCCAAAGAAAAAACCTCCTCAAAGATCAATATATACAAAATATGGTACCACTGATTTGAGAAGATTCAAATTATTTGTTTAACTAATTAATTTAATTTTGCATTTAAGAATATGGTCGTTTTCCCAGGATTTGCGCTGGGCAGAAACCTGGTGTTATTGACTGGTGTATGGAGATAAAAGTTCGTCTACCTCGTCCATTTGCTTAGCGCACCACTTATACATTTTTTTGGCTTCAGGGTTTTCTGTATCAAGGGCATACAACGCAAGGTCTGCCTGGACTTTTTTTATGCTTGCTCCCAGTAAAGGCAGTTCGACAGGCTGCGGCACCTGAACTATATCATCGTACAAATCAATGGACAGCTGCCCGTATTCATCAACTTGAGCAAGAAAGACATTATTCAGATTTGCATTCATTTTAGCTAGTTCTGTATGGAGCCAGTCCCGGCTAAGGCCTCTCGTCGCTAAAGGTTCATCAAGGATTTTACCATCCATTACGACAGTTTCAGGCTCTTTAATAGGCGCGACAGTTTTGTTTAATACTTTTGGTGTAATCGGCTGCTGTTCTTTTTTCGTGAGAATATTTAATTCGCCATTGCCTTCAAGTACGGCAAATTCCACATCTGCATATTGAAAGACATCTTTTGAACGAAGTTTTTTCAGCAGCTCATCTGTGGTGAGTCGCTGTTTTTTCATATTATCTTCGAGGATTTTTCCATCTTTGATGATTGGTATCCCGTCGCCTGTAACAAAAGAACGAAAGGCAGCGCTTTTCACGTTCAGTAAAGAGGCTCCGAGGATTAAAATTCCCCAGACCGCCAGAGCAGTCAGCGGAATTCTGACTGGGAGAGCCAGCTGGAAAGATCCAAGGGCAATAATAATAGCGACAATCCCCACAAGGCTGAATTCAAAAGGAGAAGACTCTCCAATTGGTTTTCGTACAAAAACTCTCGAAATAACTAATAAAATAACGAACCCTGCAAGACTTCTCAGGGCCACTTCCACCCACTGTTCCATCATACTGCTCCCCCCTATTCTTGTTGGTATTGAGGTTCTTCATTTTCAATCTGCATTTTTCTCTTCTGAACTTCATTTAGTACAGCTTTTGTTCTTTCAGCGCTTTTAAGGAAAGTTTCCTTCGTCTCATCGTCTGAACTTTTCGCAGCAAGCGTCAATAACGTTGCTTCAATAGACTGCAACGAAACGAGTGTCCCTTGTACCTGGCTGCCAACTGACATTCCTCCACCTCCTTGCTGGGTATTGCTGGGGGGTCAGACCCCCCAGTTTCTTCCACTTAGTGTTTGCCTGCTTCGATTGATACGGCGTGGGCGATGCATGGGATGGTTTCTTTCTGCTGGTAGGACATTGGCGACAGAAGAGCCCCTGTAGCTACAACCAGTATTTTCTTTAGTTCACCTTTTTTCATTTGGTTAAGCAGATGTCCGTATGTGACTGCAGCAGAGCAGCCAGAACCGCTGGCGCCTGCCTGAACCGGCTGGCCTTCCCGGTAAATCATAAGTCCGCAATCCTGAAGGGTTTCTTCAGGGATATTTAAATCTCTTTCTTTCAGAAGGTCTTTTAAGATTGGCATCCCGATTTTCCCTAAGTCTCCCGTTGCGATGAGATCGTAGTGGTCAGGTTCAAGCCTTCTGTCCCGGAAATGGGCCACTATGGTATCAAGGGCTGCCGGCGCCATTGCCGCCCCCATATTAAACGGGTCGGATAACCCCATATCAATTACTTTTCCAATTGTAGCGGACGTGACAATTGGCCCGTCTCCGGAATCCGCTACGACCGCTGCTCCTGAAGCGGTCACTGTCCATTGAGCGGTCGGAGGTTTTTGGCTGCCGTATTCTGTCGGATATCTGAACTGTTTTTCTGTGGCCGCATTATGGCTCGATGCGGCTGCAACAATATACTTGGCGTGTTTGGTATTAACGGTCATTGCAGCAAGTGCAAGTCCTTCCATGGACGTGGAACAGGCTCCGAATAATCCAAGGTAAGGGATCGCAAGTGTTCTGCCTGCGAAACTTGAAGGTGTAATTTGATTGATTAAGTCTCCTGTAAGCATGAAATGAATATCCTCATTTTGTAACCCGGCTTTTTCGATCGCGCGTGTGATTGATTCTTCAAGCAGGACTTTCTGTGCTTTTTCATAAGAGTCCTGTTGCAGCCAAAGGTCTTCATGCAATAAGTCAAAGTCATCGGCAAGAAGCCCTTTTGCTTCAAAAGGTCCACCGACTGTTCCGGTAGACAGAATGACCGGCTGATTTTCAAACTCCCACGTCTGATGCCCTTTTAACATAAAACATCCCTCCTGACCTGAATAAATTTAGTATTTTTATAAACACGGGGAAAAATACGCATAAGTGCTAAACGCTTTTATAGCTCTACGCTATGTAAAAGTGGCACAGACCACGACGGTTCAGCTGATCCGTGCCTCTGTGTTTACTGCCTGTATTGAGGTTCTTCTTGTTGAATTTCCTGCAGGCGGGGCTCAAGGCCGTCAACAACACCTTGTGTTTGCTGGGCCAGCTGTTGGAAAAGCTGTTTAGCCTGCTGATTTTCAGTTTCAAGGGCAAATGTCTCCAGGCTCGCCTGAGCACTCTTTAAACCAGCGACTGTTTGCTTCATTTTTGCTGCTACTGTCATATGTCATTCCTCCTGATCATTTTTAGTGAAACAGACCTTCGGTAAATAGAATGGTTTAAAAAGCATCTATTTATTAATTGTTATAGTTGTTAAAATACGGAATTTAAAAGAAGGGTGCGGTTCGGCCTCAAGCATATTTTTTGAGCCGGCTCCAGCGATACTGGTATAATTCTCTATGGGAAAATGGATAAGGAGTGGTTTAGAGATGAGTACAACAACACACCCTCAGGATTTAGGGTTATTTCAAACAATTCAGGAACGCCATTCGGTCAGAAAATATGAAACAGGGGTTAAAATTCCTGATGAGGAATTAAATGAGATTCTTGAGGCGGCGGCCCAAGCGCCTTCTTCATGGAACCTTCAGCACTGGAAGTTCCTTATCATCGATGATAAGGAAAAAAAAGAACAGCTTCTTCCGATTGCGTATAACCAGCAGCAAGTAGTGGAAAGTTCTGCGGTGATCGCGGTGCTTGGGGATTTGAAAGCAAATGAAAACGCTGAAGAGGTTTATCAAGGAGCAGTAGATAACGGATTCATGAGTGAAGACGTGAAAAACACGCTAGTCGGGCAAATTAATGGCGCCTATAAAGGAGACACACCTTTCCCAAGGGATGAAGCTGTATTAAACGCTTCGCTTGCCTCTATGCAGCTAATGCTCGCTGCAAAAGCGAAAGGGTATGATACATGCCCGATGGGAGGGTTCCAGCGTGAGCGGTTTGTTGAAGAATTTAACGTACCGGAGCGTTACGTCCCGGTTATGCTGTTAACAATAGGTAAAGCAGCAAAACCTGCACACCAGTCAGACCGCTTTCCGCTCGAAAAAATGACAGTCAGAAATTCATTTTAATTTATATTAACCCCGCTGGCACTCGTGCCTGCGGGGTTTTGTAAATAACTGGGGGGTCAGACCCCCCAGTTACTGTAAATTTGTTTGCGGCTTATGTAAACGGGGTACTTAATAAAGGCACAGTAAAATCCTCATAGGAGGTGGAATGTATGGATAAGCAAGTCGTGGCTATTATGAAGTCGCTTGACCAGAAAGAAGCCGTTTTAAGAGAGCTTGAAATAAAAGGTGTGAAGGAAGAGGATATCCAGATTATTCATCGGGATGATGAGGACGCTAAATTCTTTACAAAGCATTTCAAACAGGGGGATTACCTGGTGATCGTTGAATCAGAGAAGGACATCGGCCATATTCCTGTAGAGCAGGAAGAGACGCTCAGCCAGCAGCGTACACCTAAAGGGCACCATCACCATCCCCACCATCAAATGAAACAGGGTCTTTAAAAATAGACAGAAATCCCGGCGCTGACTGCGTCCCCGGAACAGTCTCCATAAAAGACCGTCCCGTCCGCAGACTCAGGGCCGGGATTTTTTTATGCTTTACGCCCTGCTGGACCCCGCCTTTGTGCTAAATAACCCCCAACTATTCCTTTTTCGTACAGACAAAATAGGTTTGCGGATAGTCTCCTTCATCAAGGATATTTCTATCGTACAGATGAGCCATATGCCATTCCTTAAAGTCCAAATTCAGTTTACTGAACAAACCGGTCCATACCCCATACGGAAATAGCCCAACGGTATGAACATCATGGTGGATCTCAAGACCTTTTTTATTTCTAATGAGATAGACCATGGCGGCTTCGTATGCAGTCTCAGATACAATATAATTATTTTCAAAAAGCGTGACATGAACGCCGTCTTTTTCGCCTGCATAAGCAAAATTATGAGGCTGAAACTCTTCTTTTGTATGAACGGTGACGAGTATTTTTCCATGCGGCTTTAAGTGAGCAGCTGCATTTTGCAAAGCCTGCCTAATGTCATCAACTGTGGTCATATACATAAGTGATTCAGGAAAAACGACAGCATCAAAAGACTTCCCGATAGTCACTGATCTCATATCTCCATAAAGGTAGGTCACTTCCGGATTGATTTTTTGGGCGTTCTGTAACATGCCGTGACTAATATCAACACCGGTGACATCGAAAGCCTGTTTAAAATAATAGTCGTGGCCGCCCGCGCCGCAGCCGAAATGGAGCAAATCCGGTTTGAAAGAGCCTGTATCCGCCCCGGTTTTTATATCCAAAGACTGAATAATCGCTGACGCTTCTTCTTCGTAATCGTCTAGTGATGAAATAATAAACTCTGTCCAGGCTAACTCTTCATATGCTTTCCAATGGCTCATATGACCCCTCCTGTAAAATACATTATAAACAGGTTAAACCGCCTGCCTTGCTTCTGCAACTTTATTCCTCCTCTGCTGAAAAATTCAAGTTAAAAACTGCGAAATTTACGGGTGTTCGTGATATCATAGACGCAGGTCATTCTATCAATTCAGTACTTTAAATTGTTTGAATCTTCCAAAATACTCAAGGGGGTCAATCAAGTGAGAAACAGACAGGAACCATCAGTGGTGACACATCCACTTGTTCATAGATTAATAGAAAACATTGAGAAAGTTGTCGTAGGCAAGAAGCGTGAGATTGAATTAAGTCTGATTGCTTTGTTAAGCGGAGGCCATGTGCTGTTGGAAGACGTGCCGGGTGTTGGCAAGACGATGATGGTCCGTGCGTTGGCGAAATCAGTAGGCGCCGATTATAAACGGATCCAGTTTACACCTGACTTGCTGCCGTCCGATGTCACAGGCGTATCCGTGTTCAGCCAGAAAACAATGGAATTTCACTTCAGGCCTGGCCCGGTCATGTCTAATATTGTTTTAGCAGACGAAATCAACCGGACGTCGCCCAAAACACAAGCAGCCCTCCTGGAAGCATTGGAAGAGGGCAGCGTAACGACTGATGGCGAGACACGGGAGCTGCAGGACCCCTTTATGGTTATGGCGACACAGAACCCGATTGAATACGGCGGAACCTATCCTCTTCCCGAAGCACAGCTCGACCGGTTTCTTTTTAAATTTAAAATTGGCTACCCGTCTAAATCTGAGGAGCTGGAAGTGCTGAACAGGGTAGAGAAAAGGCATCCGATTGAAGAGGTTACTCCTGTATTAACCCTTGAAGACATCATAGATATGAAAAAAGACGTGAAAAAGGTTTTTGTCAACGAAAAAGTCAAAGAATATATTATTAATATTGTCAACGCGACGAGACAGCATCATGCCGTCTATCTTGGCGGGAGCCCCCGTGCTTCCATCGCCTTAATGAAGGCTGGACAAGCCTACGCTTTTATGCAGGACAGGGAATTTGTCGTTCCGGATGATATTAAATATTTGGCCCCGTATGCGTTACAGCACAGGATCCTTTTGAATTCGGATGCCAAACTGTCGGATACAACAAACGAGCGGGTGATTCACGAAGTCATACAGCAAGTCCACATCCCGGCCGGGAAAGAGAGTGTCCGATGAAATTAGGAAGCCGCTTGGCCCGGATACGTTCGAGCCGCGTCTGGTCCTGGATGAAGCTTATTTCCAAAAGCCTGTTTGTTGTCGGCCTGTTTGCAGCTATATTCAGCTACGCCATGTTTCAGGGCGGCTTCGTCAGCTGGTTTTTATTTTACACGATCACCACGCTTGTTGTACTTATGCTCTTATATGCGCTAATTCCTTTAGGATCTTTTGAAGTGACACGTGATACGGGCGAAGGCGCGCTGGCCTCAGGTTCGGAACTTACAGTGAATGTTACGGTCAGGCGAAAATGGCCGTTTCCTTTTTTATATTTAGCTTTAGAGGATGAGATGGAAGAAACTTTGAAAAAGCAGCTGCCGCCCCATGCCTCTAAAATCATTTTTTACCCGACTGTTAAAAAAGAATTAACATTTAACTACAGTGTGCCGGAATTAAAACGCGGCAAGTATCATTTTTTTGGGGTGCATTTGTCGACAAGTGATATGTTCGGTCTGTTTAAAAAAAGAAAGTTCATTCCTGTTGAAAATGATCTTCTTGTTTATCCGGACTACCGCCATATTGAGCGGTGGAGCGCATATGAGAAGGATGAGTCTGAATCTGCTCTTTCTTCACAGGATTTTGTTGAAGACCTTACATCTATCGCAGGTGCACGGGAATATGTGCCCGGCGACAAACTGACCAGTATTGACTGGAAAGTAACCGCCAGGTCTAATAAGTTAATGACGAAAGAATTTGAAGATTATATAGGGCAAAATTTTCTGTTAGTTTTTAATAACAATATTCCCGACAACAGGTTTGCAACACTGGAGGCTTATGAAAAGGGAATTGAGTTAGTGACTTCTATAATTATGTATGCTTACAAAAAACGTCTTCAAGTCGGTTTATGGACATTAGGGAAAAACAGCCGCATGTTTGATTTGGATGCAGGAGGCGACCATCAGAAAAAGATGGTGACCCACCTCTCCCAAATCCAGGCTGAACAGCATTCGAACTTTGCAGCTCATTTAAACCAGGCTGAAAGCCAGATTCCAGGCGGAGCCTCGGTAATTATTGTATCTGCAGAGCTGACGGATGATATATTAAATCGCGTCAAAATTCTTATTTCCAGACGGATCCAGGTGTATTTTGGCCTTATGGCCAAAGAGGGACAGTCAGATGCCTGGGAGAGCAGGCGTTTCGAAGAACTCCGCCGTATTGGAGCAGAAGCGTACCTTCTGTCAGAAGGCAGTCTGGATGAGGAAATGGCAGCGAACGAATGAAGGTGATTAAATGGCTAAAATTAATTCAAAGCCAGCCGGCTCTGTCACACACTTGTTTATATATATATTAACCTTTTTACTGCTGTGGGAATGGTTAAGGCCCATACCGGTTATTACTCATACCGCAGATATTCATATATTCGTCTGGTTTGCTTTTTTCAGCGCCATACTGATTTATTTAAGAGTCCCGTACTGGCTTATCATCCCTGCTTTATTAGCTGGAAGTATTTACGGCCTGCATATTCTTTTCTATGAGGGAAGCTTTTTAAGCAGGGAAGGCGGATGGCAAACTGTCAAGCTGTTTTCCGGAGAGGCCTGGTATAACACGACCCTGATTTTTTCAGGTGAATTTGCCGGGCTCACAGATCCTTTCCGAACCTTTTTACTGTTTTTACTGCTGGCTCTGGTCTGCTATCTACTGTACTTTTCAGTATTCCAGACAAGGAAAATTTTCTTTTTTCTTCTGTCGACAGTTGTTTACATTACAGTTTTGGATACATTTACGCCGGTAGAAGCCTCTGCGGCAATTATCAGGATTGTGATTATTGGATTTTTCATTCTTACCCTTCTTCATATGCTTAAAATCCAGGATGAAGAACGGGCAATAGGAAGGCGTACAGCCTCATTCTTTTCACCTGCATGGATGTACACTTTAATTTTTATGATTTTAGCAGCAACAGGTGTAGGCATGGCTGCGCCAAAACCGGATCCCCAGTGGAGTGACCCTGTTCCGGCGATGCGCGGAATGGTTTTAGGTGAAGGAAGCGGATCGGGTTCGGGACTGAAGCGGGTCGGTTATGGAGAAAATGATGAGCGACTCGGAGGCGGATTTATTCAGGATGATAATCCGGTGTTTACAGCCGAAGTGGACGATGCTTCTTATTGGAGGGGCGAATCAAAGCACGAGTACACCGGGCACGGCTGGGTGTCTGATCCGGTGTACGAGGAAGTTGGCGGGGACGACTTAGGTTATACTAAATACGAAAGTTTGACCGAAACAGAAGAAAGGCAAGTCTCTATTGAAATGAAAGAGGGCGTCGGATTTTCCCATTTCTTTTATCCCGGACAGGTGCAAAGCATAAGCCTGGATAACTTATCTTTTTATGTGGATGATAATGAAGGGGCACGCGAGCCGCTTACGTTTATGACCGATCCGGTCGGCGGGAGGGTGATGGCTGAGACTCCTGAGGGAAATGAAATCACTCTTACTGCTTATGATCTTGCCTATGAGGATCCTGCTTTTCCAATTGGGACGATGAGAACTGTTTCAGAAAATGACCCTCAAGAGATCCAGGACCTATACCTCCAGCTGCCTGAGGAACTGCCTGAACGTGTGGCAGACCTGGCTGAGGAAATAGTTGAAGACGAAGAGAACCGGTATGATAAAGTGAAGGCGGTTGAACAGTATTTTTCCGAAAGCGGGTTTACGTATCAGACTCAGGACGTCCCGATGCCTGAAGAGGATGAAGACTATGTGGACCAGTTCCTGTTTGAAACCCAGGTCGGCTACTGTGATAACTACTCCACGTCTATGGCTGTGCTGCTTCGCACACTGGATATTCCTGCCCGTTGGGTTAAGGGCTTTACTTCCGGAGAAGAGATTGAAGAACTGGAAGATGGCAGATCTGTCTATGAAGTGGCTAATGGCAACGCCCACTCCTGGGTGGAAGTTTATTTTCCTGAAGTGGGCTGGGTACCGTTTGAACCAACTCAGGGTTTTGACAACTATGCGGAGTTTGCAGAAGAGGAAGTAGATATTGACATTGATTTGGACGAAGAAAACGGGGAGGACTTTGAGCAGCCTGACCAGGACCGGGATGATCTGATTCCTGAATTGGAAGAGGGCGCAGACGATTTTGAAGCTGCCGGCAGTGAAGGAAGCACCGGCGGAGGCGGCCCGGGTCTGGCGGAAATGTTTACACCGAGAACTTTGTTTATATCCATTCTGTCTCTCGTTTTTTTAATGGTTCTCTACCAGAAACAAAGTCGTTTGCAAAACTATTATTTTCTGATTCATTACAAGCTGCTTGGCCAGGATAAGCGCTTCTCTACGGCTTACCGGCGGTTATTATGGATTTTGGAAAATGAAGGACTGCCGCGCGGGGAGGGCGAGACATTAAGAGAATATGCTAAACGTGTGGATCTCGTGTTAAGCTCGCAGGCCATGATGAAACTCACTAAATTGTATGAAAAGGTATATTATGGCGGCTATGAACCTGACGGGGAGTGGGAAGCACTGCAGACAGAGTGGGAAGAGCTGGTAAAATCTCTGAACTCTTGACCCGGCTGCAACCAATTGATAAAATAAATCAGTATTTAACACAGTGCACCTGTAATGCCAAATCAGGGGCCGGCGACAGAAGTGCCGGTTCCGGTGTGCGGATATATAAAACTATTATATAGCTATTCAGCCTCATATATCCTTGAGAATACGGCTCAAGAGTCTCTACCGGGCTGCCTTAAACGGCCTGACTATGAAGGTGGATTTTCTTGTATGTAAACTGGAAATTCTGCCTTCGTATATTTTTATACGAGGCCGTTTATCCGGTTTTTTTTGTAGTTTGGCTCTTTTAAATTTTACAGCGCGTTAGTTTTAATAAAAGAAGAGGGGTTAAAGAAATGAATGAGATTAAGGAGAAAGTAATCGTACTTGATTTTGGCGGCCAGTATAATCAGTTAATTACCCGCCGTATCAGAGATTTAGGTGTTTTCAGCGAATTAGTATCCCATAAAATTACGGCTGAAGAAGTCAAAGAAATTAATCCAAAAGGAATCATTTTTTCAGGCGGACCGGGCAGTGTGTATGCTGAAGGCGCACCTCGCTGTGATGAAGAGATTTTTGACCTTGGAATTCCGGTTCTCGGTATTTGTTACGGGATGCAGCTGATGACCCATCATTTTGAAGGGTCTGTTGAAGCGGCTAACCACCGGGAGTACGGGAAAGCCAATATTGCCATTCAAAATGACTCAAAACTATTCGGGGATCTTCCTAAAGAGCAATCAGTATGGATGAGCCATGGTGACCTGGTTAAGGCGCCGCCTGCCGGATTTACGGTTGACGCAACGAACATTTCTTGCCCGGTGGCTTCAATGAGCGACGAGAGCCGCGGGTTGTACGGCGTGCAGTTCCATCCGGAAGTGCGTAACTCCGAGTATGGGAATGAGATGCTCAGAAACTTTATATATACGGTGTGCCAGTGTGAAGGCAACTGGTCAATGGAGAATTTCATTGACATGGAAGTAGATAAAGTCCGTCAGGCAGTAGGCGACCGGAAAGTTCTTTGTGCCTTGAGCGGCGGGGTGGACTCCTCAGTCGTAGCTGCACTCATCCATAAAGCGATCGGCGATCAGCTGATCTGCATGTTTATTGACCATGGCCTGCTCAGAAAAAATGAAGCTGACAGCGTAATGGAAACATTCACCGAAGGCTTTGATATGAACGTCGTTAAGATTGACGCGCAGGAAAGATTCTTGACTAAACTGCAGGGAGTCAAAGATCCTGAACAAAAACGTAAAATTATCGGCAACGAATTTATTTACGTGTTTGAAGAAGAGTCCGGCAAGCTGACTGATGTGGATTTTCTTGCTCAGGGAACGCTTTATACCGATATTATTGAAAGTGGAACCGATACAGCTCAGACAATTAAATCTCACCATAATGTAGGCGGACTGCCTGAAAATATGAAACTGGATTTAATTGAGCCTTTAAATACACTATTTAAAGACGAAGTCCGTGAAGTAGGTGCCGAGCTGGGACTGCCGGACGAGATCGTGTGGCGCCAGCCGTTCCCGGGTCCAGGCCTTGGTATTCGCGTTCTTGGGGAAATTACGGATGAGAAACTTGAAATTGTTCGTGAATCAGACGCCATCCTTCGCGATGAAATTAAAAAAGCAGGCCTCGACCGTGAAATCTGGCAGTATTTCACCGCTCTTCCTGACATGAGAAGTGTGGGTGTCATGGGAGATGAACGGACGTATGATTACACCGTCGGCATACGTGCTGTAACCTCTATTGACGGGATGACATCTGACTGGGCCCGCATCCCTTATGATGTGCTTGAAGTGATTTCGACCCGTATTGTGAATGAAGTTAAACACGTCAACCGCGTAGTGTATGATATTACTTCTAAGCCGCCAAGCACAATCGAGTGGGAGTAAGAACACTCGTATCAGGAACGTCAGGCAGGCGCTTTTCGGAAAAACCGAATAAAATTTTGTAAGTTAAAATTAACATTCGTGTTTCACTTGACAATAGATTGATAGGTTGCTAAACTAATTCCTGTGAAAAAGATATGTCGAATGTTCGTATAATTTCGGGGATAGGGCCCGACAGTTTCTACCGAGCTGCCGTAAATAGCTCGACTACGAACGATGAAGGCAGGATTAGTTTCAGACCAGCATGAAAAGTTTCTTTTCTGCGGTTTATCCTGCACCGTCGTCTCGTATGTGAAACGTTAAGCTCTGGTTCCCAGTTTTGGGGAACCAGAGCTTTTTTGTTTAGGGGGTCAGACCCCCCATTTATTGGAATTTACTTTGAAAGGGAGTTTAAAGAGATGGAGCGTTATTTTCGTTTTGATGAGTTAGGGACTAATTATAACCGCGAGATCATGGGGGGAGTCACAACCTTCCTTGCAATGGCGTATATTCTCTTTGTGAACCCGTCGATTCTGGCTGGGGCCCGAATGGATGAAGGGGCTGTTTATGTGGCCACCGCGTTAGCTGCTGCCCTCGGGACCATGATCATGGGAATTGTCGCCCGTTACCCGATTGCGCTTGCTCCGGGTATGGGGCTGAATGCTTTCTTTACTTATTCTGTCGTATTAGGAATGGGTATTCCTTGGGAAACAGCGCTGCTAGGTGTATTTATGTCAGGTATTATTTTTATTATTATTACTGTAGTAGGGATTCGTGAATTTATTATTAATGCTATACCGGCAGAGCTGAAGTACGCGGCAGGAGCCGGGATTGGTTTGTTTATTGCCTTTATTGGTCTGCAGAATGCGGAAATTATTGTGATGTCCGAAGCTACTCTCGTTGAAATTGGTGATTTAGGAGCGCCGGCTACACTGCTGGCTGTCTTCGGGATTATTATTACTGTTGTCTTAATGAGTCTTGGCCTTAAAGGCGGAATTTTTTACGGGATGGTCCTGACTGCTGTTGCAGGTATGCTGTTTAACGTGATTCCTGTTCCTTCCCAGGTTATCGGAGCCGTTCCAAGTCTCGCTCCAACGTTTGGGGCAGCATTTGCGCCATTTGGGGAAATGGGCCTTGGCGAGATTTTTACCCTCCAATTAATTATTGTTATTTTGACGTTCTTGTTTGTTGACTTCTTTGATACAGCCGGAACACTGTTTGCAGTGGCGAACCAGGCAGGATTCGTGAAGGACAATAAACTGCCTCGTGCACAGCGTGCCCTGCTGGCTGATTCATCTGCAACTTCAATAGGAGCTGTGCTGGGTACTTCTACCACTACAGCCTATATTGAGTCGACGTCAGGCATTGCAGCAGGCGCGCGTACAGGTTTCGCTTCAATCGTCACAGGGGTGCTCTTCCTGATTGCGCTGCTCTTTTCGCCGCTTCTCGTCGTCGTAACAGCATCGGTAACTGCTCCGGCTCTTGTCGTAGTCGGCGTGTTAATGGCAGGAGCATTAGCAAATATCGACTGGAAAAAATTTGAGATTGCCGTTCCTGCATTTTTCACAGTGATCGCCATGCCTTTAACTTACAGCATTGCGACAGGAATTGCCCTCGGTTTCTTAATGTATCCGATCACGATGGTCTGTAAAGGCCGGGCGAAAGAAGTCCACCCGATTATGTACGTCCTGTTTATCGTTTTCATATTATACTTTGTTTATTTAGGTGAGTAATTAAAGTGCCGTGTCTTCTTTTCAAAGAAGCGCGGCATTTCGTTTATTTAGCTTAAAAGCTGATGTTTATTCTCCCGGACTGAAAAGGGAAAGAATAATATATTGAAACAGAGCCCCGAAGGAGTGTAAAAGATGTCGTGGGAAAAGATTAAACCTGAGTTTTTCGACCAGCCAACATTGGAGCTGGCCAGAAATCTGCTCGGAAAAATACTTATAAAAGAAACAGAAGAAGGAACAGCCGCGGGGAAAATTGTAGAAACAGAAGCTTATAAAGGACCAGGTGACAGGGCGGCGCACAGTTTCGGGAACCGGAGAACAGCAAGAACAGAAGTTATGTTCGGGCCGTCCGGTTTTACCTATACTTATGTAATGCATACGCATTGTCTTGTAAATGTGGTAAGCGGAGGCGATTTAAATCCGGAAGCTGTTTTAATCAGAGCGGTAGAACCAGTAGAAGGACTTGAACTCATGCACCGGCGGCGGCCAAAAGCCCGGAGAACTGTGGATTTGACTAATGGGCCGGGAAAACTGACAAAAGCGTTAGGCATTGTAAAAGCGGATTATGGACGTCCGCTCCATGAGCCGCCTTTGTACATCGCAGAAGGCAGGGCGGCCGAGGAAATTAAAACAGGCCCAAGGATCGGCATAGATAACAGCGGGGAAGCAAGAGAGTACCTCTGGAGGTTCTGGGAAGCAGGGAATCCGTTCGTATCCCGTTTCCGAAAAGGGATCGACTGATTGAAGATCCAATTCAACGAAGCTGCAGGCTGAGTTGAATTTAGCTGAAGACAAGCCCCTAGGCAAGCGTCCACCTGGCGGCCTGAAATTAATACTTTTTGTGAGGGGGGGCCGGGAAGGAGGTGTATGGCTGGAAATCAGCCGGCACCTGTCCCTGAATCCCCCCTTAAAAAATCACTCAGTACCGGCCTCTTCAGGGATAAAGACCACCCTGTTCATATCATTTCTTTCTGCTTTATCATAAATCATCGGGTAGTATCCGCCTTCTACCCATGTATCAATTTGATCATCGTAATGGGGCGAGCGCCACTGGCCTGACTGGCCGGGAACCATCACGTCGAAGAAACCATTTACTGAAGAAAGGTCGCCTATGAACCGCCATCCGGCAGCATGGTTGGTGATGCCGGTTTCCGTGTCATAGCCCATCGCCCCAGGCGTAGCACCGCTTCCGCCTGTCTCCCAGGAGCCGAGGTTAAATAACAATTGGAGCGGCCAGACAGACCCTAAAGGATGATCAAATTCGAGCTGATGCCGCTCCCCCCAAGCCCAGCTGCCAGGCTGGTTTCCCTGCAGGTCTTTAGCCATCTCTACAGCTTCGTAAAAAGTTTCCCGCGCAGCTTTAGGAAACGGGATGTGCCAGTCCTCTTCTAAAAAGCCGAATAAGAGACTGTTTTCATGCTGTGCTGCTTCCGTAATCACCCGGTGGATTGTCAGGCTGTTAGACAGCTCTATATCCAGATAACGGTCAAAGAGATGTTGGGGCAAAGAAGAGTACCACAATTGCCAGACAAGAGCCTCCGGGCTGTCTGTTCTTTCAATGAAATCCCAGTCATTTAATAGTTCCAGTGTTTCAAGTTCGGTCTCGCTGAGCGGATCCAGTTCTTCCCCTTCCAGACTTTCTGCAGGATGGGAGGAGGGATCCCAGGTTTCTACGGCTTCCACAAGCAATGGAAGAAGGTCACGTGCCTGCGTATTTTTAAAATCCGACTGCATTTTTCCCATATCCTCAAGGGTGAAGGGGCTTCCGGAAGCCAGCTGTTCCTCAATTATTTCGGTCAGTCTTACTGCTCTGTAGGGATAGAAGCTTCGCCCAATATTATATCCGTAATCTTCTCCTGCCGGCTTATTGTTTGCGGTAACTATATAACCGCTGTCGGGGTTCATGATTTCCGGAAGGTCTTCAGCTGGAATAAAGCCGTCCCACTGATAGTCAGGGTCCCAGCCTGGGACTGGAAAACGGCCGTCAGACTGTGGCCTGACAGGTATGAGCGCCTGTCCGCGGAAACCGATATTCCCATCGGTGTCTGCAAATACCCAGCTTAAACCAGGGGTGACAAACCCGTCCAGGCCATTCATAAATTCATTGGCGTCCGTTGACCGGTTCACCCGGAGAATGCCGTTAAGTTCCTCTCCTGGCTCCATCCCGCTCCAGCGCAAAGAAAAAGCCTGATACGGGCCATCTTCAGTGACTTTATTCATGACCGGCCCGTTCCGGGTAAGTTCGACCCTGTGAATATAAGGGCGGTCCTTTCCGTCAATATAAATCTCTTCCTCAATCAGTTCAGCTTCCTCCCATTCGCCGTCAAACAAGTACTCATTTGGATTTTCAGGATTGACCTGTTCAAGAAAGATATCCTCATAATCTGCTGACAGCGAGGTCACACCCCAGCTGACATGGCCGTTATGTCCAAGCACAACTCCAGGGATGCCCGGAACCGTTACGCCAATGGAATGAAAGTCATCTTCCAGTTCCAGGTGTGTCTGATACCAGACACTTGGAATGGCAAGCCCTAAATGAGGGTCATCAGCGATAAGAGGATAACCCGAGTCTGTATACTCACCGCTGATTGCCCAGTTGTTGCTCCCGTTCCACTCATCAGGAGCAAACGCTGTGATTTTATTAAAGCCTTCAGCCTTAAACACCGGTTCATTGGTCTGAAAGGAGTTTAAATAAGCCGAGAGGGCAGGGTCTATTTGATTTTTCCGGGCTGAACCTCCGCTTTCCCCGTCAATAACAGGGAAATCGTCGTTAATATGGTATTCGGGAAAAAGATGTACGGCCTCTTCACCAAACATTTTAACGAGCTGATAGTTCTCAAGCTCCTGGCGAAAATTCCCTGTAAGGGTGTATCCCATATACTTAACAGCTATTGCCGTGTCTTCCGCTGTCCAAGGTTCCGGTATATAGTCTAGTATACGGAACTCGAGCGGCTGTTCATTATTTTCAAATGCCTTATTGATATAAGCAGTAACTCCTGAAGCGAAGGCTTCCACCATTGCCGCCGTCTCACTGTTGAACTCAGCGATCAGGCCATCGGCAGAGCGGTGCATCCCGTATGTACGGAAGAATTTATCACTGTCGAGAGCCGCTTCCCCGACAACTTCAGCTAACCGTCCGCCGGCCAGACGGCGTGTCATATCCATTTGAAAAAGACGGTCCTGGGCCATCACATACCCTTGGGTAAAAAATAAATCTTCCATTTTCCCAGCTTTAATTTGCGCCACGCCCCTGTCGTCCCTGATGACTTCCACTTCAGCCGACACGGGTGCCCGCACAACAGCTCCATCAAGATCCGGAAGGCTTTTTGATATAAACCACTGGGCAAACACTAAACCTGTAACGATCAGTACAGCCAGTGCCACAATAATACCTGTGATCACCTTGACTCTTTTTTTATGGAAAAATCGTGTTTTTCCTTCCCATGTTATTGGTTCTGTCTTCACTAGAATCCCCCCTGTTCAACTTTCTGTAAAGCTTTGTTAATCTTATAAATTAAGATAAGCCCTCGGGCAAAAAAGCAAAGGCATGTATTCCCTAATGAGCCAACCTGCAATAAAAAACTCTGTTCTTCACTATAAAAACAACTTTGCCGTTGAACGAAGGCGAGGACACCCGGAGGATAAGCGCAGTCTGAAAATCCACTTCGCCGAAGGACTCCTTCGGGGAAGTTAGTTGAAGACAAGCCCTTGGGTAAAGAAAACACAGCGAACTTCCACATGGATGTGGTGACTTCGGCGTTTTCACAGGACGTGAAGGGGTTAGCCGAAGATCCCTGCGACGATGTTGCACTTATGCCTGTGGTATAAGCCTTCGCCGAGAGTGAATCGGCAAAATTAAGTTACAGACAGGAGTACGCAAAGGCACAAAATATCAACGGTCATTCTTTAATAGCACCTTCAATTTAAAATACCATGCTTGTTAAGTAAAATATTACCATAAAGTAGTCTTTACGAATGCAGTAAAATTTTGAAGTTTCAGACATCTCCCTTTAGTGAAAATAAAAAGCATGATAACATCGCGGATGTGACATCCTAAAGGAAACATATACCACGAGATAATTAAGGAGGGCTTCCTTTGCCAGCAATTGTTTCAGTAAGTACTGAGATTCCTCCGTACCGTATGAGCCAGCAGGAAACTAAAGAACTTGTTTATAATCTTTTTTCATCTTCTTATCCGCAAATTGACCGGCTGATTAAAGTATTCGACCATAGTGAAATAACGGAACGACAATTTATGGGACCAAAAGAGTGGTATTTGGAACCGCATACTTTTTCCGAGAAAAACAGTTTGTATGTGGAAGCAGCTGTTGAACTGGGAACTAAGGCGGTCCAAAACAGTGTCGAGGAAGCATCAAAGTATATCGACTGCAGCCTGGAAGACATCGATGCTTTTATTTTTGTCTCCAGCTCAGGCATATCCACGCCGACCATTGATGCAAAAATAATGAACAAGCTGTCGTTTTCTCCCCACATTAAGCGTCTTCCTTTATGGGGGCTTGGCTGTGCTGGCGGAGCGGCAGGGCTGAGCCGGGCGTACGACTATTGTGCTGCTTTTCCGGAAGCAAAAGTGCTCGTTCTCTGCATTGAGTTTTGCAGTCTGACTTTTGCAAAAGACGACCGCTCAAAAAGTAACCTTGTAGGGACCTCCTTGTTTGGTGACGGGGTGGCCTGTGCGCTTGTGGCAGGTGATCAGGCTGTGAGTGAAAGCCCGGGGAGTTTTCCTTTCATTTCAGGAACCCAGTCTACACATATGCCTGATTCCGAAGATATCATGGGCTGGGATCTGCAGGATGACGGGCTGCACGTAATATTTTCCCGGGATATTCCTCATGTCATAGAAAACTGGCTGAAGCCGAACGTCACCACCTTTTTGTCAAAAATGTCAGTTGATTTGGAAGAGATAACTGCCTTTGTTGCGCATCCGGGCGGTAAAAAAGTTCTTCAGGCATATGAACAGGCGTTAAATTTCAAGGAATCCATGACTGACATCCCTCGAAGGATTCTGAAAGACCATGGCAATATGTCATCGCCTACTGTTTTGTATGTGCTTAAGGAATTTTTAAAAGAGAAACGAAGCGAAGGGGAAAAGGGCCTGGTAGCTGCTCTCGGGCCAGGGTTCTGCTCTGAAATACTGCTGCTGGAATGGAGGGAAGCCGTGTGACGCTTTTCTGGGTTGTATGGACCGCAGTTATCGTGCAGAGAATCGTTGAACTCATCTACGCCAAAAGAAATGAGCGGTGGATGAGAGAGAGAGGAGCGGTTGAGCATGGGCGGAGCCATTATAAATGGATCGTCCTTGTCCACGGAGGCTTTTTTGCCGCTTTGCTTCTGGAATGGCTGACAGGAGCGGGAGCACTGCATCCTTTCTGGCCTGTATTTCTGGCGCTGTTTATTGTCGTTCAAGGAATGAGAATCTGGATTCTTCAGTCCCTCGGGAGGTTCTGGAATACTAAAATTCTCGTGATCCCCGGAGAAAAACGGGTTGAAAAAGGGGCGTACGGAAAAATACGCCACCCGAACTACATTATCGTTACACTCGAACTGATCATCATGCCGCTAATCTTTCAGGCATACTTTACTTTACTCGTGTTCACCCTCTTAAACGCCTTTATCCTTCTTTACATCCGCATCCCCGCGGAAGAAAAAGCCCTGGGAATTACTGGGGGGTCTGACCCCGTCAACACAGATTAATAAAAGGTCAAAAAAGGTTAAGGAAATCCTTGACCTTTTTTGACGTTCCGTCTATACTGGAAATAAATAATAGTCAAATATAGTCAAAGTCAAAAATAATTAAAAGGAGGCGTTTATAAAATGAAATGTCAGCAATGTCAGGAGAGAGAGGCGACAATCTTTTGGCGCGTCAATGTAAACGGACAGGAACAGTCCGCTCAGCTTTGCTCAGTCTGTTATGAAGCATTAAGCAGGCAGGCAAACAAAACATCTCAAAACAGTCACTCGTTTCAGTCTTTTTCACAGGGGCAGAACGAGGGGCAGACAGGCTCATGCTCCATTCAGCAGCCGCAGAAAGATCAAAAGGAAAGCATCCTGGAGACTTACGGGAGGGATTTGACCGCCCAGGCTAAAAAAGGGTTAATCGACCCGGTTATTGGCAGGGAAAAGGAAATTAACCAGGTAGCAGAAATTCTTAACCGGAGAAACAAAAATAACCCTGTTTTAACCGGTGAACCGGGAGTAGGAAAAACAGCGATTGCGGAAGGCCTGGCCATTAAAATTAATGAAGGAGAGGTGCCGGCAAAGCTGCAAGGCAAAAAGCTCATTTCCCTTGATGTGGCTTCTCTATTGTCAGGCACGAGCTACCGTGGCCAGTTTGAGGAAAAAATGAAGCAGCTCGTAAGCGAGCTTGAGGAAGACCCGGATATTATTCTGTTTATCGATGAAATCCACCAGCTGGTGGGAGCTGGGAAAACAGAAGGCTCAACGGATGCGGGAAATATTTTAAAACCTGCGCTTGCCGGAGGTCAGATTCAGGTCATCGGTGCCACGACGTACAAGGAATACCGCATTATCGAAAAAGATTCAGCGCTGGAGCGCCGTTTTGAACCGGTAGATGTGAAAGAACCTAGAGTAGAAGACATGGTGGCAATTTTAAAAGGGCTCGCCCCGAAATACGAAGCTTATCACGGGGTCACTTACCCTGAGGAAGTGCTTGAGGCGTGTGCCCGGCTGTCCCACAGGTATATCCAGGACCGCAGGCTGCCGGATAAAGCGATTGATTTAATGGATATCGCCGGAGCCAAAATCAATTTACGGGAAGGCACAGGAAATAAAGACGAGCTTGAAGCCCGGCTTAAGACAATTGAAAAGGAAAAGCAGGAGGCTGCTGAAAAAGAAAATTACGAGAAGGCAGCCAAACTCCGCCAGGAAGAACTGCAGCTTCAGGAAAAACTTGAAAAAGCCACTGACACTGATCTTGTCGTTCACGTATCGGACATCCAGGAAATCATTGAACAGAAAACCGGCATTCCTGTTCAAAAGCTTGAGCAGGCTGAACAGGAAAAGCTTCAGAATCTTCAGCAAAACCTCGAAGAACGCGTGGTTGGACAAAAAGAAGCAGTCTCTGCCGTCGCTAAAGCAGTCCGCCGCGGAAGGGCAGGTTTCCGAAGAGAAGGACGCCCGATGGCCTCATTTATGTTCCACGGCCAGACAGGTGTCGGAAAAACAGAGTTGACCAGGGCGCTCGCAGAAGAGTTATTCGGAGACAGAGAGGCAATGGTTCGGCTCGATATGAGTGAATTTATGGAAAAGCACAGTGTGTCCAAACTTATCGGGTCTCCACCGGGATATGTGGGGCACGAAGAAGCAGGACAATTAACAGAACAAGTTCGCCGGCGCCCGTACTCCATTCTTCTGCTTGATGAAATGGAAAAAGCCCATCCGGATGTCCAGCACATGTTCCTGCAGGTCCTGGAAGATGGGAGACTCACCGACAGCCAGGGGCGTACAGTGAACTTTAAAGAGACGATTCTGGTGATGACTACAAATGCTAAGCCGCTGGAAGCTTACTTTAAACCGGAATTCATGAACCGGATTGACCGGGTAGTCGAGTTCGATGCGCTCGGCAAAGAAGACCTGATTGCGATCACCAGGCTAATGCTTAAAGAAGTTACTGAGCACAGCAAGGAACAGGGAATTGAATTAACAGTGACAGATCCAGCAGTTGAAAAATTAGCGGAGCTGGGCCATGATCCAAAATACGGAGCCCGGCCGCTCCGCAGGACAATTCAGGAACAAGTAGAAGACAAGATTGTTGACCTGATCATGGACAGCGAAGATATCAGCAGCTGTAAAGTGGATATAAAAGACGGCCACATTCATGTTACTGCTGTAAATTAAATAGGAAAAGACATTTCAGGACCCTCATAAGGCTCACTACTAAGCCTTATGGGGGCTTTTTTCTTTTTCTCATCACTGGCTGCAGCATGATCAGGCAATTAACTGAGAGTCTGGATTTGTCATTTTTTAGCATTATTTTTGGAAAAGAATTGATATCTATTTTTACAAAAAGAAATTAAAATAGCAGGAAACGGACGTTAAATGAAGATAACGATCTGTTTATTATATATAAACTTATTAAAAGGTGTTATACAGCTTTTTATGCCTTATAATGCTTTTTTTCAGGAGGATGGGCGGATGCTTCAGACGATCTTAAATCAGGTCCTTGGAATGATTGGTATTATTCTTGTTATCAATATTGTTTATGTCACACTTTTTACCGTAAGAATGATTTTGACACTGAAAGGCCAGCGGTATGCGGCAGCCCTGACGAGCATCGTTGAAATAATCATTTACATCATCGGCCTTGGCATCGTCCTGGACAATCTTGACAGGGTGGAAAATATTATTGCATACGCTGTCGGTTACGCCATAGGAGTACTGGTAGGTATGAAGATTGAAGAAAAACTGGCATTAGGGTATATTACAGTTAATGTGATAACGAAAGAATATGAACCAGATATTCCGAACCGGCTGCGTGACGAAGGATATGGCGTCACTAACTGGGTCGCCTACGGACGGGAAGGCGAACGGCTGATGATGGAAATACTGACATCCCGCCGTTCGGAAGGGAAGCTTTATCAAATGGTAAAGGCACTCGATCCGAACGCTTTTATTATCTCCCATGATACGAAAGCATTTTTTGGAGGCTTCTGGCTAAAAGGAGTGAAACGTTAGTTTTATGGCAGCAAAAAAGAAGAAACAACGCTTTTATGTAGAAGAAAATGAAACAATTGATGACTGCCTCGCGCGAATGGCAAAAGAAGGCTACATGCCGGTTCGACGGATGGAAGAACCGGTATTAAAGGAAGTAAAGCGCAATGGAAAAATGGACGTGGAAGTCGCCCGCCAGCGCATCGTCTTTGAAGGAAAACCGGTGGAATAGGGGAAAGCAGAGCATCAGGGAGCTGATGCGGTCTTTTTTTCAGGGAAATCTCCTTATTAATATGTGGAATTAGGTCTTATGATAGTGTTGATGGGAAACCCCGGCCATGGAGGCGCGGGGTTTTATTAAATGAGGGGGAATAGTTGGGCCCTATCAGCGGAAAACTGGGTTCAATCAGCGAAAATTTAATTCAATCGGCGAAAAACTGGATCAATCAGCGAAAAACAGAATCTATCGGCGAAACCAGCACATCAATCAGCGATTCCCCCCTTCTCCCCCGCTCCCAACCGGCGAACCACTCCATTCCTTCCTTCAAATGAGGAATGTCCCTCTTCAAAAAACACATATCTGCCCCAAATCCCGAACGATCATCAGTTAAAAATAGTAATTGTTCGAAATTAGGTTGACTCACTAGCCGGCTGTTGGTATGATTAAACCACCAACAAAATGACATTGCCTCATATAATATCAGGGATACGGCCTGAAAGTTTCTACCTGCTGACCGTAAATCGGCGGACTATGAGGGAGATGGACACAAATGTACGTGATAAGAGGACAGATGCCCGCATAATGCAAATGAACTGGCCGGCACTGGACTCCTGCTGTGATGCGCACTTTTTATTGTGCGGTCATCTGACATTGTACAATCATCCCAGACGTGTCTTATTGTCCCTCACTCTCATGAATGGACAATAAGATGCGTTTTTTTATATACAAATAGATTCGGAGGTACTTATATGACTGTAAAAGTAGGCGTTATCATGGGATCCACATCTGATTGGGAGACAATGAAACATACGGTAGAAACGTTAAAGGAGCTTGGTGTACCGCTGGAGACCAAAGTAGTTTCGGCCCACCGGACGCCTGATCTTATGTTTGAGTACGCGGAAACAGCGAGAGAGCGGGGACTTGAAGTCATCATCGCAGGAGCGGGCGGGGCAGCTCACCTGCCGGGAATGGTAGCAGCAAAAACAACACTTCCTGTGATCGGGGTGCCGGTTCAGTCTAAAGCCCTCTCAGGAATGGATTCCCTTCTGTCGATTGTCCAGATGCCGGCCGGCGTTCCGGTGGCCACTGTAGCTATAGGGAAAGCAGGCGCGATTAATGCGGCTCTTCTCGCTGCCCAACAGTTGGCCGTTCATGACGCGAAACTGCAGGAGAACCTTGAATTAAGGCGGGAAAAAAAGCGCCATGAAGTCACCCAGCAAGGAGAGTTAATATGAGAAGCGACTGGATTGAACCGGGAAAAACGATCGGAATTCTCGGCGGCGGCCAGCTTGGCCGGATGATGGCCCTGTCCGCCAGAGAGATGGGCTACCGTATTGCTGTCCTTGATCCGGCGCCTGATTCGCCATGTGGACAGGTTGCTGACGAACAGGTTGAAGCAGCCTATGATGACTTAAAAGGCGCTGAAAAACTGGCACAGATTTGTGACGTGCTTACTTATGAATTTGAAAATATTGATTCTGAAACAGCCACATGGCTGGAACAGCAAATGTATTTGCCGCAGGGGAGCGACCTTCTCGCCATTACCCAGGACCGGTGCCATGAGAAAAAGGCAATTCGTTCCTTTAATGTGCCGGTGGTCCCTTACAGGGAAGTTGAAACAGCCAGTGAATTAAAAGAAGCAGCTGATTCATTAGGTTTTCCTGCCGTTTTGAAGACGACGCGAGGCGGTTACGATGGAAAAGGCCAGAAAGTCATCCGTACGGAAGAGGGTTTGTCTGAGGCGTGGGACGAGCTTGAAGGCAAAGGACCGTTTGTACTGGAAGCGTGGATTCCGTTCGAAAAAGAAATTTCTGTCATCGTAACCCGCAGCACTAAAGGAGAGATGACGACATTTCCAGTCGCAGAAAACATTCATGTCAATAACATTCTTCACCAGTCCATTGTGCCAGCCCGGATTCCTGCTGAAGTGGAGGAAGAAGCGACGCAAATCGCTACACGCCTGGCTGAATCGTTTAATCTCATCGGCACTTTGGCGGTTGAAATGTTTGTCGCTGAAAATGGGAAAATTTATGTCAATGAACTGGCGCCAAGGCCACATAACTCGGGCCACTATACGATTAACGCGTGTGAAACATCCCAGTTTCAGCAGCATATCCGTGCTGTCTGCGGCTGGCCGCTTGGAAAAACTGATTTACTGAAACCGGTCATCATGGTTAATATATTAGGGGAACACGTCCCGGATGTTGTGAACGGTCTGACTGGTCTTCCGGACGGGCACCTGCATCTTTACGGAAAAAAAGAAGCACGTACCGGCCGTAAAATGGGCCACCTTAACTTTTTAACAAATAATCTTGAAGAAACACTTGAAAAGATCGACCAGTCACACATCTGGAAAAAGGATTAATACTTAGGAGGCATTTGGATGATTGAACGTTATACGCGCCCTGAAATGGGGGCTATCTGGACTGAAAAGAACCGCTTCCAAGCGTGGCTTGAAGTGGAAATTCTCGCCTGTGAAGCATGGGCGGAACTGGGGGACATCCCTAAAGCGGACGTGGAGAAAATCCGCGAAAATGCAGCATTCGATGTGGAGAGAATACATGAAATTGAAGCTGAGACCCGGCACGATGTCGTAGCATTTACACGGGCTGTATCCGAGTCGCTCGGGGAAGAGCGGAAATGGGTGCATTACGGGCTAACGTCCACAGACGTCGTGGATACCGCGCTCTCTTACTTATTAAAGCAGGCGAATGAGATTCTGGAAAAAGACATTCTTAACTTTATCGACATTTTAAAAGACAAAGCGGTTGAACATAAATCGACTGTCATGATGGGGCGGACACACGGCGTGCACGCTGAACCGACCACCTTCGGGTTAAAGCTGGCCCTCTGGTACGAAGAAATGAACCGGAATCTGGAGCGTTTCCGCCAGGCTGCTGAAACAGTCCGGGTAGGAAAGCTTTCGGGTGCCGTGGGTACGTATGCGAATATTGATCCATCAGTTGAAAAGCATGTGTGTGAAGGGCTTGGCCTTGAAGCGTCACCGATTTCCACCCAGACCCTTCAACGCGACCGGCACGCTCATTATGTTGCGACGCTGTCGTTAATCGCCTCTTCCATTGAGAAAATGGCTGTTGAAATCCGCGGCCTCCAAAAGAGCGAGACACGCGAAGTGGAAGAATTTTTTGCGAAGGGACAGAAAGGGTCATCAGCGATGCCTCATAAACGAAATCCGATCGGGTCGGAGAATATGACAGGGCTTGCCAGAGTACTTCGCGGCCACGTCATGACAGCTTATGAGAATGTGGCTCTCTGGCATGAACGGGATATCTCCCATTCATCAGCTGAACGAATTATTCTTCCTGATGCGACGATTGCCCTGAATTATATGCTGAACAGATTCGGCAATATCGTGAAAAATTTAACGGTGTTCCCTGATAATATGAAACGCAACATGTCCAGGACTTACGGACTTATTTATTCCCAGCGGGTGTTATTGTCATTGATTGACAAAGGCATGGCCCGTGAAGAAGCATACGATCTTGTCCAGCCGAAAGCAATGGAAGCCTGGGAAAGAGCGGTTCAATTCAGAAGCCTTGTTGAAGAAGACGAGCGTATTACGGCGCATTTGTCATCTGAAGAATTGGACGACTGCTTTGATTATCAGCACCATTTAAAACATGTCGATACAATTTTCGAACGGTTAGGGTTAAATTAAATAAACAGCGGTGCCTGCCATCCGGCAGGTGCTGCTGAAAAATGGTGCCAACTGCACCTTCAGAACAAAGAAAATTGCCAATTTTCAAATACACAGGAGGCGTTTCACCGTGGAAAAGAAAGCATGTTTATATGAAGGAAAAGCGAAACGCATTTATGAAACAGACAAACCCGGCGTGCTTTGGGTGGCGTACAAAGATGATGCCACAGCATTTAACGGAGAAAAGAAAGATGTCTTAAAAGGAAAAGGACGCCTGAACAACGAGATCAGTTCTCTGATTTTTTCTTCGCTGGCTAAAAAAGGAATCAAAAGCCATTTTATCGAGCGCCTCTCTGAGACTGAACAGCTGATCCGCAAAGTGACGATCATTCCTGTAGAAGTAGTCGTCAGAAATGTTGCTGCGGGCAGTCTTGTCAAGCGTCTCGGATTCCAGAGAGGGCAGGCTTTTGACAAGCCGATTGTGGAGTTTTACTACAAAGACGATGAGCTGGGCGACCCTCTTATGAATGAGGAACACATTCAGGCGTTAAAGCTCGCCTCAGAAGACGAAGTGCAGTCGATGAAAGAGAAAGCATTGGCTGTCAATGAACAGCTGATTGATATTTTTGAGAGCATCGACGTTCAGCTGATCGACTTTAAACTTGAATTCGGGCGAGATGCGTCAGGCAATGTGCTGCTGGCCGACGAAATTTCTCCGGATACGTGCCGGCTTTGGGACAAAAAAACAGGTGAATCATTTGATAAAGATTTATTCCGTTTCCAGCAGGGCAATTTGCAGGAAGGCTATGAAACTATTTTTTCGAGACTAGGGGGACACACACAATGATGTATGAAGTTAAAGTCTATGTAACGTTAAAAGAAGGGGTTCTGGATCCTCAAGGTTCAGCTGTAAAAAATTCACTTCATCACCTTGGCTATGAAGGGGTGGAAGAGGTCAGAATCGGGAAAGTCATGACTCTCCGAATTGAAGCTGAAAAAGACACGGTCGATGCACAGGTCAAAGAGATGTGCGATAAACTTCTTGCTAATCCAGTTATAGAAGATTACACCTATGAAACAGAGGAGGTTGTCTCTTCATGAAGTTTGCAGTCATCGTATTTCCGGGCTCCAACTGTGATTTAGATATGTACCATGCGGTTAAAGATGAACTCGGTGAAGAAGCGGCCTACGTCTGGCACGACGAAACGAGTCTGGAAGGATTTGACGCAGTACTGCTTCCTGGAGGGTTCTCTTATGGTGATTATCTCCGTTCAGGAGCTATTGCCCGTTTTTCCCCAATCATGAAAGCTGTTGAAAAAGCGGCTGCGGAAGGAAAGCCGGTTCTCGGTGTGTGCAACGGATTCCAGGTGCTGCTTGAAGCAGGCCTCCTGCCGGGAGCAATGCGCCGGAACGCTAAACTGACATTTATCTGTAAACAGACGGAGCTGGAAATAAAAAATAAATCCACGATGTTTACAACAGGCTATGCAGATGAGGAAACGATCACTATTCCGGTAGCGCACGGGGATGGCAATTATTACTGTGATGAAACCACCCTTAAGAAGCTGAAGGACAACAACCAGATTGTGTTTACTTATAAAGATGATATAAACGGGTCAGTCGCCAATATTGCCGGCATTACGAATGAAAACGGCAATGTACTGGGCATGATGCCGCATCCCGAGCGGGCGGTGGATGATTTACTCGGATCCGCAGACGGCTTAAAACTATTTCAATCGATTGTTAAGTATTGGAGGGAACAGCATGCAATTACTTCATGAACCGTCGCCCCAGATGATTAAAGATGAGAAAATATACCAGGAGATGGGTGTCAGCGATACAGAGTTTCAAATGATAGAAGACATTCTCGGCAGACTGCCGAACTACACCGAGCTGGGGCTGTTCTCTGTTATGTGGTCGGAACACTGCAGCTATAAGAATTCCAAAGTGCTTCTAAAAAAGTTCCCTGTAACTGGAGAGAAAGTCCTGCAGGGGCCTGGTGAAGGGGCCGGAATTATAGATATCGGCGATGAGCAGGCAGTCGTATTTAAAATTGAAAGCCATAACCATCCGTCAGCCATAGAACCTTATGAAGGAGCGGCCACCGGGGTAGGCGGCATTATCCGTGATGTCTTCTCAATGGGCGCGAGGCCTGTTGCTTTACTTAATTCTCTCCGCTTTGGCGAACTTAAAAATCCGCGCGTGAAATATATTTTTGAAGGGGTCGTCTCAGGTATTGCCGGTTACGGAAACTGTATCGGTATTCCGACTGTCGGAGGCGAAGTGCAGTTTGATCCTTGCTACGAAGGGAACCCGCTCGTGAACGCAATGTGTGTCGGGCTTATTGACCATGAAGATATTCAGAAAGGCCAGGCGAAAGGCGTCGGCAACCCTGTTTTATACGTAGGAGCAAGTACAGGCCGGGACGGGATCCACGGAGCCACATTTGCATCCGAGGAACTGAGCGAAGAGTCCGAATCAAAACGGCCGGCCGTCCAGGTCGGAGACCCGTTTATGGAAAAACTTCTTGTGGAAGCATGTCTTGAAGCAACGAAACATCCGAAACTTGTAGGCATTCAGGATATGGGAGCAGCCGGCCTGACATCTTCTTCGGCAGAAATGGCCAGTAAAGCAGGCTCGGGAATTGAAATGAACCTTGATGCCGTTCCCCAGCGTGAAAAAGCGATGACGCCTTATGAAATGATGCTTTCTGAATCACAGGAGCGAATGCTCCTTGTAGTTGAGAAAGGGAGCGAGCAGGAATTTATCAGCCTGTTTGAAAAGTGGGGTCTTATGGCAAAGGTTGTTGGACAAGTAACGGATGACCACCGCCTAAAACTGATCCACCAAGGAGAAACGGTGGCGGATGTCCCTGTTGACGCACTGGCGGAAGAAGCTCCGGTTTATCATCAGCCGTCAATAGAGCCGGCTTATTTCCAGGAATTCCAGAGCCAGGCGGGATACCGCCCGGAAGTAGCAGACTATGCCGGCACGTTGAAAGACCTTCTGCGTCAGCCGACGATTGCCAGTAAAGAATGGGTGTATGAGCAATACGATTATATGGTGAGAACGAACACGGTCGTTGCTCCTGGATCGGATGCGGCTGTACTCAGAATCCGTGATACGAAGAAAGCTCTGGCTATGACGACAGACTGCAATTCCCGCTATATCTACCTCGACCCGTATGAGGGCGGGAAACTTGCTGTGGCAGAAGCAGCGAGAAACCTTGTCTGTTCAGGTGCAGAACCGTTAGGCGTTACCGACTGCCTTAATTACGGAAGCCCTGAAAAACCGGAAATCTTCTGGCAGCTTGAAAAATCAACCGACGGACTCAGTGAAGCGTGTGAAGCGCTTGCCACACCAGTCATCGGAGGGAATGTATCCTTATATAACGAAACAGGTAAAGGAGCGATTTACCCGACTCCTGTTATCGGTATGGTCGGTCTCATCCATGAGCTGGACCATATTACGAAACAGTCGTTCCGCCAGACGGGGGACATCATTTATCTGCTCGGTGAAGCGAAGCCGGAGTTTTCGGGAAGTGAGCTTCAAAAAATGACTGAAGGAAGGATTTTCGGTCCGTCTCCGGTTATTGATCTTGAAACGGAGAAACAGCGTCAGCAGGACGTACTGAAAGCGATCCAGTCCGGCAACGTACAGTCGGCCCACGATTTGTCAGAAGGCGGCTTCCTTGTTGCGCTGGCTGAAAAGGCGTTTGGAACGCCGTTCGGTGCTGAGGTAACACTCCCGGACGCCGATGTGCTGTCTGCTTTCTTCAGTGAATCACCGTCACGCTATATTTTAACAGTGAAAAAAGAGAACAAGGCAGCGTTTGAGGCGCTTATTCCTGAAGCGCAAGCGATTGGTACGGTGACAGATGCTGCTGAGATTCGTGTGAAAGATAAACAGGGTGCGGCCCTGATTAATGAACGCGTCCAGCCGTTGGAGGACGCTTGGAGAGGTGCCATTTCATGTTACCTGAAATCAAAGGATTAAATGAGGAGTGCGGAGTTTTCGGTGTGTGGGGCCATGAGGAGGCTTCTCATATTACGTATTACGGCCTTCACAGTCTGCAGCATCGCGGACAGGAAGGTGCGGGAATTGTCGTTACCGACCGTGAAAAACTGAAAATCCATAAGGGTATGGGCCTGGTCAATGAGGTGTTTAACCCGGACATTCTGGACGGGCTGACGGGTACGGGGGCGATTGGCCACGTCCGTTACACGACAGCAGGCGGAAGCGACTTTATTAACTGCCAGCCGCTCCAGTTCAATTCGCAGACCGGCAGCCTTGCTCTTGCGCATAATGGAAATCTGGTTAATGCTACGGCGTTGAAACGCCAGCTTGAGCACCAGGGAAGTATTTTTCAGACGACGTCAGATACCGAGGTCATTGCCCACCTTATTAAGCGGAGCGGGTATCCGAGTATCAGAGATTCTGTGAAAAATGCGCTGACAATGGTAAAAGGGGCTTACGCTCTGGCTGTTCTTGTAGAAGACTTTATGATGGTGGCGCTTGACCCGAACGGGCTTCGTCCACTGTCAATCGGAAAGCTGGGCGATGCTTATGTGGTGTCTTCGGAAACGTGCGCGTTTGATATCATCGGCGCTGAGTTTGTAAGAGAGGTCCAGCCGGGCGAACTGATTACGATCGATGATGAGGGGCTCCATATCGAAGCCTTTTCCCCGTCAACGAAACGGACGATCTGCTCGATGGAGTATGTCTACTTTGCCCGCCCTGACAGCAACATCGAAGAAATCAACGTTCATGCTGCCCGGAAAAATCTCGGTAAACAGCTGGCCATCGAGTCGCCGGTTGAGGCGGACGTGGTGACAGGAGTGCCGGATTCGAGTATTTCGGCCGCCATCGGTTTTGCAGAAGAGTCAGGGATTCCGTATGAGCTTGGCCTCATAAAAAACAGGTATGTCGGAAGGACGTTCATTCAGCCGTCACAGGCGCTCCGTGAACAGGGAGTGAAAATGAAACTGTCTGCCGTCAGAGGGGTCGTGGAAGGTAAACGTGTCGTCATGATTGACGATTCGATTGTACGCGGGACGACAGCCCGCCGGATCGTCAAGCTGCTTCGTGAAGCAGGGGCAAAAGAAGTCCATGTTCGTATCAGTTCACCGCCGATTATCAATCCGTGTTTTTACGGGATTGATACTTCGACTAAAGGCGAGTTAATCGCTTCGTCCAAGACTGAGCAGGAGATATGCGATGAAATGGGAGCTGACTCACTGTCTTATTTAAGTGTGGACGGTCTGATGACCGGGATTGGAAGACCGGCAGTCATGGAAAACTGCGGGCAGTGCCTTGCCTGTTTTACAGGCCAGTATCCGACTGAAATTTTTCCGGAAACAGATCATCCTTACGATAAAGTGTTAGGGGGCAAATAACGTGTCGAAAGCATATGAATCGGCTGGTGTAAATATCGAAGCAGGCTACGAAGGGGTCCGCCGTATGAAAAAGCATGTGGCATCCACCATGCGCCCGGAAGTTATAGGCGGACTGGGGGGCTTTGGAGGCTTGTTCGATTTATCCTTGCTGAACTTAAAAGAACCGGTGCTCGTTTCAGGAACGGACGGCGTCGGTACGAAGCTGATGATTGCCCAGGAGATGAATAAGCATGACACCATCGGGGTAGATGCAGTGGCTATGTGTGTCAATGACATCATTGTCCAGGGCGCGGCACCGTTATTTTTCCTCGATTATCTGGCACTCGGAAAAAATGATCCGGTTCAGGTGGAGCAGATTGTTGCAGGAGTAGCCGATGGCTGCAGGCAGTCAGGCTGTGCGCTTGTAGGCGGGGAAACGGCGGAAATGCCGGGGCTGTATGACGATAATGAATATGATGTAGCCGGATTTGTCGTAGGCGCTGCAGAAAAGTCTGAATTGTGGGGGCCGGAACGGACGGCAGAAGGAGACGTACTGATCGGCCTTCCTGCGAGCGGTGTCCACAGCAACGGCTTTTCATTAGTTAGGAAAATTGTCAATGACGCAGGTCTGTCATGGACCGATAAAGATGAGAGAGGCAAGTCATTAGGGGAACTATTTCTTACTCCTACGAAAATTTATGTCAAAGCATTAAAGCCTTTCGTTGGCGGAGAAGTAGTTCGGGCGGCTGCCCACATTACCGGCGGAGGCCTTGTGGAAAATGTGCCGCGTATGCTCGGGAACGGGCTCGGGGCTGATATCAGCCTGGACAGCTGGGATGTCCCTGGTGTTTTCAAGTGGCTGAAAGAAAAAGGAAGCCTCACTGATGAAGATATGCTCGAGACGTTTAATATGGGGATCGGCCTCGTCATGGCAGTAAAGAAAGCAGACGTATCCGGGGTTATGGAAAGACTGGAAGCAGAAGGAGAGAAGCCGGTGACAATCGGTACTATCTTTAAAGGTGAAGGTGTGCAGTTTAAAGGAGCGTTGAACATATGAAGATAGCAGTCTTTGCGTCAGGGAGCGGAAGCAATTTTCAGGCGATCCTTGACGCATGCGCGAGTGGAAGCCTTGATGCCTCTGTGTCACTTCTCGTGTGTGATAAACCTGGGGCATTTGCTGAACAGCGGGCAGCCTCAGCAGACATTCCGGTCTTCTCGTTTTCGCCGAAAAACTTTGATGGAAAAGCGGCGTTTGAAGAAGCGATTTTAAAAGAACTCCGGGCCCGCGGCATTGAGCTTCTGGTACTGGCAGGTTATATGAGGCTGGTAGGCAGGACGCTGCTGAAAGAATATGAAGGGCGTATTATTAACATTCATCCTTCACTTCTTCCGGCATTTCCAGGACTTGATGCCATTGGCCAGGCGTTTGACGCCCGTGTTAAGATCTCCGGAATCACGATCCATTTTGTGGATGAAGGAATGGATACGGGTCCTATAATTGCCCAGGAACCTGTTAGAATAGAAGAGACGGATACGAAAGAAGATGTGCAGCGTAAGATTCAGAAATTAGAGCACGCTTTGTATCCAAAAACGATCCAGACTGTGATCGAAGAACGGCAGAGGAGTGTGAGATAAATTGAAGAAACGAGCATTAGTAAGCGTATCAGATAAGCAGGGCATCGTCCCGTTCATTGAAAAACTGGCGGCCATGGGGGTAGAAGTGATTTCCACCGGCGGAACAAAACGAGCTCTTGAAGAAGCAGGCATCAACGTGATCGGAATTGAAGAAGTCACCGGTTTTCCTGAAATGATGGATGGAAGGGTTAAAACTTTGCACCCGGCTATTCATGGAGGCCTTCTTGGCGTCAGGGAGAATGAGGAACATATGTCAGCCCTTAACGAACAGGGCATCGGCCTGATCGATTTTGTAATAGTCAACTTGTACCCGTTCCAGGCAACGGTTGAAAATCCGGATGCCACATTTGATGATGCGATCGAAAATATTGATATCGGCGGACCGTCAATGATCCGTTCAGCAGCTAAAAATCATCAGGACGTGGCTGTCATTGTAGATGCGGAAGATTACCCGGCCGTCCTGCAGGAGCTGAAAGATTTCGATGGGGAACTGACTATCGAACGGAAACGTAAGCTGGCAGCTAAAGCGTTTCGCCACACTGCCGCGTACGACGCCTTGATCGGAGAGTATTTAACGAAGCATACAGGGGAAGATGCTCCGGAAAAACTGACTGTTACATACAACCGGAAGCAGATGCTCCGTTACGGAGAAAACCCGCACCAGCTCGCTGCGTTTTATGAACGTCCATTAGGCAATCCGGTCTCTATTGCCAAGGCTGAACAGCTTCACGGAAAAGAGCTTTCCTATAACAATATTAACGATGCCGATGCGGCTCTCGCGGTGATCCGGGATTTTAACGGACCGGCAGTAGCGGCAATTAAACATATGAATCCGTGCGGGGTAGGCATCGGGGATACGATTTATGACGCGTTTATAAAAGCTTACGAAGCGGATTCCACCTCCATTTTTGGCGGCATTATCGCTTGTAACCGCGAGGTAGACAAAGAGACAGCGTTAAAAATGAAGGAGATCTTCCTTGAAATTATTATCGCCCCAAGTTTTTCGAAAGAGGCTCTGGCTGTCCTTACTGAAAAGAAAAACCTGCGTCTTTTAACCGTGAACCTGTCGTCGAACCAGCCTTCTGAGCAGCGTATTACCACTGTTTCAGGCGGAGCGCTTATGCAGGAAACGGATACGCTCAGCTATGAAGATGTAGAAGTGACTATTCCGACAGACCGCAAGCCTTCCGACCGTGAGCTTGAGCAGATCAAGATGGCCTGGAAAGTAGTCAAGCATGTGAAATCGAACGCCATTGTACTGGCCAAAGATGATATGACAATCGGTGTCGGTGCAGGACAGATGAACCGTGTCGGCGCAGCTAAAATCGCTATTGAACAGGCTGGTGAAAAAGCCGAAGGATCAGTTATGGCTTCAGATGCATTCTTTCCTATGAGCGATACAGTAGAAGCGGCAGGGAAAGCCGGCATTCGCTGTATTATCCAGCCTGGCGGTTCGAAGCGGGATCAGGAATCCATTGATATGGCCAATGAGTACGGTATTGCCATGGTGTTTACCGGCGTCCGTCACTTTAAGCATTAAGAGGGGGAAAGCGGTATGGGAATGAAAGTGTTAGTCATAGGCGGCGGGGGCCGGGAACATGCTCTTGCCTGGAAATTTGCCCAGTCTGACAAAGTGTCCGAGGTACTGGTGGCTCCAGGCAGTGATGCGATTGACGACGAACCGGGCTGCCGTTCAGTCGCGGTTCCGGAGAACGACCACAGCGCACTCATTTCTTTGGCACAAAAAGAAGGGGTCGGACTGACAATGGTCGGCCCGGAAGCCCCTCTTGTGGCGGGTCTGGTGGATGATTTTCAAAAGGCTGGGCTTAAAGTCTTCGGTCCTACAAAGGCGGCGGCCACTATTGAAGGCAGCAAACAGTTTGCAAAAGATATTATGAAAAAATACAACATTCCCACCGCGGAATTTGAGACGTTTACAGATCTGGAAGAAGCAAAAGCCTATGTCAGGCGTGCTGGGGCTCCAATCGTAGTCAAAGCAGACGGTCTGGCAGCTGGTAAAGGTGTGGTGGTTGCTGAAACGGTAGATGAGGCGCTAAACGCGCTGGAGGAGATGATGGACGACAGGAAATTCGGTGATGCCGGCGAATCTGTTGTCATTGAAGAATGTCTGCGCGGCGAAGAACTGTCTTATATGGCGTTCGTTCACGGCCGGAAAGTTGTCCCGATGGTGACAGCGCAGGATCATAAGCGGGCATTCGAAGGTGACACCGGCCCTAACACCGGAGGGATGGGTGCCTATTCGCCTGTCCCTCACCTGGACGGGGAGTGGCTTAAGAAAGCGGAAGAGACCGTCCTGCGTCCAATGGCAGAGGCTATGGCAGATGAGGGTGTCCCGTTTACAGGCATCCTATACGGCGGGCTGATGATTACTGAGCACGGCGCGAAAGTGATTGAATTTAATGCCCGTTTTGGAGACCCGGAAACGCAGGTCATTCTGCCGAGGCTGAAGTCGGATCTGGCCGAGGTTATTGATCGTGTCATGTCAGGAGAAGAGCCAGAACTGGAGTGGACAGACGAAGCCTGTGTCGGAGTCGTTCTTGCTTCGGAAGGGTATCCGGGAAGCTACGAAAAAGGGATACCGTTTGACTTGCCTGATGTTGCTGACCCAGACAAGCAGCGGTGGTTCCATGCCGGCAGTAAGCGCCGCGATGGCGGATGGCAGACGAACGGCGGCCGTGTGCTCCTGCTGTCAACCTTGGCTCCCGATTTAAACCGGGCGCTTGAAAGCACGTACGCCTCCTTAAACCGTGGAACGTGGAACGGCCTTTTTTACCGGAAAGACATCGCTCATCAGTTAAAATAGAGAAACTGCAGCCCCACCTTTTCACAAGGTGGGGGCTTTTTGGTGTGGGGAGGTGGCGGTCTGGCTGGTGTTTGAGGCTGATGGAAAGTCCGCGGGTAAAAAAAACACAGTGAACTTCCACACGGATGTGGTGACTTCGGCGTTTTCACAGGACGTGAAGGGGTTAGCCGAAGATCCCTTGCGACGACGTTGCACTTATGCCTGTGGTGTAAGGCTTTACGGGAGTGAACCGGCCGATAAGCAAAGAATTAAACTGGGCAATGCTGGCCATATATAAAGAGATAAGGGAAAAGTCAGCAGAAAAAGTATAACCTGGGAGCTCTTGCACAAGCTATGACCAACTTGTAAGTAAAGGAGAAGATAAGATGCGAACATTTTGGTTAACTGCAATGGCTGCAGTATTTCTGGTGGCAGGGACAGTCGCTTTTATACCTTTGGAGGCCGGCGCTGAAGGCTTTAACAGGGACGTGACATTAACAGAGGAGCAGCAGAAGGAAATGGGGGCCCTTCATAGGGAAGCGTTTAATAAACAGAAGGACATTGTGAACAAATATGTGGAATTTAACGTTCTTACAAAGGAAAAAGGAGAGCAGATTATTGCTCACTTTGAACGGGCTTATAAGGAACTGGAACAGAACGGTTTCATACCTAACTGGGAGCGCCCGCACCACAGCGAAAAACAGGATAATTAACGTTAAGAGGCTGGAACAAGTATTTATTAAGGAAGCCGAACAAATCGCCCGATAAGGTTTGTTCGGTTTTTTGTTTTTGCAGTTAAAGAAGATTGATTTTGGCAAAAAATAAAGGCACTGATTTTAAGGCGGCTGTTCAATCAGTTAAAAATTAAATTAAATGGGTATAATAAGTGCCTCTATCGGCGAAACTGTGGTTCCTATCAGCGAAAAAGTGATTCAATCGGCGAAAAATGATTTCTATCAGCGGAAATATAATTCTATCGGCGAAAAACAGAATCAATCGGCGAATTTCCTCCTTCTATCAGTTACTTTGAATAATTATTATCTGACTCGTTCCCCACATTCTTATCAAAAATAACCTGGCTGATTTGCCATTAACACTGTACCCCGGCGAAAAAAGATTTATTTTCCAAAAATATCTTGTGAAAAGTTTAACAAATTAACTGGCAGGGAATAGGAAATTGATGACCTTATTTTTTGACGAAAGGGGGAGTAGCGGGTTGGATTTGGGTCATTGGGAGGCAGCAGTCATTCTGTGGGGCAAGCGATTAAAATACAGGGAGATGATCTTATGTCCGGCATTTTGGTCTTCATCCTTTTCCTGGCAGTAGTGGCGATTGTGATGATGTATATTATTAATTCAAGAAAAAAGGATTTGGCAATCGAAGGTCACAGTGATTTTTCCAAAAGAAAATGTGACAAGTGCGGGCATGAAATTCCAGATGGATACATGAAATCCTTATGTCCTCAGTGTAAAACTTTTTTAGCGAGATAGAAAAAAGTGATAGAAAAAAGAGTGAAATGACGTATTGAATTGAGGGTTGGACAATTCAATATGTCATTTTTTTGTTGGCTGGGAAAAGCGGCAAACTGGGAGGCTAAATGAATTCAGAGACGGTCGAGGAGATGAGAGAGGAGGAGTGCAGACAGCTGCTTTTAACCAGCATGACAACACATTGAAGCCTCAGACAGACTGAGGCGAAGTAAAATCAGAAGAGAATAGTTTTAATAAAAATATACTGACTAACGACCTGATTTCCTTATAAATACAATTATACCAATTACGTGACATAAGTCTTATTTTGGTAGTTCTATGTTTTATATATTTCACAAGTGGAAAGAGGAGGATGGATGAAGATATCCTAATTATCTGACAATTTAGCGATTGGAGGATGATAGAGTTTGGACAGTCGTAAAATTGTGAGGTTGGTCAGCAAGTTGTAAAACGTTCAGGATTTTTAAAAACTTTTATTTATTTTACAGGAGGAATGTTTGGTATGGCACGACGAGATTTATACCCTTCAAGAGTAAGTGAGAAAGCGTCAATTTCTGAAAGAAAAGACCCAATCATCCATAACGAAGAGGCATATAAGCAAGGTCCTTTATCAAAAAGTGAACTGGATTTTTATGAAGAAAACGGTTATATCATGCTTGAAAAATTCTTTGATGATACCCAGCTGAATATGATGAAACAAGAGCTTCAATATACAATGGACAACAACCGTGACCGGGACTCTGATGAAGTCATTAAAGAACCAAGCAGTAATGAAATCAGGTCGATCTTTGAAGTACACAAAGACGGCGGGTTCTTTGAAAAGCTGTCCCAGAATGAGCGCCTGGTTAACATTTGTGAGCAGATTCTTGGCACTCAGGTGTATATCAACCAGTCCCGTATTAACTTTAAACCAGGCTTTAAAGGGAAAGAGTTCTATTGGCACTCTGATTTTGAAACATGGCACGTGGAAGACGGCATGCCTCGAATGAGAGCATTGAGCTGTTCTATTATCCTGACGGATAACTACGAATATAACGGTCCGCTTATGCTCGTACCGGGCTCCCATAAATGGTATGTATCCACTGCAGGTGAAACGCCTGATGAGAACTACAAGTCATCCCTGCAGCAACAGGAAGTAGGCGTACCGGATAACCAGAGTATGGAATGGCTTGTAAAACAGGCTGGCGGCCGCATTGACCGTGCCACTGGACCTGCGGGATCAGTGCTTCTGTTTGAATCCAATACAATGCACGGGTCTGCAGGAAATATTTCGCCATATCCGCGAAGCAACGTCTTTTTCGTCTATAATTCTATTAAAAACAAATTGGAACAGCCGTTCAGCGGAAAAGACCCTCGTCCTGAATTCGTCGCTAACCGCGAGAACGTCAAACCTATTGAACCAGTCAGAAATTTAAGCTACTCAAGCAAATATTAATAGAAGCATCGAACACGCCTGCCTGAGCGCAGGCGTGTTTTTTTGAGGGATCGTTCACGGCTTAAGCACTTTTGGGGCGGAAAATTTTAATAATGTCATACTGCAAACCAGGCAGCTTACATCCGTGTGCAAACATTTCAACGATCTTCATTTAAAAACCCTCAAAACATATCCGCCGCAGCCGCATTGGTCGATGTACTTCGCTTCAACGGCATCGCCGTATTTATCTTTAATTACAGATAAAAGATAGTCAGTTGGATTGCCAAACACATCAGGGGTAACAAGATTAACATAAAAGCCTTCCGCTGTTTCGTCAATCGCTTCAATCGCGTGTCTGATCACAAAAGCGCGGTCTTCAGCATATTCTCCGTGTTCCAGGCTTGCTGACCAGTTTTTAAATTCCATGTCTAACGCCTCCCAGTCTCATTTTCTATAGTCTAAAGGGAGAATAAAAAACTGTCAGTGATGTAAGTCATAATCTGCTGCTTTATGAAATGGAGGAGAGACTGTTTATGTTTTTACTAGGGTTGAAGTGTTTACAAAAACGGCCATCTGCCGTTACAATAGATGTAACAATATGATAACCGTGTTCGCACTAGGGGTGCTATAACGCTGAGAGACAGGTGAAATTCCTGTTAACCCTTTGAACCCGAACTGGATAATACCAGCGTGGGGAAGTGCAGGTAAGCTGCATGCAGCAGAATTATTTTTTGTATTTTCTTTACTGCGTGGAACTTTACTGCATCTTCCTGATGGAAGATGCTTTTTTTATTTTCCAGTAAATGGGGGGTCTGACCCCCCATTTACTGGAACCCCTTCTTAGCGAGTCACTGGTAACCATATTGCTATATCACACATTCATAGAGGAGGATTCAGTATGCAAGGTTTAAGTTGTGGAATGAGCAGAATCGTGGGGTGCCGTTTTTCGGTGTATCCTATGACCGATAATTTCGTTGACGTCATTAAAGGAGCGTTGGAAGAGGTGGACACCTCGAAAGTGTGGAGTTATACCGACGATGTGAGTACGTGTATCCGCGGGAGAAGTGAGCATGTGTTTGATGTGGCTAAAGCGATTTTTATCCATGCCGCCAAGACGGGCGTCCATGTTGTATTTAACGGAACGTTCTCCATTGGCTGCCCTGGCGATTCAGAAGGAGACACGTACATGTCCGAGGATGATGTCCGCTTAAATGAAGAAAGTTCACAAAATGAACAGGTGGAGGCAGCTTCCCAGTTTGCGCTTTACCCAATGAATAATCCTGATTACATGCAGGTAATTGCCGACCAGGTGAGCGAGGCACAGGAACACGGCACGTTCACTAAAGGCGTCCATTACGCCTCACGTTTGGATGGTGACGCAAACGATGTGTTTAAAACGCTGGAAGAGGCGTTTGTCAATGCTTCAAAAACAGACGAGCGCAGCCACGTGACGATGACAGCGGCTGTTTCTGCTAACAGCCCTTCAACTAAGGATAAATAGGAGGCGGACCTGTCATGATGAAACAATGGAAGCTTAAAGAAATTGTTTTAATGTCCATTTTCGGTGTCGTGTTCGCCGTCATCTACTTGCTATTTTATTTTTTCGGGCAGGGTCTGAGGAACTTCTTAACGCCATTTGGCCTCGCGCCATTCGGCTATGAAGTGATTTTTGGAATCTGGTTTATCGTTTCAATTATTGCTGCCTACGTAATCCGTAAGCCTGGAGCCGCTTTCTGGTCGGAACTGATCGCAGGGACTGTCCAGGTTCTGATTGGAAGTCCGGCAGGGCCTCGTCTTATTATTTCGGCGGCGATTCAAGGCCTTGGCGCAGAAGTTGTTTTTGCGGCGACACGATATCGTAATTTCTCACTTTATGTGCTCGTTCTCGCAGGGATGTCTGCTGCCGTCTTCAGTTACGCCTGGGGATGGTTCCAGTCAGGTCTTGCTGCATTGACACCAGGCCTTATCGCAGCTACATTTGCGGTGCGTGTCCTCAGCGGCGCTTTGTTGGCAGGGCTGCTCGGAAAATATATCAGTGATCAGCTTGCCCAGACAGGTGTCCTGCGCGGATATGCGTTAGGAAAGGAGTTGCAGGAAAAACGTGAAAAAGAGGCTTCCTAATCAGATTCCTGCCGTTCAAAAACAGCCAGCCCTTATACGTACAGAAAACCTCTCGTTTGATTATGAGAAAAAGCAATCTGAACCGCTCATAAACGATGTCAGTTTTTCGCTCGAAGAAGGCGAAGTGACACTTTTAACAGGCGCCAGCGGGTCAGGTAAAAGCACCATTTCCCTTTGTTTAAACGGCCTTTACCCCGAAGCCGTGGAAGGGTATGCAGAAGGGACGGTTTATTACCGGGGAGAAGATATCAGCCGTTTCGAAAAAGGTGTGCTGAATCAGAAAATAGGCATTGTGTTTCAGGATCCGGAAAGCCAGTTTTGTATGGTCACCGTGGAAAATGAACTGGCTTTTACGATGGAGAATTTAAAAGTGCCGAGAAAAGTCATGGCCGAGCGGATGGATGCTGTTTTGGAAGTTACAGGGCTCACTGAGGTAAAGTACCGGGCCATTCATGAACTTTCAGGCGGGCAAAAGCAAAAGGTAGCTCTTGCCTCAGTACTTTTAATGGAGCCGGAATTGCTTATTCTTGATGAACCTACAGCAAATCTTGACCCCGTTTCTAGCCTTGAATTTATCCAGCTCGTGACAAAGCTTCAGCAGGAAAGGAAAATGGCTGTACTAGTCATCGAACACCAGCTTGACGACTGGATGCCTTACATCCATCGCGTGCTTGCCTTAAATAAACACGGCAAACTGATTGCAGATGGCCCCCGTGACAACGTCTTTACCGAATATAAAGAGACCCTTACGGAGGAAGGCATCCACCTGCCAAAGGCCATACAGAAGAACACCCAGAAACTGGGGGGTCAGACCCCCCAGTTTCTGGAACCTGCCCTTTCTATTTCAAATTTGTCGTTTAAACGTAAGGACAGGACGATTCTTGAAGATCTGACGATGACGCTTCATAAAGGTGAGTTTGTGGCTGTAGCCGGGGAAAATGGGGCAGGAAAGTCGACGCTGCTGCAGCTGATGGCTGGCATTCTCAGCCCCCATAAAGGGACGATTACGTTTCAGGATGCTCCATTGAAAAAGTGGCGTGAAGAAGAGCTGCGTAAACATATGGGTTTTGTTTTCCAGAACCCTGAGCACCAGTTTATTACCGACACAGTTTATGATGAACTCTCTTTTGGGATGAAGCTGAACGGCACACCGGAAGAGGAAATGAAAGAAAAAGTTACTGAACTGCTCGGGCACTTTCAGCTTGAGGGCCACCGCTGGAATAACCCATTTTCTCTAAGCGGAGGACAGAAGCGCCGGCTCAGTGTCGCTACAATGCTGGACGAGACACCGGACGTGCTTCTGTTTGATGAGCCCACTTTCGGGCAGGACGCCAAAACAACAGACGAATTAATGTCGATTGTTCTTGATTTGAAAGCGAAAGGGACAACGATCGTGTTTGTGACACATGATATGGATCTCATTGACCAGTATTGTGAAACAGTTTTTGTGCTGGACAAAGGAAATCTCGCTTTCTCCGGTACCCCCGAACAGCTTTGGGATAAGGAAAGCTTGCTGAAACAAGCGAGACTGCGGCTTCCTTACCGCGTACGGCAGCTGAAAGAAGAAGGTGACGTGTATGATCTCGTCCGTTAATCCGGCTGTGAAAATGGTTGCTATCATCATTCCCGGCGTGCTTTTAAGTTTCAGCTTTGATATTTTCACGCCGCTTACGTATTTAATATTTATTGTAGCATTCACTTTTTTGTTCAGTTCCATTCCGGTGAAAAAGTGGCTGCTTGTTTTTACGCCTTTCGTATTTTTAGCGTTGGGCTTCGCTTGGATGACCACTCTTTATACAAGTGACAGTTTCTCCGGCGGCCGGGTGCTGTTTGAATTCTGGTGGTTTGAAATAACGACTGGAGGCGTCATGGTAGGGATCAGTCTGGCATTGAGGTCACTTTGTTTTGTCGCCCTGTCGCTGATGTTTATTTTAACGACGGACTCTACAAAGTTTATGCTTAGTTTGATGCAGCAGTTCAAGCTGCCGCCGAAACTCACTTACGGAATTCTGGCAGGCTACCGGTTTCTGCCGACATTTAAGCACGAATTTGAAGTGTTGCGCCAGGCTCACCGGATAAGAGGAGTAGGACGTGCGAAAGGAGTGAAAGGGCGCCTTCGCCAGTTCCGCCGCTATGCAATCCCCCTGATGGCCAATGCGATTCGGAAGGCGGAGCGGGTGGCTATTGCGATGGAATCGAAAGGGTTCACAGGTTCTCATGACAGAACCCATTATCACCACATGTCTGTCGGAAAGAAAGACTGGGTATTTTTCGCAAGCATTGTCGGGACGTTCTTCCTCGTCGTCTTCACCTCCTACCAGCTCGGTTATTTAAATATTTTCGGCCGGCAGTTTTAAAGAAGCGCATGGACGTGGTAGCACCACCCCGAAAGGTAGAGTATTAATCTAACTTTCGGGGGGAACCACCTTCCATGCGTTTTTTTATTAAAAAGGTGTTACCACCTTCCGTCTCATATAATTAACCACCTATTAAATCCCTATTGCAGTCCTGAATTGCCCGATTGCTTTAAAAGCAAAGTATATGCCGCATCCAACCAGAAACAGACTGGCTGCCAGACAGATTCCTTTCAAGATGCTTTTCTTTAGTAATCTTCTTCCAAAAAAGACAGAGAGGGAGAGATTAAGGTTCCACAAGCCAATGCCTATAAATACAGCACTATTAATATAAAAAGCATGCAGCGGGTTGTCATTTTGGAAAGTGGAGCTTAGGACTGAGCCGTAAATCCCCAACCAGAACAGCAGGTTTAAAGGGTTGAAAGCAGCAATCGATGCGCCGGTAAGATAAGACCCCAGAAGGCCGCTCTTCTCATTTTGCTCTCTCATTTCTTCAAATGAGAGGTCTGAAAGCTGAGGCTGTGATTGGATACCCTGAATACCGGTATACGATAATACACCCGCTCCGAAAACCAGTAATGCAAGCTGCACCTCCTCAAGTGCCAGAAAACCCGATAAACCGTGGTACATAAGAAACATGATGATAAGATCGGCACTCATTCCCCCTGCACCTACAAGAAGAGAAGGCCAAAAACCCTGATTGATTCCTCTGCGGATAATTTCTATATTGATTGGTCCAATGGGTGCTGCAATAGACAAACCAAGTACAATTTGTCTGATTAATAGGAAGATCATCTTTTTACCCCCATAAAGCTTGTCTGTATAGTAAATGATCGTTTTAAGAAAATTAGAATAATAGGGGGGAACTTTTCTGCGGTCTAACGCTTCAGATTAACTAATAAAGTATAATGAAGCTAACAGTAAAAAAAAGGAAGGCGGGACGATAGGTGAGTGAGGACTTCAGAAAGAAACTGGAAGCTTATGAAAGAGGAGAAATCTCTGAAAATGAAATGGAAGAAATGAAGAAAGAGCTGGAAAAATTTAAGAGTTACCGGGATCATCTGGATAAAATGGAGAACAAGGAAAAAGAAAAGAAAGCTGGCGGCAGCAGAAATAAGAAATGGAAGAAGCGCCTGCGAACGGCCTTTATCGCGTTTGCTCTGTTCCTCGTGTTATCGATTGTGTCCAGCGTCCTGACAGCTCTCTACTATTCCTGGGGAGACCCTTCCAGAGCAGATAACTACCGTAACGTCATCGACCATACGCTGACAGTAACTGACCCCTACGGGTATCTCGGTGCCACAAGTACGAATGCCAGTCCATTTTTCGGTTTGAAAACGACAAGGGAGTTAAACAAACAAGTTGGCCATGACATTATTAAAGCGGGCGATATGAAAGTGAATTTCCGGTTTTCATTAATGTCTTTCCCTGAACGACATGACACTGGAAATGTATCTCAGAATAATCCGGTTTTTGTCCTTCCTGAAGCTCAAGGCTGGGAACTGGCCGAATGGGACAAACTTGAGCAGCTTGCAGTTGGGACAGTAGTCTCTGCTTTTGTTTCATTTGCGGAACTCCAGGGAACAGAAGAAGTCTTCCAGCTGTTTGAAGATAAAGAGATTGATATAACCTGGCTGGCTGTTAATACGGGAGTAGAAGCTGAAGACGAATGGGATGAGGGAATTGTCTTTGACCCGGTCGGTTTTCCCAGTTTTCCAATCTGGCATGAGGATGACATGATTTTAGATTTCAGAGAAGAAGAAAAAGGGCTGTTTGGCAGCCGGATTGTGTCTGAGAGTTTCTCCTCTCCAGATTACAACGCTGGAGAAGGGGAAGTGCTTCATAAACAGTTTTTAAAAACGTTATATTTTTTGCAGGAGCATGAACGAAAAGCAAATAATCTATATTTCGGGGATTTAAAGTTGTCAGAGAGGATAGACTTTCTGGAAAACTATGGAGTTTTCCATTATGGAGCTGTCATCACGGGACCGACTAAAGAAATCCTTCAACTTCAGGGTGAACCGCTAATTACCAGAATGGAAGTTGACGAGGTCAGTTTCTGGAACTGGATGGAGTAGGGAGGAAGCCTCACTTTTGGAGGAAAATTCCTTTCAAATCGGAAATTAACAAAATAGGAAGTTTATAAAAGATTCATAGTGGTACAGTACCTATGAATCATTTATAACTTCAAAGGAGATGATGGACACCATGGCAGATCGTTACAAAACAGGTGAAAAAGCACCGGAAAACGGTACGTACGAATTTGATGGATTAACCGACGGACGCAAGAAGAGTGATCCATCCGAAGAAGAACAGCAAATCAGCATGGAAAGCGGAGACACATTCCCGCCACTTCGTTCAAGTAAGGAAGCGGCTTACTGGAAAAAAGTTAATTAAACATTAAAAAAGGTATTGGCTCTTAGGCCAATACCTTTTAATGTTTATTCGTATAAGATTGGTGAACCAGGACCGAGGTCGATACCGAACAACATCCAAATGATAAGCATGAGTGTCCAGGCAATTGTAAAGACAATCGTATACGGGAACATAACAGAAATAAGGGTCCCAATCCCCATCTTTTTATCGTACTTCTGAGCGAAGGCGATAATGATAGCGAAATAAGTCATTAACGGTGTAATGATGTTCGTTGTTGAGTCAGCAATACGGTACGCCATCTGAGTCATTTCAGGCGAGTAGCCGAGCTGCATCATAATCGGAACGAATACAGGTGCCATCATAGCCCATTTGGCTGAGGCGCTTCCGATGAACAAGTTAATGAAACCTGCCACAAGAATGAAACCGAGAATCAGAGGAATCCCTGTAAGATTAGCTGCTTCAAGTGCTTCAGCACCGTAAACTCCAATTATGAGACCCATGTTGGTTTCTGAGAAATAAGCTACAAACTGACCGGCTGTAAACGCAAGGACGATAAACATTCCCATGGCAGCCATAGTGTCTGACAGCTGGTTTGCGACATCTTTGTCATTGCGGATGTTTTTAGTAGCCAGCCCGTAGAAAAGACCTGGAATAAAGAACAGAATCGCAATAATTGGAACAAGAGAGTCCATAAACGGTGACTGGATAATCCCCCCGTCATCTGCCCGTAACGGTCCGTTTTCCGGAATAATTGTTAAAGCGAACAGGATCACTCCGGCCAATAAAGAGACGCCAGCCCAGATTAGACCTTTTTTCTCAATTGAATCAAGACCTTTTAAGTCTTCACGGTAATCTCCTGTATATTCACCAAGGCGAGGTTCAACAATTTTTTCAGTTACCCAGGCACCTACGATGGTTAATATAAACACCGAAACTATAATAAAGTAATAGTTCATAGCGATATTCATACCTTCTGCATAGGCAGGGTCAATAATCGCCGCAGCTGAAATCGTCAGCTCACCGAGCAGCGGATCAGTTGCAGATAAGAATAAGTTTGCACTGAACCCTGCGGAAACACCGGCAAACGCAGCGGCCAGACCGGCTAATGGATGCCTTCCTAATGCGGCGAAAATAACAGCACCTAACGGCGGCAGGACAACATAACCGGCATCTGAAGCCACACTTGACATGATACCTGCAAAAACAAGTCCCCCAGTAATTAAAACTTTTGGTACGGAAAGGACAAATCCTCTCAGGCATGCGCTGATTAATCCGGTTCGTTCAGCCAGCCCGATCCCCAGCATTGTGGCAAGTACTACGCCCAATGGTGCGAATCCTATGAAGTTATCAACCATACTGGAAAACATGTACTGTATGCCTTCTGTGTTCAGCAGGCTTGTAACTTGAACCATTTCCCCTTCTTCACCAGGATGCTCAACACTTACACCCGTACCTGCAACGATTCCGGATAAAATGATGACAATCAGCGTCAAAATAGCAAACAGCGTGACCGGGTGCGGCAGTTTGTTTCCGACGAATTCTACCATATCGAGAAAGCGTTGAAAGATCCCTTTACGTTTTGAATCCAAAAAGAAAAACCCCTTTCAGTCCGATGCAACAAAAAAACTAAAATTCTGACATCTTACATGTTATTTTTCTATTACACCTATCTTTTATTCGACACTAGTATATAAGTTTATAAGTAAAATTTGAACACGTTTTCAAAAAGTGGGAAAAATGCAATATTTCAGTTAAGTGATTATTTTGAGATAATTTCGGATGATCCAGTCACTAACACATTCAGTCTTTTCTAGTAATATCAGGGGATTGTGGGAATTTGCCAGGCCGGATAAGGTCATCAGTCAGGGAAATATGTAAAATTGTGAGTAGACGTAAAAGAGTGTCATTAGACCGATATGAAACGGAGGCAGCCTGTCTGTCCGGCTCCAGCGCCGCGTAAGATGCGAAGCAAGTCAATTGAGAAGATATTACTAATGTCTTCAAAAATAGAAGCACCTCCAAAAAAATATTGAAGGTGCGTGGCCTGCCTTATTTAATGAAAGAAAACTAAATGTGCCGTTTCATTTTTTCTTTAGAATGGTGTGCGATGCTCGCGCTTCTACTGCTTTTTGCTTCCTGTGCAGCCTCATCCAGAAGACAGCTCCGAAGACAAGGCTCCCAAAAAAGAAGAAAAACAGAAAGAGGGAATCAGTCGCCAGTTCCCATAAGTTCACAGGGCCTCAGTCCTTTCCGGAGTTTTCACGACGGATTAATGTTTGAATAGTCGTCTTCTTCGTACTCCTCAACTCTTTCCTCGTAAAGAAATACGACAGGGCAGAACCTTGTAATACCTTCAGCCACTTTCATAGCGCCTGCCATGACAGAGAGGAGAGGGAAGTTTCTGTAAGGGCGTTTAACGAGCTGTGCCGTCCCCCAGCTCAACAGTGTCAGTCCGCACGTAATTCTGATTAGGGCATTTAATGTCCCAATGTTAGGTTTAAACATGGTAAATCCTCCTTTTTAATTAGGCTGTCAATCCTTCTGCCATATTTGTGAAAGACTAACAGAACTTTTTTTAACAAAAATTTAATCTAATCTTTAGCCCTGTAAAGGGGAAATATGTTACCATTATGAAAACGGTTTCTTTGTTGGTATAAACGACATTTTTTACCGAAGGTATTTTTAATAAACACGCTTGTGAATGAGTCAACATAAAGAAACATTTATCCTAAAGTCTGAATAGGTGATAAAAATGGTAAAAGGATTTTCCCATTACTGGACAAAAAAGCAAATAAGAGAGCAGCAGGCAGTCGTTCAAGGAAAAACTGCACCTACACTGGTCATAAAAAACGCCACCTACCTGAACAGCTTTCGTAAAAGCTGGATGGAAGGAAACATTTGGATCCACGGTGACCGTATCGTGTATGCAGGGACCGACATGCCCAAATTGCTGGATAGCACAGAAATTTATGATGCTGCCGGGCAGTATGTGGTACCGGGCTATATTGAGCACCACGCTCATCCGTTTCAGTTATATAATCCCCTCTCACTAGCCAAGTATGCATCTGAAAGAGGGACGACTACTCTTATAAATGACAACATGCCGTTCTTTTTTCATTTGGACAAAAAGAAAGCGCTTACTTTACTTGACGAAATACAAAAGACACCTGCCACGATGCTCTGGTGGGCGCGGTACGATGGTCAGACAGAGCTTCGAAACAGCAATGATGTGTTTGCCTGTTCAAATATGAGAGCATGGCTTGACCACCCTTACGTCGTGCAAGGCGGAGAACTGACCGACTGGCCAGGTGCACTTTATGGAGACGACCAGATGCTCCACTGGATGCTCGAAACGAAAGACGTCCGTAAACCGATCGAAGGGCATTTGCCGGGAGCCGGGGAGAAAACGATCGCTCAGATGGCCATGATGGGAGTGGATGGAGACCATGAATCGATGTCTGGAGATGATGTCCTTAAAAGGCTGGATGCCGGCATGGTTACCTCTCTCAGATATTCATCGATCCGGCCGGATTTACCGGTTATTCTTCAAGAGCTTCACGAAAAGAATTTCAGGCAGTATGACCGGCTGCTAATGACCACTGACGGCTCCCCGCCCCATTTTATGAAAAAAGGGATGATGGACCATCTTATCGACCTCGCTGTCGAAGAAGGCGTGCCGCTCATCGAAGCGGTCAACATGGTGACCGTGAATGTGGCAACTCATTATCATATGGATGATGTGATCGGCATGATCGCTCCGGGCCGTTTAGCGAACTTAAATTTCCTGGAAAATCAAGAAAACCCGCTTCCTCAGGACGTACTGGCCAAAGGGGAATGGGTGCGTAAGAACAATCAGCCGTGCTTCCCTGATGTTTCTTTTAAGTGGGAAGATTATGGTTTTTCCGAATTGAATCTTGACTGGGAGTTAACAAGGCAGGACTTTCATTTTTCCATGCCGCTTGGCCTTGAAATGGTGAATGAAGTCATAATAAAGCCTTACCAGATTTCTCTTGATCTCACCCGGGAGGAGCTTCCGCCTGACACTGATGAGAACTTTATGATGCTCATAGACAGAAACGGGAAATGGCTTGTTTCAACACTTGTCAAAGGCTTTGCAAAAGATATATACGGGTTTGCAAGCTCGTTTTCAAACACCGGCGATTTAATTCTGATCGGAAAAAGCAAGCAGGGTCTTCTCGATGCATTTCAGGAATTAAAACGGCGGAAAGGAGGAATTGTGCTCCTTGACCGGGAAGGAGTAACGGCATCGGTCGATTTGCCGATTGGTGGTTTATTATCTTCGTTGGAAATGGAAGGCGGACTTGTGGAGGAAGAAGAAAGTTTAAGATCCGCACTGGCTGAGAAAGGGTATACGTTTGGGGACCCGATTTACAGTCTGCTGTTCTTCTCGGCTACACACCTGCCTTTTGTAAGAATTACACAAAAAGGAATTTTTGACGTTAAAAAGAAAAGGGTACTCTTTCCTTCGATTATGCGTTAAACTATAAAAGTGAACAGGTTTTGAGAGGTTGATCCAATAAATGAATGTGCCTAAGATGATATTACCAGTTATAGCTATAGCTCTTCTCGCAGCCTTTATATTTTTTATGGGTAATGAAGAAGAAATCATAGAAGAACCAAACACAGCTGAAGGATCTGACGAGCAAAACGAAGCAGACTTGGAAGAAAACGAGATGAAAGACTATTCCGGATCCTTCCCTCTCACCGGTATTAAAACAGATGAGAAGGCAGACTACCGGGCTTTTGGAGTCATGATTGAAAACTCGGCATCTGCTCGTCCGCAATCAGGGTTATACCAGGCCGATGTCGTTTATGAAGTTCTTTCAGAAGGAAGGATTACACGTCTCCTGGCGTTTTTCCACAGTCATCAGCCTGACCGCATCGGGCCTGTAAGAAGTGCCAGAGACTACTACATTTTTTTGAATAACGGCTACGATGCTATTTATGCATCCGCCGGAGGCAGTCCTGGAGCGTTTGACTTATTTGAACAGGGCACGGTGGATTTTATAAGCGGACTGGATTATGATGGCACGTTTTTCAAAAGGGCGAGCGATCGTTCAGCTCCCCATAACATGTACACTTCCTATGATGATTTAATGGAGGCATCTGATCATATCGGCCTGACTTTTAAAGACCGCCGGCCGCCTGAGCTTCCTTTTACCGTTGAACCGCAAGAGCCTGACCAGGAAGCAGCAGTCATCGGAGTCAGCTACAACAGCAGCATAAATGATGTGCAGTTTACCTACGATGAAGGGGCCGGGGGATATATCCGCTCGGTCGGGGGTGAACGGACAGACGACCTGGAGACGAATGAGCCTGTAGCGCCGAGGAATGTGTTTATTGTTGAAGCTTCACACCGGGTGATCGATGACCAGGGAAGACGGGACATTGATATCGAATCAGGCGGCAGCGCCTACCTGATTCATGACGGAGGTGCAGTGGAAGCAGAGTGGAAAAATGTCAGCGGAGTTATTTTACCCTTTAAAGACGGCGAACCACTGAACTTTTTACCGGGACAAACGTGGATTAATCTGGTCGAAGATATAGACGACGTATCGTTCGGCGACGCATCTTAAGTTTAATTACCAGCATCACGATTAAAGAAAGGATGAATACATGACATGCAAATTGACAAATTACGGGGAAAAGAACTAGATCAGCTGTTTAAAGCGATTTTAAGCCTGAAAGATGTTGAAGAATGCTACACGTTCTTCGATGATCTCTGTACCATGAACGAAATTCAGTCACTCGCCCAGCGTCTCGAAGTGGCACGCATGCTCATGGACGGCGATACGTATCAGCGGATCGAAAAAGACACAGGAGCCAGCACCGCAACCATTTCCCGTGTGAAACGCTGCATCAACTACGGCAACGACGGCTACAAATTCACGTTGGACCGGGTATATGAAAAATCAGAAGACAAATAAAGAGCGCTTTTTATGGAGACCTGGCTTTTCAGCCGGGTTTTTTTGTGTTTGGGGGGGGAGGGGGTGTTTGTCGCACAGGACGAGGGGGCAATCGATGGAAAAGGGTGTCAATTGCGAAAAACCGATTCAATCAGCGAAAACCACCATTCAATCAGCGAAAAACCCCCTCCTATCAGCTTATTAGAACTATTACAATCCCCCCGCGACCCAAGTTGACAAATTTCACACCGTGATTATCGAGACTGCCCTGATTTTTTGATATACTATTTCTCAGACGATAATGCAATGATGATTGGAGATAGAATGATGAAAGCGTACCATGAATGGAGACATGTGTTTAAATTAGACCCGGCTAAACCGCTCGACGATGAGTCGCTCGAGAAACTGGCAGAGTCGGGGACTGACGCGATAATTATCGGGGGAAGCGACAATATAACAGAGGAGAGCACGCTGGATCTTCTCATGCGAGTGCGGCGCTACAGTGTGGCATGTGTGCTCGAAGTGAGCACGATCAGTGCCGTTGTCCCGGGATTTGATTATTATCTGATCCCGTCTGTGCTGAATACCCGCCACATCACTTGGCTGAACGGTCTGCACCACCGGGCACTTAAGGAATTCGGCCATATGATCGATTTTGATGAAGTGCTATCCGAAGGCTATTGCGTCCTTAATCCGGATTCAAAAGTGGCCCAGTTAACTGATGCGGTGACCGAGCTGGATAAAGAGGACATTGTGGCATACGCAAGAATGACAGACCAGTTATTCCATATGCCGATTTTCTACATTGAATACAGCGGCACGTACGGATCGCCGGAAATTGTGAAAGAAGTAAGCGGGATGCTCGAGAAATCCCAGCTTTTTTACGGTGGAGGCATTGAAACACTGGCCCAGGCGGAAGAAATGGCGGAGCATGCAGACACCATTGTGGTTGGCAATGTGATTTACAGCGACTTAAAGGCAGCGCTCAAAACAGTCAACGCGGTAAAAAATTAATTGTATAAGCTCACGGGAAAGAGTAAAATAGAACAAAACAGAACGTACGTTTGGATGGTGGTATGATGAGAAACGAATTATTGGAAGGATTAAACCCTGAACAGCAGGAAGCGGTCAGGCACGGAGACGGTCCGCTGCTGATTATGGCAGGTGCGGGTAGTGGAAAGACGCGCGTACTGACACACAGAATTGCTTATTTAATCGGTGAAAAAGGGGTGCCGCACTGGTCTATTCTGGCTATTACATTTACGAACAAGGCAGCCCGCGAAATGAAAGACCGTGTTAAGAGCATTATCGGCAGTGAAGCTGAAGATATGTGGATTTCGACGTTCCACTCGATGTGTGTGCGGATTCTCCGCAGGGATATCGACCGTATCGGTTTCAACCGGAATTTTACAATCCTCGATTCAACAGACCAGAAAACGGTCATTAAGCGGCTTGTCAAAGAAATGAATCTGGATCCGAAGAAGTTTGATCCCCGTTCCATTCTCGGGTCAATCAGCTCGGCGAAAAATGAGCTGAAGACACCGGCTGATTATGCAAAAACAGCTAATGGGTATTATGAAGATACCGTTCATAAAGTGTATGAAGCGTACAAGAAGGAGCTGAAGAAAAATCAGGCGCTTGATTTTGACGACTTGATTATGACGACAATCAGGCTTTTTAAACAAGTGCCGGAAGTGCTGGAGTATTACCAGCGCCGATTCCGCTATATTATGGTAGACGAGTATCAGGATACGAACAGGGCACAATATGTGTTAGTTAATATGATGGCCGACCGCCATAAAAATATCTGTGTCGTTGGTGACTCTGACCAGTCCATTTACCGGTGGCGGGGAGCGGACATCCAGAACATTCTGTCGTTCGAGAAAGATTATTCAAATGCCACAGTGGTAATGCTTGAACAGAATTACCGTTCTACGAAACGGATTCTTGAGGCTGCCAATAAAGTTATCGACTATAATACCGGGCGAAAGCCTAAGAACCTTTGGACACAGAATATCGACGGGGATAAACTCAATTATTATGAGGCCGACAATGAGCATGATGAAGCGCAGCATGTGGTCGGTAAAATTAAGGAGCATATAGACAGCGGAAAGTATACACCCGCTGACATTGCGGTGCTTTACAGGACTAATGCCCAATCCCGTGTCATTGAGGAACTTTTCGTAAAATCCAATTTGCCTTATACCATTGTGGGCGGCACGAAGTTCTATGACAGAAAAGAGATTAAAGACCTGCTTGCGTATTTGCGGCTTGTAGCGAATCCGGACGATGATATCAGTTTACGCCGGATTATTAATGTTCCGAAGCGGGGCATCGGCAATACGACACTTGATAAACTTCAGGCGTACGCTAACCAGCATGATTTGTCGCTTTTCCAGACTATTCAGGAAATCGATCAGGTTGGCCTGAGCGCCAGATTTACGAAAACGCTCAGCGAGTTCGGCGACCAGCTGAGAGGCTGGGTACAGATGCAGGAATACCTGCCGGTCATGGAACTTGTAGAAGAGCTTCTCGAGAAAACAGGCTACAGGGATATGCTGAAAAATGATAAAAGTTTAGAGGCAGAAGGCCGCCTGGAAAACATAAATGAATTTTTAACCGTAGCAAAAGAGTTTGAAGAAGTGAATGAAGATAAAACACTCGTTGCCTTCCTGACTGATCTGGCGCTTATCGCAGACATCGATCAGGTGGATGACGATGAGGAAGCGGAAGAAAAGCTGCTTCTTATGACCCTTCACTCAGCAAAGGGGCTTGAATTCCCGGTTGTTTTCCTGATCGGGCTTGAAGAAGGCGTCTTCCCGCACAGCCGGGCTTTAATGGAAGAAGTGGAGATGGAAGAGGAGCGCCGTCTTGCTTACGTAGGTATTACACGTGCTGAGCGCCATCTTTATATGAGCCGGGCCCGTATGCGGACACTTTACGGCCGGACGAATATGAACCCGCCTTCCAGGTTTTTAAGTGAAATTCCTGATGAATTGGTGGAACAAGCGCAAGGCGGAAGGGCACAGGCAGCGACACCGCCTTGGATGCAGACGTCCCGATCGGGTGGCGGCGGCAGGCAAGTACAAAGTTCTGCCAGGCCTCAGCCACAGCCACGAAAACCGTCACCGCGACCGCAGACAACGACTACCCAGGGAGCATCGTTCGCCTGGGCGGTGGGTGACAAAGCCCTTCACAAAAAATGGGGTACAGGAACCGTCGTCAGCTTAAAAGGCAGCGGAGAGAACGTGGAACTCGATATCGCTTTCCCTGAAGTTGGCGTGAAGCGGCTGGCCGCTAAATTTGCACCGATTACGAAAGGTTAAGGTGAGAAGAACATGGCAAATGACGATGTGAAAAAGCAAATAGACCACCTGACAGATCAACTCAATGATTACGCTCATCACTATTATGTTCTGGACAATCCGAAAGTTTCGGATGCAGAGTACGACCACCTTCTTAAAGAGCTTATGAGACTTGAAGAGGATCATCCTGATTTAAAGCGGGATGACTCTCCAAGTGAACGTGTGGGCGGCGAGCCGCTCGACTATTTTAAAAAAGTCCAGCACGATGAACCGATGCTGAGTTTATCTAATGCGTTTGATGACCAGGAACTCCGTGATTTTGACCGGCGGGTTCAGCAGGGGCTTGGCTATGAACCTTCTTATATTTGTGAATTGAAAATTGACGGGCTTGCAGTCAATCTTAAATATGAGGCGGGAAGGTTTATTCAGGGCGCCACACGCGGCGATGGAACGACCGGTGAAGATATTACGAGCAATTTACGAACTATTCCGTCTATTCCGCTGAAACTGAAACAGGCGGCAGATATTGAAGTACGCGGTGAAGCATTTATGCCGAAAAAGTCCTTTAACCGTCTGAATGAAGAGAAAGAGAAGAACGGGGAATCCTTATTTGCCAATCCGAGAAATGCGGCGGCGGGCTCGCTTAGACAGCTTGATCCTAAAATCGCTGCCAGAAGAAACCTCGATATCTTTATTTATTCTGTTGGGAAACTCGAAGATAAAGAGCTGGACTCCCATCATGAGTCCCTTAAATACGTTAAAGAACTTGGGTTTAAAACAAATGAAGAGACAAAGCACTGCACAAATATAGAGGAAGTAATTGACTACTGCGAGAGCTGGATGGACAAGCGGGGGGATCTTCCTTACGAAATTGACGGAATCGTTATTAAAGTGGACAGTATCCAAGCCCAGAAAAAGCTTGGCTTCACTGCCAAAAACCCTAGATGGGCGACAGCATTTAAATTCCCGGCTGAAGAAGTCGTGACGACTCTGGAAGATATTGAATTAAATGTGGGTCGTACGGGAGTGGTGACTCCGACCGCGATTTTGTCTCCAGTCTCTGTAGCGGGTACAACGGTAAGGCGCGCTACCCTCCACAATGAGGATATGATCAGGGAACAGGATGTGAAGATCGGTGACAAGCTGACGATTAAAAAAGCAGGGGATGTCATTCCTAAAGTTGTGAATGTCCTGACAGAACAGCGAACAGGTGAGGAAAAAGAGTTCCATATGCCTGAGGAGTGCCCTGAATGTGCCAGCGAGCTGATCCGCATAGAAGGAGAAGTGGCACTGAGATGCGTGAACCCTAAATGCCCGGCGCAAATACGTGAAGGGCTGATCCACTTTGTGTCCCGCAACGCGATGAACATCGATGGTCTTGGGGAGCGGGTGATTACACAGCTTTTCGAACATAATCTCATAAAAGATGTCGCTGACCTTTACCGGCTCGACAGGGATGAACTGCTGAAACTCGAACGCATGGGAGAAAAATCGACGGATAATTTACTGAACGCCATTGAAGCGAGTAAAGACAATTCATTGGAGAAGCTGTTATTCGGACTAGGCATCCGTTATGTGGGATCTAAGGCAGCCAAAACACTTGCTATGACATTCGAGACGATGGAGACACTTAAAAACGCTACAGTGGAAGAACTGGAAGCTGTCGATGAGATTGGAACTAAAATGGCAGACGCCATCGCCACTTATTTTGAACAGAAAGAAGTTCAGGAGTTGCTTGAAGAGCTGAAAGAGCTTGGAATTAATATGGTTTATAAAGGCCCTAAACTTCAGAGTGACGTTGGAGCTGACTCCTTTTTTACCGGGAAAACGGTCGTTCTTACCGGGAGCATGGAACAGATGACCCGGGACGAAGCGAAAGCCGAAGTGGAAGCCCGGGGCGGAAAAGTGACGGGAAGTGTGACTAGTAAGACAGACTTGCTGGTAGCGGGTGAAAAAGCAGGGTCGAAGCTGAAGAAAGCTGAAGATCTGAACATCGAAATTTGGAACGAAGAGAGATTTGTGGAAGAATTAGGATAATTTTCACAGATGAAAATAAAGCAAAAGGTTGGCTGGATTACAAAGGGACAGTATGAGAAAATAACTGAGAGATTGTTAATCGGCCGACTGCTTGTATATCGACAGATGAACACGCCATGGGCCGGTGGCGAGGAGTGTGGGATGAATGAAGAAAAAGTTAGGTTTTTTGAGTCTTGTATGTGCTGTGATGTTATCCGGCTGTATTCCAGGTCTGGAAAGAAGCGAAGAAGATGTGATCGTGGTGGAAGAGACTGAGGAAGAAGAAGAAATTGAATACATCATTACACCAACCATCGAATCACCCGACCATTTTTACAGGAATGTACTCGTAGACGGGACGTACCAGCGGAGTGAATCGCGGGGAAGTGTAGCTCATTCGATGAATAGCCGGATTGATATAAATCAGTTTGAATTGGGTCTTATGGAGATTGCGAGCGGAGTGTATGACCAGGAAGAGTATTATTTTCAGGAAGGAACTTTCCTTTCCGGAGGGCGTATAAACAGCTGGCTTCGCAGATACGACCCTGAAGAAGAACGTTACATGTACGGTTTGAACCCTCCTTTAGCAGATGAAGAATCAACTGAAGATCAGATGGGCGATAATCCGATAGTGTTATCTCATATTATGGAACATAATTATTACACGGGAAGTGAAGAGGAAGGTGTGTCTTTAGGCGGCGTTGTTATGGGCATATCTTTGAATGACGTTTATTATTTCCAGACAGAAGATGAAGATGGCGGATACCACTTTCATGAAAGAGACATAGACGGTGAGGAGGCCCTCGAGTACGGCCGGCGGGCTGCCCAGACAATGCTTGAGAGAATGAGGGAAATGGAAGGCCTCGAAGAAGTACCTATTACGTTTGCCCTCTATCAGGAAGAAGGCCGCGGATCGGTGGTGCCGGGAACGTTCGTGTCATTAAGCCAGGCCGGCAGCGGAGAGATGGAACTCGGGAACTGGGAAGCGATTAATGAAGATTATTTCGTTTTTCCTTCCAACAGGGCAAGAGATGTTCAGCCGAATTTATCAAGCAGTTTCTCGCAATTCAGGGAAGATATTGAAAACTTCTTTGACCATCAGGTAGGAGTCGTTGGTAAAGGGCGTTATAATAATGAAAATCTGAATGAATTAAAAATAGAGCTGAACCTTCAATCCCATGGGAAAGCAGAGATCATTGCTTTGACCCAGTTTATCAGCGGAAGACTGGATTCCGCCTTTTCGGTGAACGTGCCTATTTATGTGTACATTGAGTCAGTTAACGGGTCCGAGGGGCTTGTTGTTCAGTATCCTGAGCAGGAACCCTATATTCACGTATACAGATAAACCGCTCCTCCCCCGGACATATTTAATATGTCCGGGATTTTTGTTTTTTCTTAAAATGCAAAAGAGCTTTATAAATTTATAAATAGTGTCATTTATGTGAAAATCTCAATTTATTTTCATTATTTTTTATGAATATATATGTCTATATAAAAATGATAGCGTATTATTAGCGGTATTTAATGTATAAAAATGCATAAGCGTTTGAAAATAAAAATGTTCAGAATGTTCTTTACTCTTAATTGTGGTATAGTTCTGCTTGTGACTTTTATTTCAGGAGTTACTGTTAATTTGAAATATTTGGATAAATGTATACAGGTGTATACGGAGATACTATTTCCAAGCCTTTTAAGAGGCTGCTCCTGAAATGAATAACCAGAGGAGGTGACTTCATGGAACACGCATTGACAACAGCAACTTGGTTCTGGCTTTTTGTTCCATTGCCGCTTTTAGTTATCTTATCAATAATAACGTTTTTTACTGAGAGGAGAGAGTAGTTGTGGATACTTCCACGTTAATTACCTTTATTATTTATCTGGTAGGTATGCTGGCAATTGGGCTTGTAGCCTACAAAATGACCAGTAATTTATCTGACTACGTTTTAGGCGGACGCCGTCTTGGCGGGGGCGTCGCTGCATTAAGTGCCGGTGCTTCAGATATGAGCAGTTGGCTGCTATTAGGTCTTCCGGGAGCGATGTACGCCTACGGAATGACGGAAATATGGATTGGTATCGGTCTGGCGATGGGTGCCTATCTGAATTGGCAGTTTATCGCGACACGGCTTCGAATGTATACGGAAATCGCCGGTGATTCTATCACGCTCCCTGATTTCTTTGAAAACAGATTTAACGATCAGTCGAAGATTTTACGGATTGTATCAGCCCTTGTTATTTTAGTATTCTTTGCGTTTTATACATCATCCGGTCTTGTCGGCGGGGCAATTTTATTTGAAAATTCATTTGGGTTCACATACACTCAGGCGCTATGGATCGGAGCTATTGTTATTATTTCATATACTTTCCTTGGAGGCTTCCTCGCTGTATCCTGGACAGACTTTGCTCAGGGGATCCTCATGTTTTTAGCTTTGATTATTGTGCCTGTAGTGGCTATTCAAAACATGGGAGGATGGAATCAAACTGTTCAGCGGGTCGGAGAGATAGATCCTGTTTATTTAGACGTCTTTACCGGGACGACCACACTGGGTATTATTTCACTTCTGGCATGGGGGCTCGGTTATTTTGGACAGCCTCATATTATCGCCCGTTTTATGGCGGTTAAATCGAAAGCAGAGATTCCGAAAGCCCGCCTTGTAGGGATGAGCTGGATGGTCTTCGCCCTGTTCGGTGCTATTTTCACCGGGTTTGTCGGAATCGCCTATTTTGCCGAATCTCCACTTGATAACCCTGAAACAGTGTTTATTGAGTTCACTCAGGTGCTCTTCCATCCATGGGTGTCCGGCTTCCTGCTTGCCGCTATTTTAGCTGCGATTATGAGTACGATTGATTCACAGCTGCTTGTATCGTCAAGTGCATTGACTGAGGACTTTTACAAAGCGTTGTTCCGTAAAAATGCTTCTCAGCGTGAACTTGTTTTAGTCGGAAGACTTGGTGTGGTGGCCATTGCCCTGTTCGCGATCTTTCTCGCCTATAATCCTGAATCTACAGTACTCGACCTTGTCGGTTACGCCTGGGCAGGATTTGGGGCAGCTTTCGGCCCGGTTGTGATTCTGGCGCTTTTCTGGAAGCGGATGACGAAATGGGGAGCACTCGCCGGAATGATCGTCGGCGGTGCGACTGTGATTATTTGGGATATTCTAACTGCTAATGAAGTTATCCCGTTTGCTCTATATGAAATTGTTCCAGGTTTTATTCTGGCGTGGATTGCCGTTTATGCGGTTTCTCTCGCAACAAAAGAGCCTGAGAAAGAAGTTCTGGAACAATTCGATAAATTTAAAGCAAGCTTGTAAATGAATCTTCTGCACCGCAGGCAGCGGCACTTCGCTGGCCTGCGGTGTTTTTTGCTGTTCCAGAAACTGGGGTGTCTGTCCCCCCAGTTTCTGGAGGGACAGACACCCCAGTTTTTCCCTGTTTCAGGCTCTGATTGCTTGTACGGTGCTTATTTGATATGATCATACTATTGTAAAGTCAGATTTTGAGCAAAGATTCAGTTATTTTGGAGGTGCGGAAATAAGATGGAAAGAATCACGAAAAACCAGGTGAAACACGTCGCCCATTTGGCGAGGCTTGAATTTACCGAAGAAGAAATCGAAAAGTTCGCTTTTGAACTTGATGAAATTATTAATTTTGCTGAACAGCTAAATGAGCTTGAAACAGATAACGTGGAGCCGACATCCCACGTCCTGGATGTCCAGAATGTCCTTAGGGAAGATGAAGTAAAGCCTTCATTGCCAAGGGAAGAAACGTTGAGAAATGCACCAGACCAAAAAGACGGTCAATTTAAAGTGCCGTCAGTGCTTGAGTAGGGAGGGAAAAAATTAATGGAACTGTTTGATCACACGTTAAGTGATTTACATGAATTGCTACATAAACAGGAAGTAACAGTGACTGATCTCGTTAAGGAATCATTTAAACGAATAAAAGAAGTGGACGATAAAGTGGGGGCTTTCCTTCTTTTGAACGAAGAAAATGCTATGGCGCAGGCTAAAAAACTTGACGAACAGCTATCTGAAGGAAAAGCAGATCCATCAGAAATTTTGTTTGGCCTGCCGGTCGGAATAAAAGATAATATGATGACACTTGGCATGAAGACGACTGCTGCCAGCCAGATCCTGGATAATTTTGAACCGGTGTACAATGCCACAGCGGTAGAGAAATTAATCGACGCTAACACAATCACTGTCGGGAAGCTTAATATGGATGAATTTGCCATGGGGTCATCTAATGAAAATTCCAGCTACAAGCTGTGCCGAAACCCATGGGATTTATCACGTGTTCCGGGAGGGTCAAGCGGAGGTTCTGCCGCTGCAGTTGCATCCGGCCAGGTTCCTTTTACGCTGGGATCTGATACGGGCGGTTCTATCCGTGAACCTGCCGCTTTCTGCGGGGTTGTCGGTTTAAAGCCTACATATGGACGTGTCTCCCGTTACGGTCTGATTGCCTTTGCGTCGTCACTTGACCAGATCGGGCCGATTACCCGGACAGTGGAAGACAATGCTTATGTCATGCAGAAAATTGCCGGACATGACCACCGGGATTCCACAAGTGTTGATAAGCCTGTCCCTGACTATTTGAAAGCTTTAACAGGTGATATTAAAGGAATGAAGATCGGCGTTCCAAAAGAATTTTTAGCAGCGGGGGTAGAAGATGGTGTAAAAGCCCGCATTAAAGAGGCGCTTGCAAAGCTTGAAGAGCTGGGTGCGACGTGTGAGGAAGTCTCCCTGCCTCATTCAAAATATGCTCTTCCCGCTTACTATATCCTGTCTTCTTCTGAAGCGTCAGCCAACCTGGCGCGTTTTGACGGCATCCGTTACGGCGTCAGAAAAGAAGAAAACGAGCTTCTTCAGACTTATAAAAAGACCCGCAGCGAAGGGTTCGGTGATGAAGTAAAACGCCGGATTATGCTCGGTACCTTTGCTTTAAGTTCCGGATATTACGACGCTTATTATACGAAAGCCCAGAAAGTCAGGACGCTCGTTAAAGAAGACTTTGAAGATTTATTCCTTCAATACGATGTGTTAATTGGGCCAACCACGCCTACTGTGCCGTTTAAAATCGGAGAAAATGTTGAAGATCCGTTAACGATGTATGTGAATGATATTTTAACGAACCTGATGAACCTCGCAGGAGTGCCTGCTATAAGTGTTCCGTGCGGACAGGCTGATGGACTGCCTGTCGGTCTGCAAATTATTGGGAAACACTTCGATGAAGAAACAGTCTATAAAGTGGCCCATGCCTTTGAACAAGCCACCGACCACCATAAAATGAAGCCGGAACTGTAAGGAGGGAGACGGAGAATGAGTTTTGAAACTGTCATTGGATTAGAAGTGCACGTTGAACTGAAAACAAACTCAAAGATTTTCTGCGGCTGCTCTACCGAATTCGGAGCACCGCCTAATACCCATACATGTCCTGTCTGTTTAGGCCATCCCGGGGTTCTGCCTGTGTTAAATAAACAGGCCGTTGACTTCGCTATGAAAGCATCTATGGCTTTAAATTGCGACATTAACCGCCTGACTAAATTTGACCGGAAAAATTATTTTTACCCGGATAACCCTAAGGCGTACCAGATTTCCCAATTTGATAAGCCGGTCGGCGAGAATGGCTGGATCGAAATTGAAGTGAACGGCGAGAAAAAGAAGATCGGCATTACCCGCCTTCACCTTGAAGAAGATGCAGGGAAACTGACGCACGCAGAAGGAGAAGGGTACAGCCTCGTTGATTATAACCGTGTAGGAACCCCGCTTGTTGAGATCGTCTCTGAGCCGGATATCCGCAGCCCTGAAGAAGCATACGCTTATTTGGAAAAACTGAAGGCGATTATGCAGTACACGGAAGTTTCCGACTGTAAGATGGAGGAAGGCTCGCTGCGTTGTGATGCTAACGTGTCTCTTCGTCCTAAAGGCCAGAAAGAGTTTGGGACAAAGACGGAACTTAAAAACCTGAACTCCTTTACTCACGTGCAAAAAGGGCTGGAGTATGAAGAAAAGCGCCAGGAGAAAGACCTGTTAAACGGTGTTAAAATACTTCAGGAAACGCGCCGTTGGGATGACGCCGGAAAGAAAACCATTCTGATGAGAGTAAAAGAAGGCTCTGATGATTACCGCTACTTCCCTGAACCGGATCTCGAAAACCTGTATATCAATGATGAATGGATAGAGAGGGTGCGCGAAAGCATTCCGGAATTGCCTGACGCCAGACAAAAGCGTTATATTAAAAAATTAGGTCTGCCGGAATACGATGCGAAGGTGCTCACCCAGCAAAAAGCGATGAGTGACTTTTTCGAGGAAGGACTGGAACTTGACGGTCCTCCAAAGCAGCTGTCTAACTGGCTCATGGGTGAAGTGAGCGCCTATTTAAACCAGAATGGAAAAGAGATTACCGAGGTGCCGTTAACACCAGACGGTCTTGTTAAAATGATTCAGTTAATAGAAAAAGGCACGATTTCTTCAAAAATTGCGAAGAAGGTGTTTAAAGAACTGATTGAAAAAGGCGGGGATCCTGAAAAGATCGTTAAAGACAAGGGGCTCGTACAAATCAGCGACGAAGGTGAAATCCGTCAAATGGTCGTGAAGACACTGGATGAGAACCCTCAGTCAGTGGACGATTATAAAAACGGGAAAGATAAAGCAATCGGCTTCCTCGTCGGCCAGATTATGAAAGCATCTAAAGGAAAAGCCAACCCGCAGGTAGTCAATAAATTGCTCGTTGAAGAGATTAAACAAAGATAGACATAAGAAACTCATCTTGTCCCGAGGAGGGGCCAGGTGAGTTTTTTTGTGGAACAGAATTTATCATCAGTTTGTTTTTTTCAGGATTAACAGGTAGGACAAAAGCAAAAAGATTTCTCCATAAATTAACTTATGGATAGTCAATTATTTATAATATAGGATTATTATGGTAACCATTGGAGAGGTTTGATATTATGGTGCTTATTGATATAGCAGCTTAACAGCAACTAATAATTACCTATCTGTATTTCAGAGGGATTATCAAGAGATGACCTGATAATTACAATCTGGCAGAAAGTGTAAAGAGGAGTATTATATGAGAGATAAAACAGACCAGATTAAAAACGCAGCAATTAAAGTGTTTATTAATAAAGGCTTCCAGGCTACCACCCAGGAATTAGCTAATGAAGCGGAGGTTGCCGAAATGACGCTGTTCCGCAAGTTTGGAACAAAGGAAGGGTTGTTTAAGGCTTCGGTAAAATCAGCGGTGGAACAACAAGATCTTTTAAAGTGGAAGGAAGAAGCGGAAATAAAAGATACTGAAGAGTTTTTACGTGTGTTAATTGATAACCGGCTTAACCTTATTTCACAAAACCGCAGTCTTGTGAGAATGCTTTTAGCCGAACGTCTAATGGGCAACCTTCCTGAAGAAATTGACTTGCCTGAAATGATATTCTGTTCGCTTGAGAAGGCTGTGAAGGACCATGCCAAACTGAACAACCTTCACATTGATACAGCCAATTGGGAACGGCAATTAAGCGGTATATTCCTCAGTTACTTGTGCCTGCCCTCTGATGAGGACTATTATGCACTGTCAGAAGAAGAGAAGGAGCATCTACTTTCTGATTATGTGGCCAGCTTTAAATTAAAATAAAAAGGGAATAACTGGGGGGTCTGTCCCCCCAGTTATTCCCTTTTATTTGTGGACCGCCATTCACCATGTTTAAAAGGAGTAGAGATCCTGTGGTAATTAACTGATCCTGCCCCGATTTAGAAGCAAATTGAACTTAAACAGCGATATTTTTCTGTCAGTAATAATAATCGCCTGGACAGGCATATTATTAAGGTAAGAAAAGAGGTGTGCGGCTTTACATAGTAGTCTGCTGTGTTATAATCACAAACATGTGTGTAAAGGACCTCTGTATATACAGAATCCTGATGGAATATTTGGAAAAGAAAGGTTTGTCTTTAAACATGAAAGATTTACTGAAGTTAGCAGTCAGTTTAATAAGTATTATTGGTTTCTTTATTGTAGGGATTGCCGGCATGGTGCTCATCACTTCGGCTGTCATGGGGACTGAAATTATTATTGAATCCTGGACGGCATTATTCTGGTTTGCGGCGGGGACTTTTTTATGGATTATTCCGCTCCAGGTGATAGACTGGATGAAACTAATTCCGGTGCAAAGAAGAATGAGAAGAATCTTGTATCCTCACTTTGTCACGTTCCTTCAAGTTGTCTTTTTTGCCGTTTATATGATTGGGCTGAATTCCACTATAAGCCACGTGGTATTCTCAAATATGGGGCTGGTGACTTTTACATTTGTCCTTATCGTATCAGCACGGCTGATGTACACCTGGTTTGTGCGTTACATTAGAAAATATAAAAAACCGAGAGTGGGCGTGTCGGCATAAGGCCGGCAATATGCCCGTCGCGGGTTAAAAGTTAGATGACATGAACGGCCAATAAGTAAGCATAGACAGCAATTGAGCTTAAACTGAGAACCCCTGTAGTCACAGCCATGGTGACATGCGTGGGGGAAAATCTGGTGTTCCGCTGCAGCCAGACGAAGAGACACAGGAGCAAGGCTAAAAGTGAAACAGCTAAAGACAGTTCCTGATTGGCACCGGAGACAGTAAGTAAAGAAATAAGAAAGTAGGCCTGATAACCGATGAGGAAGATAAAAATATAATCAAACGCCTGCTTCACTGCCTTCCGCTCCTTTCGTTGGATATCTTATGCCATCATCTCAAAACTCAGCTCATCTCTCAATATGTCTTTTGCTTATTTTTTGACGAATATGTAAACTGGAATAGGTATATAACCGCTGATCTGTTAGACAGATCAGTTTTTTATTTGCCGGTTTATTATTTTGACCTGAAGCCAGGCAAAAAATAAGTCATATTTTTGTCATCAGCATCATAGATTAGTAAGTTAAGCTGATATTCAGGTAGTCCTTGCAACCTGGGATTACATCTTAGAGCCAGGCCTCACCATAGAAATAAAAGGAATGTCGGCAGCTCCAACACGCGTATAAAAAAGGTCGTGCCTGACAAATCCTGCTTTTTTATATAAGCGTATCGCCCTTTCGTTAAAAGCAGCTACTACAAGCCGGACATCGGAAACCTCTCTGTTTGACCGTATCCATTTAAGGATGCTGGCCATGAAGGCGGGCCCGTATCCTTTACCCGTCCATTCCGGGTGGATCCCCAGCCCGAGGTCGATGACGTGAGTCTCATTAGGAAGATATATGCCCGCCTCGTATCCGCCCGGCACCCTTGCTTCTTCACCAAGGCAGAAATATCCAAAATACGGCACCTCTGTGAACGACACCAGGTAATAACCCTCTTTTAACAGTGCAGATATAATCTCCTCTGATCCATCCATGCTGTAAAGTTCGTAAGGATAGTCATAGGTCCATTTAGAGATAGACTCAGCAGCTTCCAGAGTCATCTCGTTTATTGAAAACAAAGGCTTGTCATATGTATTCATCTTTTCTTCTCCTTATGGGCGGATGCATGTAAATGACCAGTTAATTGGAAGGAAGTCTCTGTCAACTCCCGGTAAACCCCCAACTTCCCTGCACAGTTCTGTTGCCTGGTAAATACTGTATTCGTTCATAAATACAAGTGTGACTATAAGGGTAACCAGGGTTAAAGTAATAATGGTAAACCATTTTCGGTTCATTCAATCACCCCCGTCCCTTAATCTTACAGAAATGATCGAAGCTTGTCATTTTCGTTGAGAAAAAAATAAAATAATCAGTTATTAAAAGAAATCTTACGATATATTTAGGAAAGTGCCTATAATGAGCCCAAAACGGAAGATTCTGAATATTTACAATTAATAATTAATTGATTAAGATATGAAGTAAGTAATCCGGAGGGGTTGCTAATATGAAGCGAAAGGGGTTTTCAATCGAAAAACTATTGATGATCCTTTAAGGTCTTCTGCCGGTAAACTTGCAAAGGAGTGTGAAACTGCCAGTAAGTGAACGGTGTGTGCCAAATTTACCGATGGTATGCAACGGACCGGAAAAAAATTAAAAGTAACATAAGTTGCAGGAAGAAGGTTATGTCTAAGATGTATGTAGAAAGTGTAACGTAAAACGGCCCCGTGGTGCACGACGGACAGGGCCGTTTTTTTAATGTGCTTTTTTACAGGGCCTCTACCAGCGAAAATGCGGTTTCTATCAGCGAAAAATAGAATCAATTGGCGAATTTCCCTCTTCAATCAGTAACTTTGAATAATTATTATCTGACTCTCTATTAAAAACGAGTTCCTCACATTCTTTTTAAAAGTCATCTGCCTATATATTACAATTACCTAATTAGTTGATCCGTTATTTCCAAGTCGGCGTAACTTTAAAAAGCGCTCAAAAAAGCAGCCGCATTGGCTGCTTTTCATGGATTTAATACTCCTGTGCCTGCTGTTCTTCACGTTGCTTTTGCTTTAATTTTTCCCAGTTAATATGAAGAAGCAGCTGGATATGGTAGTACACCGCTGCAGCGGCTATTCCGATCATAATACTCGAGACGGATTCACTTAATGTAAAATAAAACTGGCCGGTTGCCATAGAGGTTAACGCAAAATAAATCATAGCGACAACTACTCCCGCTGCCCCGTACATACCGAATGAACGCAAATAGGCATGGATAGTTGTAATGGCCTCTTTTTTAAGTAAATAATCAATCAGGTAAGTTGCCGGCACGCCTCCAAGGATAAATACCGGAGCGGTATAAAAAGAGTAAATACCCATTAATAACGCATAGTTCAGCTCCTGTCCGTGGACAAAGTAATATTGATATCCCGCCAGAAGTGAACTGAATAAGACTACCGACAACACACTTATGAACAACCTGTGAAACAATTTTGACATTTTTGTGAACCTCCTTTAATAACATATTAAAACAAAACAGGCAGCTCAGCTATGATTTTGCTCACACCTGAGGAATTTTTTAGGCCAAGCATAGAAAGCTTTCAGTATCGTTTTTAATGTTAGCTGATACTAAAATGTTTCCCCAGGTTTATTTTACGTTAACTTCAAATCCAAGGTTTTACAAACGTGTATATGTAATTTACCCGGAGAAGTTGAAGAAATAATGGGACAATAAAAATAGGATGAAAAAGTCCTGGTTATATGAAGGGCTTTTATATACAAACTTTACGGAAGTTCTTGCTGTGTTATAAGGGGCCTGAAGATACCTTGCAGTAAAGGCGTGCGGGGCACATCAGAGAAATAAGTTAGATCGCTTCCCATAAACGCAACAAGAAGGTTAAGGGCAAGTAAAATGAAGGGATATATGACAGTGTGTTTCAAACTCTCTTCATCTTAAATGAATTAATTCTAAATAAATGTTAGAAATGATATACTGAGGGTATGAATAGTAAGAATGACTTAATTTTTTTAAGTTAATGAAAGCGGTGGTTTATTTACCGGAGACCGGTGAAACGCCAGGTGGCATGTTTGCCGCTTTTTATTTTTCCAGAAGTACGGAGGATAGATTATGAAAAAGGCCAGGTTAATATATAACCCTTCATCTGGAAGGGAACAGGTAAAAAAGCATCTCCCCTACATTTTAGATAAGCTGGAAACAGCAGGGTATGAGACGTCTGCTCATGCCACAACCGGTAAAGACTGCGCAAAACAAGCGGCCACGCGTGCTTGTGAGAGAAAGTTCGACCTTATTGTAGCAGCGGGCGGCGACGGGACCATCCACGAAGTTATAAATGGTATGGCAGAGCAGAAAAATCGTCCGGCTCTCGGTATTCTTCCGGGAGGAACAACTAACGATTTCGCACGTGCTTTGCATATCCCGAAAAATATTGAATCAGCCTGTGATGTCCTTTTGGAAGGGAAGCTCCAATCAGTAGATGTTGGCAAAGTTGAAAATAAATACTTTATAAATATTGCCGGGGCAGGAACCTTGACGGAACTGACTTACGAAGTGCCGAGCCGCTTAAAAACGATGATGGGCCAGGTTGCTTATTATGTAAAAGGGTTTGAAAAACTGCCGCGCATCAAGCCGACCCACGTCACAATTGAGTACGACGGCCGGTGGTTTGAGGGAGAAATTATGCTGTTTCTCGTCTGTAACACTAACTCCGTTGGTGGTTTCGAGAAACTGGCCCCGGATGCTTACTTAAATGACGGCCTGTTCGATATGATTATTCTTAAGAAAACAAACCTGGCAGATGTTGTACGTCTCACCGGTGCAGCCATGCGCGGGGAGCACCTCAATGATGAGAGGATTATGTACGTTCAGGCAAACCGAATTAAAATTCATGCCCAAAATGAACTTCAGCTGAACCTCGACGGCGAGTTCGGCGGCTCACTTCCTGGTGAGTTTGTCTGCCTTCACAACCATGTTCAGATGATTGTACCTGAAAAAAAATTAGGACGATTTCAGGAATTGTACTAAAAAATAAGAGTAGACCCGGTTGGGGCGGCAGAATGGAATCAGGCTGCTGTACAACCGGGTTTTTTATATTGTACTAAAAGTTGGAAAACAGGGCGAGGTCAGAATAGGGGCCGGCAAATGCCTGAATGGAAGGATTGGAGGGGTAAAAAGAGTTATTATAAAAAAAGAGCAACGCACATAAGCACGCAGCTCCCTGGAAAGATAATATTTACTCTTACTGTTTTACAATCCAACTTGGTCAACGGCATAAGTGGCATCTTCAGTGCTAAATCCTTCAAATTCCAATTGCTCAATCAATCCGCTTCTTGAAAACGCTGAATAGTCAAGATATTGTTCAGCCATTATCACTGCTTGCTCTCTCCAATCCACTTCAATGTTTTCAACCGCAAACGTGGCATCTTCGTTATCGAACCCTTCAAATTCTAATTGATCAACCAACCCACTTCTTGAGAACGCTGAATAGTCAAGATATTGTTCAGCCGATAAGACTGCTTGCTCTCTCCAATCCACTTCAATGTTTTCAACTGCAAACGTGGCATCTTCAGTATCAAACCCTTCAAATTCTAATTGATCAATTAAGCCTGATTTTGAGAAGGCAGAATAATTAAAATAATCCTTAGCTTTACGAATGGCATTTTCCTGTGAAACAGTGAGACTCTCTTCTGCAGTTTCTTCTTCAATTTCTTCAACCACTTCTTCTTCGGTGGTGTTTTCTTCGCTGTTGTTATTATCTGATTCAGAAGCTTCTTCTTCGTTGGTATTGTTTTCATTATTAGCTAGCTCTTCTTCTTCATTGTTGTTAGCATTGTTTTCTTCAACGTCATTGTTCTCAGAGTTCTCATTGTTTTCATTCAATTCGTTGTTCACGTTGTTCTCATTCATTTCACTCACGTTAGATTCATTGTTTAGTGAGTTTGTGTTTTCGTTCGTGGACGTTGCCACATCATCCTCTGAGCAAGCACTCAATAGTAAAGCAAATAAGCTAATTCCAATTAATTTTTTCATAAGTAACAACTCCTTTTAAATTTTTTAATTAAATCGGCTCAGGGGTTTTATAGGAGGAAAGATGACTAGCATTAGTCAGGCGAACCAGGCTTTATGAAAAAACTTCTTTTAATTTTATTCCATGGGATAACTCCCTAGTGAAATTTGACTCATGCTAATTGTATCAGTATTTTTCTAAAAAGCTACTAATAATAGTAAAAGTTACTATAATATTCATATTTTTAGTAAGTTAGAGAGAAGGAGGATTAACGTTTGGCAGCAATCAGATATTTAACCGCCCCGCCTCCATAAAAAAAGTAACTGACGCTCTTCGCGCCAGTTACTTCCTTAATACACTTTAGTTGTCCAGTCTTCACCGTTCCAGACATCGGTGACTACATCCTCATAAAATTCAGGCTCGTGGCTGATTAGAAGAATGCTGCCTTTGTATTCCTGAAGGGCACGCTTTAATTCAGCCTTAGCGTCCACATCCAGGTGATTGGTCGGCTCGTCAAGAACAAGCACATTCGTCTCATTGTTAATAAGCTTGCAAAGGCGTACTTTTGATTTTTCACCGCCGCTTAAGACGGCTACTTTACTCTCAATATGCTTTGTCATGAGCCCGCACTTGGCAAGCGCCGAGCGGACTTCATACTGGGAAAAGTGGGGGAACTCTTCCCACACATCTTCAATACACGAGAGGTTGTGCTGTGATTTTAATTCCTGCTCGAAATAACCGAGGTGGAGGTTGTCGCCGCGCTCAACTGATCCTCTTAATGGAGGAATTTCTCCCAACAGACTTCTCAAGAGCGTCGTTTTTCCGATCCCGTTCGCCCCTGTCAAGGCGACTTTCTGGCCCCGTTCCATACGGAGATTTAACGGCTCGGACAGCGGCTCGTCATAGCCGATCACCAGATCATTTGCTTCGAAGATCAGCTTGCCTGGTGTCCGCGCGGTTTTAAAATGAAACTCCGGCTTTGGTTTTTCCTGAGTCAGTTCAATTTTCTCCATTTTATCCAGCTTTTTCTGACGGGACATCGCCATGTTCCGGGTAGCCACACGTGCTTTGTTACGCGCAACGAAATCCTTAAGGTTGGCAATTTCCTTCTGCTGTTTTTTGTAAGCTGCTTCGACCTGCTGTTTTTTTACTTCATACACATGCAAAAAGTGGTCGTAATCGCCGGCATACCGGTTAAGCTCCTGGTTTTCCATGTGGTAAACGAGGTTAATGACTGAATTTAAGAAAGGAATATCATGGGAAATGAGAATAAACGCATTCTCGTATTCCTGCAAGTACCGTTTCAGCCACTCGATATGCTGTTCATCAAGGTAGTTTGTCGGCTCATCGAGAAGGAGGATGTCCGGCTTTTCCAAGAGAAGCTTTGCAAGAAGCACTTTAGTCCGCTGACCGCCGCTCAAATCATTGACGTCCTGCTCAAGGCCGATTTCATCAAGACCGAGGCCGCGGGCAATCTCTTCAACCTTCGCATCAATGGTATAAAAATCATTGTTTGTGAGCATATCCTGGATCACGCCCACCTCTTCAAGGAGGGTTTCCATTTCCTCAGGGTCTGCCTCGCCCATTTTCTCATACATGCTGTTCATATCAGCTTCCATGTCGTACAAATACTGAAACGCACTCTTCAGAACGTCACGCATCGTTAAGCCCTTTTCAAGAACCGTGTGCTGATCTAGAAAGCCGACACGGACATTTTTTGCCCACTCCACTTTTCCTTCATCAGGATCCAGCTGGCGGGTAATAATATTCATAAATGTCGATTTTCCTTCGCCATTAGCACCCACAAGGCCGATATGCTCACCTTTCAGAAGCCGGAATGACACATCGTGGAAGATTTCCCTGTCGCCGAAGCCGTGGCTCAAATTTTTGACCGTTAAAATACTCATGAGGTTCCACACCTTTATAGAAAAAATTTGGTTTATTTGTCTTATATAAGTTAAAATCGGATTATGTTAAAAAATACAGACTGTTTGAGTTTACACCTCAAAAAAGGAGAAATCAATGAGTAATCCATCATCTATCATAGCGGCCTTGCCCCCGTATATTCAAGAGGCATGGGAAGAATCAGGCTTTAAAGAATTAACACCTATACAGAAACAAATGATTCCGGAAGCAGCGGCAGGGAAGAATATTATCGCCGAAGCACCGACAGGTTCGGGGAAAACGCTGGCGTATCTCTTGCCATCTCTTCAAAAAATCAACCCAGACATAAAACAGGCTCAGCTTATTATTACAGCCTCATCCAGAGAACTGGTAATGCAAATTCTGGATAATGTAAACATCTGGGCAAAAGACAGCGGAATTAAAGCAGCAGCATTAATCGGCGGCGCTAACGTGAAACGCCAGCAGGAGAAGCTGAAAAAGAAACCTCATGTCATAGTGGGGACACCCGGCCGCCTGACAGAATTGGCCAAATCGAAGAAGCTGAAACTTCACGAAGTGACAACCGTGGTGCTTGACGAAGCAGACCAGCTTTTTGCCAAAGAGCATATCGGTGAAGTGGACCATTTAATGAAAGCTGTCATGAAAGACTGTCAGCGCATTATCTGCTCCGCTACTATTCCTCCTCATGTGGAAAAACAGGCGAAAGAACGAATCGAGGCGCCAGAAGTTATCCGGATCAAAATGGATCAGGATCATTTAGAGAGAGTCGACCATATGTATTTAGTCGCCGAACGGCGGGAAAAAGCAAAGCTTTTCAGAAAACTGGTCAATATGGAAGGGATGTATGGACTCGCTTTTTCAAATGACATTCATGAACTTGAAACATTCGCCGAACGTTTGGAATACAGAGGGAAAAACGTAGGCGTTCTCCATGGGACAACTTCGAAACAGGAGAGGGAAAAAGCCATTAAATCATTCCGGAGCGGAGAGGTACCGGTGCTGATGGCCACCGATGTGGCTTCACGGGGACTTGACATTGAAGAGGTCAGCCATGTGATCCAGCTTGATCTTGCTAACGATATTCAGCAGTATGTCCACCGTTCCGGCCGCACAGGACGGGCCGGCAAGTCAGGCACGGTCGTATCCATTGTCACTGAAGGAGAGAAAGAACGGCTCTTGCAAATCGGCGACAAACTGGGGCTCCAAATAGATGAAAAAACGTTCTCACACGGAAAATTAGTTTAATGAGTTTTAGCTGATGCGAAGAGGAGCACTTTACTGAGTGCTCTTTTTTGTGTTTGGACTTAAAGAGAAAGCGCCGTTGACCAAAAAGATCAGAGGAGAAAAAAACGGGGGTGCTGTACCCTGAAATTAAAAAACCTCCCCTTAAGTCCTGAAAGACGTGTTTAAGGGAAGGAAGCTGATGTCCGTCATGTTGTTTCTTAGTTCTCCGAATTGGCCTAAGACCTCTTTTCTACAGTCACTTTTTCATCAATTCGTCCAAATGAATGGAGGGCCAGCAGCGTTTTTACAGTGAGCCAGCCTTGCCATTCCTTTTTAGCTTCGTTTTCCCACACTTCCCTGAATTGGCCCCATTCCCAGAAAGGATGCCATGAGCCGTCTGCTGCCTGATTATCAATTTCATAATCCAGATTAAGGTCCACGTTGTTTTTAAGAACAGAATAGAGCGGCGAAGCAGGGGATGGCGCCATCCAAAGAGGTTTGGCGCAGTAGCCGTCCCATTCTTCAGGATTAGTTGTAACAACCTTTGGCGCTATTTTTCTCAGTTGATCCGTCAGCATACTTTTACCTGGTTCCGGTATGACTTCTGCCAGTCTTAAATAGGAAAGCACCTCATGAAATTCCATCACGCCTTCTGTGTTTTCAATATACTGGAACACATGGTCATGGAGGGTGCCCAGCAGGCCGTCACGAAGAATCTGGGGATAAGCATGATAATACCCGGTGATCTCCGCTCCTGGGTTCGCTTCGAAACCCCCGCCAGTTTGCCCTGTATAGTGCCACCAGTCTGCGTGCGGCTCGTCATTCATTTCAGGGAGAATTAACGGCCACTTTCCATTCTCCTCAAACACGCTGGTAAAATACTGCATCGCCCGTTTAATGAAAGGATGCTGGAGAGGCGTTTTAACCATGCAGGCATACTGCATAGCGACTGACGTGCCGACAGGGCTGGAAACGGCCGTTCGTATATCAGGCTCAATTCCGTGGCCGCAGCCGCCGTCCGTGTTTTGATACCGGCACAGTTCGTTCATAACGGCGAGACTTGAACCGTTCCAGAAAAAATATTCAAAAAGCTTTTTATCCAAAGGCCTGGCATTAGTCATAATAAAATCAACCGCTTTAAAAAACTGATCCTGAGTAAGTCTTTTCATTTAATAAACCTCTCTTTTATTATGATGACCATCATTAGAAGCAGTAAACTATGCTATGCTTTAATAAGTAAAAAACTTCCTTAAGGAACGAAACGTTTTTCAAAAATCTCCGTATATATAATTAACTATGTTTCCTATATCCTACCATATTTTCTCCTGGATTAAGAACAAAAGTCATAGTTTCATAATTTAGTAAAAAAATAGGAGGGAGACGATGAGTCAAACGGTACTTGAGATTAATGAGCTGACAAAGCAGCTGAATAGAAAAAACATTGTACATAATGCGTCTTTCCAGATGAAAAAAGGTGAAATTCTCGGTTTGCTGGGGCCAAATGGGGCAGGAAAGACTACGACAATACGCATGATTGTCGGCCTCATAAAAAAGACGTCAGGGAAAGTGTATATAAACGGCCGGGATTTAGACGAGGAAGGCCTGGCTTGCAAATCTGAAATAGGTGCCATCGTCGAAAATCCAGCATTCTATGACCATATGAGCGGTTATAAGAACCTGGAGCAGTACGCCAGGATGGCGAAAAACACCATCAGCAAGAAACGCGTGGATGAAGTCGTTGAACTAGTGAAGCTGACCGGCGCCATCCATGATAAAGTTAAGAAATACAGTTTAGGGATGAAGCAGCGGCTTGGGGTCGCCCAGGCCATTTTACATGAGCCGGCTCTGCTCATTTTAGATGAACCGACAAATGGACTCGACCCAAAAGGCATCCGTGATTTAAGAGACTATTTAAAGCAGTTGGCAGACAACGGCATTTCAACCCTTGTCTCTTCGCACTTACTGTCTGAAATGCAACTGATGTGTGACAGAGTCGTGATCATGGAAAAAGGAAAAATCATTAATATATCAAATATACATGAGGAAGAAGAGGCAGAGGGCGCTGCCGGACAGCTTGTCGCTCTGCGTGTGGCTGACAGCCATATTGGCCTGGCGGAAGAGGCGATTGCCGGTTTTAAAGAGGTAACCCTTTCCCAGCGAGAGAACGGCTCGGTACTTCTATTGAAAATGCCTCATGACGTTTTGCCGGAATTAAACCGACGTCTTGTCCAGGCTGGGGTAGACGTATTCGGGCTCGAATCCAGGCGCTCTACACTTGAAGATAAGTTCCTGGCATTAACTTCAGAGAAATCTGACGAACTGCAAAAGGAGGCGACCTAAATGCTTCCATTACTTAAAAATGAATGGATTAAACTGTGGAACAAAAAACAAACATGGATTTTTGCCGCGGCAATTGTCGTCTTAATGATCGCTATCACGGCTGTTTACTATTCGTTTATAGAAGAAACCACCGTACCGCAGGGGCAGAATTGGGAGATTGCTCTGGAAACAGAGATTGCTGAACAGGAAGAAATCCTTGCCAATGAGGACGAAGAGTGGGTACGGGAAAGTGCAGAGCAGAAGATAGAAGAAAATGAGGCACTGCTTGCTGCGGGGGTGGACCCGAATATTACTAATAATATGACGTTTATGAATGAGACTCTTTTAGTAGCGACCTCCTTCATTACGTTATTTTCCGTGATCGCTGCCAGTTCGATTGTTTCCTTTGAAATTGACAACGGGACGATGAAACATCTGCTCATCCGTCCGTTTGAGCGCTGGCAGTTTTTACTGGCTAAGTTCCTGACTGTGGTCGGGTTCTCTGCTGCTCTTTTTGTTTTGTTAGGCATTGTTAATCTCATTCTGGGGACGCTGTTTTTTGGTGCAGGCAGCCCCTCAACACCTGTCATGGAGATGAACTTTGATGGAAATAACCTTTATACCACCATCGATAAAGTTTTGCCGCAAAAAGCCGGACTGTACTTTTTGAATTTGCTGATGTTTATCATCATCTCATTTTCAATCTCCATATTATTTAAAAGCCAGACGCTCGCTGTAGGCATCGGAATTTTCATCCTTTTTGCCACAAGCATCTCACAGGCATTTACGGCTCTGCTGGGAGAAACGGCCTGGTATAAGTATGTGTTTCTTCCGCATATGGACCTTCCGGCTTACGTCGTAAGAGAAGAACTCCTCCCGGGAGTAGGACTCGGTTTTTCCGTTGGGGTCCTTGCCGTTTACGCTCTCGTCTTTATAGGCGCCAGTACGGTTTATTTTCAAAAACGCGATTTAGCTTAATAAAACGAAACGAAGGCAGCCGGCATGTATCAGTATATATGCCGGTTTTTTATCGTGGTGAGCTTCTTGGAGTCAGGGGGGATCCGTGCAGGCAGGCCCCTTTTAGCAGGGTCCAGCCGCATAGCGGAATCCTTTTGCCGACTTATTTGTGGACTTTTAGGCGTATAGAGGGGGTTCTACCTATTAGGCTGGGGGATCGGGGGAGTACTCTGAGGTATAATCTGGTGATTCTACCGTATAAATGCGGAACTCTACCGTATAGCCGGGTGACTCTACCGTATAGATGGACGACTCTACCGTATAACCGAACGACTCTACCGTATAAAAGTGGAACTCTACCGTATAACAAATTTCGACATAATTTGCGTCGCCGCCATCGCCACCGTCACCGTGACTGCCCCGATCCGTCACGCCCCACCGCACAGTCCCCCTCATAAAGACTCAATTCTGCTCCCGCGCAGGCGCACGTTCCGGCCAGCAGCAGCCAGATAGTAAAACTAAGTTAAAAATCAGCGGAACAAGCAGTATATTCGTACAAGCGGTCGTGTCTTTTTAACATAACGTATTAGTGTACCACCAGAAAAAAATTATAGAAAGGAGAGAATCAGAGCAAATAAGCCTGCAGGCGTACTTTTCAGCCTGCAAATGGTAGTGGAATTAACGTTTAAAGTTTTGCGGCTCCAGCTGTTAAAGTGAATGATAACCATAAGTAATTAAAAAAAATCAATTGATCCCTTTCTCTATTGATCCAGATAAAAACTTACGGGCAAACAGTACACTCCCATGCATTTAAAACCTCCTTTAAAATAAAAAGACCCCTGAAAGTTTACCTTTCAGGGGTTACGGTTGTTTATTTTTTATCGTATTCTTTTTTAAATTCTCTTAAATAATAAATAAAAGCTGCGCCGCGTAAAATACCTTCTAAATTTTTACGGTCGACAAATTCGGATGCGGCATGGCCGCGTTCAGCTTTACCGGCAGTGTAACGGGCAAGCGTAGATGTCAAATGATGGGCAGACTCGCCAGTATCGTGGAGAATATCAAACAGCGGATTCAGCTTGGAAATTTTGCCGTTGACATCCACGAGCGTTTCATTTGTATTATACAACAGCACAGTTGCCTCACCAGTTACATCCCCAATACTTTTGTTGACTGTTTCCACTGTTGAAGCAGTGTTGTCAAGCGTTGCAGCGAGCTTTTTCATAACAGGAATTAAAATAATAACCAGTCCTGCAAAAGCAAGTGAAAGAATAAATACACCAATACCTAACCAATCCATATGTATCACCTCGTCTAAGATTTTTGATTTATTGTGAGCAGTTCATTGATGTTTATTCATTCCGGTAGTTATCAACCGTATCCATCAGTTCGGCAATATACTCGCCGACTACCGGCAAAGAAATAGCCTGTGACAGAATATAAAATAGCAGTGCCAGGAATATAGCAGTTCCAATGGTCATTCCGACACCACGGGCGACACCGGCCATAAGATTAACCTTAATCACTTCTTTTTTGTCCGTAAAATGATAGGCCATATCTTTTAAACGCCCATTCGTCGTCATATCTTCCAGCTTATCCAGCAGTTTTTCGAAACGTTCATTCTCCTCCTGACGCTTCTCATCACCCCTCGTTTTGGAAGGAAGTTTCCGCTTTTCCTGTTCTTTTGTCAACGGCAAAACAAGCACCTCGCTTCATTGAAATCAGTGGTAATTGTTTTCCCCGTTGTCACCTATTGTAAACCATTGACACTTTTCCATCTATAGTTCTGCGAATAATCTCCCGAAATATTAGTGAAGAGCACGATCGATTCAAAAAAAGGAGAGTATAATAGCTGCATTTCAGCTGTTGCTTTTCCATAACAGGTCTTTAGACTCGGCTGTGACAAATAAATCTGCGAAAATTTTGTTAACAAACTTGTGTCTTTAGACGGATGCATTTATGATAAGGTGTGAAATAGTATTCATAACTATATGAAAAAAAGTTCAAAACTATAAATTTTTTCTTGAAAAGAAGGTGTTAAAAATGGAAAAAGAAAAAGTGAATAAAGCAATCGAAGCGGCGAGAATGTACTATGTATACGATTATACCCAGAGTATGATCGCAGAAAAATTAGGAGTATCCCGACCTACCGTTTCCAGGCTTCTAAATTTTGCAAAGGAAGAAGGGTTTATAGAAATTACAGTAAAAGATCCGGAACAAAATGTCACCCGGCTTGAACAGATGCTTGAAGAAGCATTTGGTTTAAAAAAAGCGATCGTTGTCCATGCGCCTGACGGTGACGAGGAACAAATTAAACGCAATCTTGGAAGCGCTACCGCGGACTATCTTGACGGAATTGTCAAAGACGGAGATATGATTGGCCTTACCTGGGGGACGACTCTCTATGAGATTGCTAAAAAGCTCACCCCTAAAAAGGTGTCAAATGTAAAGGTGGTTCAGTTAAAGGGAAGCGTCAGCCATTCTGAAACGAACACTTATGCAGGGGAAACACTTAATTTATTCGGACAGGCCTTTAACACGGTTCCGCGCCATCTGCCAATCCCAGCGATTGTTGATCATGTCGTTGTTAAACAGGCAATTGAAGCGGACAGATATATTAAAAACATTCTGGATATGGGGAAAGAAGCTAATATTGCCCTTTACACAATCGGAAAAATAAAATCTGAATCACTGCTGTTCCAGCTCGGGTATTTCTCAGAAGAAGATTTAAAATCCATTTACAGTCATGCAGCTGGGGACATTTGTTCACGATTTTTCGATGAAAACGGAAAGATTTGCAGCGATGAATTGAATGCGAGAACTTTAGGAATTAACCTGGAAGATTTAAGCACGAAGGAGTATTCCGTGCTGATTGCAGGGGGAGAGGGCAAGCTTCCGGGTATTCGTGGAGCTTTGAAAGGAAACTACGCCAATGTCCTTGTCACAGATGCCCATACAGCAAAAAAATTAATAGAAGAAGCAGAGGAGTAGGCATGGCACAGGCTGTTAAAAATAACCTGCCATGCTATATGAAAAAACATTCATGAAAAGGTTTACAAATGTTCAAGGCGTTTGTTATAGTTTAGTTAGCAACAGGTTGTTAGACGTCTAATCAATTTTGTTCCAAACCACGACCAGAACAAGTTAGAGGTGTTAAACATGCATATTTTATGGGGAATATTAGGTATATTAGTAGTTTTGTCGATTGCCTATTTACTGTCAAATAACAGAAAGGCAATTAAACCGCGTACCATTCTGGGCGGACTTGCCATTCAGGTGACCTTTGCATTTATCGTTCTTTACTGGGAAACAGGACGAGCTGCACTGCAACAATTCACAGGAATTGTAAATAATGTCATCGGATACACTGATGAAGGGATCAATTTCCTGTTCGGCGGAATTTTCGCCGCTGAGGGGGTCGAAATGATTTTTGCCTTCCAGGTACTGACGGTGGTTATTTTCTTCTCATCTTTAATTTCCGTTCTTTACTATTTAGGAATTATGCAATATATCATTAAAATTATCGGGGGCGCCCTCGCTAAATTTCTCGGGACAAGTAAGCCGGAGTCCCTGTCCGCCGCAGCAAACATTTTTGTCGGGCAGACAGAAGCGCCGCTTGTTGTTAAGCCCTTCCTGAATAAAATGACTCAATCCGAACTGTTTGCTGTTATGACAGGAGGACTTGCATCAGTAGCCGGTTCTGTTCTTATCGGATATTCACTTCTTGGTGTACCATTGGAATATCTGCTTGCAGCAAGTTTCATGGCTGCGCCTTCAGGGCTTGTTATGGCAAAAATTATGCTCCCGGAAACCGATCCGGAAGCCACTTCCGACGAGCGGAACATCGAAATGGATGACGATAAAGAATCTTATAACGTCATAGACGCAGCGGCACGCGGTGCAAGCACAGGTTTACAGCTTGCTTTGAACATCGGTGCGATGCTCCTTGCATTTATTGCATTAATTGCACTTGCGAACGGGATACTTGGCGGCGCGGAAAACATTATAAACACTACAGTAAACTTTTTCCTTGGGTTAGTAGGATCTGATGCCCAGATTAACCTTCAGGGAATTACTCTGGAAAATATTTTCGGTATTCTGTTTTCACCACTAGCTTTTGCGATCGGTGTGCCATGGGCTGAAGCATTCCAGGCCGGATCTTATATTGGCCAAAAACTTATTTTGAACGAGTTTGTCGCTTATGCGGCATTTGGACCAGAAATTGAAAATTTACAGCCTAAAACAGTTCTTGTTGTAAGTTTCGCACTTTGCGGATTCGCAAACGTGTCATCTCTAGGGATTCTTCTTGGAGGGCTTGGACGCCTGGCGCCTAACCGCCGAGGAGATATCGCAAGGCTCGGTGTGAAAGCCGTTATGGCGGGTATGCTCGCCTCACTTCTAAACGCATCTATTGCAGGGATGTTTTTCTAAAAATAGAGATTTAAAGTTTTTGAGAAGCCGATCAGCTAAAGAGAGTTCTCAATCAGCGAAAATTGAGTTCTATCAGCGAAATAGAGGGTCCAATCAGCGAAAATCCAATTCAATCAGCGAAAACAGCTATTCAATCAGCGGAAAGGGAGAGTCTATCAGCGAATATGCGCGAGATACGGGAAGACCTCTCCGCCCTAATATGAGATAATAAAACCGAATGAAAAAAAACCATTACCGAAAGGATGAATGTTAATGAGTCAGTCACTTGCTTCACTTATTGATCACACATTGCTGAAACCTGAAACGAAAGAAGAACAAATAGACAAGCTTTGCCAGGAAGCGAAAGATTATCAGTTTGCTTCAGTCTGTGTAAACCCGACCTGGGTCAAAAAGTCGGCAGAGCTATTAAAGGGAACCGGCGTGGATGTATGTACAGTAATCGGTTTTCCTTTAGGCGCAAATACACCTGAGACGAAAGCGTTCGAAACGAAAAATGCAATTGAAAACGGAGCAACAGAAGTGGATATGGTCCTTAACATCGGGGCTTTGAGAGATGGAAACGACGCCCTCGTAGAAGAGGATATGAAAGCAGTAGCAGAAGCCGCTAAAGGAAAAGCTCTTACAAAAGTCATTCTTGAAACATGTTTACTGACAGACGACGAAAAAGTCCGTGCGTGTGAAATTGCCCTTAAAGCAGGAATTGATTTTGTTAAAACATCAACCGGCTTTTCAACTGGCAACGCCACTGTGGAAGACGTTAAACTGATGAGAGAAACAGTCGGCGATAAAGCCGGTGTGAAAGCTTCCGGCGGTGTACGCAGCCTGGAGGACGCCCAGGCAATGACAGACGCAGGTGCCACCCGTATTGGAGCGAGCGCTGGTGTGAAGATTGTAGAAGGTGAAAAAGCAGACAGCGACTACTAAAATACTTGTTAACTTTAAACGAGCCCGGCAGCGCAGGACATGCCGCGGCTCGTTTTTTTGGTCATTAAAAAAGGAAAGAAATTTCAGGAACACCCTGTATTTTCCTTCTTAATATGTTCGTAACTTTTTCTGAATTTTCACAAAAACAATGTCAAATAATTGTATAATAGAAAATAGAAGAATTTTGCCGGAAGAACTCTTAAATCCAATCTTAATTTAAAAGAAACCCGTTGTGCCGCATTTGATTATACTTTTCAAAATGGGGTGGCTAAGAATGGAAGAGAAGCTGAAAAAACAGGTTTGGACGCGCTTTGTTAAAGAGGGGGCACTTGATTCTGACCGCATGAACAAGCGGATTATGGAGTCGTGGTATTTCTGCAGACAGTCCGGTGTCAACCCATATGATGGAAAGGGAATTCAGCTTTTAAGTCTCGGCGATTTAAAAGAAAGACAGCGCCAAAATGCCCGGCTGATTGAAGCAGCGGCTCCATTTCTGAACAATCTGCACAGCTTATTCAAACATACAAAATCTATCTTGCTTTTAATTGACCCGGAAGGGTATGTCCTGAAAGTAGTCGGGGAAAAGGATGCGATCAATTCAGCCCGTGAGATTAACTTTGTTGAGGGAGTAAAGTGGACAGAGGAAGAGGTGGGCACTAACGCGATCGGCACAGCGCTCAGAAACCAGGAGCCGATTACAGTCATTGGGGCTGAGCACTATTCGGTCGCGTCACAAAACTGGGTATGCTCAGCAGCACCCATTAAAGATGAAGATGGCAACCTTTTAGGTGTTCTGGACGTATCGACGAGAGTAGGAGCCTGTGAGCATGACCATACGCTTGGCGCAGTGGTTGCTTCCGCCTATGCGATTGAACATGAATGGCACAAGCAAATGAAAGAGGATGAGCTTGAGCTTATGGGCCGGGCCCTGCAATTTCGAGACTCTTCCCCTTACCTGTTATGTAACCGGATGAATAAGATTATTCATGTCCCCCACAGTCTTAACAGTTTATCTGATTTGCGCCATAAACCACTGACCGACGAAGCCATTAAAACAACAGGGTGGGATGTAAAGATGAAAACGCCAGTATATTCTGAGAGATCCGATCGGGTCATTGGGTATCAAGTGTTTGTCTCTGAATCAGAGCGCCCTGTTCAGGCAGCTTCTGTTATCCCTGAAAAAAAACCGTTTCAGTTTCCAGGCGTCAAGGGTGTCAGTTCGGCATTCCAGAAGACGCTCGAACAGGCAGAACAGGCGGCGGCCTTTGACATACCGGTTCATTTAACAGGTGAAACCGGTACAGGAAAAGGACTGCTGGCGAGGGCAATACATGACCACAGTCCGCGCCATCAAGGCCCCTTTGTGGAAATGAACTGCGGAGCCGTGCCTTCGACTCTTATCGAAAGCGAGTTATTCGGCTATGCACCGGGGGCGTTTACAGGAGCTAAAAAGTCAGGTTACAAAGGCAGGCTTCTCCAGGCAGACGGGGGGACATTGTTTCTCGATGAAATTGGGGAAATTCCTCTTGCCATGCAGGTAGCTTTGTTAAAAGTACTCGATCACCAGCAAGTGACAGCCATAGGCAGCCATCGGGCAGAACAGCTGAATTTCCGGCTTATTACAGCTACGAACAGGGATTTAATGAGTATGGTAAAAGAAGGAACGATGAGAGAAGATTTCTTTTACAGACTGTACGTTTATCCTGTCCATTTGCCCTCACTGAAGGAAAGGTATGACGATATTGTCCATTTGATAAGCTGGTACTGTGACAAACATAACTGGAGTATCCACTGGCGGGATGGAGCTGAGCAAATTTTCAGAAACATGTCCTGGCCGGGGAATATCCGTCAGCTGATTAACTGCCTGGACAGACTAAGAGTGACATTTCCTGTTCAACTCCCGGCTGACCTTGAAAAAATAAAAGAGGTGATGAACGGGCTTTATATCCAAAAACTAACAGACGCTGAAGCGCCGTCTCATAATATGACCTATCGTGAAGAGATTGAAAAACAGGAGATAAAAAAAGCAATTGAAGCAGCAGGCGGGAGGGCCTCAGCTGCGATCAGGCTATTGGATATGCCAAGGAGTACATTTTACCGGAAAGTTAAAAAATATCAGCTTTAGAATCGCTCAGACTGCTGGCAGAACATAATGAGACAAAACGGGACAAAGTGAGACAATTCTCATTTTGTCCCGTTTTTTAATGGGGAAGGAACGCTCAACCCCTTATATTGTAAGCGTTTTCAATGTGGCATGGAACTTGCATTATAGTTTTATAGACAACCTGAGGAGGTGAAGATGACGTCTGCAGGGGTGAGCGTGTGTTGATAAACCATTAAAGGGAGGAATGTGAAGATGAAAGTCTCTGAAGAAACAGTACAAGGGATAACTGCTGAGAAAGCCAGCTGGATGTATCAGAAGATGTGCGAAATCCGGAAGTTTGAGGACAAGGTCCATGATTTGTTTGGGCAAGGGGTCCTGCCAGGGTTTGTTCATTTATATGCAGGTGAAGAAGCAGTGGCTGTAGGGGTCTGTGCACACCTCGATGATAATGACAGCATTACGAGCACACACAGAGGCCACGGACACTGTATAGCCAAAGGGTGCGAACTTGACGGGATGATGGCGGAGCTCTTCGGAAAAGCAACCGGGCTGTGTAACGGAAAAGGCGGGTCTATGCATATTGCAGACGTTGAGAAAGGAATGCTTGGAGCAAATGGTATTGTAGGCGGCGGATTTCCGCTGGCAGCCGGGGCCGCTCTCACATCCAAGCTGAAAAAAACAGGGGCAGTGGCTGTCTGCTTCTTTGGTGATGGAGCGGGGAACCACGGGACGTTCCATGAAGGAATTAACCTTGCGGCCATCTGGAACCTGCCTGTTGTCTTTGTGGCTGAAAACAATGGATATGCTGAAGCTACCCCATTTGAATACGCATCAAGCTGTACAAATATAGCAGACAGGGCAAAAGGCTATAACATTCCCGGGGAAATTGTCGACGGGAAAGATGCAACGGCTGTTTATGCGGCAGCCCAGAAAGCTGTAGAACGGGCCAGAAACGGTGAGGGCCCAAGCCTGATCGAATGTAAAACTTACCGTAATTACGGACACTTTGAAGGAGATGCTCAGAAATATAAACCGGACGTTGAAAAGAAAAGCCATCTGGAGGAGCTGGATGCGCTGCGAAAGTTCCGTGAGTATATTGCGAGTGAAGGGCTGTTAACGGACGCAGAACTTGATGATATTGAGGAACGTGTGGACCATGCGGTTGAGGTTGCAGTTAAATTCGCTGAAGAAAGCCCAATGCCGGCTGAAGAGGATTTAACGAAAGACGTGTATGTGTCTTATGAAACTCATGACAGGGGGGACGTATAATGGCACGAATTATAACTTTTTCAGAAGCGATTAAAGAAGCGATGCAGCTGGCAATGCGTAAAGATGAAAATGTCATACTGATGGGTGAAGATGTGGCCGGCGGTGCTGAAGTGGACCACCTGCAGGATGATGAAGCATGGGGCGGTGTTATGGGCGTTACCGGAGGCCTCGTTCAGGAGTTTGGCCGTGACCGTGTTCTTGATACGCCGATTGCCGAGGCCGGTTACATCGGGGCGGCAGTAACGAATGCGGCGACAGGAATGAGGCCGGTAGCGGAACTTATGTTTAATGATTTTATTGGAAGCTGTCTTGATGAAGTGATGAACCAGGGTGCCAAGCTCCGTTACATGTTCGGAGGTAAAGCGAAAGTACCGTTAACCATCCGAACGATGCACGGTGCCGGCTTCAGAGCAGCTGCCCAGCATTCCCAAAGTCTCTATGGCATGTTTACGGCCATACCGGGGATTAAAGTAGTCGTTCCTTCCACGCCTTACGATGCTAAAGGATTGTTGCTTGCCGCTATTGAAGATGATGACCCGGTGGTCTTTTTTGAGGATAAAACCCTCTATAACGTAAAAGGGGAAGTGCCTGAAGGCTATTATACGATTCCGCTGGGCAAGGGAGAAATCAAGCTGCCGGGGAATGAGTTGACGATTGTTGGAATCGGCAAGCAGGTACAGACAGCTCTGGATGCGGCAGAACAGCTCACAGCTAAAGGAATTGACGCAGAAGTGATCGATCCTCGGAGTTTATCGCCTCTCGATGAGTCGATTATATTAGACTCGGTTATGAAAACGGGCCGTCTGGTTATTGTGGATGAGGCAAACCCGAGATGTAATGTGGCAACGGATATTGCAGCTTTAGTTGCTGATAAAGGATTCGATTACCTTGATGCACCGATTAAGCGGGTCACAGCTCCACACTGTCCGGTTCCATTCTCGCCTGCTTTAGAGGACATCTATTTGCCGTCTGCTGAGAAAATATTGAAAGTAGTATCAGAGATGATAGAAGACGATACGACCGTCACGATGTAAGGTCGGTAACTAAGCTTCACGGGCAAAAGAAAAGCATCCTTAATGAAGGCTGTATTCATGGCAACCCACATACACAACTTCTTAGCCTGTTAATGTTTTGATAGTCGTGAAACATCCCGGCAGGTGTGGACTCATTAGGTCTCACCTGCCTTTTCATAAGGCCTGACAGACAGAATGGAGGGAGACGTCATGGCAGTGGAAATCATTATGCCGAAATTAGGTATGAGCATGAAAGAAGGCACCATTGTAGAATGGCACAAAGCGAAAGGCGAATCAGTTAAAAAAGGTGAACCCGTCGTGTCGATCAGTTCTGAAAAGATAGAAAACGAAGTGGAAGCCCCTGCAGACGGGGAACTAATCGGAGTGAGCGCGGAGGTAGACGAGGTGGTAGCTGTAGGAAAACCAATCGGTTTTATCGGTGAGCCGGGAGAACAAGTTCCGGACCCTGAAAGCGGGGGTGCAGCCGGGGAAACAAAACCGGAAAAGGAAACAGCTCCTGAACAGACCCGGCAAGCTCTCAAGCCGGAAAGCCCGCCGCCGGCTGCCGGAAAAAAACGGGCCTCCCCTGCAGCGAAAAAACTTGCAAGACAGAAAGGTATTGATATCGAAACGGTTGTTGGGACAGGACCGGGAGGAAGAGTAACTAAAGAAGATGTGCTTCAGGCTGCTGAAAAAGGCACCGGGACAGAAGTAAGCCCGCAAACCGTATCTGTCCCTGCCCAAACTGAAACAAGTCAGGCAGCCGGTGGCGCTTCCAGCCAGGAACCGGTTAAAAAAGAACTGAAAGGCATCCGGAAAGTGATTGCCGACCGGATGCATGACAGCATCCGTAACACGGCCCAGCTAACAATCATGAAACATGCTGATGTCACAAAGCTCATGGCTTTCAGAAAAGAGTTAAATACTGATCTTGCTACTGATGAAGAGTCTGTAAAAGTGTCAGTTACAGACTTACTGGCAAGAGCAGTGACAAAAGCTTTGCTTGAGCACCCGAACATGAACAGTGCTTTAAAAGAGGGAACCATTTATGAATATGGCCATATCCATTTAGGGATTGCAGCAGCTAACGATAAAGGACTGGTGGTCCCTGTTCTCTTCAATGTTCAGGATCAATCCCTCAAGGACATTTCTGCAGCCATCCGCTCTCTCGGTGAAAAAGCGCGGGACGGAAGTTTGTCGTCTGAAGAAATGGCCGGTTCCACGTTTACGGTTACAAATTTGGGCGCATCTGGTATTTCGTTCTTTACGCCTGTGTTAAACCCGCCGGAAACCGGCATCTTAGGGGTGGGAGCCACTGAAGAAACGCTGGCTTTTTCAGAAAAAGGAGATGTAGTAGCCAAAAAGAAACTGCCTCTCAGCCTCACCTTTGATCATCGTGTAGTCGATGGCGAGCCTGCAAGCCGGTTTTTAAATACAGTTATTGCCTATCTGGAGCATCCGTACCGTCTGCTGATATAAGGCCGAGCAACTATAGGAGTTGATCATAAATGGGAGAAAAGCGAGAAGTTGTAGTAATTGGGTCAGGTCCCGGAGGCTATGTGGCCGCTATAAAAGCAGCCCAGTCAGGAAAACAGGTCACAGTTATTGAAAAGAAATCCGCTGGAGGAACATGTCTCAATGTAGGCTGTATTCCGTCTAAGGCATTAATTACTGCAAGCCACCATTTTCAGCACATGCTTAACGGGGGACAGATGGGCCTTCACGCCGGAGAGCCGTATGTAAATATGGCCCAATTTCAGCAGTGGAAAGATGGAATTGTGTCGAGGCTCACCAGCGGTGTCAGGCAGCTGCTGAAAGGAAACAGCATCGAATTTCTCGAAGGACGGGCTGAATTCACCGGTAAACACACGATTCAAGTTTCAAGCCAGGGAGGTCAGACGCGGACTCTCCAGTTCAAACATGCGATTATTGCGACAGGCTCCACGCCTGTGGAATTGCCGGGTCTCTCTTGGGACGACAGAGTCCTCTCCTCAACCGGGGCGTTGGCTTTAGATCATATTCCCGAAAAAATAATTGTCGTCGGCGGCGGGTATATTGGGATGGAGCTGGGTACGGCATATGCCAATCTCGGCAGCCGCGTAACATTTCTTGAGGGGGCCAGTCAGCTGCTGCCGGGATTCGGCCAGGATCTGGTGGCCATTGCAGAAAAGAAACTGCAGCAATCGGGCAATGTGGATATCGTTAAAAATGCCATGGTTAAAAAAGTCGAAAACCATAGTGACGGAAGGGTTACAGTACAGTATACAGTGGATGATGAGCTTAAAACGGCCGAAGGCAATTATGTGTTTGTGACAGTGGGCCGTAAGCCAAATACAAATAAATTAGGTTTGGAAAATTGCGGAGTGCAACTGGATGAACGTGGGTTTATAACGATTAATGAGCGATGTGCAACAAGTCAACCTCATATTTTTGCTGTAGGGGATGTCACGAACGGGCCCGCGTTGGCTCACCGGGCATCCTTCCAGGGAAAAGTGGCAGCAGATAACATTGCCGGGGAAGATTCAGTGGATGAACAGGTCATTCCGGCGGTTGTCTTTTCAGATCCGGAACTGGCTTCAGTCGGCTTAAGCGTTCAAGAAGCCAAAAAAGCCGGTTATGACGCTTTCAGGAAGTCCTTTCCATTCGCGGCAAACGGACGGGCATTAACAATGGAGAGCAGCAGCGGTTATGTTGAATTAATTCTCAATGAAGAAGACGGACTGCTGTTAGGGGCCCGCGTAGCAGGTCCGCTCGCTTCGGAATTAATCAATGAATTGACCGTGGCCATCCAGTCCCAGTTAACGGCAGAGGACCTGTCTCTCGCCGTCCATTTCCACCCGTCACTGGGAGAAACCATCATGGAAGCAGCTGAATTTGCGATGGGACATCCGATTCATAAGCTTTAGGCGAATAAAAACTTTAAAGGAGGCTTGGCTAATGAAAGCAGCTGTATGGTATAAAGCTAAAGATTTAAGGGTGGAGGAAGTAACAGAACCGGCTGTTTCTGAACATGATGTGAAAGTAAAAGTGAAATGGTGCGGAATTTGTGGAAGTGACTTGCACGAATATTTAGCCGGGCCCATCTTTATTCCAGTCGACAGTCCGCACCCTATCAGCAAAGAAAAAGCACCGATTATCATGGGCCATGAATTTGCGGGTGAAGTAGTTGAAACCGGCAGCAAGGTAACCAAACTTCAGGTTGGCGACAGAGTGGCGATTGAACCCATTCTGGCTCCGAATGAGAACGGCGAATACAAAGATGAAAAATATAATTTAACAGACTTATTAGGGTTCCACGGGTTGTCAGGAGGCGGCGGAGGATTTTCTCAATTTACGGTTGTCGGAGAACATATGGCACATAAACTGCCGGACGAATTGTCCTATGAACAAGGTGCCTTAGTGGAACCGGCTGCTGTAGCGTTGCATGCTATCCGGCAAAGCTCGCTGAAGGCAGGTGATACGGCCGCCGTTTTTGGAGCCGGCCCGATTGGCCTGCTCGTCATTGATGCCTTAAAAGCTGCCGGTGCCTCGCAAATATATGCTGTTGAAGTCTCAGAATCCAGGAAAAAGCTTGCGGAACAATTAGGTGCTGTCGTGATCGATCCAAAAGAAGCAGATGCGGTGGAGGAAATACGTAAACTGGCTGGAAGCGGTGTGGACGTATCTTTTGAGGTGACAGGTATTCCTGAGGTGCTGAATCAGTCGATTCACAGTACTCATACCGGAGGCGAAACAGTTATAGTCAGTATCTGGGAATCTGACGCAGCAATTCAGCCGAATGATATTGTTATAAAAGAAAGAACTGTAAAAGGAATCATTGCCTACCGGCATATTTACCCTGCGGTTATGGAGTTAATGAAACAAGGGTATTTCCAGGGAGAAACGATGATTACGAAGAAAATAGGATTGGACGATGTGGTGAATGAAGGATTTGAACAGCTTGTAAAGGACAAAAGCCAAATAAAAATCTTAGTCAGCCCTGAATAAGGGGCTGTGGGCATGCTTTTCGGGGGCGGGGCATTAGGAGTTGTGCAGGTTGGTGCTACGTTGGTAGCACCAACTTTTTTTGTTTCTTTAAGCTGCCGAATGCACAGGTATTCTCGGTTTTTCGTCGTGATACATGTGTTGGTGCAACAGCGGTAGCACCAACCTGATTAGTCTCTTTTAAAGCTGCTGAATGCGCAGGTATTCTTAGTTTTTCGTCGTGATACATGTGTTGGTGCAACGTTGGTAGCACCAACTTTTTTTGTTTCTTTAAGCTGCCGAATGCACAGGTATTCTCGGTTTTTCGTCGTGATACATGTGTTGGTGCAACAGCGGTAGCACCAACCTGAATAGTTTCTTTTTAAACTACCAAATGCGCAGGTATTCTCAGTTTTTCGTTCTGATACATGTGTTGGTGCAACAGCGGTAGCACCAACCTGATTAGTCTTTTTTAAGCTGCCGAATGCGCAGGTATTCTCGGTTTTTCTTCGTGATACATGTGTAGGTGCAACAGCGGTAGCACCAACCTGATTAGTCTCTTTTAATCTGCCGAATGCGCAGGTATTCTCAGTTTTTCGTCGTGATACGTAGGTTGGTGCAACAGCGGTAGCACCAACCTGAATAGTTTCTTTTTAAGCTGCCGAATGCGCAGGTGTGCTCAGTTTTTCGTCCTGATACATATGTAGGTGCTCCTGCCCCGCCTTGGGCTTGCTCGTCGCAGAAAAAGACTGCAACAGCGGTAGCACCAGCCTAAAGCTCCTCATTTTTCCGCCAGGGGCCTGATGCTGTGTGCAATCAGGAACTGGGCACTGTAATAGGTAATCATGATTAAGGCTCCTGAATGGGCGACTTCTGAGATGAACATGTTCCAGGCCAGAATAGAATCTGAGATGACGAAAAGGATGCTTCCTGAGACAGCCCATATGTTTCCCGTCAAAACAGAAGAGAAAAGCATTACAGATATGACTGCAATATAAAGAATGACGGGGATAATAAGGGGTTCCTCGCCTCCAGTTTTCAGCGCGCCTGTTAATTCTCTTCCTATTATAAAAGAATAAAGAATAATAGGAAGAAGAGAAGCCAGTTTTAAAGGAGTAACTGTCATTTTTGTGAAAAAGCCCGCCAGGTAAAAAAGGTGACCAATTAGAAAAGCTGCCAGGCCTGCTATAAATGTGCCTTCAATAAACGCGTCCCCAAGCATACAGAAAAAGAGCCCGGTAAGCATTAGTGTGCTGAAGCGGGAGAACCTGTTTCTATCAGGAAGTCTCCGGATAGCGTACGCAATAATAAGCCACATAGGAATTAACTTAAATAGGATTATAACAGCCAATGATTCGCCAGGTACGTAAAAAGTATAGAAAAGACCAGTTACTAAAATTAAAATAGGCAGTACGTATGCTGATTTTAATTGCCTCATTTCACCCTTCCTCCCCACTCAATGATCTTACTCCCTCCTTAATAAGCAATTCTGTAAAACTTCAAATATATGATTTCTATGCAATTACTTCTTTGATAATACCATATAATGTAAAAAGAAAACGAGCAAGGCAGAATACTAAGAAATTCCATTAACTGGGGGGGCAGACCCCCCAGTTAATGGAAAACAGCTGCTATTCAAACAATAGCAGCTGTTTCTTTAAACTTGCGTTAATTCTTTGTATTTACTTGAGACTGTGCTCGGCGATACGCCGTATTTTTCAGCCGCAGCTTTTTGGGAAAGGGCTGCCGTTCCGTCCGTTACGTGTTTGTCTGTCCAGTACTCCAGAGCCGCTGCAAAGGTTTCCGGTTTTTGAATGCGCGGTTCTTTAGTTCTTACAAAGCGGATCCAGTGTATTTTAGCTTTTAAATAGCCGGTATATGGTACACGCGTCCAGTCGAGCTCTGAATGGATTAAGGCAAGGACCTTTTTCCCGCTTTCTTTAAGCTCGTCTTCCTGATTAAGAACTCCTTGAGCACTGACGAGAACACTAAGTACTTCAAGGACATCTGGGAAAGAACGTGTAAACAGTTCCTGGTCTGTCTCCCCATCTAAAGAGGCATGCTTCTTTATCCCGTCCCAGGCTTCACAGAAACTCTCAGCTATGCGCTTTGGAATGGCTAATGCATCATTTCCTAATGCTTTTCCATCCGGTGTCGGGTATAAATAGCCAATTACTGAATCGTTTTCCTTCAGATTGGCAGAAGCAGGCGTCTTTTCCAACGTATGAGCCTCTCCGCTAAACGTATTTTCAAGAGCCATGTTTTTTTCATCGGCGTAAGTCACACGGAAAAACTCAGGCTGCATGGCCTCCCACTCCTGAAGAAACTCCTGGAATTTTTCCGAGTAGTCTTTCCTGTAATTTTCTGTATAGTCCGAGAGGATGGTTTCGCCCCCGGAAGCGATCGGCTTGTTAAACAGAATCCAGTGGAAGATCAGCTGGGAGAAAGCTTCGCCGTCGCGCTTCTGCATGCCTTCAAACTGTTCAGCAAGCTTTGCATAAACCGGTTCAATCTCATCATCGAACCGTTTGCTGTGGTCAAAAATGCGGGGAAGAAGCTCATTAAACACACGCTGGTCCGGCTCGTCAAACCGCGGTTTCGCCTCCACCTTATTTAAACAGCATTTTTTATATTTCTTCCCGCTTCCGCATAAACACGGGTCGTTCCGTCTTAATGTTGCCATTTCTTTCACCTCGATCTAAAATTCACCCTACCTATAGTTGCAAAAATCCTGCCTTTTGTAAAGCAGTAAGCGGCATGGTTTTTAAGTAAAGTCCCGTTCGTAATATTGAATACAGACTTTTTATTCATATATTAAATGGGTAAAAATACCCTGTTGTCTAAGAATTAGGGCTTGGAACTCTGACGGAAAAAGCACTGGTATACTTATAATACTTCTAATCCTGCCCCCTCTCCCTCCGCGTAATTCAGTATTAATGGGAAGGTAGCTGTATTTGTTAGTTATTGTTGAAAACCTAGTGATATACAATCATAAATTGAATGTAAAATTCTAAAAACTCGTTGACATGTTCTTTATTACGAACTAAAATGAGTGATATACAAATTGAAAACGGGATTTTCATTAAACAAATAAGATATTTGTTCTCCATGGGGAACAAACGGTAGTGCAAACTAACTAACCTAAGGGGTGGGAACAGTGGGTGAAAAAGATATCGAAATAAAAAAGATTGTGGCAGCACTGAAAACGCGCTTCTGGATCATTCTTTTAATTACTGCGGTCGCAGGAAGCGCAGGCTATGTTTATTCTGAACATACTAAACCGGCCCCGATTTATGATGCTTCTTCCACAGTCATTATTCAGGAAGAACGGTTTAACATGGATACTCTGAAAGTGCTCGTGACAGAACCGGTTGTCCTCGATAAAGTTATTTTTGAATTGAAACTTGAACAAACACCTCAATCGTTAATTCACCATTTTGCCGCTGAAGATGTCAACTCTTCACAGGTTTTAAGATTTACGGCAACTGATACTACTCCTGAAAATGCCGTCGTTCTTGCTAACACTATTGCCAGCGTCTTTCCGGAAGCTGTTAATGAGACGCTGGGGTATGAGAATGTGGAAGTTCTTTCAGAAGCAAACCTCAGTGAAGCCAAACATCCCATCAACACGCCTTCAGACCGCTTATTTCACGGAAGTATACTCATCGGGCTGATATCTGGAATAGGAATGGCGTTTTTACTGGACAGTCTGGATAACAGGCTGAAAACAGAACGTCAGGTGGAAGCATTGCTGGAGATACAGGTGCTGGGCACTGTGCCAAAAGCAGCCCCAAGACTGCTTACTCATAAGAAAGAAAAAAGGACAAGCCATTTAAAAAGAGGTGAAACCATTGGGGAATAGAGCTTTAAGAAAAAAAGTCGCTTACTTTTGCCAAAACCCTGATTCGGTGATGTCCAGTAAATTTAAAAGAATAAAACTGAATGTGGAATTTGCCTCTCAGGAGAATAACTGTAAAACACTGGCTGTCACTTCTCCCGGAAAAGGAGAAGGTAAGTCCATGGTTGTCTCCCAATTGGCTGTGTCATTTGCGAGAGAAGGAAAAAAAGTGCTTTTAATAGATTCCGCGGTAAATGCGCCAGTAATCCACCATATTTTTAAGATGAAAAACGGAAAAGGATTAACAAATGTATTAGCCGGACAAGTGAAATTGCGGGAAGTCATTAATCAGTCGTCCGTAGACGGGCTGAAGATTGTAACGAGCGGTGAAGTCACGTATAACGCCGAAAAGCTTTACCAGTCAAAAGTGATGAACAAGCTGCTGGCGGAAGCTGCCAATGAGTTTGACTATGTGCTGCTGGATACCCCAGGCGTGCACGAAGGTACCTTCACAAAAATTCTTGCCGGTAAATGTGACGGGAGCATTCTCGTGGTTCGAAGTAATAAAACAGAAGATCACGCCGCATTGGATGCTAAAAAAGCTTTGGAAATCGCTAAAGGAAATGTGATTGGTGTCATTATGAATGCGAAACCGAACTCATTTTCCCAGCTGATTAAAAACACCTAAATTTTTTTACTGTTTTTGTTCGTTATTAAGAAGGTCATCAGTTCTATATAAGGAATATGAACGTTTATCAGGTTATGTCTCCCAGCCTTTATCAATGGAGGCACTCGGCCATACTGTGGGTGGAAACCTTAGATGCGAGTCATCGAAGGTGTGGCGTGAGGAGGGGTTGAATGCCCTTATTCTTTGATTTTTTACCGACTTGAGTTACAGGCTCAAATGGGTAAAAAAGTTAAAGCCAGCGAATTCGGATGGTACAAACTTTTAAGGAAGGGGGGCAAAAAAGTGTCTTATAAAAAAAGAGTTCGACTGCTGTTTTTAATAGACTCTGGTTTAGTCGTTTTAGCTTTTTTACTTAGCTACTTTCTGCTTGAATTACACATCATTCCTGAATTTAAATTTATAGCAGCCTTAATGTCGCTGCTAATCAGTTATCATATTGTTTCCTTTTATTATAAATTTTATAAAAAAGCATGGGAATATGCGAGTATCGGAGAGTTGAAAATTATATTAAAAACTCTCTCATTCTCGATTACTTTCGCACTGCTGGCGCATCTTTTAATCTATCAATACACTCCGGCCCGTCTAATGCTCCTGACTGGAACTTTTCAGCTGCTGTTTATTGGAGGAGCCAGGCTGACTTGGAGAATGATGAGGGACAAACTCATCAATAACCAAAACGAGAAAAGGAACACCCTGATCGTAGGGGCCGGGGCGGCAGGAACGATGACGGCCAGGCAGCTCCAAAATAATGTGGAGTCAGAATTGAACCCTGTAGCCTTTATTGACGACGACGTGACTAAACAGAAACTCGATATTTATAACATACCTGTCGTCGGAGGGGTTAAGGCAATCGAATCGGCAGTCAGGAAATATGATATTGAACATATTGTGATCGCCATTCCTTCCTTAAGCAAAAAAGAACTGAACAAGATTTACACCGAATGTGCAAAAACACGGGTGAAGACGCAAATCATGCCAATGATAGAAGATTTGATGACAGGAAAGGTCTCAGTTCATCAATTCAGGGATGTAAAAGTTGAAGACTTACTTGGCAGAGAGCCGGTGGAACTGGAAGTTGATACGATTTCGGAAAATATAACAGGAAAAACAGTGATCGTGACAGGGGCAGGCGGATCCATCGGATCTGAAATATGCAGACAAATCTCGGAATTTCAGCCTGAAACATTAGTGTTACTCGGGCATGGCGAGAATAGTATTTACACTATTGAAATGGAACTTCTGGAAACACATAAGAATTCTCCAATGACCTTCGTTACAGAAATAGCAGATATACAGGACGCTAAAAAAATGACGGCTGTGTTTAATCATTACCAGCCTGATGTGGTCTATCATGCTGCTGCTCATAAACACGTTCCCCTCATGGAACGCAATCCGGAAGAAGCACTTAAAAATAATGTCATTGGCACGATGAACGTGGCAAAAGCTGCTGATCAAAGCGGAGCGCGGACGTTCGTCATGGTATCCTCTGACAAAGCAGTTAACCCGACGAGTGTGATGGGAGCGACAAAGAGACTCGCAGAAATGGTCGTTCAATCAATGAATAAAGAAAGCACCACCAATTTTACCGTCGTCCGTTTTGGAAACGTGTTAGGGAGCCGCGGAAGCGTCATCCCGCTATTTACAAAGCAGATTCAAAAAGGGGGGCCGGTAACCATCACCCATCCTGACATGGTGAGATATTTCATGACCATTCCTGAAGCTTCCCGGCTGGTTATTCAGGCGGGCTGCTTAGCCCGGGGCGGCGAAACATTCGTCTTAGATATGGGAGAGCCGGTTAAAATTATGGATTTAGCGACAAACCTGATTAAACTGTCAGGCCATTCAGTAGACGATATCGGGATTGAATTCACCGGGATCCGTTCCGGAGAGAAACTGTATGAAGAATTGTTAAATGATAATGAGGTCCATGACCATCAAATCTATCCAAAAATCTATTTAGGAAAAAGCTCCAATATTTTTATAGAGGAAATCAGGGAAATTATCGTCTCTTACGCCTTGTTTAATAAGGAGGCTTTAAGAGAGAAGCTGATCAATCTCGCGAATAAGCAAATGAAAGAACAAGAGAAAGCAGAAGCTCTGTCTGCTCATTAGGTGCCAGGGGGGATTAAACTTATGAAGGTAAGAAAAGCTATTATTCCGGCAGCAGGACTGGGGACTCGTTTTTTGCCAGCCACGAAAGCCATGCCTAAAGAAATGCTTCCCATTGTCGATAAACCGACAATTCAATACATTGTAGAAGAAGCGGTCGCTTCGGGAATTGAAGATATCATTATCGTGACCGGCAAAGGCAAACGGGCAATAGAGGATCATTTCGATAACTCGTTTGAACTGGAGCAGAACTTATTAAATAAAGGGAAAATGAATTTACTGGATGAGGTTCAGAAATCGTCAAAAGTAGATATTCATTATATCCGCCAAAAGGAACCGAAAGGGCTTGGCCATGCTGTATGGTGTGCGAGGAAGTTTATAGGCGACGAACCTTTCGCCGTCCTATTAGGTGATGACATTGTCCGTTCCGATAAACCGTGCTTAAAGCAATTAATGGCGTGTTATGACAGGTATAAAGCTTCGATTCTGGGGGTACAGACGGTAAAGGATGAAGAAGTCTCGCGTTATGGCATAGTGGGAGGAAAGGAAATAGGCGAAAGAATTTATACGGTCAGAGAATTGATTGAAAAGCCTGATGCCGAATCGGCCCCTTCTAACCTCGCCATCTTAGGACGCTATATTTTGAGTCCGCAAATCTTCGCTGTTTTAGAGAATCAAGAGCCCGGATCAGGCGGCGAAATCCAGTTAACGGATGCCATTGCCAGGCTCAACCAAAAAGAAGCCGTGTATGCTTATGATTTTGAGGGTGTGCGGTATGATGTCGGTGAAAAATTCGGTTTTATCCAGACATCCATCGAATTTGCCCTTCAAAGAGAAGATTTAAAATTTCAGCTTTTAACGTACCTTTCTTCCATACTTGATAAAGAAACGATCAAATAATCATAAGCAGGTGATCGTATGCCAAAAAAAATACTTCTGTGTGCAACCGTGGATTACCATTTTAAAGCCTTCCATCTCCCAACAATGAAATGGTTTAAAGAGCAAGGGTGGGAGGTTCATGTCGCGGCTTCAGGCAGGATGGCGCTGCCTTATACAGATAAGAAGTTTACTATACCGATTCAGCGGTCGCCATTCAGTCTGACAAATCTCCACGGGTATAAATCACTTAGAAAAATTATAGAAAATAACGATTACGCCATGGTTCATTGCCACACTCCTTTGGGCGGTGTACTGGCAAGGCTGGCGGCTAGAACAGCAAGGAAAATAAAAGGGACAAAAGTCATTTATACAGCTCATGGTTTTCATTTCTGTGAAGGAGCCCCTTACGTGAATTGGATTATTTACTATCCGATTGAAAAATACCTGGCTTCCTTAACTGACAGTCTGATAACGATTAATCATGAGGATCACAGGCTCGCCGTCAATCATAAATTTAAATGCACCAGCATTGAACACGTACACGGGGTAGGGGTGGATACCACACGCTTTCAACCTATTGGAAAAACTGAAAAGGCAGAAAGGAAGAAATCATTTGGTTATCAATCAAATGATTTTTTAATGTGTTATACAGCTGAATTTAACAAAAATAAAAATCAGAAGCTGCTCATAAAAGCACTGGCTGCTGTAAAAGATCAAATGGCGAATGCACGGCTGCTGCTGGCCGGTGAAGGCAAATTATTAGAAGAGTGCCGGCAAATTGCCGCACACTCTGGAGTTAGTGATCAGGTGGACTTTCTCGGTTTCAGAAACGACATCGATCAGTTTTTGCCAATATGCGATCTGGCCTTGTCCTCCAGTTACAGAGAAGGGCTGCCGGTAAATATTATGGAAGCGCAGGCCTGTGGACTGCCGGCCATTGTATTGAAGAACAGAGGTCATTCGGAATTAGTAGTCAACGGCGTGAACGGCTATGTCATAGAGACAGATGATCCCCTCGCTTTCGCTGAAAAAATGCTGGAATTATATCAGCAGGAAGAACTGCGTGACAAATTCAGTGAAAAGACTGTCTCCCACGTTGCCAATTACTCTCTTCCAAAAGTCACGAACGAGCTGGAGATTATTTATAACAGGTACATGAACGAAGTGGAGGGATATGAGTGGGCGATCCAATAAGGGTGCTGCATGCTGTAGTTAATATGAACCGCGGCGGAGCTGAAACTCTTCTCATGAACTTATATAGAAATATCGACCGCGAGAAGGTCCAATTTGATTTTCTGACCTGCAAAGAAGGCGATTTTGACAGGGAAATTACAGAGATGGGCGGCATCATTCACCGAATCCCTTATGTAACAAAGAAAGGGCATTTCGGGTACGTAAAGGCGTTAAATCACTTTTTTTCTACGCATAAAGAGTATGTGATTGTCCATTCCCATATGGATAAAATGAGCGGGATCGTCCTGAGAGAGGCACAAAAAAATAACATTCCAATAAGAATTGCCCACAGCCATAATACGAGCAGTGAGGGGGGAACGGCGGCCAGGCTGTATAAGTGGTACGCCGGAAGAACCGTTCTCTCAAGCGCCACTCATTTACTGGCCTGCTCACATGCAGCTGCGAACTGGCTGTTCAAAGGCAAGGTGGACCAGGCTGTCATATTGAAGAACGGGATTGAGGCAGATAAATACCGGTTCTGTTCCAAGGCAAGACAGCGCATCAGAAAAGAATTAGGTCTCACAGACCAAAGGATTATAGGTCATGTAGGAAGGTTCAACCATCAAAAAAACCATACCTTTCTTATTGATATTTTTGCAAAACTTCATCAATCCATGCCTGAGACAAGGCTCGTACTGGCAGGGGATGGCCCCTTAAAACCGAAGATTGAGCAGAAAGTCAAAAACTTAAATCTTGAGAAGAAAGTCATCTTTACCGGTGTAAGAAGCGATATCCATCATCTGCTTCAAGCCTTTGATTTATTCTTATTTCCGTCGCTGCATGAGGGGTTGCCCGTGACTTTAATTGAAGCGCAAGGTGCAGGGCTTCCTTGCGTAATTTCCGATGAAATTACTAAGGAAGCAGATATGGGAATGGGTTTGATGAGTTATGTCCCCCTTGGCAGCACAGAGAGGTGGATAGAGGAAATTAAGAAAGCTGTTAACCTGCCGAAAGAGCGGGAGGGAGCTAACCGGTTTTTAACTGAGAAAGGGTATGATATCAAAACGAGTGCAGCCTGGACACAAGGTTTTTACACAGCAATCTGAGGTGACTAAAGTGAAAAAATTAACTGTTTTCACTCCTTCGTATAATAGAGCGTATTGTTTGCACCAGTGTTATAACAGCCTAAGAGAGCAAACATGCAAAGACTTCATCTGGTTAATTATTGACGATGGTTCGACTGATGGCACAAAAGAACTGGTGATGGACTGGATAGCAGAAAACGAACTGGACATCCAGTATGTCCGGCAGGAAAACCAGGGGATGCATGGGGCGCATAACACAGCTTATGACAGGATAGAAACAGAATTAAATGTCTGTATTGATTCTGACGATTCCATGCCTCCTAATGCTGTAGAAGAAATTCTCACGTTCTGGGAAGCTAACAGGAGTGAGGATGTCAGCGGGATCATCGGCCTTGATGTCCGCACGGACGGCAATATAATAGGCACAAAACTTCCGGACCACTTAGAGAAGTCGACCTTATTTGATCTTCACTATAAACACGGGATGACAGGGGATAAAAAGCTCGTGTACCGGACAGCACTCACAAAAATGTACCCTTATCCGCTTTTTAAAGGTGAAAAATACGTGGGATTAGCCTACAAGTACTACAAGTTAGATGAAGACTATCCTATGCTTTTGTTAAATAAACCGCTTTGTATCGTTGAATACTTGCCTGACGGGTCATCTAATAACATGCTCCGACAGTATCGGAAAAATCCTAAAGGCTTTGCTTTCTACAGGAAAGAGCTGATGAAACTGCCGTTTGCGAAAAAAACATTTAAATTCCGCCAGGCCATTCATTATGTCTCAAGCAGCTTAATGATAAAAAACAGACAGTTCATAGAAGAAACGCCAAATAAACTGTTAACTGTATTCGCAATTCCATTAGGCGTCGTTTTGTATGTGTATGTGTTAGCGAAACAGAATTAACAGTCAAGAGGGGGCAGTTATGGAAAGGACCGTAAACATAGGTGTGTCAGGCACAGGCTTTATTGCAAGAGGATTAGTGTATGCCTTGGAAAGTCAGGAAGATTTAACCGTTGCCAGCGTATTAACCCGCCGGCAGATAGAGGAGATCAATAATTTTCCGGATAAGAGCGTGCTGACCAACAATGTAGACCAGTTTATCGAAAGCTCCGATTTAATTGTTGAATGCAGCGGCGATGTCCTTCATGGGACGGAAGTCATTGACAGAGCCATCAGTGCTTCACTTCCTGTAATTACAATGAATTCGGAGTTACAAGTCACTACAGGATCATATTTTGCCCGCAGGGGTTTTATTACAGAAGCGGAAGGGGACCAGCCCGGCTCTTTGGCAGCTTTTAAGGAAAATGTGGAGCAAATGGGGTTTAAACCTTTAGTGTATGGCAATATAAAAGGATTTCTAAATACGAACCCGTCCAGAGAAGAGATGCTTTACTGGGCTGAACGAAACGGTATCAGTTTACAAATGGTCACCTCTTTTACTGACGGTACGAAAGTGCAAATCGAGCAGGCGCTAACTGCTAACGGCCTTCAGGCAGATATTGCTGCTCCTGGACTGCTTGGATTTAAAGCGGCTGATATCAATGAAGGTGGAACGAGGCTTGCCAATGAAGCTGCCAGGTTGAATCGTCCAATCAGTGATTACCTTCTCTGCCCGAAAGGTCCTGCAGGAGTGTTTATTACCGCAACGCATGACGATGTACAGCAGCAGCCTCTCAGTTATTTAAAAATGGGAGAAGGCCCCTACTATACTTTGGTGCAAACCTTTCATCTCTGTCATTTGGAAATAATGAAAACAATCCGGCGAGTGTTAAACGGAAAAGGGGTTCTCCTCAATAATACGGCTTCCCCTTCAATCAGCGTAGCGGCTATCGCAAAAAGGAAGCTTTTTCCCGGCGATAAAATAATTAAAGGGATCGGCAGCTTTGAAGTAAGAGGAGAAGCTGTAAAAATGAAGGATGAACCAGAACATATTCCAATCGGTTTAATTGCGGATGCGACAGTGACAAGGGTGGTTGAAGAAGGCCAAACGTTGACTTTTTCAGATGCAGAGCTGCCGGAGTCATTGGCCTTAAAAGCCTGGCGTGAGGTTGCCGGAAATTCATTAATCACGGAGTAGGGGACTTTCTGAATCTATTACGGCCTCTGGATTGGAAGGGACAATTATGACAATTCTTTATATGAATTTAGCACTTGTGTTCAGTTTTTCATTAGGAGCGAGGCACCTCAGGGATTCTGCATTATCTGTCACTAGTGAGGCCCCTTACATGAAACCGGGCTATTTTTTTATGTTCGTCTCCTTAGCATCATTGGTGATTGTGTCGGGGATGCGGAATAACATTGGCGATACGTATGTCTACAGAAATATATTTGAGTCAAATGAGTTCACGTGGGAGTATGTTCAAAGCCAGAAAGATATGGGCTTTGGCGTGCTGCAGATGATTTTAAAAATGTTTACGGATAACGCCCAGGTGTTAATATTTACTGCCGCATTAATTACGAACGTACTAATCGTCCTTGTATTATACAAATACACAAAGTTATTCGAGTTGAGCTTATTTGTCTTTATAGCTTCAGGCATGTACCTCGTCTCTATGAACGGCATCAGGCAGTATTTAGCAGCGGCAATTATATTTGCTTCCACTAAATTTATTCTGGAAGGCAGTTTTGTAAAGTATGCGCTGGTAGTTTTACTGGCTTCCACCTTTCATCAAAGTGCGCTCGTTCTCCTTCCCATCTATTTTATTGTCAGAAGGGAAGCGTGGACTAAAACAACATTTCTGATTTTGTTTTCAGCTGTTTTAATTGTACTTGGTTACAATCAGTTTTCAGAGATACTCTTTTCTGCGCTAGGGGAAGAAGGTTACGGAGGATACAGTGACTTTGATGAGGGCGGCGCCAATATTATCAGAGTGGCAGTCGGAGCGGCCCCGCTTATTCTTGCCTTTCTGGGCAGGGATAAATTCAGGGAACTGTTTCCTAAGTGTGATTACATTGTTAATTTAGCATTACTGGGTGTTATTTTTATGATCGTAGCTACCCAAAACTGGCTATTTGCAAGGTTGTCTATTTATTTTGATTTGTATAATTTAATACTGATTTCCTGGGTAGTGCATTTATTTGCGGTAAAAGACAGGAAACTCATCTATTATGCGATCGTCGTCTGTTATTTTTTCTTTTTTATCTATGAATATGTCATTACATTAAACATTGAATACAGAAGTGACTTTCTGGAATTCCTGGATCCGGACAAGGGACCGCTCTTCTTACAGAGCTGATAGGAGGGAGCAGAATGAAAAGGGGTTTCGATTTCTTAGTTTCACTGTCATTAATTATCGTTTTGCTGCCGTTAATAGTAATTATCGCATGTCTCGTCAGATTGAAACTGGGGTCTCCCGTCTTATTTAAACAGGAGCGTCCCGGTTTGAGTAATAAGCCCTTTACTTTTTATAAATTCCGAAGCATGACTGATGAAAAAGATAAAGATGGCACCCTGCTGGCTGATGATAAGCGGCTTACCCCCTTTGGACTGTTTTTAAGAAAGTTTAGCCTTGATGAGCTTCCGCAGCTGTTAAACGTGTTAAAAGGGGAACTGAGCCTTGTGGGTCCGAGACCGTTGTTAATGGAATATTTACCGTTGTATACCGAAGAGCATCTGCAGCGGCATCGTGTGAGGCCTGGAATTACGGGATGGGCGCAGATTAACGGACGCAATAACTTGTCGTGGGAGGAAAAATTTGATTTGGATGTCTGGTATGTCAACAATCGGTCGTTCTGGCTGGACATCAAAATCCTGCTCTTAACGGGATATAAAGTCTTTAAATCAGAAGGAATAAACCAGCCGGGAACTGCCACAGCAGAGAAATTCAGAGGATTAAACTCGGAAGTGGGTGGCGGCCATGAGTAGAAAAGTGATGATCATAGGTCATGGAGGGCACAGTAAAGTTATTACAGATGTCATTAAATCGAATCCTCATTTGGAGCTGGCAGGATATTTGGATGATAAATACGATCAGATCATCTATAGGAACGGGTTGTATTATGGTCCGGTACTTGTTGCAAGCCAGTTTATTAAAAGGCTGAGCGTCAGATTAATTATTGGGATTGGCAATAACGAGGTGAGGCAAAAGGTCGCACATAAACTGAATATTCCTTCTGAGTTTTATATGACAGTAGCTCACCGTTCAGCCGTTATCAGTTCAAGTGCATCAATAGGCTCAGGGACAGTAGTGATGGCAAACGCGGTCATTAATGCAGACAGTCAGGTAGGCAGCCACTGTATCATTAACACCTGTGCTGTGGTGGAACACGATAATGTGCTTGGGGATTTTGTCCATATTTCTCCAAACGCGACGCTGGCCGGTGCCGTTAAGATTAATGAAGGAGCACATGTAGGGGCAGGTGTGACAGTCATCCCGGGAATGGAAGTGGGAGAATGGTCAGTCATAGGAGCAGGCGCCACCGTTATTACAAACATTCCTTCCCAATGCACGGCTGTGGGAGTGCCTGCAAAGATGAAAGTTAAAGAGTTGTGAGAGATGTCAGAAACAGTCACTGGACAAAAACAGTCAAACAATCATCCATTTTATAAGTGATTAATAGTCAAACGAGCTGTGTTTCCAAAACAGGTCGTTTTTATGTTCTTTAAAGTTTCATAAGTTACCAGTCGAGAGGAAGATGAAAATGATATTGACAGGGACTGCAGTGACAGAATGACCAGGAAAAAAATATGTTTTATAACGACGACGTCTATTACAATAAAAAGCTTTTTAACAGGGCAAATGGCCTTTTTAAAAGAACACGGCTACGACATCACTGCTGTTTGCGCCAAGGATGACAGCCTCCTTAATGATCTGCCGCCGACTGTAACTTATATGCCGCTCAAAATGAAACGGGGAATCGACGGCCCGAGTGCAGTCTTAAGTATTTTTTTTCTCTACCGCTTCCTGAAAAAAGAAAAGTTTGACATTGTACAATATTCCACCCCAAATGCGTCACTATATGCTGCCATAGCTTCCCGGCTCGCAAAAGTCCCTGTCCGGTTATATTGCCAGTGGGGCATCCGTTATACGGGCTTTAATGGCTGGAAGAGAAAGCTGTTTAAGTCGATTGAAAAGGTCACTTGTTCCCTTTCAACATGTATTGAACCGGACAGTTACGGAAATTTAAAATTTAGTCACCAGGAAGGGTTATACACACCTTCCAAAAGCAGAGTCATATGGAATGGCAGTGCTAACGGTGTAGATTTATCTAAGTTTGATATTTTAAAAAAGGAAGCTTGGCGGCAGGAAATCCGTATGAAGAATAACATCAGTGAGAATGACTTTGTGCTTGGCTTTATCGGCAGGTTAGATAAGGATAAAGGGATTAATGAGCTTTTTACAGCTTATAAATCTATTTCGGCAAGATATCCAGGTACGAAGCTGCTTCTGGTCGGTCCTAAGGATAATTCTGGAGGGCTTCATGCACGTTTACTTGAGTGGGCGGGAAAGAACGAGTCGGTCATTTACAGCGGTTTTACCACAGAAGTAGAAAAATATGCGGCGGCTATGGACGTCTTCATTTTACCAAGTTACCGTGAAGGATTCGGTTCAGTGGTGATTGAAGCAGAAGCGATGGGGATCCCTGTCATCGTGACAGATATTCCGGGACCGACGGATGCGATGCAGGAAAACCACACTGGGGTCCTGGTCCAAAAAGGCTGTTCGCAATCTTTAGTGAACGCCATTGAGACACTGATCATCAATCCTGATTTATGTGCGAGAATGAGTAAAAATGCCAATAAGTTTGTCCGGGAGCATTTTGAACAGAAAAAACTGTGGAACTATATTTTAGAAGACCGGGAGATGCTTTACAAGAAGAGTAGTTCTTCTAAGGAGGACAGCAATGGACACACCCAATCCCAAAGTGTCGATCATTATGGGGGCTTATAACTGCGCTCCTACACTAACGGAATGTATAGAGTCTTTGCTGAACCAGACCTATACAAACTGGGAACTGATTCTATGTGATGATGGATCAACGGACCAAACTTACGATATCGCTGAAAAGTACGCAGAAGCATACAAGCATATTATTCTAATTCAAAATAAAAAAAATGAAGGCCTCGCTTTTACGCTTAACCGTTGTCTGAAGTATGCGAAAGGGGATTACATTGCCAGGCAGGACGGCGATGACAGATCCAGACCTGAGCGGCTGGAAAAAGAAGCCGCTGTCTTAAAAAACCATCCTGAATTTGACATAGTCAGTACAGGGATGGCTTTTTTTGATGAACGCGGTTACTGGGGAGAGATGACATCTGCTGAACGGCCTCAGCCGAGTGATTTTATTACCCAGTCCCCGTTTTGTCATGCCCCTTGTATGATGCGCCGGCAAGCATTGCTCGATGTGAAGGGGTACAGCACTGACCGGAAAACATACCGGGCAGAAGATTATGATCTCTGGTTCAGGATGTACGCGAATGGATCCCGCGGATATAACATTCCGGAACCTCTTTATGATGTAAGAGATGACAGGGGAGCTATTGCCAGAAGAAAGTATATTTACAGATTAAACGAAGCTTATGTGCGTTTTACCGGTTATAAACGGCTTAAATTGCCATTCAAATCATATCCCTATGTTCTCAGGACCCTGATTATTGGCATACTTCCCGGCTGGGCGTACAGGAAGCTGCGAAGAAAAAGGTATAGATTTTCATAAAAACAGCCCGTAAATCTTTAGGGAGGTGGGAATCCAGTGGGAAAAATGTCTTCTAAAAAAATATATCTTTCACCGCCTCATCTTAGCGGTTATGAACTGAATTTTATAACCGATGCGTTGAAATCGAACTGGGTTGCTCCGTTAGGGCCGAATGTGGACGGTTTCGAAAATGAACTGGCGGATTATTTAGGAATCAGGAATGCTGCAGCCTTAAGCTCAGGGACGGCAGCGATTCACCTGGCTCTTATTTTATCCGGAGTAAAAGAAGGGGATACGGTCTTTTGTTCCACGCTCACATTCGTAGCCAGCGCCAATCCGATTCTTTATGAGAAAGCCCGGCCGGTCTTTATTGATTCCGATCGGGAATCATGGAACATGTGTCCGCAAGCCTTGGAGAGAGCATTGACAGAAGCTTATCATATAGGGCGGCTTCCTAAAGCGGTCATTGTGGTTAACCTTTACGGACAAATGGCTAAGATGGAAGAGATCACTTATCTGTGCCATAAATTCAGAGTGCCGCTCATTGAAGATGCGGCAGAGTCACTAGGCTCCACTTATAATATGAGGCCTGGCGGGACATTTGGGAGCTTTGGCGTATTTTCATTTAATGGAAATAAAATTATTACCACGTCAGGAGGCGGAATGCTAACGTCAAACAGCACAAGTGCGATAAATAAAGCACGGTTTTTAGCCACTCAGTCAAAAGACCAGGCGTTGCATTACCAGCACAGTGAGGTCGGTTTTAACTACCGGATGAGTAATTTATCAGCTGGAGTAGGAAGAGCGCAATTGCTTGTTTTGAACGAAAGAGTCAAAGCGAAAAGAGCGGTATTTAATAAGTATTATAACGAACTTGCCGAGGTGCCTGGAATTGAGTTTATGCCGGAATTAGCGGGGACTATGTCCAACAGGTGGCTGACAGCGTTAACTGTTAATGAAAAGCAGGCAGGTTTTTCAAATTTAACCTTACTGAAATCTCTCGCCAAAGAAAACATTGAGGCACGGCCGGTGTGGAAACCGCTGCATCTGCAACCGCTTTTTGAAGGGGCGGATTATTACCCGCATTCGAAAGATTTAAGTGTTTCAGAAGAGCTGTTTAACTCGGGGATCTGTCTTCCTTCGGGGACGAATATGAGTGATGAAGACCAGCAGCGGGTGATTGACTGTATAAAGAGCCATGTACAAGTCAAGGCAGTGTGACTAAAGGCTGTCATAACCTGATAGATGGAGCGAAAACATATGAAGCAAGTCAAACGTATAAAAGTGCTGCACGTTGTTGGAACGATGAACCGTGCAGGAACAGAAACGATGTTAATGACTATTTTCAGAAGTATAGACAGGGGAAAAATTCAATTTGATTTTATTTCCTACAGTGAGGAAGAGGCCCATTATGATGAGGAAATCAGACAGCTGGGAGGCAGGGTGATCAGGCTCTCGAGGACCAATTCAGTCAGACAGCATATAGACGTTATAAAGAAGTACGGCCCATATGACGCTGTGCACTCCCATACTCTGTTTCATTGCGGCATCGCTAATCTGGCGGCGCGGCTATCCGGGGTGAAAATCAGAATCGCTCATGCCCACACGACTTTGGACAAAAGCGACCGGCTATTACGGAAACTGTATATTCATTCCATGCGTCCGGTCATTAATACGTTTTCTACCCACCGGTTGTCCTGCAGTAAAGAAGCAGGGCGTTATTTATTTGGAGAAAAATTAGAGAATTGGCGCCATTATATGTATTTTCCTAACCTTATCGACTGCTCACCGTTTTTGGCAGACCAGGAAGACGGTGTTAAGGCATTTAAAGAAGAAGAACAGTTGGAAAACAATCTGGTGATTGGGCATATAGGAAGGTTTATGGATGCTAAAAACCACCATTTTTTACTGGAAGTCCTGCAGAGTCTGCTTAAGAAGGATGCCCCAGTTAAACTGCTTTTGGTGGGTGATGGCGAATTAAGAGAAGAAATAGAAAAAGAGGCCGAAAAGAAAAAGTTAACCCGCCACATATGTTTTGCCGGGATTAGAGAGGATATCCCGGCCATGCTGCAGAGCATGGACATCTTTGTTTTCCCTTCAATTTATGAAGGATTAGGGCTGGTCCTTCTGGAGGCCCAGGCAACGGGATTGCCTTGTGTCGTATCCGAAGCTATACAGCCTGAAGCAGATTTGGATATAGGCCTGGTTACACAGATACCACTGGCAAACGGCCCTGACGCTTGGGCGGAACGAATATTAAAAATGGCCGCACAAAAAGAAACAGATAAAGAAAAGATCATGAATGCCTTTAAGGAAAAAGAGTATGCATTAAATACAGGCCTTTCAAAGCTTGAGAAGATTTATAACCTGTCATGAAGTCAGGAGGGGCATATGAAGAGAGTATTAGTGTCTTCATTCGATATGGAAGTTGGCGGAGTGGAACGAAGCCTGGTCAGCATGCTGAACAATTTTGATTATGACAAACATCAGGTGGACCTTATGCTCTACAGCCATTCAGGTGAATTTATGAATCTGCTGAATAAGCATGCTCATCTTCTTGATGAGGTAAGAGCGTATAAAACATTCAGGCTGACGATCGGGGATACGATAAAAAGAGGGGAAGTTATGCTGGCTTCGGCTCGCCTGTTAGCCAAATGTAAAGCAGCCTGGAACAAGTCGCCTGAAACCGGTTATAAACAGATGCAGTATATGTGGAAATATTCTTTGCCATTTTTGCCGAAAGCAGATAAAGAATATGACATTGCTATCAGTTATTTATGGCCCCATTACTTTATCGCTTATAAAGTTAAGGCGAAACAGAAAATCGCCTGGATTCATACGGATTTTTCCACAGTCGATACGGATGTGGAGATGGATCTTGCTATGTGGGACCAGTTCAATCATATTGTGGCTGTGTCTGATGGATGCAGGGCTTCCTTTATTACGAAGTACCCTTCGCTAGCGAAAAAGGTTCTGGTAATAGAAAATATTACGTCACCGGAACTCGTCACAAACTTGGCAGCTGAGAATGAAGAGAACCTGATGAAAAGGGATCACAGATTTAAAATCATTACCGTAGCCAGATTTTCATATGCCAAAGGGATCGATCAAGCAATTAATGCCTTGAAGTTACTGAAAGACAAAGGGGTGCGCGACATTGCGTGGTATGTGGTCGGTTATGGCGGAGACCAGGCTGAACTGGAAAAGCTTGTGGCTTCCCACGGGCTTCACGACAGTTTTATTTTTTTGGGGAAGAAAACAAATCCCTATCCTTATATGAAAGAAGCGGACTTATATGTTCAGCCTTCCCGTTATGAAGGGAAAGCAGTAACGGTGGGAGAAGCGCAAATACTTGGTAAGCCTGTCGTGATTACAAATTACCCGACGGCTGAAAGCCAGGTGACCCATGGGGTGAATGGGTATATTTGTGAATTATCCGTTCAGGGAATTGCTGACGGGATTTACGAGTTATATACGAATGAACTCATGAGACGCTCAATCAGCACCCGCTGTAAAAACACGGATTACAGAAACACCGAGGAATTAAAAAAACTATACACAATCATGTAAGTCCTGCGGTGGTATGTCAATTGACAATTAATCAGGTATTAAATTATTAAGTCCCATTTTTCCTGAAAAAGGCCGTAAGAAACTAGCCTAGTAATAAAATGGAAATTACTAGGAGATTTAAAAGGGTGTACACTGACAGCTTTTTGTCAGCTCTCCACGCTCCTTTCCGGCGAGAAGAGTTGATGGCTGCG
>NZ_FOGT01000010.1 GCF_900111295.1 Salipaludibacillus aurantiacus | reverse complement strand
GGACACCCTTGCCATTCGCTAACGGTTCCCATTGCCAAGCCCGTAGTGGACTTCCACCACCTAGCTGTCAGACATGCCGGGCACACTATAAAAAACCCAAAGCTGGATAACTTTGGGTTATAAAATATATCTTTTATCCACCGTAATTAGCAGGTCTGTAATCCCTCGGCGACCTGTTTTTCTTCAGCTCCGCACTGACATGCTGTAAAACTTCTTCGGTTAGATCACCAAATAAAGGCTTTTGAGCTGCCAGCTGATACAGCCAGGTGACTCCCGTAAAATTCAATTCTACGAAAATTGGTTTTCCATCTTCTCCGATAGCTACATCCCAGGAAATATAATCGTGATGAAGAATATCTTTGTGCAGCTCTTTCACAAATGATTTGCATTCCTCGAAATTTGGCACTTTTGCACCCTGCGCAAACTCGTAATTTGTAGACGGATGATGGGTATACGTGTTGGCTTTCTCATCCATGGCAACAGGGAGAAACGTCCCGTCATCAGCAACTCCGCAGCATACCCCGCCGCTGCCTGCATTATCTTTAACACTTCCATGGGCTCCGAACCTGGCAAAGGTTAATAAATACTTTATTTCACCTTTCCACCTTAACGTAACCATCCTTAAAGAGTTGACTGAATTTGGATGAGGCTCACCCATGACAGGGTGCTGCGTGATTACTTCCTGAGCGACAAAATTAGGGCCGTAATCATTCTCTAAATCTTCCAGACTAATCTCTTTATCCTTTATAAAAAATTTATTATCTTTAAATACCACTTTGCTGATGCCGACACCATTATTAGTCACAGTGGGTTTTATGATAAAATCCATCCCCTTGCGATACAATTCTCTCCATGCATCGTCAGGACTTAAATAGTCGTTGTGTTCAGAGAAATAATTGCCTCTGACCCTCTTTATAATCGTTTTTGCTGCCTGGTCTGTACTGATCAGCTTGTCATACAGGTTCTTATCACTGTACATATTTCTTTTGCCGACTTTATTGAAATAAGGAATTAATTCTTGTCTCATCGTTTTAAAAGGGACGACTCTTGGATCCTGACGTCCTGTTAAATTATTAAATACAGCGTGGATTGTTGCATCTACGTTTTTTCCGTAATTGGTGTTCCAGAACGTTTGTACCTCTTCTACAAACGGCTGGTCGATTGTCTTAAGCAGGCCGGCTTCTTTATATTTTTTATAGCCATTTCCTTTGATGTCGGTGCCAAAACGCCGCAGAACGTTTTTCGTCGGGTTTAATTTATAAAAGTACCCGAAATCGTCATTGTATCTTACATATGCATATTGCCCATGCTCCAGCGGGAGTTTAGCTATAAGTTCTGTTTTCAGCTTGGCTGCTTCCTGTTTTTTAACTGGTCTCGAATTAAACTTTGTTCTTTTATTGTCAGTGACAATTGGATAATACTTCTCTTCCACTTCCCACTTGCCTTCATTTTCAGTAATTTCAAGGTTTACAATCAAACTGTATGGGATAGCCCGGGCTGAGTTGTAGCGACCATTTGAATTAAAGACAAAGTTTCCTAGTGAGTATACAATCGTTCCATTCTCATTTTTTTCAATTGGATTGGCTGTATGGGTCCCGTGTCCAAAAACATAATCTGCTCCTGAAGCGAGAAGGTTTCTGCATGTTTTCTGATACCTTGCCAGGTCAGCTACCCATTTATAATTCATGCCTTGCCAATGAGGGAATACGATAATCAGTGCATCAGGCTCTTCATTTCGCAGGGTTTCAATACGGCTGTTTACTTCATCGAGAGAACTGATCCCCGGGCTCTCATTATTTGCGAAATAACCTGGTTGATTAGTCCGTCCAGAAGTCTGCATTCCGGAAAAAACATAAACTTTCTTTAAGCCTGACTCGCCTTTCAGTTCAATTGTCAGAGGCTTTAGGGCTTCTTCTATGTTTTCACCTCCGCCAAAGCCTGTAATCCCTGCTTTAGCAAGCTGGTCTTTCGTTTTTAAGAGAGAGTCCGATTCAGCCATTTGGTCATTGGCCATGTTCACTGCTGACACGCCTATTTTGTTGAAGACATCTATTGTACGGGAAGCTTTCTCCCCAACGACATTGATATTCTCTTCCTTGCCTGTTTTTTCATCTAAATCTGTTTCTAAATTTACTATCAGATAATCGCTTTGTTTTACTAAAGGCATCATTTTTTTAAAGAAAGACAAAGGGTTAGTTTCCAGGCGTTCTAACGCGCTTTCCCTGCCCCGCTTTTTCAGGTGGTTATCTCCTAAACTTGTATCTCCAGCAAATGTTACATTGAACTTTTTCAACCTTGTTCACAGCTCCTTTTTTTCGATCCTTATTCTTTGAACCTTCCGCTAAGCAAAAAAAAGATCTCTGGCCAGGAGAGATCTCATGGTTTTTTATACTATTAGTGTGAAGGTCAATTTTTTTGACTGTCTAATATTTTCAATAAGGCAATACAGCTGGAGATATTGTGCTGGGTAAAATCATTTCTGAGTTCAATCACTTTGAATTTATTATGGAAAGCTCCTAAACAGAGTTTCTTTTTCTCGAAATACATCACTTTTTCAGGAGTCAGTTGCATTTGCAGCTCAAATTTCACAGTCTGTTTAACAGTTTCCTTAATTTTTTCACTCAGTTCGTCATCTCCGGTCAGCTTTGCAAGCTGATAAACATTCGTTATGCCTTCTGTCTTACAAGCCACGGGAACAGATTTAGGCGCTTTTCCTTCCTGGGGAGGGAGTCCGCCCTGCCATTCCTCTTCGTAATCCTCACCAAGAAACTGGGAAGAGACAATGGATTCCGCCATTAACTTCGCATGATTTAGAAAAATGTCTCTTGGACGGTATTTGTAAATGGCATTAATGCCATACAATAACCAGTGGTCATGATGGACCGTTTCCAAGGTTGCTCCTTTGTTCGGCACCGTTACTAAATATTCAGTTGCTTTTTCAGCCACATCAAGCCATGCTTCATTACGATCCAGCTCATATAGACGCACAAGGCCTAAAATGGCTTCTCCTGTATAAAAGTTTGACCGGAAGTCTGTAATTTCCTTCGTACTGAATATCTGCTTATGGATCGAGAAATCGCCGTTATCTTTTTGCGTTTCTTTTATCCATACGGCAAGACCCTGCATGATTGGCAAATATTTTTCATCCTTTTTAAGCTCTGTATACTTGGCAAAGGCCACAATAGCCAGGGCGTTGCCTCCAAGTTTATTGACATCTCTTTCAACCAGTACTTGTGCACTTTTACCGTTCACTTCGACTGGACTGACCTTATCTGCCAGAAATTCAAGCGCGGACTCAATATTGTCCATCAGAGATTTGTCAGGCATGAGCTCATAAGTTTCCAGCATGGAATAAGCTGTTCCGGCGTGGCGGAGAATATTATACTTGTTTTCTTTTTCATCTGTGGCCGGATTGTAAGTGTAGATAAATTTCCCTTTGTCGTTAACAACTTTCTGGAAATAATTATCTTTTGTCAGTTCAATGGCCTGTAAGAGATCCTCTTTAGACAGGCTGTTAATAACCCGATGTCCTCTGTATAATTCCTCAACGTCACTTCCATTTGTATAATAGGATTCTGCCGTAAACTTATACACATTTTCCAATTCGGATTGATTAAGTAAGTCAGTGTCAGATTGAGGCAGCTGATTGTTAAAGGCTGCTCTGAGATGATCCGGAACCAGCTTATTTTTTTCCACAACGTTATAGGCTTCTACTTCTTGTGGAGACAAGACAGTTTCGAAGCTTTTATCGAAAGCAAGGCCGTTTACACCTTTGTTATAAATAATTTTGCTGTCCTTAAGAGAAAAAGGCTCCTCTTTATTAATGGGAGTCACTTTATTTAAAATATCTAATTTAAGGTGTTTCGGTTTAAATTTAAAAGGCCTGTTTGCCAGATATTTTTCTAAAGCCTCAGTGACAGCTTCAGTTGCTGTGCTACCTTTTCCTTTTATTACATAAGCGCGGGATTTATTATCACTGACTGATAAAAACACCACATTATTTCCGTTTATTTGTAAAAAATCATTGTCGGGAACCTGGTTCCCTTCTAAAATTTGAGCATCTTTATTTAGTGCTGCTTCAAATAACATCTTCATAAAATCTTTCATCCGAGTGGATCCACCTCTCACTAATAAAAAAATGGTATTTAAATCGTCTTAGAGAAATAATCCCCCAAAAAAATGGGGGGTAAACTAGCGTTTCTTTGCTATTTTCTTAAGAATATCAAGAGCTTTTCTGATGGGTGCCGTAATCTTCCACGACGTGCTGTTGATAATCTGGTCATACTTTCTGGCAATCTTCTTATATTCGGCCTTACTGAGGTTACCATAATCTTTGGATTTCAGCTTTTTCTTGGCTGCCATTGTTCTGAATCCAAGCCTGATCGGTTTCGTCCATTCTTCTTCAATAATAGCGTGGACATCCGCTTTTTCAGGACCTCTCATACAGACATTTTTAAACTTCTCTACCAGGTTTTTGTCTGGGGATGCCACCACTACAGAAACCGAACCGTCCGCTTCGTTTTTGGCAAAGCCATTCAGGCCTCTTTTCAGCGCCTCCCGCTTAACCCACTTGCGGTATCCAACCTTCTGCACTTCCCCGGTCAATGTGTACTTTTTTCCATAAAGCTTGCCTTTAGGGGCAAGAGGAAGTTCAACCATAGCAGCTGATCGTGTCTTTAATGGTTCTACGATACTATTAAAGTCAAAATATAACGTCGAGCGTTCATCATTAGCCGTTTCAGGGAAATAAAAATCGATAAATTCTTTTGCAAAGTCCCTCGGCGTCCCTTCCATCGGGAATAAGTGGCCGCCTAATCCAGGCCGGGAATTGACTTCAATCACGACGCCTGAGCCGTCTTCATCATTTACGATGATGTCCACACCGCTTTGGGCTAAGCCCGGGATCGCTTTCGTGGCATCTCTCGCGATTTTTTCCAGTTCAGGTGACAATTCATTTGTCACGTCGACAGAATCTCCCCCGTTCGAGAGGTTACTTTGAACTCTGAGATAAATCCGCTTGTCCTTTTCAAGGACAGAGTCAAGTGTATAACCTGCCTGCTCGACCATATAAACCACTTCTTTATCGATGCGGATCATACGGCTAGTCAGGTGAGGATTTTTCTTTCTGAAAGCGTTCTTGCTTGCAATTAACTGTCTGATTGTCTGCTTACCGTCACCGACAACGTTAGCCGGGATACGGTGCATCGCTCCTAATACACGGTCTTCAATTACAATGACCCGGAATTCTTTCTCACCAGGCACGTGGGTTTCAACAATTACTTCAGGATATTCCAGCTCTTTTCTGACATATGGAATCGCGCCCTTCAAAACATCTTCATCCTGGACGTTTGCGAATACGCCTTTCCCGCCGTTTGCGCTGACCGGTTTTAATACAAGCGGATACCCTAATGAATTAGCATATTCCAGAATCTCTTCGTCTGTCGCTTCAGGAGAGAACTTTTTCCCCAGCGGCACTGGAACGCCTGCTTTAGATAAGTATTTCTTTGTTAAATCCTTATCATCGCAAATGTCAAAAGCTTCTTCAGTTACTTTATCGCCTTTCGATAAGGCAAAATGGTGCTCCCGGTCTTTGTACTTTAAACTGTAACGGACTTTCAACTTGTTCTCTTCGTCGAATGCACTGTAAAATCTGAGCCTGATGCCCCGTCGCCAGCCTTCGAGAGCAACGGTGTACGTACTAATTCGTTTGCCCTGCCCGGCTTTAGGCACGGCATCTTCCAAGTGCGGCAGCCATTTATACTTTGTATCAGTCACGGTGAATCCTCCATTTTCAAAAATGATCTATTTTTCTCTATGTCTCATTCTACCTGATTTTTTACAAAAAAATAGTTTTAATTTATCTAAAAAAGTCGTTTTTTACCTTTTTATCACTTTTCTAAACGGGCCGGCGGCTTTTGATAATGCCTGTTTCTTAAAGTTGCCGAGCCGCTTTTCAGCACGGTTAATATCTTTCGTAAGCAATTCATATTCGTCCAGTTTCTTCTCCCGTTCAATTATAAAGTCGCCTCCGTCCAGTACGCCCTTTTCAAGAATATCAAAGCGGGCACTGATCGGCCCGGCTGTATCCCCGGTGTGTACTTTTAACGGGCCGGCTTCATTAAGAATCTTTAAGAGAGAGTGGACAGCCTCTTCAACTGCCTCCTCTGACGGGTGGCCTAAAAGAAACTCAAACTGTTTGCTGCTGTTAATTTTAAAATAACCTGAAAAGCTCCCGGAAAGAAGATAATCTTTTACTTTGCTTTTCAGATGAGTCATCGGACTGGCCGATGTAATCACTGTTTTCTTAATGCAGAGCTTGTTCCCCGGGCAGGGAGCCATTTCCACTTCATCAGCCAGGTTTTGTTTCAGCACATATTCACTGTCCTTCATCCTGAAAAAAATGTTTGAGCCACTGGTAGAGATGTGCGCTGTTTCTGGAAAATAGTAATCGATAAGAGCTTTAGGAATATCTCTCCCCTTCCCTTCAATAGGAAAAAGGTGAGAGCCGAGCCCCGGCCTTGTATTCAGCTCTATAACAGCGGCTGTGTTATTTTCACGGTCCACAATCATGTCAAGCCCGCAATGGGTTAACCCGGGCACCGCTTTAACCGCAGCGGCTGCTATATCTTTCATTTCTTCTGTGAGCGTATCCGTTACATCAACAGGGTCGCCGCCTGCTGATATATTGCTTACACGCTTCAAAAACACCCGCTCCCCTTTTCCTGGAACGGTGTTTAGAGTGATGCCGAGCGCACGCGTTGTATTATAAAACTGTTTATCAAGTTTAATCGGCCGGTTGTATAAGTGCGGGACCATTTTTCTTTCTTCATTTTTCTCTTCAATGAGCTGGCCAATCGTTTTCTTGCCGTCTCCGATGACATTGGCAGGCAGCCTGTTCACCGCTCCCAGCACTTGTCCTTCCAATACAAACACTCTGTATTCTTCACCTTTAACGAATTTTTCAATGATCACATCTTTAAAGTGAAGCTGCTGGCGGACATAGGCTAGTCCTCTTCTGAGCTCTTCTTCAGAAGTGATATTGACGATGACCCCTTTACCGCCGGACCCGTTGGTAGGTTTCAGGACGAGTGGAAATCCAATTGTTCCTGCTTCTGAGACTATGTCATCATCCGTGCGGTCGTCACTGAATTTTACCCCGCGCGGCACAGGAACATTCTCCTTTAACAACGCTTCATAAGTTAAATGTTTATCATCGCAAATGTGCTGCGCTTCATCTGTAATTCTGTCGCCTTTCGACCCTTGAAAATGGTGTTCCCTGCCTTGATAGGCAAGAGAGTAGCGGAGGTGCCTTTCATTATCGTCTCCACGTTCCATATAAAATTTCAAGTCGAGGCCTCTTCGCCAGCCTTCGAGGGCGATCGTATAAATACTGATCTTTTTTTGGGTCGCCTCAATTGGAATAGCATCGATGAGGTGCGGAGGCCAATTAAACTGACCGGATTCCATAAGCATACCTCCGTTACGTTCAGTTATATGTCTTTATTTAAATGCCGTTTATTTGCCTGGCTCTTTTAAAGGTAAGTGTTGATCTTTAAATACACTCGCTTGTTTCCTGCGCCGCTCCGCTTGCTCGTCACACGAAAAGATCTGCCGCGGGCAAGGCTTCAGCTAATCGGGGAAAACCACCCCGATGGATCTTCTGCTTCTGCGCCACTCCGCTTGCTCGTCGCAAATGAATTAGCTCTTGCTTTTCCCGCAGGCGTCTCGTAATTTTAAAATCAACAAAGTATATTAACAGAGCCTTCTACTTCATGACGTTAACGGGAAGAACGGACCCGTGAGTAAACGTTTAAACCCGTCAGCATGACTTTTCTTTTGAGCCTGAGCCTTTTCAGCTTTTTATCGACCTTGTGTAAATCAGCCCGTCTCTGGTTCCGGGGCTCAACGATTCTGAATCCCTGTTTGAAAAAGGCCGGGGTCTCTGAGGCAGTGTCTTCTGTGAGATAATCCTCGCCGGTCAGTTCCTTCGCTTCATTAATAAAGTCGTTAAGCTGATCCGGTGTGCCGGAAGCCGCAGCTAACTCATAGTTATCAGATGAGCGGTATTTTAAGTATCCTTGAATATTCCGCTTCACTGCTTTTTCTGTCAGGCGTTTTTTGACTTCTAACCAGTTGAGAGGCCCGCTTACCGTAAACAGCCGGGTGCTAACCGGCGGGATTGGCGGGGCAGGCACTTTAACAGCCACGGCTATTTTCTTCTCCAACGGGAGGAGTGTTTCCTTAAAGTCGGGATAAACAAGCCTGTTAGCTTCTTTGACAGCCTTGGAAGCGGGAAAATAATAATCAATGATTGCTGAAGGGATATCCCGGCCTTTTCCCGTCATGGGGTATAATAATGAGCCGATTTGAGCGGTTGGATTCACTTCAATTACTTTAGCTGCCTCGTTTCTGTTTCCGTCTGCCGGAATGATAAGATCCACGCCTCCGTGCGGAAAGTCAGGGAATGCTTTTAACGCGTTAACCGCAACTATTTTGACCTCTTCGGGAAGATCATCCAGCCTGTCAACCGGATCCCCTCCGAGTGAGATGTTGCTTGTTTCTCTTAAAAAAATAACCTCACCTTCCGCTGGTACTGTCTGGAGCGTCCTGCCTCCCGCGGTTAAGTAGTGTTTGACCTGCTCATCAACCACAATTGGACAGGTGGCTAATCGCGGATTCTTTTTCCGCTCGCTGTTCTTGCTGTTTATTAAGTGATCGATGGATGATTTCCCGTCGCCCGTGACGTTTGCGGGCACCCGTTCAATCGCCGCTGCCGCCTTTTCACCTACGACATAAAGGCGGTATTCCGTTCCGGGCACATACTCTTCTACGATGACATCCTTGTAGCCGGATTTTTCCCTCACTTCGTAAAGGGCATTTGTAAGTTCCTGACTGTTCTTAAGGTTCGTGTAAACGCCTCTTCCGAAACTTCCGTCTACCGGTTTTAACACGACTGGATACCCTGTCTCTTCTGCATAACTGATCACCGACTGATCGGAGTCGGCAGCAGTAAACTTCTCCCCTGCAGGCGCCGGAACGCCGGCCTGCTTCAGAATATCGCGGGTCTGCTGCTTGTCAGCTCCGGCTTCCACTGCCTGATTAGATACTTTATCGCCTCTGGAGCGGAAAAAATAATGGCTCTCTGTTTCTGCAGATAATGAGAAAAGCTTTCCAGGCTTATGGACAAACCATGTCTTCATCGATTTAAATGGGGCGGCCTCACTGCTGTGCCACTTTAACGTTAAGCCCCGCCTCCATCCTTCAAGAGCGATCGCATATCCGCAGAGCAAATGGCCTTTCGCTTCCTCCATGACCTGGGGAGGAAGGTGGGAGAGCCATTCATATTCCTTTTGTGTCATCGTTCCTTCCTCCTTAAGATCGTTCATCGGTGGTGTTATTCCTGAATTCAGGAAACGGCTTGCCATTAAGCAAATCACTCATGAGCCTTCCTTCTGCCTGAAGGTAATACTCCCCCAGCAGCTGATCGGTCTGTTTATTAAAATGGTCGTAATTCCCCGGTTTAGGGGTGATTTCGCCAAAGATGAGCCCTTTATCGCTCGAAAGGAAATCGATCCGGCAAAAAGGAGCCGGGATTTTTAAGCTGAACGCTTCGACTTTTGCTAAGTCGGCTTGTGAAAATCCGTTTCCTTTCATCAGGGCTTTTTCATATTTACCTGTGCGGATCTGTTTGCCCTCCGGTGTCCACCAGCAGTAAGCCGGCTCTGGAAATCTCTTAACTTCAAGGATGAGAGCCGCTTTTCCGTAAAAACAGTAAAACTTTAAATCTCTAGCCGGTTCGCTATGGGCCTGATCATTGTAAAACAACTCCTCTGTTTTCCATTGATCGCTGCTGACCCAGTTCAGGTGGAGATCTTCAGCCATGTTTTCGTCAAGCTCGCTGACATTCGTTAACACTTCTGACCTCTTGACATCTAAGATACGGTCATTATTAACAATAAGGTAAACACCTCTCGCACCTGCTCCGTTTACTGGCTTAATGACCGTTCCTTTTTCTTTAGGAAGTGAAACTGACGTCCAGATTGACTCGTGCACTGCAGGTATGGTGAATCCGTAGTTTTCGGCAAACTTATAAGCGGCCTGTTTGTCGTCCAGCTCCCATTCAGGGAGAATTTCTCCAAGCTGACGCCTTCGCAGTCTCGTTGTCAGCTGGCCTCTGAATGAGGACAGCGGTTCAAGAGACGCTGTTTTGCGGTCTTCCATGCCCCGCAATAGAAATTCCGGAACTTCATCGGGTTTTAAGCCGTCCAGAATCTTCTCATAGACAGCCAGTTTTAACTCCTCGATTTCCCCTGCCGCCTTTTTCGCCACAGCCAGAAACGCCTCATTGCAGGAAGAATTTTTGCGGGTTTTTAAATCTGTGAGCCGGTCCAGGCTCTCAAAAATTTCTCCTTTTTCATACGCTGCTTTTACTAATTGGAGCAGCTCCTCAGAGCCTGCCTGATCCGTTTCTTCTTTTAACAGGCGGACTTCCGAGCGCAGCTGGTCCAGGGCATCTTCCGACTCTTTTAACCGGTCTTCTGTCGCCCTTAATCTTCGGCGGTATTTACCTGCCTCTGTTTTGAGCTTCCTGTTATCGATCTGCAGGCGGTTAAATGACCGCCCTGTTAAAGGGGTACGGAGTTTTCTTACGATTTTTTTCAGCAAGGTTTTTGCCTTTTTCACGTTTATGACGAGCCGGACGAGCGGATGACGCGAAAGGGCGTGGTGCTTTTCCCGAAGATCATCCAGCTGATCTTTCGTCTGTTCGTAATCAGTATGGACTTTTTTTCTTTGAGCCTCTTTTTTCATATACTGACGCCATTTTTCGTCGTTATGATTCCCCACACTCAGCCCTCCGTTTTCCCGGGTCATCCGTTATTCGGCATCTGTCTTAGGAAGATTCTCCAGTCCTGGCCAATACTGCGTTCTAAGATTGGCAAGTCCGTTTTTTCTTTTTGCAGCCTGGTCAATTTTGTTTTGAATGGCCGTGTCTGATGCAAACCACAGTGGCTTTCTGCCGAAATAGCTTTCAGCCCGCTCTTCGGTATTCCTGCTATTATCCGGCAGTTCAAGCGTTTGTCCTTTTGAAGATCCTTTAATAAGAATAGCAGTTTGTCTGCTTTTCACTTCAGGCACGAATTTCTGGTAGTCATCTAAAGTGGATGGTTCAGAAACGACGAGCCAGTCGCACGTTACTTTTTCACCGTAGACGATCATCTCTGCCACTCCGACGTTAACCAGATCCCTGTATAACTGATCTACGTCTTTATACGGTGAAGAAGTGTATTTATACAGCTGGATGAAACCGAGCCGCTTTCCTTCTTTCCGGGAGAGGGTGATCAGGCTGTCAATTTCCTGCTTTCGCAGAGCGTTTTTATTTCTAAAATCAGCCGCAACAATGATATCGAACGGTCTGAACCCGTCCTGATTCTCTTCTCTTACGGGACGCATCGGCTCCGGCACCGCAAATGGGCGTTCCGTTTGAGGGAACGGATAATAAAGATTCTCAGCCGACTGATGGTGGTCATCATGCGCCATTTCATACTCTCTCCGTGCGCCCATTTTAAAATTAGGCAACCCGAATACTTCATTGCCTGTTAAGGAATTGTCGCTTTGGCGCTGGTATGATAATGGCCCACTCTGTAATTCAGCTACCGCTTGTTCGCCAAAAATTTTATATACACGGTAAATAAACTCGGAGTCCCCTGCAAATCTGACGGAATCCCAGTAACCAAGTTTCTCCAAAACTTTCTCTCTTCTGAACATAAAAGAGGACATGTTTTTGAAAATATATTCCCCTTCCCGGTTGCGGCGGTAAAAAGTTAAGTCCTCTGTCATCCGGGCCTGTTCAGACATATTGCCGACATAGTTGGTATTGTTAATCAGGTGAAGAACCTGCTTTTCTATTTTTTCAGGGTGGGACCAGTCGTCCGCATCATTAATGGTGATAAAGTCCCCGGTTGCCTGTTCAAGCGCAAGGTTTCTCGCAACGTATGGGCCGCCGTTTTCAGGAGCTTCAATCAAGACAATTCTGTCATCTTTATCCTGATAGTTTTTAACAGTTTCTACTGTCTTATCACTAGACTTATCATCAACCACAATTATTTCAAGGTTTGTCCATGTCTGTGCCTGGATCGACGCCAGTGACGAATGGATCACTTCTTCAGCATTATATACCGGCATAATGACGGTCACCTTATTGTTCAGGAGCCGCTCATTTTCAACTAACGTTTTTTTGGCGCTTGGTACGAGCGAATCATAAGGCGACTTGCTTTTCATTTTGTCTTTGTCCAGTTCCACTTCCATAAGTTTATAATGCCTGTACACTTTATTCATCCAGTCTGCACGAGTCTCAAGCTCCTGTTCTGTATTGGCAGCTGCCAGGTAAACATCCGGGTGGGACTGCCGTCTTGCCAGGTAGCCTGTAATTTCCGCAGCTTTATCTGTATACCCGAGACGGTCAAACGCTTCTGCGGTCAGGATCGTAGCTCTTCGGATCACTTCGGGACGGACTTCATTTTTCAGAACGACCTCAAGGTAATCTAACGCTTTTTTGGCATCTTCTTTTGTTGGCTGGTTAGTGTGCCACACTGCAAGCTGCCATGCGATATACTTTTTAAGCTTCGGGCTGCTTGTTCGGTTGTAGAACGCTTCGAGATCTGCCTGCCCGCGTTCAGTGAATCCGAGGTTTTGCATTTTGTGTTTCATGCCGAGTACCCGGGCTGTTGGGAGGCCGATGAAAGGCAGCACCTTTTTAATTAATTCTTTTTGTTCCTTCGTCAGATTTTCTTTTAAAGCTTTCTTCACCTGCGTTATTTTGCTCATATGATGACAACCCCTTTTCTGATTAGTTTATAGAGTTAGGTTGTTTCCCTGCTTTCAGAACGCTTCTTCGCCTGCTTGCCTGCGGAACCGGCCAACCGGTTCTTTTTTCGCTTTTTAGTCTTTTTCTTAACGTTATATTTCTTTCTGTAAAGCTCAATTGCCTTTTCCGGCTCGCCGTCGTACTGGATTCTTCCCTGATCCATCCAGATCGCTCTTGTGCAGATTTTTTCGACGAATCCCATACTGTGCGAAACGATAATGACGGCTTTGGCCATCTCCATCATATCCTGAATCTTTTCACTCGCTTTCTGCTTGAACGCGATATCACCTGTGGAAAGCGCTTCGTCAAGAATGAAAATATCCGGTTTTAAGGTTGCGGCAATACTGAAACCAAGCCTTGCCTGCATCCCGCTCGAATAATGCTTAATTGGTTTGTCAATCGCTTTTTTCAGTTCAGAGAACTCAACAATTTTATCAAAATCCCTGTCTATTCTCTTTTTTGGAATGCCTAAAAGCATCCCATTCAAGTAAATGTTATCCGCACCGGTCAGCTGGCTGTTAAAGCCGGTGCCGTAGCCGAGGAGCGCCGTTGTTTCCCCTTGAAGATTCAGCGTCCCTTCATCCGGGGTTAATATATTTGTCATCAGCTTACAAAGGGTACTTTTTCCTGCCCCGTTATGGCCGATAATCCCGACGACTTCCCCTTCTTTAATTTCAAAAGAGTTATTTCTTAACGCCCAGAATTCTTCTTTATTTAACTGATAGGCCACACCGATATTTTCCGCTTTAACAATCGTGCGGTCTTTAATCGTTACATCTGTTTTATCAATTTCGAGACGCTTATTACGACGCGGCTTCCTTTCAGGGACAGAGGCTTTATACATCTCTGTGACTTCTTTCGGGTCGCCGTTTGCTTTGATTACCCCTTTATCAAGCCAGATCAGCCTGTCACAATTCCGCCTTGCGTACTTGAGACTATGGGTGACGAGAATAACTATCTTTGCTTTTTCTACTAATTCTTTCATTTTTTCCGCTGCTTTCTGGCCGAACGCAGCATCACCTGTATTTAACGCTTCATCCAATATGAGAATTTCCGGTTCCATAAATGCGGCAACACTGAAACCGAGGCGCGCTTTCATCCCGCTCGAATATGTTTTAATCGGCGTGTCCATAAATTTACCCAAACCTGAAAACTCGTGGATTTCATCGATAAACTCGTTTATTTTCGCCTTAGGAATGCCAAGCATCATTCCGTTTAAGTACACATTCTCCCGGCCGGTCAGTTCCTTATCAAATCCCATACCGAGGGAAAATAAGGCGGAAACCTTACCGTCTACGTGCAGATTGCCTTCATCAGGTTCGAGAATCCCCGAAATCATTTTGCAAATGGTCGTTTTACCAGACCCGTTCGAGCCGATGATTCCGAGAATTTCTCCTTTGTATCCTTTAAAGTTAAGGTTTTTTACAGGCCAGACAACTTCTTTTTCTTTTGTCTCTTTTTTACCGGTTAACAGGTTGAGCATGTGGGACTTATAATCGTCCGCGCTGTTGCCGGTAGTAAATGTGACACCGAGGTTGTCAGCCTGAATAACGACTTCCTGTTCATCACTATGCTGTTGAAGCCTTTCTGATTTGGTAACCATAACAAACCCTCTTTTTTATAATGCTTTAATAATCTTAAACTCGTTTTTACTGTAATAATACAAAAACATGGCGAGAAACAGCATCGAGGCTACCCCTATTGAAAATAATGCCACGAGGTTAGGCGACGACTGGTACATCAGAATGTCCCGGTACGAGTTAATGATCTGTGCCAGCGGATTAATATCTACTACCCATTGGTATTCATCAGGCATTCGTCCGCCCTGCCAAATTATTGGAGACGTATAAAACCAGATACGGGTGACATGGGAAAGCAGATTATCAACATCTCTTACAAAAACAGAAATATACGCAAGGAATAAACTGATAGCTAAAAGAAAGATTAATTGTACAAAAACGATTAACGGCATATAAATGATCTGCCAGCCTGGTATAATTCCGTAAACGGCCAGGAAGATTGCGACAATGATCAGCCCGAACGAAAAGTTTACGAGCTGGGAAAGTGTTCTTGTCATCGGAAAAATGGATTTTGGCAGGTAAACCTGATTGATAATTGACGAATATCTGAGAATCGCTTTGGCTGAACTGTTCAGTGTGGTACTTGTCCATCGCCAGGCGACAAGCCCGATAACGAGGAAGACGGCAAAGTTTTCCCCACCTCGTCCAAGAATAACACCAATAAGGAAATAATAAATAAGGACACCGATTAAAGGATCCAGCAGCCACCAGAAATAACCGAGATAACTGTTTCTATGTTCTGCTTTTAAACCTGATCTAATGAGATATATAATTAAATCTTTCCGTTTTACTATTTCTTCTAAATACTTTCGCATATGTGTTAGTGACACCGCCATTCTTATTCATATCAAGAGACAAAAAATATAATTATTTCTTTAAATACTTTTTGGTTTTCAAGTAAATATAATGAAGGAAATACCAAATGCTTTTCAGCAGACTGAGCTTTTCAATCTCCCGGTAGACTTTCCAGTTTTGTTTAGCCATCTTAAATTTATTGCTTGAAATAGACTCGCCTTTGATCCGATACAGGGCTAAAGGCTCTTTGAGGTTGTAGGCCGGAAAGCCTCTTTTGCATAATTCAAGCCACAGCACATAATCCTGGCGCGTGCGGATATTTACCATTTTAACCGGCCCTGTTTTCTCAAGGTCAAGCATCACTGTCAAACATCCTATCACGTTGCTTTTTATGAGCTGATTGTACTCTATTTTATCAGGAATTTCATCCTCGACAGCTCCTGCCTTTTCTCCAGCTTCATTTACAGGATAATACTGTGTAAATGAAAATGCGACATCATTGGCCTGCATAAACTGAAGCTGCTTTTCCAGTTTCTCCGGCAGCCACTGGTCGTCACTGTCTAAAAAAGCAAGAAATCTTCCTTTTGCTTCTGCGATTGAGGTATTCCTGGCCACCGCCGCCCCCTGATTTTTTTCCAGCTGAATCAGCTTAATCCTGTCCTCTTTCTCCTGGAAAGAACGAATAATGTCTATCGTCCGGTCGCTGGAACAATCATCTGTTATAATCATTTCCCAATCCTGCAAGGTTTGGGCCCTGACTGATTCTATCGTCTGGCTGATATGTGCTTCGGAATTATAAGCGGGGGTAATGACAGAGATAAGCGGTTTATTTAGTTGAGTGTCCATATTCCATCCCCCTGAATAAATGTTTTATGTGATCGAACGATACCAGTCGAGCAGCTTCTCTTCTTCTTTTCCCCAGTTAAGATGGTTCAAGACCGCTTCTTTCCCTTTTTCACCCATTTGCCGGGCCTCATCAGGATGTTCTTTTAAATAGTCAAGCGCCTCTGCAATTTCCTTTTTATTATAAGGGTCGACGTATAAGCCGCATTGGTAGGAGTCAATAAATTCTTTCCATTTAGGAAAGTCGGAACAGAGAACGGGAATACCTGCTGTCATATATTCAAAAAACTTCGTCAGCTCTTTTTTCATATAATGGTCAGTCGGCGGAAACAAAGCTATGCCTGCAAGCCATTCTCTGCTTAAATAAGCGTCATCAATTTCTTCTTTTGGAAGATACCTGTCAACACCTTCAATATGAAGCCGGTCTTTATCTTCACCTGCCTCATCTTCCATTTGTGAAGCCAGACTGCCAGGGCAGCGGCCGTACAAGTAAACCGAAACGTCCTGGTCCGCTTTTGGAATGGCTGCGTGAATGAGCGCTCCTCTGTCTGTTGTGACATTGCCTGTATAGAGAATCTCGCGGGCATCTCCGCTTTTCTCTGTACGATTATTGAGAAGCGATTCGTTAAGTAATGGATAATTCAGAATACATACCCCTTCTGGATACTTTTCTTTATAGTATTTTTCTGCAAGACACAATTCCATCTGTCTCGCCATTAATTTCTCAACCAATTTATAGATTTTAGCTAATAATTTTCTCGCTGGCAACGTTAAATAGTCCCGCTGTACGATGCCTGTTTCATAGTCTTCATGGATATCATAAATCACTGTATTATTTTTTCTTTTTAAAAGCCATGCAACCGGGATAAGCTCCGGATCGTGGAAATGGTACACATCCGCTTTCATCGCTTTCGCTTTACGGTAAGCTTCAATTGTACCGAAAACCATTCCTTTTAGCCGGCCTTTATGTTTTTTTATCGGCGAGACCTTCACTTCTTCATTTCCATTTAAGTCGTCGGACTCAGGCGCAATAAGCGTCACATCAAATCCGCCTTTCTGAAGTGAACGGCATTCTTTATAAAAGATCCGCGGATCTAACGGATGGTGCACCGTCGTTATATGTACTACTTTTTTCTTATCAGCCATAACACATCTCACCTTTTCCGTTACTTGTGTTTTCATATTGAATATGATTCTTGCCGGCAAGAGCCTGCAAGGCCCTCTTATAGTGTATGAATCGAGAGGTCGGTATGGGCTAAGAGGCACGAATACTCCAATTCATCATTATATCACACGGATTACCAGTTTTTTAAAAAACAAAATCAACTTTTCGACAACATTTATGTAAGAATATATTACAAAACGATTACATTCTACAAAACCCCCCAAAATTATGTAATAGTCTCATAGATTTCTCACATTTTTTGTAATAAAATGTTTCCCGTACGTAGGAATGAAAGGAGGTTTACAAGCAGCGCAAGCTGAAAACTTAATAAATTTGTATTGAATTAAGGAGCTGAAACAGTTGTCAAAGAAGTTTTTACGACAGTTTATGGTTGTCAATCTGGCTGGGCTGCTGTCGTTCTCTTCAGTTGTACCTGCTGCTGCAGGTGGAATTGAAGATCTGTTACATAAGGAGGATGAAGAAAGTTCCTTATTAACGGTCGAACCCCAGATTTTTAACCAGGCAAACGAAGAAGAACTCACTGTCACTTATGAAGGCGATGAAGAGAATCTCACCCTTTACTTATTTGATGCTGATAAAGAAGAACTTCTCGGAAAGTTTCCGGATGTCTCATTAAACAGTGAAAACAGCCAACTCTATAAGTGGGACTTCACTTTAGAAAATGGCGGGGAAAGTGACGTTATTTCCCTGGAAGATGGGATCTATTACATTACCTTAGCCGAAGAGCCTTTTGACGGCGAAGAAGATTTTGCCCAGGCTGCTCTTGATCAGGCAGTTTTTGTTCAAAATAGTGAACAACCTTCCCTAGAACTCAGCTTCCCCGGTGAAGAAGAGAATGTATTAGAAGAAAATATCCTTGAAGGTAAGGTCATTTCTTTATTTACGGAAGATTATTACAACGCTTTCCATGTCGGCCTCTCTTATACACTGGAACAAGAGGGCGATGTCTATGAGAATGGGGAACTTTCCCATGAAAGTGACGGTTCTTTCCTATTAGAGGATAAACTTCAGGAAGGTAGCACACTCGCATCTTTTCATCTGCTTGATCCTGCCGGGAACGAGCATGAAGAAAGCGTAGAAATTGAACTGGTTAAGGCTGAAGCTTCCATAAAAGAGGAAGACAGCGGGAGTAATGTAAGTAATGAAGCTGCCGATTCAGAAAAAGAAGCTTCGGAAGAAGATAGTGAATCAAATGAAACGTCTGAAGAAGATAGTCATGAAGAAGAGGCTTTAACTGAAGAGGAAGAGTCTGATAAGGATTCTGAGAAAGACTCTGAAGAAACCAAAAAAAATCAGGATGCAAAAGAGGAAGACACTGATCTTGATAGCGATAAAAGCAATGAAGAAGACGCTTTAGCTGAAGAAGAAGAGTCTGATAAGGATTCCGTGAAAGATTCTGAAGAAAACAAAAAAGATCAGGATATAAAAGAGAAAGACTCTGATCTTGAGGGCGATAAAAGCAATGAAGAAGACGCTTTAGCTGAAGAAGAAGAGTCTGATAAAGATTCTGATAATGAAAAATCAAAAGAAGAACAAAAAGAAGACCCTTCTGAGAATTCCACTTTAGAAGAGGAAGAGAAGGATCAAAAAAAGAATGATGAGGATGTGCAGCTTTTTTCAACTTCAACTGCCGATACGCTGACAAACGAAGAGACAGTTGAAATGAAAAATAATTTAAGCTTGCTTGGATTCGGGAACTTCCCAAGTGATCCGTCTACTACTTACGGCCCGGTCACTATGGGAGTCGTTGAAGAATTTCAAGCCGCTTACAGTCTTCCTATTACCGGAATTGCTGATGATGAAACATTAAATCTTATTGACCATCTTTTAGAAACAACTTTTTACAATGGCGCTGAAGGGCCTTACGTGCGGGATTTAAAAATGGATCTAACTAATCTCGGCTTTGGAAATTTCCCTTCCTATCCGTCTGAGCGATACGGACCTGTCACGATGGGCGTGGTCGAAGACTTCCAGCGCGCTTATAACTTAAGCGTGACGGGCATAGCGGATGCCGATACACTCGCTGCGATTGATGGAGCTTTGCAAACAGCTTATTACGATGGTGCTGAAGGCCCGCATGTGCGCGATTTAAAAATGGATTTAACTAATCTTGGCTTTGGGAATTTCCCTTCCCATCCGTCTGAGCGATACGGACCTGTCACGATGGGCGTTGTGGAAGACTACCAGCGCGCTTACAACTTAAGCGTGACGGGCATAGCGGATGCCGATACGCTTGCTGCGATTGATGGAGCACTACAAACGGCTTATTATGACGGTGCTGAAGGCCCGCACGTGCGTGATTTAAAAATGGATCTAACTAATCTCGGCTTTGGGAATTTCCCTTCCTATCCTTCTGAGCGCTACGGACCCGTCACGATGGGGGTTGTGGAGGACTTTCAAAGAGCCTACAACTTAAATGTAACGGGCATAGCGGATACCAATACGCTTGCTGCGATTGATGAAGCTTTAAAAACGGCTTTTTACGATGGCGCTGAAGGGCCGCACGTTCGCGATTTAAAAATGGATTTAACTAATCTCGGCTTTGGAAATTTCCCTTCCTATCCTTCTGAGCGCTACGGACCTGTCACGATGGGGGTTGTCGAAGACTTCCAGGGCGCTTACAATTTAAGCGTGACGGGCATAGCGGATGCCAATACGCTTGCTGCGATTGAGGAAGCTTTGCAAACGGCTTTTTATGATGGCGCTGAAGGCCCGCACGTTCGCGATTTAAAAATGGATCTAACTAATCTTGGTTTTGGTAATTTCCCTTCCTATCCGTCTGAGCGCTACGGTCCTGTCACGATGGGTGTTGTTGAAGACTTCCAGCGTGCCTACAATTTAAGTGTGACGGGCATAGCGGATGCCGATACGCTTGCCGCTATTGACCAGGCACTCACAACTGTTTTCTATGACGGCGCTGAAGGTCCTCATATACGCGAGTTAAAACTGGACTTAACTAAGCTCGGTTTTGGGAACTTCCCTTCTGATCCATCTGAAAGATTTGGGCCAGTTACTATGGGAGTTGTCGAAGATTTCCAAAATTATTACGGTCTTTCTGTTACTGGTATCCCGGATGAAAGAACGTTAGATTACATGGACAGTCTTTTTAATTCACCTTATTCAAACGGACAAAACGGTGATTATGTAAGGGAGTTAAAGCAGGATCTGACTCGGCTTGGTTACGGGAATTTCCCAAGCAGCCCGTCTACAGCTTATGGTTCTGTAACAGCCGGTGTTGTTAGTGAATTCCAGGAGCGAAATGGTTTAGTTGTCAATGGAATAGGCGACGGCCCCACTTTGGAAATGATCTCTCAATTAATAGAAGAAACTGCCCAGCAAGGCAGAGTCACGGCCACCTCCTTAAATGTCAGGAGCGGCCCGTCTACAAGTTATGGTACGGTGGGATCTTTATCTAATGGATCAATTGTCAGTCTGATCTCGCAGGAAAGCAACGGCTGGTACAAGATTGCATTTAATGGCGGCCACGCCTATGTTTCCGGCCTGTTTATCGAAGAAATTTATATTGATGAAGATTTTGACGGAAGCTCGATTATTGGCTACGTTAACGGCAGTTCATTAAATGTCCGTTCCGACCCTGGCACTTCAAATGGAGTGATTGATTCCCTTTCCAGAGACGACCGGGTCGAAATTATTTCAACTTACAGCCGTTCAGGCCAGAACAGCTGGCACCAAATCAGATATGACGGCGGCAAAACTGGATATGTATCTGCCGGATATATTCAGCTGGCTACTAAACAGCCTTCAAGTACCGGTCCATTAGTGGGCAAAACGATTATCCTCGATGCCGGCCATGGAGCTCAGGATGCTGGAGGTATTGGGGGCGGCATGCATGAGAAGGACGTCGTCCTGGATATCAGCGTTCGCGCTGAAAAGCTTCTGAGAGAAGCAGGTGCCGAGGTTATTATGATCAGACGTACTGATTTCTTCCTGTCTCTCAGCCAGCGGTCGTTTATCGCGAACAGATCTGGTGCGGACGTGTTTGTCAGTGTGCACACGAATATGTTTAATGGTACAGCAAGGGGAACAGAAACATTTTGGCACGGAAAATACGAACGTGCCAACAGTATTAAACTTGCACATGCGATTCAAGATGCCACAGTAGCTAAAATGGGTACTCACTACCGCCGGGTAGCTGAAGGCAATTATCACGTTGTGCGTGAAACCCAAATTCCAAGTGCGTTACTTGAAATAGGTTTTAAAGATTACCCTGACGACGCAGCAAAGCTGAGGTCAGATGCTTACCGTGATCGCGCTGCGGAAGGTATCCGCGACGGATTAATTAATTATTTCAGGTAAGGTGAATGCTTTAATAAGGCTTTACACGTGTTAGACGTGTAAAGCCTTTTCTATATAAAACGGCAGCTAGTCACATATGCTTTTATTTTTCCTTTTATCCCCATTATATAAATAATAGCCTTTCCTTGAGTGCTTATCCTTATACCAAAAATTAACACAGCCCTAACAGAAACCAATTTAAAATAATAGATAATATGTTAAAAAAAGCATTCTCAAATTAGTCTCCAAAACTGTCTATCATTTATGAAAAAATATAAAAATGCCGTCCGGGCCTCTTTTTAAATCCGAACGACATGACATTCCTTTGTAATACTCCTGTAATGTAAATATTTTACAAAACATTGGTGCATATTGATAAGTCACGGGAATAACCGGCTTATTTTAATTACAGGATCTAAACACAAAGTGTCAAAAAATTAAATTATATTACAAATTTTACAGAGACGTTATAGTTAGTTAACGTGTGGCAAATTCTATTGTTCTTTCATAATTTTTCATATAAACTTAGTTTTGGATCAAGAGATAACTAACTAACTTAAAAGATTAAGGGGAGAGTAACATAATGAAAAAAGTGGTTATGAGTGTAGTATTAGCAGGAAGTCTGCTTGTAATGCCGACAGCATACGACGCAGCATTAGGAGATCAGACATTACGCGAAGGAATTCGTCACGGTGACGTTACTGAGTTACAAGATGCCCTGCGGGACACAGGTCATTTCTCTGCTAACTCAACAGGCTATTTCGGAAGCATTACTAGACAAGCTGTTCGTGACTTCCAAAGAAGTGAAGGACTCGCTGTGGACGGGATTGCAGGACCACAAACATTCAGTGCGCTTGGTGTTTCAGGAAGCAGCTCTAATGCATCTCAAGTGAGCCAAAGCTCAGGGAATTCAACAATTTCTTTCAACACTGTTCTTCGTCGTGGTGCGCGTGGCGCGCAAGTACGTGAATTACAAAGTGCGTTGGCAGACCGCGGTTTCAAAACTAGCAGCCAGGTAGACGGTGTTTACGGCCCGCTTACTCAGCAAGCTGTTCGTGACTTCCAACGCAGCGCTGGAATCAGTGTGGACGGAATTGCCGGCCCGCAGACTTATGGTGCGTTAAATGGATCATCCAGCTCTTCAAGCAGCTCAAGTGCGTCAAGCAGTTCAAGCTCTAGCAGCTCAAGCAATGCGACAACAGTGAGCAGTTCTTCTTCTTCCAGCGTGGATGCAATGATTTCTACTGCTCGAAGCGTAATTGGTTCAAAATACCAATGGGGTGGAACAACTCCTTCAGGATTTGACTGCAGCGGTTTTATTAACTATGTATACAACCAGCACGGAAAAAGCATTCCACGTACTGTAAGCCAAATGTACAGTGCGGCAACTAAAGTATCCAGCCCAAGCCGTGGGGACATCGTCTTCTTTGAAACTCGTACAGGTCCTTCACACGCTGGAATCTACTTAGGAAACGGACAATTCATTCACTCAGGTGCGTCTACTGGTGTAACAGTTTCAAACATGAGCAACCCATACTGGAGCGCTCACTACATCGGAGCAGGCCGTCTGTAATTTAACAACTAAGTATTCGATCTACTAAACATCTGGAATTACGATTTGACATCTATAAAGCTACTTTCCCTCTATAAAATATACTAAACGTCAAATTTAACAATTTATTGGAATCCCCCTCGTCCAAGGGGGATTTTTTTACGTGGTTTTTTCACTTAGACAGGGACAGGAGCGAAGGATATCTGCATGGAAAACATGTTATGTATGTTCCTTTGAAGTGTTTGAAATCAGCTTCCTTATAGCTCAGTACATTATTTATTGAAACTACTTTTCTTCATAATAATTATAAAAAGCTGTAAACCTTTATTGGTTTACAGCTTTAAACGTATATTATTTTGCCCGGCGGGCTCCAAGGTAACGCGGAGACCAGTAACTGTTGTCCATGCTTGTAATCGTGACGCCTGTTGAGGAGCCGCTATGGATAAACTGATTGTTTCCTATATATATACCATTATGTGAAGGGCCTGCCCGGTACGTTGTAAAATAAACAATGTCGCCGACTTGCGGCTTTGAGACCGGCCTGGTCGCATCCCATTGCTGGGCAACCGTTCGAGGTAAATTAACTCCGTTATTACGGAAGACGTGCTGGATAAATCCGCTGCAATCGAACCCGGAAGCTGTGGTGCCGCCCCACACGTAAGGGACACCAATATAATTTGATGCATCTGCAATCAGGTTCATCGTATTAAAGCTTTGGGAGGAGCCGGAATTTGAACGGGATTCACTCATATGAACGGCAGCTACTTCTTCAAGCTTTTCCAAAGTGGCCTTTGTAGCAATCCCGTCAGCAATCAGTCCCCACTGGTTTTGGAACTTCCGGACCGCTTCTTTCGTTAACGGGCCGAATACGCCGGTAACCTGGCTTTTGTAGTGGCCCGTCGCTTTCAGCATATTTTGAAGTTCGCTGACATTTGAACCTCTGCTTCCTTCTTTCAGCACAGGCGCTGAGGAAGAACTGCTGCCTGATGAATTTGAAGAAGATCTGTATTCAACATTTTTTTCCAGCTGCCTGAAAGTTTGCGGGCCAAAAATACCGTCAACCGAAATGTTCGTCTGCCTTTGCAATTTACGCACGGCTTCGGCTGTTCCAGCTCCGTATGAGCCGTCCACTGACGATGTAAAGTAGCCTAAATCTTTTAACCGCTGCTGAAGTTCTCTTACCTGGCTTCCACTGGCCCCTTGTCTTAATACGACTCCAGAAAGATCTGTTGAGCTGCTGCTGTTTCCAGAGCTGGTTTGTGACGAGTTTCCGGAAGATCCGGAAGATGAACCAGAGCTGGATGAGTTTCCATTGTCCAGCTGACGGTAAGTCTGCGGGCCGAAAATGCCATCGACAGAAATGTTGGACTGGCGCTGCAATTCTCTCACCGATGCTGCTGTTAACGGTCCGTAAACCCCATCGATAGAGGAAGTGTAATATCCGAGGTCTTTGAGTCGTTTCTGCAGTTCCTCAACTGCGGCTCCTCTGGCCCCCTGTCTTAGTACAACTCCTGATAAACTTGATGATCCGCTGTTGTTAGAGACCGTTTTCGCTGAATTATCCGAACGGCTTGAAGATGACTTTGAAGGAGCAGTTCCTCCAATTTCTTTGTTCACTTTAGATAACGTTTGCGGTCCGGCTAACCCATCTGAAGTCAATCCTCTTGCCTGCTGAAAGTTGCGGACGGCCTGCTGGGTCATATTCCCATAGATCCCGGTTATTTGTGAGTGCTCGTAGAAACCGGCTTTTTTCAAGTAAGCTTGTAAACTTGAAACATCCTGATTTCTCGTTCCGTTTCGCATAACCTGGCTCGTATTATTAATAGAAGAAAGTGAAGATGATGATGCTGAACTGTATGTACTTGAAGCAGAGTTTTGTGACGAGTTATTTTCAGAACTTGACTGGCGCGATTGTCCTGAACTTGAACTGTTCCCGTTTAACACGCTGAAAGTCTGCGGACCTACAATGCCATCCTGCGAAAGGCCGTGCTCTTTCTGAAACTTAATTACTGCTTCCCTCGTCAATTCTCCAAAATAACCTGTAGCCGTATGGAAATCAAAAAAACCTTTCTCTTTAAGGCGCTCCTGTAAAACTTTCACATCCGTGTCTTCCATTCCAAAACGGAGATTTTTCTCCCCGAAGGATGCTTCAGCTAAATTCGGCGCTACAAGGACAGCACCTACTGTGGCAGCTGAAAAAAGGAGTGTTGAACGAACTTTAGATTCAAAAACAGACATACATCCACCTCTTTCCTCATATTTTTTAATTAAAAGGGTCTAAACTCCTAAAACAAAGACAATAGTAAAGGTAATCTTATCAATTTAATAGTTATATTAGTAGGTTCTAATGGACTATTTTCGTATTTTTGTCATTTAGTAGCATGTTTTAGATAAAATAGTCATACTTTAGGCTTAATAAATGTCCCGTAAAAGGTTTTTGTCCGTGTGTTATCTGCCCTGAGCGTTTCTATTTAAAACTTTTAATCATTTTTTTCGAAAATAATGTTTTAAGTCTCTGCATATGGGTATACTAGAATTAAGAGTTGAAATCCACCACTTTCATCTCTCCCCCCCTATCATTTTGATATATTTGCTTAGTAAAGACTGAGTCTTTACTTAAGCGAAGAAACAAGCGATGCTCCCCCGTCCCAGGGAGTCATCGCTTGTTTCTTTTTTTGTGTCATTTTAGATTCCAAAAGCTGGGGGGTCAGACCCCCCAGCTCTTTCCATTTATCCGCGGTAGAAGAGAGGAAGAATGTGGTTTTCTGCCCATGCTTGTTCATCCTCTTTATTGTATGAAGGAATTTTTACGACGTGAACGTACTCATTCTGGTCAGCCAAAAGATTCAGCTGGTCCTCAAGCTGCTCTGTCGGAGAGAGCCCTAAATGTTCAAATACCTCGTCACTGAATAAAATGTACGTTGTAAACGTATCGATTGACCGGTAGAGTGCTTCGAGAAACTCATACGTCTGGTCGACGGTCTCTTCCACACCTGTCATTCCGCCTTCTGCTATTTTAACTTCTTCATGTTCCAAATGATCGGCTATCAGATCAAAATCCAAAAGGACCACGTCCGGGCTCTGTGCACGAATATCCTTTGCAATTTTTCTGTAAACGGGGATTGGTTCTTCTTCCTCTTCTCCGAACCCGGAGTAAACCCCCGGCTTCCCTTCAGCCTGTTCTGACTCTTCCTCTTCTAACCTTTTTTCTTTTTCTTCTTCGATTGTTTCCATTATGACTCTTGATGCCTCGTTTGGAGGAAGAAAAGTAATATCAAGCATGTCCTGTGTGTTATATACTTCATTAAACCGGTTTGACACATGCACTAGCCATCCTGGCAGGTCTCTGATAGCTGTTTCGTCATTTACAGTAGTGAAGAAGACAGGGTCATCCGCTTCGTTTTCTGCTGTAAGCCCAGCGAAGGCACCATGTGTTTCGGCTGCCAGATCCTCTGATGGAAGCTGCATGACATGGAGCGGGACTTCGTCCATCATCCGGTGGATAATCCGGCTTTTTAAAGGGGCAGGCAGTCCTTCAGTAACCTCGACTAAGTGCGCAGGCAAATGGCCGTAGCGGGTCCATTCTTCTTCAAACGTCACAGATTCAATTGCTCTTTTTTCGGCGTTTGTCAAGTCCTCCTCATGCCTGAAAACGACCATAAACAGTAAGACAGCCGTGAGGAAAACGAGAGGGAACAGCAGGTGAAAGACTAGCCGTTTCGATTTTCGATTTACGCCCGGACGCTTGGACTCCTCCATGTTTCTCACCTTCTTTTCATAAGAGTCTTTCATGTGTGTGCAACGAGCTTACGGGGAGCAAGCGGGTTAAGGACCGGCCGCCGCATCAGTTCCTCTCATAATCTCTGCCGGTTCCCCGGCCGCTCCGGCCTCGTTTTCATCAGCCCCGCCTGCTTTTCCGCCACGCCTTGGGTCAGCGTATCCGTATAGCTCCTGTGTTGCAGCATCATAAACCGCCGCCTGGATGCCCCCGAAATACATCTGCCCGAATTCAAGGGTAACCGGATACCCCCGCTCTTTGAGCCCTTCGCGTATATCGGCGTAGCCTTCTAATTCGCGGAATTTCGGCTCCAGTCTGATTTCATATTCTCCGGCTTCATCATTGAAATCGTATTGGAAACGGGTCATATATGTCATCGCTTCTTCAAAATCCATCTCATACATGCTGTAAAAAACCATTATCTGCGCCATCATCATCGGAATCCGCGCGCCTCCCGGAGAGCCGAGGCCGATTAATTCTTCAACTTTGCCGCCATTTTCTTTTACTAAAATAGCCGGGCTCATGAAGCTTCGCGGACGCCTTCCGGGATAAGGCTCATTAATAGAACCTGGTGTTTCACTGAAATTACTGAGCTGGTCGTTTAAGAAGAAACCTTTATAATATTGCCCTGAGCCAAAAAAGTTGCTTAATGTATGCGTCGCTGACACCATCCGTCCCTCTTTATCAATGATGACAAAATGAGTCGTATTGTTGTGCTGGTTTATTTCTGCTTCAGCATCAAAGAATGATTCCGCCGTTCCCTGAGCGCGTTCAGACTGTTGAGCCGGCATGTCTGCAAGGGCAGCTGCTTCAAGGGGCTGACTGGCGTGTTTCCCGGCAGCTTTTCCGGCCATCATACCTTTTTTAACGTAAACGGGAGGAAGGTAGGATTCCGTTCCGTCTTCAAGGAAATCCTCTTCTCCTCCTTCTTCAAAACGGCGCTGATGCTCTCTTTTATCGAGATACTCATACCAGTTATTTACAAGTTCGCTCGATTTCTCCCAGGTTACTGCTTCAGCAAGTTTTTGCCTGGCTTCTTCAGACGTGTGAGGATCACCTATGTTTCTTAGCCTGTCCCTGTATGTTTCATAATTGATTCCAATCATTTTTTCTATAAAACCAATGTAAGAGTCTGTTTTTCTTAACTGTTCCTGTCTTTCGGCTTCTGTTATTTCAAGAGTGTCATCTTCAGCTGGCTTTTCCACATCTGTATACGCGTCCCTGTCCGCCACGTTTACACCTTCAGGCAGACGGAATATCTCGTGGTCGTCCACATTCATCAATTCAGCCATTTGCAGAGCCTGGATAAATACCGGTCCGCCAAGCGGAGCCGGAGCAGCATGAACAGTATACTCATCAAATTGTCCTGTTGCAGGCTTCTGATCTGTCAGAACCTCGTATTGCCGGAAATCCTCTTCGCTTAAAAGAGGAAATCTGGCGGCCATGTCTGTCGCGAATTCGTTAAGAAAATAAGATTCCAGGCTGTCTTTTGCTGCGATTTCCTGTAGAGTTTCCGCTAATTCCTTCTGAACAAGCGTATTTCCCTGCTGAATGAAATTATTTTCCGGGAAATAATGCGGAATGTCGGCAGGGTTCAACCGGTTCTGTGCATAATAAAATCGCTCTGCCAGATATTTATCCACTTCAAATCCGTTGTCTGCGAGCAGAATGGCCTGCTGTAAGAGCTCATCCAAAGGCATCGTCGCATAATTTCTGTGCAGATAATCCATCCCTTTGAGAAATCCCGGTACCCCGAAATCTGCCATCCCCGCTGTCAAATTATGGGGGGTCTGACCCCTTTGCTCATTTGGCAGGGCAAGGGGGGCGGTTTCACGGTAGTCTATATAACTGATTTTATCTTCTTCGTTGGCGGTTGGATCGTAGATAAGCATGGAACCGCCCCCGCCGATTCCTGACCCGTAAGGCTCCACCACCCCTAGTGTAAACGAGACAGCAAGAGCAGCATCAATGGCGTTCCCTCCATTCTCGAGAACGGCGGTTCCCGCATCCACAGCATAAGGGTTCGCGGCACTGACGATATATCCCGTATCGGCATCCACTCCTGTGAACGTATCATCTCTCACGATCTCATCAATCTCCTGAGCAGGGGACACTTCGATATAAGCCATCACTACAAATATAATGATGAGAGGAATGCCTATGACGTTTGTCAGTTTTCGTAACCGCATAGATGATCACTCTCCTGTCCCGGCTATGGCCCGCGAATGATTTAAAGGAATGACAACATTTCCGTCCCGCTTCTTCCACTGGTTTTTATCAAGGCGTTTCGTCAGCATCCGTTCGATGCTCCTTCGCCTGAAAGACTGCTCTCCCGGCGGTCTCACTTGCCCTTCATGCATGACAAACGGCACGAGCTCCACTTCCGCCTTTCCGTCTTCAAACAGACGGTAGTGGGCGAGGGCGGTCTGTCTTGTCCGCGACCAGCCCTGGTCAAAAATAAAGTTTCCGAGGCTGTAAAAAATGAGCGTATCGTTATACACTTCAACAGGCGCCAGAACATGAGGGTAGTGGCCGATAATGACATCAGCTCCTGCCCGTGACATCGCCCGGGCCAGTTCACGCTGCCTGTTTGTGACATGGGAATCGTACGCCTCTCCCCAGTGGGTGTGGACGATAACGAGATCTGCATTTTCGCCGGCTTTTAAAATAGATGAGATTACCAGCTCAGGACGGTCCAGAGGCATAATTCCGGGACGGAAAGTGGTCGCCGCTGAATTTGCCGCCACGATATCGGAAGCACCCAAAGTCGCAATCGTCATACCGTCATGCTCGAAATAAACCGCGTTCTCTACATCTTCCAAATCATTCATGACCCCAGCCGCGTCAATCGCTTCATGATCATCAAAAAAATTAACTGTCGACCTGAAACCGAGATAGCCGTAATCATGGATATTATTGTTGGCAATTGAAACGGATTTGAAATTCCTGTCAGCGAGTGCGTTCACCGCCTCCGGCTCAGCTGAAAAGACGACCTGCTGCTCCTCATTAGGCGGTAGATCTTCCCCCGGGACGTGGACCGGATGTTTGAAACTGCCTGTACAAAAATCCGACTCATTAAAGTACGGCTCCGAATACTCAAACAGATAATCATAGCCCTTCTCTTTAATAACGTCTTTAATATGCCGGTCGAACATTAAATCACCGACAAAGCTCGCCGTCAATACCGCCCCGTCAGCTTTATCCACTTCAGGCGCCTGGACGGCCGGCAAGTATTGGGATGATACGAGCACAAGCCCCAATCCCACAGCCAGCACAGACGTATGAAGAGTCAGCTTCTTCTTATGCGCCTTTGACCACCGCAGCAGCCGCTCCTTGTATGTAAACAGCTTATCCAACACTAACACCTCCACAAATTTCACAAAGGGGTCAGACCCCCCTTTTTTTACCAGATAAAATAGTAGGCTGTGATGAGGGCGAAGGTGATGCCGCTTAATACCATGGTGCTTGTTACGGTAATAAGGACGCCTTGTTTCTGAAAGGAATTGGCGATGAGTCCGGGGACGATCACTCCGATTCCGCGCAGTTCATATATCTCAAATGGCATCACCGGGTACAGGTAATCAAAAGCCAGCTTCAGGGCTACTCCTGTTAAAAGCATGGCAGCGAACTTTCGTCTCCCATATAAAATAGTCATACGGGCAAGCACATGAACAACTAAAAGATAGATAAGGCAGCTTATAAAAAAAATCGACATGATAAAGAACGGCTGGTCGAAAATAAGTGCCAGGTAACCAGGCACGATGATCCCGCCGGGAAGCACACCTGCTTTTTCCGCATATAAAAGGCTTAACACCACCCCTGTCACCAAGGTTATATACAAATCTGATCCGAACATCGATTGCCCACTCCTTTCTTTTTCGCCAGCCAGCCCGTGTCCCGCTCCCGCCATCAGCCTGATTTTAAATCTCACCGGTCTTTTTCCGCCCATCACTTCACTAAGCAATTCGCTCATCCGGTGACCGAATGAATGAAGGCTGCTGGAGATTAAGCCTTCTAATCTCCCCGAATGGGCTGCCCCTATTAAACAGCCTCCACCGTTTCGCTATCCTTCAAATAAGCAAGCAGCTCTTCCGCCGCCCCGTGAATATTGCCAATCCCAAACATAACATCACCGCTAACCCGCTGTTTAACAGCAGCTGCTGCCTCTTCCACGCTTTTGCCTTCCATATTTACAAGCTCTCCTGGCTGAATCGAACCATTACCGACGGCCTCTATAATTGGACCGACGCTTTCACCGATTAAAACGAGAACCGATATCTTCATTTCAGGAAGAACATCCCTCGCAAACTGTTCAGTCCGGTCGACCCTGTCTTCACGGCAGTTCATAATAACTACAGGACGCTCAGTCTCATAACCGAGCTGCTCCACCCGCCGCCAGATCGACAGCGTCGAATGGGCGTCATTCGCCGCAAATGCATTCACAAACGGTGACTTCTTCCCGTCACTTTCAATTTCTTCTATCCTTAAAGCCCCCGGGTCAGGCTGCGCATTAAGCATCCCCCGGCGCGCGGTCTCTTCATCGATTTGAAGCGCCTCAGCCACAGCAAGAGCCAAAGCTGCATTTTCAGGAAAAATCACGTATGGAAACTGACGCAAAAAGTCTTCAGTGATTCGTGAAGCGTCCGCGACGATCAGTTTCGTCTTTCTTTTTTCAGCTTCTTTCAAATAGAAGCTCACATACGGAGAATCATTCACAATCAGCTTGCCGTTATATGGAATGGTTGATATAAAAGATTCAGCCACATCGTCTAATGAAGGGCCAAGCATATCCATGTGATCTTCCAGCACGTTCACGATCACTCCGATATTAGCCTGGAGCATGATCGTCTGAAAGGTATTCTGATAGTCAGGGTTGACTGCCATACATTCACTGACAAGGGCTTCAGCTCCCCGATCAGCCGCTTCCTGGACCACCCTTTTCTGCTCTTTAATATTAGGGCCTTCCGGGTCACGCAAAATGGGCTTTTCTTCAGGTGTATCCCAGTAAATCATTCTTGCAGACGTTCCTGTCGTTTTGCCTATCGTTTTATAGCCCGCTTCTTTGACAATACCTGTGACAAGCCTTGTAACAGTAGACTTACCGCGCACGCCATTTATATTTATCCTTATTGGAATACTTTCCACATTTTTTTGGTGCTTTATTCTCTCAATGACCGCAAGAGTTAAAATAATAATTACTGAAAGAGGGATCAGATACATGAGTAACTTCCTTCCACCGTCTAAATTATCTTTAGTCTGTGTAAAAAAGCTGATTTTAGCAGAGGAATATTTTGAAAAGCCTGAGGAAGATTGAAGAAGGGGAGCAAAAATAAAAAAGAGAGGTGAAGAATCACCTCTCTAATCAATCGCTGCATTATTCGTTTCCAAGATCGTTTTCTTCGTTATCAAACTCGTCATTTTCGTCAAATTCATTATCGATTTCTTCATTGTCATCGCCGAAATCTTCTTCGGTGTCTTCTTCACCAAATTCGTTGTTATCTTCAAGGCCGTCATTATTTTCCATGCCTTCGTTATCTTCCATACCTTCATTGTCTTCAAGACCTTCGTTATCTTCAAGACCTCCGTTATTATCCATACCGCCGTTATCATTCATTTCAGTATTGTTTTCCATGCCATTGTTGTTTTCAAGACCCGGCTCGTTTTCACCGCCATTGTCACCACATGCGGCAAGTACTCCTACTGCTAAAACTCCTGATAAAATTGAAAGTGATAATTTCTTTTTCATTATAAAATACCTCCTGAGTATTAAATCTTTATACGAGTCTTTTTTTAAAAAAATTAGTAGTACCCGCATAGCTGATCATTCGCTGCTTTTGATCAACTGAGGTCATCTTACCCCGTAAACCGCCTGGCAGCAATACATTCTGCAGGTTTTATGAAGTCTTTCACATTATGCCGGATTTGTCATTAAATTGTGTAACTGAGTGTAAAAAAGTATGGCGAACGGTCAGAAACAGGCTAACTTTAAAAAAGCTGAAGTAAAGAAGAAAATATTGAGCAGCTCCCGGCAAAATCTTATATGCCCTAAACAGAGGCACAAAAAAAGACGCGTCACTGACGCGCCTTTTTAGACAGGAAAGTTATTAAGCATCTCCGTCGTTGTTATCCATTTCTTCATTCTCCATGCCGTCATTTTCCATGCCGTCATTGTTCATTTCTTCATTCATACCGCCGTTGTTATCCATTGTTGGATCGTTGCCGTTCTCACCACCGTCTCCACATGCTGCAAGTACTCCTAGAGCTAATACACTGGACAATGCTGTTAAAGCTAATTTTTTCTTCATGATAATCTCTCCTTTATTTTGTATTAATCGAATGAAAGACTCATCTCAGCTACTGCTAAATCTAAATAAGTAAATAATATCGGTTAACCGCTTTCTTGCGATTAACTGTAGTCATCTTACCGCGAAAAAAAGCACGCGACAATAGTATCAGCAAGTTTTATAAATTTTCCCATATTTTACCGCAATTCCTTATAACATTATGTAATTGTTCTCATATTTGCATTAACTGCACGTGCTCCATCACACAAAAAGACGCGCCTGAGGCACGCCTTTTTTTAGCTGGGTATGCTTTTATTACATATCTCCGCCGTTATTCATACCATCTTCATTCATGCCATTATTTTCTTCCATCATTGGATCATTCTCAACAGGTTCATTGTTTTCCATGTCTCCGCATGCACCGAGAACCCCTAGTGCGAGAACACTTGATAGTGCTGTAAGAATAAGCTTTTTCTTCATGTTCTTTCCCTCCTTTTTTTAAAAATCGAGTTAAGACTCATGATAGCTATTTACTGTTTCGCACCAATTTATGAGTTATTGTTTTCGTGGCCAGTCTCTCCGTCTAACATGTCGTCATCATCTTCATCATACATGTCCTCATCATCAATTATATCGCCGTCATCGACGCCGCCATCATTAACATCAACGTTATCATTCAGTCCGCCGGTATCGTTATTTATGCGGTCATCATTGTCCTGATCTCCGCACCCGGCAAGAACTCCAGCTGCCAGAACTCCTGACAGTAAGGAGAACGTTAATTTCTTATTCATAACTCTGCCGCCTCCTTTTAGCTTAAGTTTTATAAAAGTCCCTAAACGAGCTTTAGCGGCAGACGGACATAAGTCAGCGTCTGCCGCCATGGATTAGTTCCGGCTCTCTATTAAGAATTTTTCTTAGCTTTCACTCAAAGTGTGCTCAGGTTCCGGTAACTTCCGGGATCACTTACATATCCCCGTTATCGTTACCCATACCGTCGTCGTTCATACCGCCGTTATCTTCAACGCCGCCGTTGTCATTAAGGCCATCATTATTTTCCATATCACCGCAAGCGCCAAGGACGCCCAGAGTCAAAACACTTGATAGTGCTGTTAACATTAACTTTTTCTTCATGATCAGTCAACCTCCCATTTAGAATAGTTAATTTATGCTAACAAACCATTTGGTTTGGAGCTGGCTATTAAACGTTATTGTCGTCGTTATCCTCATCATTAAACATGTCGTCATCTTCATTATTGTCTTCATCTTCGAACATATCATCATCGTTTTCGTTATTCATACCATCGTCATTATCGTTCATTCCATCATTGTCATTTAGCCCATCGTCATTGTTCATTCCATTATTGTCATTCATGCCGTCATCATTGTTCATACCATCGTTATCGTTAAGGCCATCGTCATTGCCCATGCCATTGTCTTCATTCATTTCAGTGTTGTTACCGCCATTCATGCCACCGTTGTCTTCCATGTTATTGCCGCCGCCGTTATCTCCACAGCCTGCTAAAACACCTACTGCTAATACACCTGAAAGTACTGATAAAGTCATTTGCTTCTTCATGAATAATTCCTCCTGTTGAAAAAATTTGTTTAAATAAATGTTTAATTTATTTTTTATTAAATCGCAGCCGGGGATAATGCTATTCTTCCCCCAGCTACGTGATTACCGGCTTATCATTAACCTGTTTCATTAGCCGTTATTATTACCTTCATCCCTGACACCGTTATTGATGTCTGAGTTGTTCACGTCTTCTGTGGGATCGTTATTGTCCGCGCCCCCGCACCCTGCAAGGATGCCTGCAGCCAGGACTCCTGATAAAACGGAAAGAATGGTTTTATTTTTCTTCAAAACTCAATTCCTCCTTCAAACTCCTTATAAACTACAAATTTTGAAATATTTGTGTTATACAGAGGGCGAATTATACGTTTTCATCACTATTATTATTGTCTACATCGACATCTGTATCTTCGTCAGTGTCCACTTCAACATCAGTATCTGTCTCTTCATTATTCATGTCTGCATCATCGTTATTGCCATGTCCGGCATTGTTATTTTCCATTCCGTCATTTCCATTCTCATCGTTAAGACCACCGTTATTGTTTTCAGCGCCGTTATCGTTCATTCCGTCGTTTCCAGTATTCGCCCCGTCGTCACCGTTAAGGCCGCCGTCATTTTCCTCGACGCCGCCGTTATCGTTACCATTTTCGTTGATTTCGATATCGACGTTCTCGCCATTATCACCGCAAGCTGCGAGAATTCCTAATGATAAAACAGCAGATGCTGTCGTTAAAATTGCTTTCTTCATAAAACTGATACCTCCTGAAAAGTATAATAATTTTTTGCTAAAAATATATAAGTGCATTTAGCAATGTGTCTATCAGCCTTATTTCACGAAACTGTCAATACAAAACGTAGTTCATTGTTTTTAGATAATCTCTCATATTCTTCACACATAGTCACAAATTCCAAAAAAACAGTCCCTTCGTATATGGAAAAAAGGCTGGAATTGTCTAAAAATAGTTAATCAAACGTTTGAATACCAAAAGCTGGGGGGTCAGACCCCCCAGAGTTTTCCAATAAAAAACCCGCCGGGAGTGAAATACCCGGCGGGATCTTTGTTCTGTTATTCTTTTTTATCGCCTAAAGCAAACATAAGCTCCGCTTCGGCTACAGTATTGCCGTCTACCGTCGCGATGGCTTTGCCTTTTCCAATCGTTCCCCTCAGTCTTGTCATTTCAACTTCAAGGCGCAGCTGGTCGCCCGGACGAACTTGTCCTTTAAAACGGCAGCCGTCAATACCTGCGAAAAAAGCGAGCCGGCCGCGGTTTTCTTCTTTCTTCAGCATAGCTACTGCCCCTACCTGAGCCAGCGCTTCAATAATAAGGACTCCCGGCATGACCGCGTAATCAGGAAAATGGCCGTTAAAAAACTCTTCATTAGCTGACACGTTTTTAATGCCTACAGCTTTTTTGCCTTCGTCTACTTCAAGAATCTTGTCCACAAGCAGAAATGGGTAACGGTGCGGAATAATATCTTTAATCTCTTCAATGTTCAGCATGCGTTTGTGACCTCCTCATAATAACAGGGGATAAATCTGTACCCCTTTAGTTTACGTCTTTCTCTCTTTATGTACAAGTGCCGTTCTGAAAGGTCTTTATTTACGTGAGGTTTACCTGAATGCGGAACTAACCGTGTATTAAAATGCTTAGGCGCCCGCCCCAATAATAACCGTTCACCCGCCCCAGAGCCCCGCCACTTGCCGGGAGACCCTAACTGCTTTAAAAAAATACAAAAAGGAGCTGCCCTTAAAAGTTAAACTTTCGGGGCAGCTCTTGCTCTTTAACGTCCGCGCTCTGTTCCATCGAAAATAATGTCATAAATATGGAACCATGTTTGCGGATTAAACACTTCCATAGGGTTGCCGCCATCGCCTAAAATCCAAAAGCCGATCACCGCACCTAACACCATACTGACACCAAGCGCAAGGACTAATAACACGATCCTGAGCCATATCGGAAATAAACGGACCCGGCCTCTTTTATAAGTAGCCTCTTCCCGTTCTTTCCGTTTCTTTTCAGCTCTGCTGGCTTCAGCTTCCTGTTCTTCTTCCGGCTCTTCAGAAGTGTCACCGGCCGTTGGCGTACTGGCCGTACTGGCCGCCGCACCTTCTTCAACCCCTCTTAACGGATCCGTCCCTTTTGCTGTTTCATCCCCGTCTTGAGGTTCACTGGAAGGACGGCTGTCAGCCTTTCCTTCCTGAGAGCCACTTGTGCCAGAAGAAGATACATCGTCATTTCCTTCGGCAGCACCACCTGTGAAAGAAGTTACATCCTCATTTTCTTCGCCAGGTTCGCTCGCTTCAGATGAAGAAACTCCGGTAGTCCCTGCCGAAGCTGTGCCTCCAGCAGCTTCGCCTTCAGCAGCCCCTTCGGACTCCTCACTCTCACTGTAACTGTTCTGAGTGCCGGCTAACGGATCTTGCGTCTCTTCAGTCTCAGAGGGAGGGACTTCTCCCTCTTCCCCTGTTGATTCGTCACGGGGAGCTTTACCGGATATTCCGCCGCCTGCACCTGCCGTACCAGATGCCTCATCTGAGTCAGAACCCTCCCCTGAACGAACGTCCTGGGATGGATTGTCCTCGTTTTCAGACGTTTCTCCCGATTTTTCTCTGGAAATAAAGGGTTTCATGTACTCGTGTGACGTTTCTGTATTTTGTTGTGAGTTTGGACTGCTGCCGGTGCCGGTGGACTCGTCTTTAGTATGAGACTCGTGTGCTTTGCCGGTGCCGGATTGTAAGGTTTGATCTTTGTCTTCACTCATGGCTGGCTCCTCGTCGATTCCTTGTTAATCAATAATAACACGATTGATGACAGTGTGTCATATGAGAATAAAGGCTCTTCTTTCATTACGCCTACCGGAGATTGGTGACAATCCCCATCATTTGGTCAGTGATGCCAATAGCCCGGGAGTTGAACTGGTAAAATCGCTGGGCGTCAAGCATATCTGCCATTTCTTTCCCAGTGTCCACGTTAGACATTTCCAGTGAAAACTGGCTGATGATTTCTGTTCCGGCTGCTTCTTCAAGAACATCGCCAATGTCTGCGTCCAATACTTCAAGGTCGGGAAAAATAAAGCTGTTGGTGCCAATACTGGTTAAAAGCTGCGGTTTAGTGACGTTTACTATTTGAAGCTCCGCCACATCTTCTATCGTGCCGTCTTCAAGGGTGATCTGAATTGTTCCCGCTTCATTAATTCTTAAATCTTCATAAGTAGAAGGCACGCTTATCGGTTCACCTGTCGACGATAAGACAAATTCCCCTTCTGAATTGACGAGATGGTTCTCTCCTTGAGCCGCTGGATTCGGGCTTAAATAAAACGCGCCATCCCGTGTGAAGCGGCGGTCGCCGTCTTCAGTTTCAGCTATTTCAAAAAAATAACCCGGTTCAGTGAGAGCCACATCGAGGGGACGCCCGGTCTCCTGCATCGTCCCTTGCTGAAAACGGATCGCCGTCTGCGCGACTGCAGCCCCGGCACCTCGACGGATGCCATACGGGGTCTGTCTGCCCGCTTCCTGGGAAATCACCGGCTGATTGTTCACCTGCTGGACGAGAAGATCTGCGAAGTTCGTATCACGGCGTTTATAGCCGGTCGTATTGGCGTTGGCCAGATTATGACCGATGCTGTCCAGCTTTGTCTGCACCTGCCCCATCGTTACTGCCGAATTGATCATTGACTGATTCATTATCATTCACCTGCTTTCAAAGGGTCACGTCTTAAGGCCGTCAGCCAGCTGTATTAGCGTAGTCTTCCAATATCGTTGACTGCCCGCTCCATACTCTGGTCGTAAGCCTGCAGCACTTTCTGATTCGCTTCAAACGACCTGAGGGCCGACATCATCTCAGTCATCGTCTGTGATGCATCAACAGTGGACCTCTCCACGAACCCTTGCTGAAGCTGGTATGACACGTCATCGTTATCTATTGCGCTCGGCGTGTCGTTTTCGCCGTCATAACGCAACAGGCCGTTCCCTTCTTTTACAAGCTGCTCAGGGTCACTGATCACAGCTACGTTAATTTGGCCGAGAAGTTCATCTTCTGCGGAAAAAATGTCGCCGTCACTGTTCACACGAATAGTTTCATTCTGCACATTGACAGGTTCGCCATCGGCAGCCAGTATGTAATATCCCTGTGAACTGGTGAGGAAGCCTTCCGAGTCGATTGTTAAACTGCCGTTCCGTGTATAACGGAGATCTCCGTCACTGTTTAATGTTTCGAACAAAAGGACAGCGTTCTGGCCGGTTTCTTCGTCCTGCGGCACGCGCCCCTGAAGAATAGCAATATCTGTATTATTCCCTGTCTCCTGCATATCACCCTGATTAAACTTGGGTGTTTGTTCCTGCATATATACCCCTGTAGCCAGCTCTCCGACTCTGTTTGTCCCGTGCGACCTTGCATGGTCCGTTCCCATTGCGCTGATAAGCATATTCGGGAACGTGCGAAGGGAGGCCTGGTCAGCTTTAAAGCCAGGCGTATTCACGTTTGATAGGTTATTAGTCAGCATTTCCTGCCGTCTCTGCTGCGCAATCATCCCTGCGCCCGCTGCGTGCAATCCTCGTAGCATGTCTTTCACCTCTTTGATTATGAAGCTGCTCTCAGGCAGTTTTCTATTACTTATATCGGCCCGGCTTCAAAATCCTTTAAGGTTAAAGACGAACTCTCTGGTTTTTCAGACTTTTATTTTATTTCTGTTAAGCCGGTCTAAATTCTCCAGAAGTATACCTGTCCCGTTAGCTACGCAATCCATCGGTTCTTCAGCTATAAAAACCGGTACTTTCAGTTCTTCTGCAAGCAGCTGGTCGATGCCGTGCAAGTAAGCTCCGCCTCCGGTAATGATAATCCCGCGGTCAATAATATCCGCCGATAATTCAGGCGGGGTCTTTTCAAGGACGTTTTTGGCAGAGACGACAATGTGGGTAATTGATTCTTCCATCGCTGAGCAGACTTCTTCAGAAGTGACAGTGATGGTTCTTGGCAGCCCGCTTACCATATCCCGTCCGCGAATTTCAATTTGTTCCTCCCTCGAACCTTTAAACACCGTGCCGACTTCTTTTTTGATCTCTTCCGCTGTCCGCTCCCCGATAAGAAGTTTGTACTTCTTTTTAATGTAATGAAGAATGTCGCTGTCAAAGCGGTCTCCGGCCACTTTAATTGATTCTGCAGTCACAACTGATCCCATCGAAAGGACAGCCACATCGGTTGTTCCTCCGCCGATATCTACGACCATATTCCCGCTTGGCTGGTAAATATCCATTCCTGCCCCTACAGCTGCCACCTTAGGCTCTTCTTCAAGGTAAATATTTTTCCCGCCGCTTTTTTCCGCTGCTTCACGAATCGCTTTTTGCTCAACTGACGTAATATTCGTCGGGCAGCAAATGAGGATTCTAGGTTTTGAAAACCATCCTTTTACACGGATTTTTTCCAAAAAGTGTTTAAGCATGGATTCAGTTGTATCAAAGTCTGCAATGACGCCATCTTTTAACGGTCTGATGACAACAATATTCCCCGGCGTTCTGCCAACCATCTGGAAAGCTTCTTCGCCTACAGCAAGGACTTTTTTAGTAGACGCCTCAATCGCCACAACTGAAGGCTCGTTTAAAACGATGCCTCTCCCTTTGACATGAATTAAAATATTAGCTGTCCCTAAATCAATTCCAATATCCCTTCCAAACATTCGTTGTTTCCTCCCAGTAGTAATTTAGTTTGGCTGACTTTCCCGGCAAAACGCTGATTTTTTCTCCCGTCACTATATATGTACGCCTCAAAAAGGCCTGCTTTTTAAGAACTTCATTTATAGTTTTTACATCCAATATAATATTTTATCACAAATTGTCGTTTTAAAGGAGGAGAATTTGCCATTTCTTTGAGTCATAGGTGGTGTACGCCATAGTCTTTTCCACATATTGCCGAACTTATTAGCGGGCGGCAGCTTTATTCCGGGAAGCCTGCTGCTGGAGCAGCGTATACGCCTATTCACTTGCCTGCTGATTACACACAGTTTTTAAAGGTGAGAATTGTATCAGGTATTAAGAGGGGGAGCCTTGACCCTTTATAATAACTTCTTTCTTCAGGAATGAAAGCAGCAACGGATTAAATTTTGATAATAGGGCTGCTTGTAAGTGCAGAGCAAATAACGGGACCGAGCCGGCTTTCTAAGCTTTTTCATAAAGGAAGGAACCAGACTGGAAAACGCAGTTTCTGGCTGATTTTTTTCAAAAAAATGAAGACTGGGGCCATAAAAAGGCACCAGCCTGTTAGATTTATTGGCTATATGATTTGTCCCTCAGCGATCGTTATTACTTAAACGGGCATCTGGGCATTTATGGGAGCTCTTTTTGGGTTATTGAAGATGTGATGAGACCTCTGTTCAATTCCTCTGCCTGCTTCCCAGAGAAATGCACTTTTAAAGCAGTCTTTATGCCCGCGGTTACATTGCTGCTATTTATAACTCCTCCTTTTGTCAGCTGACGCTGGTTTCCCCCTGAAGACAAATTTTCAATACACGATACATCAAAATTTGTCCCTTTTGTACGGATACTTATACTTTGGTTTCGGCCATCTGGCTCTTTTCAGTAGATTGTTTGTATTTTACTTTCGTGGCTTCACCACCCCTCAGATGGCGGATCGATTTGTGGTAATCGAGAATGGTCTTTACTTCGTTTGCAAGTTCGGGATTTATTTCCGGCAGCCGCTCTGTTAAATCTTTATGAACGGTGCTCTTTGAGACCCCAAACTCTTTCGCTATGGTCCGGACTGTTTTTCTTGTCTCTACGATGTACCTCCCTATCTTGATAGTCCTCTCTTTGATGTAATCGTGCACATCTCTCGCCTCCCTTATCATTCTGGAGTTCAAAAAGACTAAGAAAAAGACAGCCTGAGTTAACAGAGGTGCCGGTAACATTCATCCCTCACTGCCAGCCCCTGTTCTAAACACAGTGTGCATTCTGTATCGACTAATGACTTTCAACCTTTTTACACACTACCGCTCGTCTGCCACCCTCATCCTCTTTGAACGACCTTCTCTTGTTGCATTAAGGTTTGTTAAATTTTATTAGAGGAATGGCGAAGATATGCCTAAAATGCACAAAAGGAAAAAGCTGGGGGGTCTGTCCCCCCAGCTTTTTCCTTTTTAATTTACTTATTTTTAAGACATTCCGCGTTCTTGCTCGATTTCTTCTTCCGGTTCTGGAACTTCTTCAGGGGCTTGCTGCTCATCCTGCTCTTCATCTGTGAAATCCGGTAAAGCGGTTAGTGTCTGATCCACGTAATCAAGTGGATTGACTGGTACATTGTCTTTTCTAATTTCAAAGTGGGCATGTACACCTGCATCTGTGTTATATAGGTTTCTGCCGGCTTGGCCAATGACATCGCCTTGTTTTACCGTTTGCCCAGGTTCAACAGTGACACCGTCAAGGCTTTGGTAAATAGTAAGGATATCTTCTTCATGCTCGATATGGACTACCTGTCCGAATAAAGCATCTTCTTCAGCTTTTACGACAGTACCGCTCATTGCAGCGCTGACATCAAATGGCTGATTATCGTCTCTGGCGAGGTCAATTCCCCGGTTTTGGTAGAAATAATTGTTGTAGCGAATGAACGCTTGCTCCTGATCTTCTACAGATGCTTCAAAGTCATGAAAGATACCTACAACTGCAACTTCGTTTTCGTCCACAACAGGCAATTCAAATACCTCATCATGGGAGACAGCTGGAACCGCCTCTTCTTCATCTGCTTCTGTGGATTCTGATACATCACTTAATCCTTCAGTTGACTCATCAGCGGACTCTTCTATATCAAACTCAGAGTCTCGTTGTTCGTCTGTGAGATCATCAGTTGATGTCATCCACAAAAATGTCGACAATACTACAGCGGACAATGTAAGATATACTGCTGGCAATGCCCAACGCTTTTTCATCAGGCGTTTCATTTTCGCCTGCACTTGCTCCCATTTGGAAGCTTTGTTTTCTTCATGATTATTCATGTAATCACCACCTCAGCAACCATTCTGATCAGATTGCCGAGAATATATACATAATTTTGAAAATTTTATTTTTTATGGGGGGACAGACCCCCCATTTTTTGTAAGATTACCCTACGTCGTCTGCTAGATTCTCATTTTCCTCGTGTTTTACTAGAACAGCTGAGGCTTCTTCTATACTAACTCCGTGGTAGTAGTGTTGAATAATGTCACGATAAGTATATCCTTCTTTAGCCATTCCGTCAGCGCCAAACTGGCTCATCCCGACACCGTGTCCCCATCCTCTTGTTTCAATAAGAATGCGGTCTCCTTGTCTTTCCCAAGAAAAATCGCTGGAATCCAGCTCAAGTGCATCCCTGATTTCCCTGCCGGAAAAGGTTTTTCCTCCTATCGCTACTTTGGCTACTCTTCCGCCTGTTGTCCGTGATTCAATTTCCCCTATGCCTTCTCCAGGCAGCTCCACCTGAAGCTTTTGCTGAAATTCCCCGACAGAGAGCTCCCGCGTCCCTTTATACCTTGGCGACTCCACATCCCACGGACTTTCTACACTTCTTAAATAAGGAAATTCACTTTCCCAGTATTCCTCTGAATTTTCAGTATAGCCGTTACTGGTAGAGAAAAAAGTAGCTGTGATAGGTTCGTCTTCAAATGTGATGACTTGGCCTTCCGTTTCATATACTGCCTGGCGAATACGCGACATTTTCCACTCAAATTCGCTTCCCCATGTTTCGATAAGTTCTTCTTCATTTTTAAAAACTTGATGAAGCACGGTATCCGTCACGTCCGCTCCTTCAGGAAGACTGAGATCGTGCCCATCCATTATTTGACGGAATAAATAAGTCCGCGCTGTCAGAGCCTGTGCTTTTAAAGCCTCCATTTCATAAGAAGCCGGCATTTCCGAAGCGACAACTCCTGCAATATATTCTTCGAGCGGAACTTCCTCTATCATTTCACTGCTTGAACGGAAAACAGAAACAGTCTGTACTTCAGGAGGAAGTGCACTTCCGGTATTTTCCTGTGAAGCAGGCTCGGCTTCCGCAGGTTCGGTTTCTTTCGTTTCAGTAACTGCCGGAATATGCTCTTCCACCCCCGGCGTCTCACTAGGAAAACTTGTCACAAGGATCGAAGGAACCACCAGGATGCCTATCATAAATATAAGACCTACTATTATTAAATTTTTTACCATACGACGTCCTCCCTCTCTTTGTATAAAATATTCCTGTCATCGCATGTCTATCTCATATCTATGAACTCTATTTAATGATTAGAACATTTGAGAAGGAAATTAGTAGTTTTGGTAGAGCCGTGTGAAAGCTACTTTATGATTAGCCGTGATCTTATGCCCCCAACTATGATTCTGCCCGGTTTCCCGACATCTAACACAGGTATTTCCACCTGTCTTAAAAACGCCAGGACTGTCCGTATGCCAGTCCTGGCAAATAAGTTCATTTACATAAAATCCCTTTAAAATTTACCAAATAAAAATTCCCACAAAAAAAACCCTGTGAGCGGCCATAAGTAACCGCCCACAGGGCTTAATAATAAGATATCTATTGAAGATAGCGATAAGACCAGATATCAGGAAGCAAAATTCGGATCCATTTTTAATGGTGCCGGTGCTTCTAAATTTTCCATTTCAACTTGCTCTTCTTCTTTTACCCGTTCAATGTCTGCTCCTAGTGCCTGTAATTTTTCCGCAAAATCAACGTAACCGCGGTCGATATGCTTTAATTCAGTGACACGGGTATACCCTTCAGCAACAAGGCCGGTTAACACCAGTGCAGCACCTGCGCGAAGATCGGTAGAAGCGACTTCAGCTCCTTGAAGTTTCATTGGGCCGTTAATAATAGCTGCCCGACCTTCAATTTTAATGTTTCCATTCATGCGGCGGAATTCTTCCACGTGCATAAAACGGTTTTCGAAGACAGTTTCAGTAATTACGCTCGTGCCTTCAGCGTTGAGCATCAATGCCATAATCTGTGACTGCATATCTGTCGGGAACCCAGGATGCGGCATTGTTTTGACATCAACAGCTTTTAATTTTTCAGGTCCGATCACCCGGACTCCGTTGTCTTCTTCAATGATGATGACGCCCATCTCGTTCATTTTTGCAATAAGCGGACGAAGGTGTTCCGTCATGACGTTTTCCACAAGCACGTCTCCGCCGGAAATTGCCGCGGCTACCATAAAGGTTCCCGCTTCAATTCGGTCAGGAATAATTGTGTGGTCTGCGCCGACAAGTTCATCTACACCATCAATTTTAATTGTACCTGTACCTGCGCCTCTGACTTTGGCGCCCATAGCATTCAAGTAATTAGCAAGACATACAATTTCAGGCTCTTCAGCTGCGTTTTCAATAATAGTCGTTCCAATTGCAGTTGTTGCTGCCATCATAATATTTTCAGTTGCGCCTACGCTCGGAAAGTCGAGGTAGATTTTGTTTCCATACAGACGGTCGTCCACTTTCGCTTCAATGAACCCGTTTCCGATTTCAACCTTAGCGCCCATGGCTTCAAACCCTTTAAGATGCTGGTCAATCGGACGTGATCCGATCGCGCAGCCTCCCGGTAACGCAATACGCGCATGACCCACGCGGGCAAGCAACGGTCCCATAACTAAGAAAGATGCACGCATTTTACGTACATATTCGAACGGGGCTTCCGTAGCTAATTCCTTCTGTGCGTCAACTTCTATATGGCGTTTTCCTTCGTAGGATACGTCTGCGTTAAGATTGCGTAAAACTTCATTGATTGTGTATACGTCAGCTAAGGCTGGTACATCATAAATGTTACTCTTGCCTTTACTTGCTAAAATGGATGCAGCGATGACTGGCAAAACAGCATTTTTGGCTCCTTCAACTCGGACAGTGCCGCTTAAGCGCCTGCCACCGCGGACGATAATTTTTTCCAATGTATTCCCCTCCGCGTCCAGATTGTATAATTCATTCATATTCACTGGTAATCATTCGTGTGCCAACCAGCGGGGTTGTTTACACGCCCATTCCGCTGGTGTGCGTCGCTTGCTGTGATTACCTGGGGTGTTTCTGTCTTCTTTCCAGCTGTGTCCTTCATGTAAGTATGAGGCGTGGAAAGGGCCTGGTGTTACTTATGTTTTTTCATGGTGTGGTGCCGAACTAAATTCTTCTGTTTATTTATTGCTGGCATTGCTTTGTCTTTTATCGTAATTAAGTGTTTATCAATTGTTAATGCAAATAGTGATCTAATTCGTTAAATTGTCATGTAGAGTGTCCAACCTGCTGATAAAAAATAAGCATGCGGTGTCCTTATTCCCATAAAAAACCAACGTTAAACCCAGCCTTTTATAGTTGCTCTTAATTAAATTGTTACCTGTAATTGGTTTATGATACATGGAAGTATCCGCTAATCAGCCGGTGTCCTGTGGTTTTCATCCACTCCTTCTTTCGCGTCTTAGTTTTTTCCTAAAAAAGATGTCTCAACATTGTTGACCAGTTTAAATAGTTCAGTAAAAAACTTGTTACCATATGCGTTAAAGCAAGTGTAACGATAATCACGAGTGCTTTTGCTTTCGCACCATCAGGGTTTTTTACAAACAAATCAAATTTGAATGATTGGACCGCCCACCAAACGACAGTTAAAACCATTAAACTGATTAGAATGTTAAATAATGACTGCTGTCCAAGTGAGTCGATCATGATGCTAACCCTCCGTGAATATACTGTCTCCTATTTCTTCTGATATCGATTCCACTCGGGAATCCTCACCTGCTCATTCTATTCAGCCATCACCCTTAATAACACACTTAGTGAAAAATTGAATAAACGAGCACAAAGATAATGATAACCGAAAACAACCCCTCCGGCTACAGTTTTTTTAACTTTTTCTTGTCTTTTCTGTTAGGTCTTTCGTATGTTTTTTTGGTATCACATCAATAAATTTCCATTAATCAGACCCAGCTTATGATTAATGTACACTTGCAACCGTTTTCTTAACGCCTGCTCTTTTTTTCACAAGAACATCATACGCAGAACCTCCTGCATTTTTGTCCGTTAATTTAATTTTTTTGTGGTAGGAGGTCAGATTGGGGGTCAGACCCCCCATTTATTGGAATTATTTTATTAACCAAATTGGGGGTTCGTACGTATCTTATAAGAGGTGAAGGATTAAACTTTTTAAGTCAGGAGTTAATGATTATGAAGAAAAAGAGTTTCAAACACCGTTATGAGCCGCCTAAATGGTCAGAATTAAATGAGGGAAGGTTAACACCGCTTGAGTCGCTGGCGGGGTCATGGCCGTTATTTTTTTTCAGAAGGAACCAGCGTAAACAAATTACCGATTTGCACGGAAGGTTAGTCAGTTTAAAAATTAAAAATCCATACTGCATTGACTTTAAAGGAGAAGAGTTAGAAGCGGTAAAAGAAACTCTGGCTAATCTGACTGATGAACAGAAAAAAATAGCGCGTTATTATGCCTTTGGTCCGCCCACAAAGCAGATCACTCCTGTTATTGACAGGCTGATTGACACTTACGGTGTCAACCCGCCGCGTGCCGCCAGAATTCTCGCTGTCACCCAGTCGGCTATTAATGATGCGATGATTATTAACTGGCGTTTTAAATATTTAACTGATATCGCCCGGCCTGACCAGGTGGATCCTGATTTAGTACCACTTCTCGAAACTCCGCCATTTCCGGCATATCCGTCAGGCCATGCGACGGCGGCAGGCTGTATGGAAGGTGTTTTAGGCTATTTTTTCCCAGCAGAAAAAGAAAGACTGCACGAGATTGCTGAAGAAAACGCTCTGTCACGGTTGTATGCAGGTGTACACTTCCCCGCTGACAATGAGGAAGGCCTCCGGCTAGGCCGTCAAGTCGCTGACGCTGTCGTCAAACATGTCAACAGACAGAGAGATGCCAGACATCGGCCGATTGACGACCCATTTACTGAAGACAGAAATGCCGTTTTGCCTCCTCCGCCGTATGAGCAGTTAATTCCGTTCCCTCCAGCGGAAAATGTTTCTCAGCGGCCACGGTTATATACATTTCCTTTTTAATTAATACGGCCGTTAGCACACAAAAGAGCACCCGCTTTTTGCAGGTGCTCTAACCACTTTTATTATGGTACTGTTTAAAGTTAAACATTTTTTAAAATTCTCGCTTGCTCCTGCGGTTACTCGTCGCATGTAACAGAACTGCCGCGGGCAAGGCTTCAGCTAACCGGGGAAAACACCCGGTGGATCTTCAGCTCTTGCTTTTCCCGCAGGCGTCTCGTTATTTTTTCAAAATCATAAATAAATATTTTTTAGAAAAAAGCCATCCAGTTAAAGGTGTTAAAGATGTCGAGCACGAGCCCTGGCAGAATACCGAGAATAACTGTTACAGCAAGTGACACAGTAACTACTGTCTGCATGCTTCCTGAAACCGCCAGTTCTTTATCGTTTGGCCTCGGGTCTGTCATAAACATCTGTTTAATAAATCCAAAGTAATAGAAGAAGGAAATGACACTGGTCACAATCATAATAATTGCAAGCCACAGCATTTCACCCGCTACTGCACCGAAAAAGATGTAGGCTTTTCCAATAAATCCTGCAGTTAACGGTAGTCCGGCCAATGACACAAGGAATACCGTCATGGCAATAGCCAGGTAAGGCGCACGCTGATACAGCCCTGCAAAACTGCTGAGGTCGCTCGTTCCTGTATCCTCCGTGACGAGAGTAATCACAGCGAAGGCGCCGAGTGTCATCATTAAATAAGCGACACTGTAGAACACTATCATGTTAATTCCTACGTCGCCTATCACTGTAGCGACCGGTACGAGCAGATAACCTGCCTGAGCGATTCCGGAATATGCCATCAGACGCTTCACGTTTGTCTGAGTCAAGGCAATAAAGTTACCTGCAATCATTGTAATTGCTGCAATGACCGCGATAATGAACGCCCATTCCTGAAAAACGCCGCCAAAGCCGAGGAAGAAAACTCTGAGAATAATCCCGAATCCAGCCAGCTTGGAAACAACTGATAAGAAAGCTGTAACCGGTGTAGGCGCTCCTTCATAGACGTCCGGGGCCCACATGTGGAAAGGCACAATGGAAATTTTGAAGCCGAACCCTGCGAGCATGAACAAGAAGCTCATCATGACGACAAAGGTATATTCTTCAAACAGCATTGGCACTGCCTGGCCGATTTCCAGCAGGCTTGTGGATCCTGTCAATCCGTAAAGGAAAGACATGCCGTAAAGAATAAATGCGGAAGCTGTGCCGCCGAGCACCACATACTTGATTGCTGCTTCTGTAGACGGGCGGGAATATTTCTTAAATCCTGCAAGGACATAAGATGAAATACTTAAAATTTCGAGCCCGATAAAGAGTGTGATCAAGTCCGCAGACGAGACCATAATCATGGCTCCCAGCGCGGCAAAAAGCATGATGGAATAATATTCACCCTGGTACACTTCTGCATTCCGCTCTCTGTCAAGAAAGTTCATGCTGATTAATATAACCATCGCCACGCCAATGAGAATGATCAGTTTAAATACCATCGCAAACGGATCTACGACAAACACTTCCGCGATCGACCCGCTCGTGCTGTTAGTAACGACGACCAAAACAGCTGTGACTAACAGGGATAATACCGACAACCTTCCGATAAAAGGCTTTTTCCCATGAATTCCTGTCATAAAGTCTATTGTAAAAACAAGTAAAGCTAATGCGGCTAAGACAATTTCCGGAGTCATTAAAGACCAGTTGGCATCAAAAGCTGTCATTGTCTTTAACCCCCTATCTTCGACACGATGTCGATTACTGTAGTGTTAATTACGTCACTTAGAAGATGCGGATAAACGCCGATGGCGATACTTAATACCAACAAACCAACCATTGGTACGTATTCCATTGGACGTGCATCCGGGAGTCCGACGTATTTTTCTTTCATTGGACCGAACGTCGTACGCTGCATTGCCCACAGCAGATACGCCGCAGTCAGGATGATCCCGATCGCACCGATGACGCCGATAGTATACGCTGCCGGAATCAAGTCAGCTGATGCTCCGAAAATACCGATAAAGGCCAGTAACTCACTGACGAAGCCTGACAGTCCAGGCAAGCCGACAGAAGCCATGGCTGCCGCAAGCATAAACCCTGCTAAAATCGGCACAGACTTAGATAAGCCGCCAAGCTCTGAAATCGTACGTGTTTTTGTCCGTTCGTAAATCGCTCCCACCATAAAGAAGAGAAGTGCTGAGATAAACCCGTGGGAGACAAGCTGGAAGATCGCGCCCTGCATCCCCGCGGTTGTGAACGAAGCCACACCGAGCAGAACAATCCCCATGTGACTGATACTTGAGTAAGCCACCAAAGACTTTAAATCTGTTTGTACGAGTGCGAGAAGCGCCCCGTAAATAATGTTTATAACCCCTAAAATCGCAATGAGGGTGGCAAATCTTGCTGCCTGGTCAGGAAGAACACCGAAACCGACACGGATAAGTCCGTAACCGCCCATTTTTAACAGCACACCGGCTAAAATCATACTTGCTGCTGTCGGTGCTTCAACGTGTGCGTTAGGAAGCCATGTATGGAACGGGAAAACCGGCAGTTTTATCGCAAAGGCAACAAATAAGGCGAGGAACAAACCGCCTTTTAAAGCCCCTGTCAGTACTTCCGGATTGGCCGGATTCGCATAGATTTCCGCGAGGCGGATCATGCTGAAAGATGTTTCCTGAAAGTTCATCGCCTCTGCCCCTTTAACGAACATGGCAATAAACGTAATAAACATAATCGCACTTCCGAGCCCTGTATAGATTAAAAATTTGAAGGACGCGTATTCTCTCATTTTTCCGCCCCATATTCCAATTAAGAAGAACATCGGAATGAGTGTTAACTCGAAGAAGAGGAAGAAAAGGAACATATCAAGTGCTACGAATACCCCGAGCATCCCTGTAAGTAATACGAGTGTCCAGACGTAAAATTCTTTAACTCTTTTTACTATAGAGAAGGATGCAAAGATCGACAGTGTGGTGACGATCGTTGTGAGCACTAAAAGCGGCATGGATAAGCCGTCAATTCCGATTTCATAGTTGATTTGTAAAAATCCGATATCGAACCACGGGGCAACAGTTTCAAACTGCATGCCTGAGACACCGCGGTCAAAGCCTCCCCATATAATGAGGGAAAGAACTAAGGCACTGCCTGATACGATAGCGGCAAGAGAACGAATGACATTGACGTTTTCTCTCGGGATCGTCAATATCAGAGCAGCCCCGATCAGCGGAACAAAGACGAGCCAAGTTAAGAGATTTCCCATCATCCGAAATACCCCCTTAGAACGAAGGCAAGTGCGATGACAACAATTCCTCCGAGGATAGATACCAGTCCGTAAGTTTGCAGCTGTCCGTTATGGCGTCTCCCGAATGAGCGTCCGGTCGAGCTTGTAGACCGTCCAATCAGGTTGACAATGCCATCGACAATGCTTTTGTCCATTTCCCAGAAGAAACGTCCGATCGCGACAGTCGGCCTTACGAAAACTGCTGTATAAATTTCATCTAAATAGTATTTGTTCAAAAGAAGGTTATGGACGCCGGGAGCTTTTTTGGCAAAGAAGTCTTCCGCAATCGCGCCTTTGTAATACATTGCCCAGGCTAGCGCGATCCCCGAACCCGCTACAACTAATGACAGGATTGCAAGCCAAAGGGCGCCATGAGGCTGTGCTCCAAGGTTAAGCCCTTCTGTCAGGAAGCCTTCAAGCGGATGGCCCATAAACGGCAGGTTCACTAATCCGGCAACCACCGCTAAAGATGCGAGTACAATGAGCGGTAATGTCATAAAGCCCGAGTTCTCTTCAGGTGAGTGATGGTGGTCATGATCCTCAGCTGGAGGAACATGAGCTTCTTTATCCATGGAATCATCGCGCGGATTATCTGCTTCAGCCACATCTGCTGCCCCGTAAGCATCAACTTGCGGGTCGTCAGCATGAGGGTCATCGTGGTCCCCTCCGCGATATTCACCTGTAAATGTTTTAAAGAATAGACGGAACATATAAAACGCCGTCATAAATGCTGTGATAAGAGCTATTGCAAAAAGGAAGCCGTCTCCGTTCAGCAGCGCCGAAGCGAGAATTTCTTCCTTACTCCAGAAACCGGCCAGCGGGAATACCCCTGCGATCGCCAGTGCCCCTATCAAAAAGGTGACAGAAGTAATTTTCATTTTTGACCATAAACCACCCATATCCCGAATATCCTGCCGGTGGTGTACGGCGAAGATCACGCTTCCTGCCCCAAGGAAAAGGAGTGCTTTAAAGAAAGCATGCGTCATCAAGTGGAACAGACCTGCTACATAGCCTGCCGTTCCTAATGCTAAAATCATAAATCCTAACTGGCTGATTGTTGAGTAGGCCAGGACCCGCTTAATGTCAGTCATGACAAGAGCCATTGTCGCGGCGAAAAATGCCGTAATCGCTCCTGTATAGGCTACAACTGTCATGGCAGTCGATGAAGCAAGGAATAACGGATACATAACACCGACTAAGTACACCCCGGCGGCAACCATTGTCGCTGCGTGGATAAGGGCACTGACAGGTGTTGGACCTTCCATAGCATCAGGTAACCAGACGTGAAGCGGAAACTGAGCCGACTTACCAACAGCACCAAGGAAAATAAGAAGAGCGGTAGCTGTGATCAGCGTGTCATTAATCAGTCCGTTTTCAACTGCAGCATAGATGACGCCATAGTCGAAGCTTCCGGTCTGATTAAATAAAATGACAAGACCTAACAGTAAGCCTACATCCCCAATACGGGTTGTTAAGAACGCTTTTTTTGCAGCAGCTGCTGCTTCCGGTTTAAAATACCAGAACCCTACAAGAAGGAAGGAACATAAACCGACCAGCTCCCAGAAGATGAAAAGCTGCAGCACGTTCGGTGCAAGAACAAGGCCCAGCATGGAAAACGAGAACAATCCGAGATAAGAATAAAAAACGTGAATCCTGTTATCGTCGTGCATATATTCACGGGAGAAAATATGAACCACCAGGCTGACAAGAGTTACGACAATCAGCATCATCGCATTTAAAGCGGTGACCTCGTAGCCCATGGTAATCGCACTTTCTCCAAAGGTAATCCATTCAATAACAAACTTGTAAGTTTCTCCGCCAATCCGTTCAAACAAAACCAGTACGGAAACGATGAACGACAGGGCCAATGCTGCTATTCCTACATAAGAAGCCTTCTCTTTAAGAAATCTTCCAAAGAATAACAGAATAAGGAAGGCGATAAGCGGAAAAACCGGGATTAACCAGGCATTCTGTATCATACCATCACCTTTTCTTCAATTAGTCTCTTTCATAATTAGACAGTGTTCAAAAAGTCCGAATTCCATTGTCCGCTTTTTAAACACGTTAAGTTAATAAATTGTTGCGGTTGTTTTACCAGCGCAGCAGGTCGTGCTTAATCACATCTATGGAATTTCTGTTGCGGTACAGTGCAATGAGGATGGCCAGGCCAACCGCGGCTTCCGCTGCTGCAACAGTGATAACGAACAGTGTAAACACTTGCCCTGTAATATTGGCGAAGGGTCCGATTGCAGAAAACGCAACCAGGTTAATATTCACTGAGTTAAGCATTAATTCAATACAGACAAGAACGATGACGAGATGGCGCCTCGTTAATACCCCGTACAATCCGATGCAAAATAAAATGGCCGCTAGTGCTAAAAAGAAGGTTACAGGCACCATATTAATCGGCCTCCTTTCGTGCGATCACTATCGCTCCGATAAGAGCGGAAGTTAAAAGAAAAGCCGATCCAAGGAATGCAATAAAATAGTGCCCGTAAAGCTCCAGTCCAATTGCTTCGACACTTCCTACAAAAGGCTGGGTCGATTCGTGCATATCCAGCGTTGATATGCCGTACAGCATAAGCCCCAACAGTGTTGCTACTCCGACAAAACTGAGAGCCTGCTGCCATTTTCTTGGATCTGGTCCGAAACTTATATTTCTGTGGTCGGTCATCATCATACCAAACACGAATAAGATCGTTATCGCACCGACATAAACCATAATCTGGATAATGCCGATAAACTCTGCCCCCAAGAGAAAGTAAAGGCCGGCAACAGCCATGAAACTGAATGCCATGGAAACAACACGGTGGGAAATCCGTTTAAGTGCAATAATTAAGACGGCTCCGGTAATTGCGATCAATGCAAAGATGATAAAGAAGATCATTTGCCCAGTCACTTGTCGTCACCTCTTCCCGCTCCATCCCCTTCGTTGTTTCTGTCCCGTTTGTTCGTATCAGCTTCAGGTTTCGGGTCTGTGTCAGCTTTTTTGTCTGCTGCTGGTTTAGGCATTGCTTCAGGATCCGGAAGCGGATTCGGTTTGGAATCAGCTGCTGATTCCTTGCGGGCTGACGGTTTCTGTTCGTCAGGTTTGGCCTCTGTTTTTTGGTCAGCTGCTGGTTTGGCGTCAGCTTTTCGGTCAGCTGCTGGTTTGGAACCGGCCTGCGGCTTTTCAGCCTTCGTTCCTTTTTCTGTTTTTTCCGCCGGTTTTGCTTCAGCTTTACCGCCCGACTCAGGCTTTGAGGCAGCCTGGGATGTTTTTTCAGCGCCGGACTTGGCTGACGGTTTTGCTTCGTCTTTGCCTTCAGCTTTCGCTCCCGCCCCTACTGCCGCTTTTTCTTTCTTTTCAGCAGCCGGCTTTTCTGCCGCTTTTTTCTTCGGCTTATCTTCTTTTGGTTTTGTTTCAGTGTAATTTCCGTAGTGTTTGTTGTTTGTAAGCCATTCAATATCTTTAAAGTGAGCGGCCCGGTTAAATTCACTTAAGTTATCGTAACGCGCAGTCATGACAATGGCTTCTGTCGGGCACACTTCAGTACAGAAATCACAAAGGATACATCCCTGAAAATCAATGTTGTAGGTGTCGATCACTTTTTTCTTAGGATTTTCCTCGCTCTTCTTGCCTGAAAGTGTAATGACGTCTGTCGGACACGCTTGCACACATAAATTACATACAATACATTTTTCCGGGAAAAAACGGTGGATTCCGCGGAATCGTTCAGGCATAACCACTTTTTCTTCTGGATATTGGATGGTAATATTCTTTTTTCTGAAATAGTTTAAGGTTACGCCGAACCCCTTTAGTAAACGAAACATTTAATCACCCCATCCACACTTTATATATCGACGTAAGCACAATGTTGAGCAACGCTACCGGGATGAGCACTTTCCAACCGAAATTCATGAGCTGGTCCACGCGTGCCCGCGGTAAAGTAGCTGTCAGCCAGAACCAGATGAACATAACCGCGACGACTTTCAGCATAAACCATACGATTTCCGGCAAAAATGCAGGTCCTAGCCAGCCACCGAGGAACAAGGTTGTGGCAAGACCGGCAATGGCTATAGCATACGTATACTCCGCTAACATAAACATGGCGAAACGGAAGCCTGAGTACTCTGTAAAGAACCCTGCTACAAGTTCCGATTCAGCTTCAGGCAAGTCGAAAGGCGACCGGTTTAATTCGGCAATTGATGATATCATATAAACCGCGAAACCAAGGAACTGCGGAACGATAAACCACATGCCCATATTCGCCTGATAGTTGACAATATCGGTAAGGTTGAGTGAACCAACCATAATAATGACCCCGATAATTGAAAGAATGAGCGGCAGTTCATAACTGACCATCTGGGCAACCCCTCGTATAGAACCGAACAGGGCGTATTTATTGTTGGAACTCCAGCCGCCCATTAACACTCCCAGCATTGTGATCGATGATACGCCTAAGAAATAAATGACACCGATGTTAATATCGGCTCCGCCTACCGTACTGCTGTAAACGAGCACTGCCATAACGGAAAAGGCAGGTGCAAAGGCAAGAACAGGCGCAAGAACGAATATTTTCTTATCTGCATTTGCAGGAATCACGTCTTCTTTCAGTAAAAGCTTTAATACATCAGCTATTGTCTGGAAAACTCCCCAGGGGCCGTGGCGGTTTGGACCTGGCCTCAGCTGCATTGCTCCAATGACTTTACGTTCGGCAAGGATGGCAAATGTTACCCCTCCGAGTAAAACCATCAAAACAGCCACAGCGTACAAAAACATGAGTAAGTAGTCCACTATGCATCGACCTCCCCGAGTACAACATCGAGACTTCCGAAAATGGCTACGAGGTTTTGAATCGATTCGCCCACCAGCATGTGCTGGAGAATAGAAACATTAACGAAAGAAGGCCGGCGCAGTTTGATCCGGTACGGCTTATTTTTTCCGTTACTGATGGCGTAAACCCCGATTTCACCCTTAGAAGCTTCAGCGCGCTTATACACTTCTCCTGCCGGCGGTTTGATCATCATCAGCCTTTTCCCCTTTTTGGTGATGATGTCTCCTTCAGGAATCTGTGCACAAGCTTGCTCAATAATTCGCAAAGACTGGAACATTTCCTCAATACGTACCTTATATCTGGCGAATACATCGCCGTCTTCCTGGGTTGGTATATCGAAATCAAACCGGTCATATATAGAATACGGCTCTGTTTTCCTGAGATCTATCGGGATGCCGCTGCCGCGTGCAATTGGTCCTGATAATCCCCAGTTGATGACTTGATCTTTTGACAACTTTCCGACTCCGATGGTTCGCGCACGGAATACTTCGTTTCCGGTAACGAGTGTGTCAAATTCCTGTATGTTCTCATACAGTTCTTTAACTGTTTCCTGCACTTTTTCGATCCAGCCTTCAGGCGCGTCCCATTTTACGCCGCCGATGCGGTGATAGTTAAACGTCATCCTCGCGCCGCTGATTTCGTTAAGGCGGTCAAGAATCGTTTCGCGGTCACGGAAAGCATAAAGGAATGGACTCATTGCCCCGATGTCCAGCAGATAGGTTCCCCACCAGACAAGGTGGCTGGCGATCCGGTTAAGCTCCATTGTAATTACGCGCAAGTATTCAGCCCGTTCCGGCACTTCCCACTCGAGCAGTTCTTCAATGGCTGCACAATAAACATAGTTATTCGTCATAGCGTTCAAATAATCTAAGCGGTCAGTGTATGGTATAAACTGCGAATATAGAAATCTCTCAGCTAATTTTTCCGATCCACGGTGAAGGTACCCCATCACAGGTATCGCTTCCTTGATCGTCTCCCCGTCTACTTTAAGCTGCAACCTGAAAACCCCGTGTGTACTCGGATGCTGCGGCCCCATATTCAGCGTCATTGTTTCTGTTTTTAACTCCGGCATTTACTACGCACCCCCTAATCCAAGCCCAGGGCTTTTTTGTCTGTTATATAATCTTTTCTAAGCGGGTGACCTTCCCAGTCATCTTGCAGCAAAATACGTTTTAAACGCCAGTGACCAGGGAAATCAATACCAAGAAGGTCGTATGTTTCACGTTCCATATAGTCGGCTGATTTCCAGACAGGCTCAGCAGACATGACGGTCGGTTCTTCTCTGGATGTTTTGATTTTCACATACACATAGTGATCGAGAATAGTTGAGTAGAAATTATAGATGACTTCCATGTGCTCTTCATAATCCACACCTGTTACGCAGGACAGGAAGTCAAACTGCAGTGCTTCGTCGTCGTGGAGCAGTTTGGCAGTGGCTAAATCCCAATTTCCGGAATCGAGGACGATCATCGGCTTCCCGAAGTTGAGGACAGGTTCTTCAATCGTTTCTTTTCCGTGAAGGGTGTGAACTTTATTTACGATTAAGTCGAGAAGCTCCTGGCTCATCCTTCCGTCACCCTCTCTCCTTTAGCCTCCAAACGGATTTTTTCGCGCAGTTTATCGACGCCGTCCAGTAAGGCCGGTGGAGTTGGAGGACACCCGGATACATAGACATCGACTGGTACTATTTTATCGACTCCGTTTAAGACGCTGTAGGCTTCTTTATAAGGGCCTCCGCAAGTTGCACAGGAACCCATAGCGATAACCCATTTCGGTTCAGGCATCTGATCATATAGTGTTCTTAAAACAGGAGACATCTTGCTTGTAACGGTTCCTGCGACAATCATGACATCGGCATGCCGCGGTGACGCTCTGAAAATAACCCCGAATCTGTCAAAGTCATACCGTGAGCCGCCTGTCCCCATCATTTCAATAGCGCAGCAGGCCAGCCCGAAACTTAAAGGCCAGAATGACCTTGTACGCGACCAGGCTTTCAACTGATCCAGTTTAGTGAAAAAGACATTCTTTTTTATGTCTTCCAAAACCCTTGGATCATACTTTTCTGATTCTTGAAATCCTTTTAGTTCCATTCTAGCACCTTCTTTTTCCAAGAATATGCAAGGCCCAAAGCCAGTATGGCGATAAAAATCAGCATCAAGTTCAGCCCGACCCAGCCAAGCTGGTCAAGTGCGACCGCCCACGGAATTAAGAAAACGGTTTCAACATCAAAAATGATGAATTCCAGCGCTACTATATAGTAGGCCACGTGGTAACGGACTTGTGCGTCCCCTTCTGGTTGGATCCCGCTTTCATAGGTGGTGATTTTCTCCGCATACGGGTTCTTAGGTCTTACAAACCTTCCAAACGTCAGAGAAACAACTGGAAGAGCAACCCCAAGCAGCATAAAGATTAATACGAGTATATAATTATCGTAATATGCTCCCAGCCCCATACCTTCACTCCCCTCCGGTAAAGTATTTTTTGCAATTCCAACTCACACTAAAATTATAACAAAGCAATGAAAATACTTCTATATTATTCTGAATTCTCAGATTAATAATGTAACTAAGTTGTTTATAGTGTTAACACTGTCACCGCGCGGTTTACGACGGGTGGAAAAATGTGGTGTATGTGTTGGTGCTATTAGGTTCAGAGAGTGTGTCGTGTGAATTTTCAGTATAATTTTAATGTTTTGAGCGGCGATAATTATTGTTAAGTTAGAATAATTATTTTTGGTGGCGCGAGAAAGGTGTTATGGTGATTTCGAAGCTCTGTTTGTTTTAGGTGGAAAATTGTGGAATTAATTTTTGGGCTTTGTGAATTGACTGATTATTTTGATATCTGTGAGAAAACGTTGTTGTTGCGCTCTTTTCGGACGCTTAAAGTAAACGTTCAACACTAAACAAACGATATAACAGGTGTTGGGGTTGAGTTGTAACAGGAGTCTTTACATACATTTTAAACGATTTTGTTGCAAAAATGTGACTTTTTATTGAATTTTTCTGGATGAAAACTGGGACTTTTATTTCCAGTCAGAACAAATACAATTTGGCTGTACTTTGACGGGGCTGCATGTCCGGCCACCACTATATATAAGCACTATTCGCTCTTTTTATGCTATCTTTTTTGCTCTCTCAAAAGTGTGGTGAGAGGATTATTTTTCTATTTTTTACATTAATTACTTGAGGGGCGGCAGGGGGGCAGGATGTTTGCAGGGGAAGGCAATGAAGTTTCGGCAATCATGGGAGGAGGACAATGACGCCGGGTTCACAATCAATCTCGGATGGCGCTAATAACGCAACGTTAACAATTAATCACGGGCGGTCCAAATACGCACGTGGAACACTAACAAAAATGGGTGAGCGACAATAGCAGGCCGCTCACAAACAATCATGGATGGTCGACAATAGCATGCAGCCGATAATTATATGAGTCAGGATGATCGGAAAATGCCAGAGGTTTTCAGCGAATTGTTTTTAGGGATGAAGCTTCGCTTGTAGATTAAAGGCCTAATATGCAGTTGAATTACGGGCGGGTTTATAGTATTATTTTCCTGTGACTCCTCACCCCTCGTTTTTTGAATGACGCTGATAGCTCCAGCTCACCCGTCCGACTCGGCTTTAACAAATCTGATTGGTCGTCTATTAACCCAGCAAAAGCCGTGTTGAATGTGCTGCTTCCTTTAAGCCCGTCTTTTATGGCCCCAGATTTAGTAAGCGCCTTGATTTATATCCATCATCTAATCGCAGTTTTTACACCTTGCCTCTCAGTAAGTTGCTTCGCCCCCTCTTTTGCAGTTATCCCCAACCGTGTTAAAAGCATCAATTAAATCAGTAATTTAAAAAAGGAGATGGTTTAATGCCGCATGTCCCGAGAAATTGGATTCCTAATGTTCATTATCACATTATTAGTCGATCAAATAGAAAGGATGCTCTCTTCAAAAATGAAGCTGATTACGAATTTTTTATTTTTCTCCTCGAAGAAACCTCTAAAAAGCACCCTTTTAAAATTGCCTCCTATATTCTTATGAGAACTCACTTCCACTTACTTTTACACTCTGAAACAATTGATTACTCCCAAATTATGTATCATATTAAAAAGAAATACGCTACTTATTTTAATAAGAAGTATAACCAAAGAGGCCATTTATTTGATAAGCGGTATTCTGCAAAGCCTGCTACTTCCACTCGCACATTATTATTTATGAGCAGATATATTCATTATAATCCAGTAGAAATTAATCTAGTTAAACGCCCAGAAGATTACAGATGGAGCAGTTTCCCTGTACTTCTAAAAACAGATGGAACTAACCAGCTTCCTGACTATATTAACTTTAATCCCTTATTCCAACAGTTTAGAGGAAATATTGAAGAGAGAAAAAGGGAGTATGTTTACTGGTGTAAATTCCATTGAATAGCTGTGGGAACAAGGGCACGGACATAAAAGGTAATTAGTTATTAAGTTTTTGGTATTTTGGATTTAAGGTCGCCCCCTGTTGATGTTCCTGTGCTGCTGTGCTTGCTTTTGGCAGCTGAATAATGCTTTGCCTGTTTCACCCATCTTTTTATTACCTCTTTTTGCTTCCGTTTGCTCTCTTTTTCGTCCTGATCCATTTGTTGGTGCTACACGCGTTGCACCTACCTTCTTTTTACCCTTTTTGGCTTCTTTTTGCTTTCGTTTGCTCTCTTTTTCGTCCTGATCCATTTGTTGGTGCTACACGCGTTGCACCTACCTTCTTTTTACCCTTTTTGGCTTTTTTTTGCTTCCGTTTGCTCTCTTTTTCGTCCTGATCCATTTGTTGGTGCTACACCTGTTCCACCTACCTTCTTTTTACCTTTTCTGCTTCTTTTTGCTTTCGTTTGCTCTCTTTTTCGTCCTGATCCATTTGTTGGTGCTACACGCGTTGCACCTACCTTCTTTTTACCCTTTTTGGCTTCTTTTTGCTTCCGTTTGCTCTCTTTTTCGTCCTGATCCATTTGTTGGTGCTACACACGTTGCACCTACCTTCTTTTTACCCTTTTTGGCTTCTTTTTGCTTCCGTTTGCTCTCTTTTTCGTCCTGATCCATTTGTTGGTGCTCCTGCGCCGCTGCGCTTGCTCGTCGCAGGGGAAGATTGCTACACGCGTTGCACCTACCTGACCACCGACACCATCCACCCCCCCACCTCCCGACAACTTCCTACCATACAAAAACGCTGTTTGCCTTTAGGCAAACAGCGTCTGTTTTGGTTGTTACATGCGGTTTTCGGAGACTTCCAGGCGGTTGATGGCACGTTTGAGTGCCAGTTCGGCGCGCTTGAAATCGACATTTTCCTTCCTGGCTTCAGCCAGACGGCGTTCGGCGCGTTCTTTAGCGGCGCGGGCGCGGGTAATATCGATATTTGATGGAAGTTCTGCCGATTCCGCGAGAATGTTCACTTCATCTGGACGGACTTCCATGAAGCCGCCGCTGACTGCGATGAGTTGAACTTTGGAATCTTTTTTGATGCGGATGGCGCCGATGGTAAGGGGCGTGACAAGAGGCAAGTGACGAGGTAAAATACCGAGTTCGCCTTCTTGTGTTTTGACGCTTACCATCTCTGTTTCTCCGCTGAATACACTGCCATCAGGAGTGACGACATTGGTTTGCATCGTCTTCATGGTTCATCCTCCTTATTAAAGGGACGATTCACCGGCTGGCCAGAGTGGTTTTATTCGGGTCTGCTGCTCAAGGTGCTTACCAGTCCGGCGCGGCGCAGGGCGCCGGGGGCTGGATATGGCAGCGGACACGGGGTGCGTTCATCCGGCATGGAAGGTCCTGGGCCCGCCTGGGCATGAGACCGGAGTGCCGGAGTATGGCCCGTGATTTTTCCCGGAAAAAATGGTTCTGGCCTTTGGGAATATCGCTTCCTATTGCATTTGTTTCGCGCGTTCTACGACGTCTTCGATGCGGCCGACGAGTCGGAAGGCGTCTTCAGGGATGTCGTCGTGTTTTCCGTCAAGGATTTCGCGGAATCCTTTGATGGTTTCTTTAACAGGGACATAGGATCCTGGCTGGCCTGTGAACTGTTCGGCTACGTGGAAGTTTTGTGACAGGAAGAACTGAATGCGTCGGGCGCGGCTTACTGTCAGCTTGTCTTCTTCAGATAGTTCGTCCATCCCCAGAATGGCGATGATGTCCTGAAGTTCTTTATATTTCTGAAGCGTAACCTGGACTTCACGGGCAACTTTGTAGTGATCTTCACCTACGATTTCAGGTGAGAGGGCACGGGAAGTTGATGCGAGCGGGTCTACGGCTGGGTAAATACCCATTTCGGATAGTTTACGCTCCAGGTTAGTTGTTGCATCCAAGTGGGCGAATGTTGTTGCTGGCGCCGGGTCAGTATAGTCATCCGCTGGCACGTAGATGGCCTGGATGGATGTAACGGACCCTTTTTTGGTTGATGTGATTCGCTCCTGCAGCTGACCCATTTCCGTTGACAATGTCGGCTGGTAACCTACCGCGGAAGGCATACGTCCTAAGAGGGCGGATACTTCCATACCTGCCTGTGTGAAACGGAAAATGTTGTCGATGAAAAGAAGTACGTCGGCACCTTTTTCATCACGGAAGTGCTCTGCCATTGTCAGTCCTGTCAGGGCCACCCGCATACGTGCTCCTGGCGGCTCGTTCATCTGACCGAATACCATGGCAGTTTTGCTGATAACGCCGGAGTCTTTCATTTCAAAGTAAAGGTCGTTCCCTTCACGGGTACGCTCCCCTACACCGGCGAATACTGAGATACCGCCGTGCTCCTGGGCGATGTTGTTGATAAGTTCCTGAATAAGTACTGTTTTACCTACACCGGCGCCTCCGAAGAGACCGATTTTACCACCTTTAACGTAAGGGGCAAGCAGGTCAACGACTTTAATGCCTGTTTCAAGAATTTCTGTCTGGGTAGACAAATCGTCATAGGCAGGTGCTTCGCGGTGAATTGGATCACGCGGCACCTCTGCCCCGATTTCTTCGTCGAGGTCAATGTTCTCGCCTAATACGTTAAATACACGGCCCAATGTGGCGTCTCCGACTGGTACGGCAATTGCTTTACCTTGGTCGATAGCTGCCATGCCGCGGACAAGTCCGTCTGTGGATGCCATGGCGATTGTACGTACGGTGTCATCGCCAAGATGAATGGCAACTTCCAACGTAAGATCGACGTCCACTTCGCCTGCAGACTGGGCTTTGTGTTCAACCTTAATTGCGTTATAGATCTCAGGCAGCTGGCCTCGTTCGAATTGAACGTCTACGACCGGACCAGTTACTTGAGTGACGCGTCCTTTATTCATCGTCTTTCCTCCTTCTTTACAAGACTAGGCTTATCGCCCGCAACGGCGAAAGACTTAGTCGCAGTTATACTTTCTTCCTTAAAGAAAGCTCCTTGAAAGTGTTACAAGACTAGGCTTGTCGCCCATAACGGCGAAAGCTTTAGTCGCAGTTATACTTTCTTCCTTAAAGAAAGCTCCTTGAAAGTGTTACAGACCAGGCTTATCGCCCGCAACGGCGAAAGCCTTAGTCGCAGTAAACTTTCGCTAATCCGGGAAACTAATTTATGTGAAGTGAAGGCGGTTCAGCCCGGGCCTGTTAGCTCTGGGCTGCCGCGCCGCCTACAATTTCGTTAATTTCCTGTGTAATTGCGGCCTGACGGGCGCGGTTATAGCTTAATGTCAAGTCGTCAATCATGTTATCCGCATTGTCTGTAGCAGAACGCATGGCGGACATTCGGGCTCCGAATTCACTTGCTTTTCCGTCAAGCAAGGCACCGAAAATTAAACTTTCAGCATAATGCGGAAGCAGCTGTTCAAGGATTGTCCCGGCATCCGGTTCATAAATATAATCCAGATTGCCGACCGGTTCACTTGACTCGCCGCTGTCTTCCGTATTTTCAACTTCTTCCCCAAGGTCAGTTAACGGAAGCAGTTTTGCTTCGGTTACCACCTGGCTGATCGCGCTGACAAAGTGGTTATAGTGCAGGTACACTTCGTCAAACAGTTCGTCTTCAAACATTTCTACTGTTGTAGCTGCGATGCTTTTAATATCGGTGTATTCAGGCTGGTCAGGCAGACCAGTGATCTCCTGGTAAATCGGCATGTTGCGTTTTTTGAAAAAATCGCGGCCGACTCGTCCGATCACAACAATACCGTATTCATCGGGAGAGCTGTGCCGTTTATTGATGAGGCGCATCGTTTCCCGCAATAGTCCGCTGTTATAGGCGCCGCAAAGTCCGCGGTCTGAGGTAATGACTATATAGCCGGTTTTCTTAATTTCCGGGCGGTCTTCGAGCATCGGATGGGATACCCCTTCCGTGCCTGCGGCAATGCTTGTAACAACTTCACGGATTTTATCAGTATAAGGCTGAAAAGATTCAGCTCTGTTCTGAGCTTTATTCAGCTTGGCAGCTGAAACCATTTCCATCGCCTTTGTGATTTGCTTTGTCTTTTTAGTGGAACTAATACGTGTTTTAATTTCTTTTAAAGAGGCCATCGTTCTTCACCACCTTCGTTTTGGAACTTGGAAAAAATCAGATCGTTCCGCTCTTTACTTTGCCTGGAATGTTTTCTTGAATGCTTCGATCGCCTGTCTCATTGCATCATCATCAGCAAGGTTGCCTGTCTCTCGAATATGGGAGAGAAGGTCCTTATGATTGTGCTCTAAGAACGTGTGCATTTCAGATTCGAAGCGGCCGATATCTTCTACTTCAACATCGTCAAGGAAACCTTTTGTTAAAGCAAAGAGGATAAACACCTGTTTTTCAACTGCAAGTGGCTGGTGAAGGCCTTGTTTTAGAACTTCAACTGTCCGTGCCCCACGATTAAGTTTAGCCTGAGTGGAGGCGTCAAGGTCCGATCCGAACTGGGTGAATGCCTCAAGTTCACGATAGGATGCCAGGTCAAGACGCAGCGTACCGGCAACTTTCTTCATCGCTTTAATCTGGGCGGAACCACCTACACGGGATACTGATAAACCGGCGTCAACCGCTGGCCGAACACCTGAGAAGAACAGGTCGGACTGAAGGAAGATCTGTCCGTCAGTAATGGAAATAACGTTCGTTGGAATATAAGCTCCAATGTCGCCTGCCTGTGTTTCAATAAAAGGCAATGCCGTTAAAGAGCCGGCGCCTTTATCATCACTTAGCTTGGCTGCACGTTCCAGCAAACGAGAGTGAAGGTAGAAGACATCACCCGGGAATGCTTCACGGCCCGGCGGACGTTTTAAAAGTAAGGACAATTCACGGTAAGCTGCTGCCTGTTTAGTTAAATCATCATAAATACAGAGGACATGCTTGCCGTTGTACATGAATTCTTCTCCCATTGTAACCCCTGCATATGGTGCAAGGAACAGAAGCGGCGCAGGCTGGGAAGCACTTGCTGTAACAACGATTGTGTAATCGAGTGCTCCATGCTGGCGGAGGGTCTCCACCACTCCGGCTACCGTGGATTCTTTCTGGCCAATTGCAACATAGATACATATCATATCTTCATCTTTCTGGTTAATGATTGTATCGATGGCAATGGCTGTTTTACCTGTCTGACGGTCCCCGATAATCAGCTCACGCTGACCACGGCCGATCGGAATAAGTGAATCGATGGCTTTAAGGCCAGTTTGCACCGGTTCGTGAACCGATTTACGGTCCATAACCCCTGGTGCCGGACTTTCAATTGGACGTGTTTTGCCGGTTTCCACAGGACCCATGCCGTCAAGCGGCTGTCCGAGCGGATTTACAACGCGGCCAAGAAGTTCGTCACCTACAGGAACTTCCATGATACGGCCTGTACGGCGCACCTCGTCCCCTTCACGAATTTCTGTAAACGGTCCAAGGATAATGATCCCGACCGTATTTTCTTCTAAGTTCTGTGCCATACCCATGACACCGTTAGAAAACTCAAGCAGTTCCCCGGCCATCGCGTTTTCAAGACCGTGAGCAACTGCAATCCCGTCCCCGACACGGATGACGGTCCCTACATCGTTAACTTCAATCTCTGATTGATAGCCTTCGATCTGCTTTTTTAACAGAGAGCTGATTTCATCGGCTCTGATGCTCATTTCGTTCACCCCTATCTACTAACGTTCCCGTGAATCATGCGCGCCTGAATGCGTGCAAGCTGGTTTGCGACGCTCCCATCATAAACGGTATCTCCTATACGGACTTTTAAACCGCCGATGAGCTCTTCGTCTACGATATTCTGAATCAATAATTTTGCTTTACCTGCGCGTTTAGAAAAAACGCCTGCGACAGCGGCTTGTTCTTCGCCGTTCAATGCTTTGGCTGAATAAACCGTTGCTTCGGCAATGCCCTGTGCTTCATTTGCAAGCTGTTTATAATTATCAGTCACGGCCTGCAGTACATCCAGCCTCTTGTTATCTACCATTAAAAGTAACAGATTCATAACAGATGGGCTCACTTTTTCAGAAAAAGTGTTCTTCAGGATGTTTTTCTTCTCTTCATTCGTCATTTTAGGGTGTCTGAACACTTCGTCAAGAAGGTTCGTATCCTTAAAGACTTGTGACACAATCTCAAGGTCGTTCGTTGTTTCGACGAGACTTCCTTGTTCCCGCGCAAGCTCAAACAACGCGTAAGCGTAACGGTAACCTACGGGATGTCTTCTCATAGGTCTTCGCCCACTTCCTTAAGAGTGTCCTGGATGAGCTTTTCCTGCTCTTTCTCATCGAGTTCTTTCTCGATGACTTTAGACGCCACAAGTACAGACAAGGTCGAAACTTGCTCACGAAGCGCGGAGATTGCTTGTTCTTTTTCTGTATTGATTTCAGCAAGCGCGTTCTGTTTCATGCGCTCTGCTTCTTTTCTCGCGTTTTCCAGCACCTCGTCCGCCTGCTGGTCACTCATTTTCTTAGAGTTTTCTACGATTTCCTTAGCTTCCTGACGGGCTTCCTGAATCGCTTCCCGTTGTTCAGCGAGGAATTTTTCTGATTCTTCACGGTTTTTTTCCGCGGAAGAAATCTGGTCTGCCACATGCTGTTCACGCTTTTCCATCATGTCCATGATTGGACCGAAGGCAAACTTTTTCAAAAGCAATAAAAGTACACCAAACGCTAAAATCTGATAAATGGCATTAATCCATTCGATTTCCGTTACATCAAACAACGAATTCGCCTCCTTTTTTCAGTCATTCATACAAAAGGAATGGCGAAGAGTGTATGATTTACGTTCTCCGCCATTTTTCATTCGAGACTTGTTTCCTTACATGTTACCTAATAATAAGAAGGCAATAACGATTGCGAAGATCGGAAGGGCCTCAACTAACGGTACACCAATGAACATAACTGTTTGAAGCGGACCGCGAATCTCCGGTTGACGAGTAATCCCCTGTAATGTACTTCTCACAACGATTGCTACCCCAAATGCTCCTGCCAGAGCTGCTAACCCTGCTGTAATTGCTACTGCAATAGCGACTGCACCCATAATAAAAATCCTCCTTTAAGTATTAAAAAATATAATTTTTTTTATTAAATAAAGTACTCTTTAAATATGTGTAAAGAGTTCTTATTCACAAAAGATGTTTGTTCCCCCGATTAATGGGGATACTGTTTAATGATCTTCACTGACTTTGTGTGCCATATAGACCATAGTCAGCATACAGAAAATAAAGGCCTGCAAAGAACCGATGAACACACTGAATGCCTGGAATACCACGAGTGGAATGAAGGCTCCAAACGCCCAGAAAACGGAAGAGGCTCCAAGCCCTACGAGCATAACCATAATCATTTCTTTCGCATAAATGTTGGCGTAAAGACGCATTCCAAGTGTTAAAGTGTTTGAGAAATCTTCAATCACTTTAAACGGAGCCATAAAAAAGGCTGGCCGGAAATAATCTTTCCCGTATTCTTTAGGCCCTTTCAGCTTCAGCCCGTAAATATGGGTGAGCACAATAACAAAGGCCGCGAGGGAAATGGTTAAGACCGGATTGGATGTAGGTGAGTTCCACCACACATCGTGATTAGCTGTTGCCAGTTCAAACGGCACCCCCATCATATTGGCTACGAATACATAAAGAATGATTGTAATACCTAACATGACGAAGTTCTTTCCCTGCTTCCAGTCCATCGTACTGTGAATAATGTTCTTGACGAACTGGACCAGATACTCCAAAGCATTTTGGGCACCGGTAGGGTACATGCGGATTTTTCTCGACATAAAAAATGTTACAAAAAAGACAATGGCCATGGCGACAGTAGTCAAAATTAAATTAGGAACATTCACCGTCATCCACGGAATACCAAACAAATCCATTTTGTAAAAATAACTATCCAATTCTTCTCACCTCTTTTCTGTATTGCAAAGAGCGGTCCCATGTGCTTAAGCCGCCGAGCCCCAAAGAAAGTCCGGGAACAGAGCCGCATAAAGGGTCACTCTTTAACTGCAAATGCTTTATGGTTGAAAATAGGCTCTATCAAGAGGATGATATAGGTCACAGCCAGTCCTATAATCACTCCTGTTAGATTTAAATACTGGGGAAACTGCTGAGCGGTAAACAGCGCAGCTACTACTATAATGATTCTTCCGAGAGTCCCGACAGAAAACCTGAATTTCCTGTCTGCCACTGATTTCCCTATACGTTTCACCTGGAAATATGTACTTAATAAATTCAAAAAGCTGAAACTCGCTCCGAAAGCCATCCCCCAGAAAAAAGCTGGTTCAGAACTGAACAAGGCTGCGAACAGAAGAATAAGGATAATGACAGCCGAGTAAATGGCGTAGCGCCTTACCAGGACTTTGATGTCGTTCATGATGAATCGTCCCCCATAAATTGGTGAACAGCCTGATAAATGCCGTAAACGGCTGTCGTGATACCGACCAGCAGTCCGATCACTATATACAGCCCGCCACCATCCAGCTGGTTATCCAGCCATCTCCCCCCGAAAACGCCAATTAAAATGGCTCCGACAAGATAAGAGGTAATCGTGGTCATTAACGCAAAAGCTTTCATTAATTGACGGTACTTTGACGGCTCAGACATCGTCCCCCACCTTGTCTTGTGAATGGGTGTTCACCCATTCGGTATTTTCGGAAAAATCCTCCCGCGAAACGAGTGGAAAATTGGTGGATATCCTTTGTAATCGTACAACAGTCAAGGATTTGTGTCAATATTACGAAAGCGACAGGCCTTATGTGTAAACGATTTAAAAGAATGCGTAAAACGCTTACACGTAAGTTCATAAAAATTTCAAAATTTGACCTTGCGCACGATTTATATTATACATAATTCTGTTGTGAATGTCTTTGGAATTTTCAAGAAAATTAAAGTCTGAATTTTCAAGAAAAAAGAGCCTGGGATAGAATTGCTCAAAAGCAGTTAATTGTCATAAATTGTAAAAAAACTACAGCTATAAAACGCAGCGAACTTTTATACACAGACGGCAACTCCGAGGTGTTACAGCACGCTAAGAGATTAGCCGAGTTAAAGTTCCTGTGCCTGATGCCGCGCTTATGATTTTCAGACTGCAGGCAAGCGTATGCCGAACAATTATTATGAAAAAAATGGCCCTCACATGAGAGCCATACATTTTTCCAGTTTGTCACCAGCCGTGGTTAATCACCTATATAGAGCATTTGTTCAATCGTATCTTCCTGCCCGTTTTTCCCGGCAAAAATCAGGGCTTTATATATCCCACCTGGCACACCCTTTACTTTAATCTCTTTTTCAAACATTCCTCTGTGCAGATTTTTTTCTGCATCGAGGTAAGTTATGAACTGGAAGGTATCCGGATCATAAAGAACTACTCCCATTTCATCGGCCCCTCCGGGCAGATACACTTCGTAATGGTACGTATCGGGTTCAGCCCCTTTTTCAAACATAAAAGACATAAGCCGGGGATAATCCGGTTCTTCTACGAAAAATAAATACGGGATATAAATCGTATCTCCCCCGCTTTTTACGGAAATTCTGTCATGGTAAATCCCTTCTTCAAACACAGCCGGAAACACATCAACAGTGACAGGCACTTCTGTTGTTTCACCCGGGTCTAAATAGGTGGAAAAAGGGACTTTCCATTGGATGCCGTCCGGTACTTCAAAAGGAGGTTCTACAGTATATTTTCGCCGCTTGTCTGAAAGGTTTTCTATAGTAAGAGTGACTTCCTTTTCAAGCCTGCTGTCGGTCCGCATCCATTGGCCGAAACTGATCTGGGCCGGATAAACAAGCGTGTCGGCAGCCAGGGCTTTGTCCACCTGAAGCCTCCCTGTCCCCTGGACGTGCGGAGGATGAAGATTGCCATCTTTATCTGTTAACGGCTTGGCTGTATTCATAAGAGCGGCCTTTATTTTTTCAGGAGTCCAGTCCGGATATTTTTGTTTTAACAGAGCCGCTGCGCCTGCGACATGAGGCGATGCCATACTTGTTCCATTTAAATCCAGATAACCACTCGGAACGGTACTGTCAATTTGGACGCCCGGGGCGACTAAATCCGGTTTTACCTCCCAAGTATGAGTTACAGGACCCCTGGAACTGAACGGGGCAATCCGGTCTTCTTCTTCCCGGTAAATGGTCCGAAGATGCTCATTTCCGTTTTCTTCAAGCCTTTTTGCCAGCCCTTCCCCCTCTTCTTTCGGGATACTGACGACAGGGAGATCAACCGGCTCTTCAAGCATACCCGCAAATTCTCCGGGCAGGTGGTTGTACACTATTAAGGCTTTAGCTCCCTTCTTTTTAGCTATTTTAGCTTTCCTTGTAAAACTGATCAAGCCCCGTTTTGCGAGGACAATTTTATTGGCGACGTCGATATTTTCATAATCTTCCTCTCTTCCAAGCTCTGCATTTATCACAGGATAAGAGCGGTCAAGCTTCCATTTATCAGCTTTCTGCATAGGCTGAACGGCTATTTCCCGTTTCCGGTCTGAATCTGTAATCAGATAAGGAATAAGCATCGGCGGTGTCGAGGCGCCTACAGAAATGGCTTTTGCTGAAGTGCCCGGGGAACCGACTGTCCACAGGCTCGGACCGCTGTTTCCGTTTGAAGTGACTGCTACGACTCCTTTTTCCACTGCTTTATCGAGAGCGATGCTGGTAGGCCAGTCAGGTCCGTTCACCGTGTTTCCAAGCGACAGGTTTATGACGTCAACCTCTTCTTCCACCGCTTTTTCAATTGATTCTATCACCTGTTCTGTCGTCCCCATTCCTGATGGGCCGAGTGCGCGATAGGCGTAAATGTCAGCTTCCGGCGCCACGCCTTTAAGCTTTCCGTTGGCAGAAATAATGCCGGCTACATGTGTCCCGTGAAGGGTTGGCATCCCCTGGTCTTTCTGCGTCTCCATTGGATCCTCGTCCTGATCTACCACATCAAATCCGCCTCTGTAATTATTTTTCAGGTCAGGATGGTTATAATCAACCCCTGTGTCTATGACAGCCACTTTTACTCCTTTTCCAGTGAGCTTATCGTTATCTCTTGTAAAAAGACTGTTTGTTTTGCCGCTTGTCCCCCCGATGAAAGGGACACTCTCGTCAACGTAAGGTTCATAGTAAGCTAATTCGTCCACCCGGTTAACGCCTGCCATTTCAGCAATATTTTCCACCTCATCGACAGGAAGCTGAATTGAAAACCCGTTATAAAGTGTGGAAAACAGTTTACGGACCTTTGCCCCTTCTATATTGCTTTCTATTTTTTCAGCCAGTCGCTCCGGGCTTGAAGAGGCTTCTATTATATAAACTCCTGTTTGTCCCTCAGTGGCACTGCTCGCTAAAGCGTCTTCCTCGAAAGCCGGCCGTTCGGGAAAGGTGACACTCCCGTCTTCTTCGGACGTTGCAGCAACACTGTATGCCGGCAGACAGGCGCCAATTAAAATAAATGCAATCAGTGTACAAAGAGTACCTAATTTGTACAGATAAGAAGGTAAAAAGTATTCATTGTATTTTTTCACAGGAAATCAACCTCTCTTTGTACTGGCTTCTGAACTATATCGTTTGCTGTGATCAGCCATTTTATGTGTAAGAGGCCGGATAAGGTCACTGGACATGGAAATTCACAAGGGGGATCTGGAAATTAGTGGGGGGTCTGTCCCCCCACTATGTCCCCCCACTAATTGAGAAAAAACTAAAACAGGTCGTAAAAGACGAACATGGTTTTATCTCTTTTAGTGCCTGTCAACTTAAGTGTTATAAGCTGTTCTACAGTAATAATTATTCTAAGTTACTGATAGAAGGGGGAAATTCGCTGATTGAATCATTTTTTCGCTGATAGAAATCATTTTTCGCTGATTGAACCCTCATTTTCGCCGATAGAGATGCTTTTTCGCTAATTAAATTGAATTATAACCGGCTTAACTGCTCTTATTCTTTGTAAAAGTTCATTTTCTTTATGTACAAAAACAAAAATCCGGAGAAATATCATCAGATGATATTTCTCCGGATTACTTTGTGACTATTTTTTGTGCCAGCCTTTTTCGTCCTTCTAATATAGGAAGCTGTTTGGTTTACTTAGTGCCGAATAAACGGTCGCCTGCATCGCCCAGTCCAGGTACGATATAACCTTTTTCATTCAGCTTCTCATCCATTGCAGCCAGGTAAATATCGACTTCAGGATGAGCTTTTTGCATCTCTTCAACACCTTCAGGAGCGGCAACAAGGCACATAAGTTTAATATTTTTCGCGCCGCGCTTTTTCATTACATTAATTGCCTCGATAGCTGAACCGCCTGTAGCAAGCATCGGATCAACTACAATCAGTTCGCGTTCCTCTATGTCTTTAGGGAGTTTCACGTAATATTCGACTGGTTTAAGCGTATCCGGATCTCGGTATAAACCGACATGTCCGACTTTTGCTGCCGGAATCAGTTCAAGAATACCGTCTACCATGCCAAGCCCCGCTCTGAGAATGGGTATAATTCCTAATTTTTTACCGGCAATCATATGGCATTTAGCCATTGCAACCGGCGTCTCTACGTCCACTTCCTTTAAAGGAAGTTCTCTAGTTATTTCAAACGCCATTAAGCCTGCAATTTCGTTCGTCAGCTCACGAAATTCCTTTGTCCCTGTTTCCTTATTACGGATGTAAGTCAGTTTGTGTTGAATAAGTGGATGATCAAATACATATACCTTCCCCATGAAACTCCGCTCCTTTATAAAAAATTAGCTTTTCAGCCTGTTTACAGCAGTTGTTACAAGCTTTCTTTTTACACTCCTATGAAATTCTACATAATATGACTCTTATATTCAAGCTGAAAATTAATCCCAGCCGGCTTTTACCGGCCATTGGACATGAAAGTAGCACCTGCTGAATAGGTGAGCAGGTGCTACTTTCGGCTGCAGTTCAGGTACCTTCCGGACACTTAAGGCCTGTTGTCTGTTGGTTCACCGGCAACTGCGCTAAGCAGCCTTTTATTCGCCTTCGTAAAGAGGGAACTGGCCAGTCAATTTGCTGACCGCTTCTTTAGCCTCTTTTAAAGTCGTCTCATCTTCCGTATTTTTAAGGACACGGGCCATAATTTTCCCTACCTCTTTCAATTCCTCTTCTTTAAAGCCGCGGGAAGTAACAGCCGCTGTACCGATTCTGAGTCCGCTTGTAACAAACGGGCTTTCAGGATCAAACGGAATGGTGTTTTTGTTGGTAGTAATGCCAACTTTATCAAGCGCTTCTTCCGCGATTTTTCCCGTCAGGGAGAGGCTTCTTAAATCAAGAAGAACAAGGTGGTTGTCAGTTCCGCCAGAGACAAGGTCAATGCCTTCTTCTTTTAGCGATTTAGCGAGTGATGCGGCGTTTAATTTAATTTGTTTTGAATACGTGACAAAGTCATCAGACAGGACTTCTCCTAATGCGACAGCTTTTGAAGCAATGACGTGCATCAGCGGGCCGCCCTGGAGTCCCGGGAAAATAGCTTTGTCAATTTTCTTGCCGTATTCTTCTTTGCACAGGATCATACCGCCTCGTGGTCCGCGAAGCGTTTTGTGAGTAGTGGTGGTCACAAAATCGGCATACGGGACAGGATTCTGGTGGTGGCCTGCAGCAATCAGACCGGCAATATGAGCCATATCAACCATCAAATAAGCATCAACTTCATCTGCAATTTCTTTGAATTTGGAAAAATCAATTTCACGAGGGTATGCGCTCGCACCGGCAACGATCATTTTCGGTTTATGCTCCAGCGCCTTTGCACGGACATCCTCGTAATTTATTTTCCCTGTTGCTTTATCTACTCCATAATCAACAAACTGGTACTGTTTACCGCTGAAATTGACCGGGCTGCCGTGGGTGAGATGTCCGCCGTGAGATAAATTCATTCCGAGAACTGTATCTCCCTGGTCTAAAAACGCAAAATAAACTGCCATGTTAGCCTGCGCTCCTGAATGCGGCTGAACATTGACGTGGTCTGCACCGAATATCTTTTTCGCTCGTTCACGGGCGATGTCTTCCACTACATCCACATGTTCGCACCCGCCGTAATAGCGTTTACTTGGATAACCTTCTGCATATTTGTTCGTCAATACCGATCCTTGCGCTTCCATGACTGCTTTTGAAACAAAGTTTTCAGATGCGATTAACTCAATGTTTTCCTGCTGGCGTTTTAACTCTGCGTCCATAGCTGCAAAAACTTCTGCGTCCTGTGTTCTTACGTGACTTAATTCCCGCTTATCAATCGTCGTCATTTGTCGGAACCTCCCTGAACTCATTCCACGCTGATTATAATTAGTAAGTATATACGTGTTATAGTTATCAATCTGCTCTCTATTCTATACGTTTATTCTCCCGTTGTAAAAGGGGTGACGACTTGTCAGACAAATGTATCCGTTACCAATTTAAAAAAATAATGAATTGTCGAAAATTTGTTGGTAATTATACTTGTTTCTGGGTGTTTTTACTGGATGAGGGGTCAGACGTATTTGGCAGAATACAAGAGTAGGGGCTCTTCTTACCCGTCATCAAAAAAGACGCTACCTGTTTTCAGGTAACGCCTGGAGAATTACTTTTGTGAAGGTGGCTGTACAGTATAAACAGCTCTTGCTCCTCCGATAAGTTTTGGACGGGTGCGGGCCAGAGTCAGGTGTGCCTCTCCGATTTGTTTAACAGAGGTGCGGACAGGAACAGCGACTTTTTTCAAATGCATACCGATAAAAGTGTCACCTATATCAATACCGGCGTGCGCTTTCACTTCTTCCACAGTGATCGGGTCTTCCATTTGCCTGTAAACAAACGAGGCCATTGAACCTCCGGCTTTGGCTACAGGGACGGCTGCTACTTCGTCGAGCCTCTCTGCTTCTGCCACTTCCCTTTCTAGAACAATCGCGCGGTTCAAATGTTCACAGCATTGGAAAGCAAGGTTGACACCTGTTTTTCCCTGGAACTGTTTAATTGTATGCCACAGTTCAGCAGCTACCTCTTCAGAACCGGCACTGCCGATATGCCTGCCAATTACCTCACTTGTGCTCGCTCCGATCACGAATAGCTGGCCGGCTTTAAGCTGTGCCGCTTCCTGGAATTCGTCCAAAGCTTTCATCAGATCGGATCCTGTTTGTCCTGCGAATGTCTCTGCCATCAGACACCGCTCCTTCCTTATTTTACAAGTAGCCCTAAGTCCCTCGGTTTTTGAAAAAGAAAAGAAAGATATCTCACCATCTCATCACTGCCGGCGGACGCTTCCCCCCCTGAACGGGGACAAGCGTGGGGGCTTGTCTTCAACTAATTCTGACTCAGCGAGGCATCGTCAGAATGGATTTTCAGACTGCGCTTATCCCATCGGAGTCGCCGCCTTTCGTTCTTCATCAACCTAAATGAAGGATGTATTATCCTTCATTTTTTGTTTCGTATTCTGAAATTTTTCCGATACGGCGCTCATGACGGCCGCCTTCAAATTCAGTTGAAAGCCATATTTTCGCAATTTCCTGAGCCACTCCAGGACCTACAATGCGTTCTCCCATCGCTAACACATTGGAGTCGTTGTGTTCTCTTGTTGCTTTCGCGCTGAATAAATCATGCACAAGGGCACATCGAACACCCTTTACTTTATTAGCGGAGATGGACATGCCGATCCCCGTGCCGCAAATGATAATGCCTCTGTCTGCTTCTCCGGAAGCTACTTTTTCCGCAGCAGGGATGCCGTAATCGGCATAATCTACCGAGTCTGCGCAGTCGCAGCCTACATCTATCACTTCATGGCCTAATTCTTTTACTACTTTAACGATCTCTTCTTTTAACGCGTAACCTGCGTGGTCCGATCCCATTGCAATTTTCATTGTAACGACCTCCTCTATAGTTAAACAGTAAAACGTGGAACAGTTTTTTTCAAGTCATCAGCTCTATGTATCCGGCCGCCGGCGCATAGTTGCCGGCGGTTTTTAAAACCCGGGGGCGGGTGTTTACCATTCTTATTTTCCCTGCTATTTCGCAGATTATTTATTTTGCTCTTCTTTTAAGATTTTCAGAAGTTTTTCAATTGCCTTTTCCATTTCCTGATATAACTCTTCGTATACTTCATGGCCTGACCCGAAAGGATCGGAAATATCAAGAGACGGCATGTCCCATTGCAGACGGTCAATGGCAGCCTGGTGCGGATGCAGCTGGTCCAGCAGCTCTTGTTCCAAATCAGACTGTTTGTTAATTTTTTTATTTTTGTTGTACTTCTCGACCTGGTTGTGGTTTTCAGCTAAGAAAGACGCCCGTTTAAGTTCCAGCTGAGTCATATGATGTTCCAGATCTTTAATCTTCTGCTTGATATCCGGATCGTCAATAATAAACTCTTTTAATGTAAAAACATTGGACACGAGCTCAGGGTACTGTTCTACCACGATCCGTTTATGGTTTTCTGTCATTGTTAACACCACGTCAGCCCAGTTGATTAATTCCTTTGACAGGGAACCTGACTGGTGGCTTTCCATAATTCCCCTTTTCGCGAGCGCGCTTTTCGAGCCTTCAGACATCGGCATACCCTCCATGCCGTGAATGCCTGCTGACCGGGCTTCAAGTTTCTCATCATCTTTTTTGTGTTCAAAAATTGCTTCTGCCATTGGACTTCTGCACGTGTTTCCTGTACATACAAAAAGTATTCTTTCCATTTTATCCACCCTCTGTTTCTTAAATTGCTCTATTTTCCGATAAAAAAACTTGCTTTCAACCAGGCACTGGGCGAAAGCTTTCATTTTCTTATAATTTAATTCCTGAAAACAAGGACGATCTTCCTATTATATATTATCATAAGCTGCCATGATTTAGCATTGTCTGACAAAATAATGGCTAAAAGACTCCTGTAATCATTTTTACCCCGAATGCAATAAGCACCAAACCGCCAATCCACTCGCCGCTTGAGCCTACTAAATGACCTGCCTTTTTTCCGAGAATTAATCCGGCCCAGGTGAAAACGGCGCTGACGATGCCGAAGCTTCCTACAGTCAGCCATGTTTGCGCCCCCAGCATACCGAGACTGAGTCCAGCCGCAAAACTGTCCATGCTGACACTCAGTGAAAAAATAAACAGCCCTATTCCACGTGGCGAGAAAATAGGAGACTCGTCTTTACTAAAGGAAGAAACGATCATCTGCAAGCCAATTATGATCAGGCCGCTTCCTCCTGTAAAAATTGCGATGACGCCTAAATACTGCGAGAGCATCTTGCCTATGACGAGCCCGCACAAAGGCATCAGAATATGAAAAAATCCAACTGAGGTACCGACTGCCGCGATCCGGCGGTAACGCATGCCAAAAAGCCCCAGACCTACAGCTATAGAAAAGGCGTCCATACTTAAAGCGACAGCCATAACAGCAACAGTGATAAGTTCACCAGACACAAAATCACCCCTCGGACCAGCTATTCCAACTTATGCATGTCCGAAGGGGTTTATTATGATTATTTAATCTATTCCTTTTGGCTGATTATTTTTCCGCCGGCTGCTTTCCTGAGACGGTTCATTATAGCACCGCCAAGCTCTGTTTCCGGAAACACCTGGGCGAAAATCACGTCGACTTCATTTTGATTAAAAGCCCGTAAAGAATCATACAGGCGGCGGGCTACAGCAGGCAAGTCGCCTGCAGGCCCCAGCCGGATTTCCTTGTCGGCAGGCACTCCTTCGTACTCATCAGTGATAAGGACACCGACCTTTTTCCCTTCCCTGCGTGCTTCCTCTGCTTTTTCCGCAAAAAAACGCCGGTCGCCGTCTACAAGAATAAGCGGCGCGTGCGGGGCGTAATGAGTATATTTCATCCCGGGCGACACAGGTGCCTGATCCTCTTCCACTAACGCCGGATCAGTCGTCACCGGACCCGCCACTTTCTCCAAATCCTCTTTCGTTATTCCTCCAGGCCGAAGAATAACAATCTCATCGTTCGTACAATCCACAACGGTTGATTCCACCCCTACACCTGTAGGGCCGCCATCAACCACCCCGGCAATCAGGCCATGCAGATCATCTGTCACATGAGCGGCAGTCGTAGGGCTGGGACGTCCTGAACGATTCGCACTCGGAGCTGCCACCGGCAAGCCGGATGCTTTAATTATTGCTGATGCTACGGGATGATCCGGCATTCTCACAGCCACTGTAGGAAGGCCGGCCGTCACTTTTTCCGATAACTCCCCGTTATGCTCTAAAACGATCGTCAACGGCCCCGGCCAAAACGCTTCAATCAGCTTGTCTGCTTGAGAAGAAACAGAACGGACATACCGGCAGAGCTGTTCTTTCTCAGCTATATGCACAATCAACGGATTATCTGAAGGTCTTCCTTTCGCTTGAAAAATCAAGTCGATCGCTTCATCCGATTCAGCATTCCCGCCCAGCCCGTATACGGTTTCGGTAGGAAATGCGACCACTTTATTCTGCTTTATAAACCCGGCTGCTTCTTGAATCTGTGGGGACGCTTCCAGGTTACCCACAGATTTATCCACAACCCAGTGTCGAGTATGTTGATATGTCATAAACGTGCCTCCTTGCTCTTCATTATTTTGCTTATCATTTGATCGTATGTCAATAGCAAAGAGCCCGGCAGGCACCAAAAAAATAAGTTATCCACATGAATTGGTGGATAACTTAAGTTGTATTGTTTATAACTTGTGGGTAAGACTACTTTTTATCCACAGGTTTCGAAGTTTTATACACAGGAAGGCCATTTTCCAAGTGTGTGTAGATTTCCGGAACTACTGTGATTTCCACAGGCAGGTCCTCTTTCTCCACTTTTTTAAAGCCGAGATTTTCCATCATCTCTCCTGCTTCTTTAACCATCATATAGATTTCTTCGTTATTTTTCTCCCAGGCGTATTGCACCGCAGTCTCCAGCATTTTTAATACAAAACTCGCTCCTACTTTTTCAGAATCAATGACGAGTGCCCTGATCAGACTTGATGTGTCTGTTACAGGCTGAAGAGCGGCTGTGGCTGCAATCGCCCCCTGTCCATCTTCAGCTACTATAAACTGTTTCCAGTCCAGGGGGACTGCCCCCAGCTGTACACCTGCTTTACTAATAAAGTGCTGAATCAACAGCACGTCCTCTTCCACTGCTTCACGAATAGCAACGCTCATTGAGATCCCTTCTTTCATAGCACATTTAATAGAAATCAAAAGCAATTCTATCAGCTTGTACTATATCGTATTCATAGAAAGCAGGAATATGATTGCTATTTTAATAGAAAAGAAATTCAGATGTTTGTGGAAAAGTCACCGAACCTGTGGATAAGTTGTGCATAAATTTTAAGCGGATGTTATTTTTCCCCACAAGCTCTGTACGACTTCAACGACGAAGAATGAGACTTCCACTTCTTCTTCACTCTCCGGAACGTCAGTGTTTTCACTCTCAGCACTTTCTTTGGAATCACCCATATCGACAAAGCAGAGTGGTGGAAAAAGCACACACCACCAGTTGTCCCCAAGCCCATCACCAATTTCAACAAAAACCGCTTCATATTCCCCTGCAGGATAAATACGTTTCCCATATTGTTTCGTTGGAAAGTCTACCCCTTCCTTAAGTGACACGTTAAACGGGGTGGACACATTCATTTTATCCAGTTCGTTCTGGATAACGGTTTGAAGTTCAGGCATTCGGTTTTCAATTTCTGCCCGTGCTTGTTTCAGATCCTCAAAATCCGAAGTCCACGTACTGACATGCCTGTTCACTTCATTACGAATATTTAATTTAAGCTGCTGGTCAGCCGGTGAATTGCTGTTCGATTTAATTCTTAGCCGGATGGACTCTTCAGGAATATAATCCTCTTTTCCGTCCGCCCAGTTATAGCTGGTTAATGGCGTTGAATGCGCCTGATAAGCCGGATAAAAGAAATGAGCCTCCCATGACATAAGGAACATAGATAATATAAATATAAAGTATAATGGCATTTTGGCATTTTTCTTGTATTCTTTGAAAATATGTTTAACTTTTTCCCACATGTTTCGTTCCCTCCCTCTTATGTTCCCTAGTCTTGGCGGAGAGGAAAAAAAATAAACATAAGAGTGTCCGACATTTTCAGACAATGGAAAAAAAAGGCGGGTCTGACCCCCCAGTTTCTGGGGGGGCAGACCCGCAAAAAAATCCCATATTTACCATACTTCAGCCAGAACGATCCGTTCGTTTTGGTTGATGTCTCGGATCACCTGAATGGTTGCCGTTTGAGGGAGTTCTTTTTTCAAAAGGTTGCTGACAGCTTCACCTTGGTCGTGCCCGATTTCAAAAGCGACGATACCCGGCGTTTTTAATACAGCCGGCACTTGTTTAAGGAGGCGTCTGTATATATCCAGACCGTCCTCCCCTGCAAACAGGGCGTTTTCAGGCTCGTGTCCGGTGACATTCTCTTTCATGCTGCTTCTGTCTCTTTCGGGAATATAGGGAGGATTGGACAGAATGACCTCTGCTTTGATGCCTGACTCAATAAACGGAGTCAGAAGATCCCCTTCTAAGAAATCAACCCGGGCTCCGAGCCGTGCGGCATTCTTTTTCGCGACCGTGAGAGCTCTCGAGCTGATATCGGACGCGAGGACATGGGCTGTACCCAATTCAAGCGCCATCGTCGCAGCAATAATTCCGCTTCCTGTTCCGACATCAATAATGGCAGGCGTTTCTTCTCTGTTTTTCCAGAAAATATCTTTACGGCTGTTCAACATGCCCAACACCCGCTCAACCAGTTCTTCAGTCTCAGGCCGTGGAATGAGTACATCCGGCCCCACCTTAAATGAACGCCCGTAAAACACTTCTTCCCCTGTCAGATGCTGCACAGGCGTCCCAGTGGCTGCTTCCCTTACATCTGCTTCAAACCGGTTAAGCACTTCTGTTTCTATCACGGTCCGCAGTTCGGTCAGCATGCGTGTCCGGCTCCATCCTGTATGATGCATGAGAAGCCGGCGGGCAATCTCTTCTTCGTAGTCATGACTCTGTAAAAAAGACGAAGCCCAATTGAGGGCTTCGTACACTTTTTTTCCTTCATTCGCATTCATAGACAATTACTCCGCATTTTCCATCATTTTGGATTGTTCTTCAACGATCAGCGCATCGACAATTTCATCCAGCTTGCCTTCAAGAATCTGATCAAGCTTTTGCAGAGTCAGACCGATCCGGTGGTCGGTAACCCGGCTCTGCGGGAAGTTATAAGTGCGGATCCTCTCAGAACGATCCCCTGTCCCTACGGCAGATTTACGGTGCTCATCGTATTCGGCCTGGGCTTCTTTCTGGAATTTATCATATATCCTCGCCCGTAAAACTTTCATCGCTTTATCTTTATTCTTAATTTGCGATTTTTCATCCTGGCACGAAACCACAATTCCTGTCGGCTCGTGAGTCAGGCGTACGGCTGACATGGTGGTGTTAACACTTTGCCCTCCTGGCCCGCTCGCTGCAAAAGTATCCACACGGATATCTTTTTCGTGGATATCCACTTCCACGTCTTCCGCTTCGGCAAGTACTGCCACTGTGGCGGTAGACGTATGAATACGGCCGCCGGATTCCGTTGACGGCACACGCTGGACGCGGTGCGCACCGTTTTCATATTTCATTCTGGAGTAAGCACCTTTTCCGTTAATCATAAAAATGACTTCTTTAAAGCCGCCTATTCCGGTTTCATTCGATTCGATGACCTCTGTTTTCCATCCTTGCGAATCGGCATAGCGGGAATACATTCTGAACAGATCACCCGCGAAAAGAGCTGCTTCGTCTCCACCAGCCGCTCCCCGCACTTCAACGATGACGTTTTTGTCATCATTTGGATCTTTAGGAAGAAGAAGAAGTCTTAATTTTTCTTCCAGATCCGGCATCTGTTCCTCCAGTTCATCAAGTTCCATCTTGGCCATTTCACGCATCTCATCATCCAGGTTGTCGTTCAGCATTTCTTTTGTATCGTCAATCTGGCTTTTAATCTCTTTGTATTTCCTGTAAGTTTCCACAGTTTCCTGAATATCGGACTGCTCTTTGGAATATTCACGCAGTTTATTCGTGTCGCTGATGACATCGGGATCCATCAGTAATTCATTCAGTTTTTCATATCGGTCTTCAACTGCTTGCAGGCGGTCAAACACATTCTTCACCTCATTTTAATGACTATTTTAGTCCTTCTATAGTATAGAACCTATAGGTTGTAAAATCAATTGCTTATTGCCGCGGCGTTATTTTTGCAATAAAAAGAGCTTTTATTATACCCCATTAAGTATACGTTTGGTAAACTGTTAATAGTGGAATACTTTTAAACAGATACTATTTTTCACAGAGGAGGAGTAACTAATGAATGTGGTGATTATTGGCGGCGACGCAGCTGGCATGAGTGCAGCGATGCAGATTGTAAGGGCTCAGCCTGACTGGAAGATTACAGTACTCGAAAAAGGGGCTATTTATTCCTATGCCCAGTGCGGACTCCCTTATTACATAGGAGGCGTTGTCCAGGACAGCAATGATCTGATCGCCCGGAAAAGGGAAGTCTTTGAAGAAAAGCACGGAATTGACGCCAGAATTTATCACGAAGTTACAGAAGTGGATCCTGAAGAACAAGTCGTGAAGGGAACTGTGACGGATAAAAATGAGCCATTTGAAGTCCCTTACGATAAACTGCTGGTGGCAGCCGGCGCTTCACCTGTTATGCCTCCATTTGACGGAAATGAGCTGGAGGGCATCCATGTACTTAAAACTATTCCGGACGCCCGGAAAATAGTAGAGGATATGAAAGAAGACGTCTTAAATGTCACGATTGTCGGGGGCGGATACATCGGCCTTGAAGTAGCGGAAAACCTTGTAGAACGAGGACGAAAAGTACGTCTGATCGACCTTGCCGACCGGCTCGGATCAGCCTATGACCCTGAGATCAGCGAAAAAATCCAGGCCGAAGCTGAAAGAAACGGAATAGAAGTTATCCTTGGCGAATCAGTTAAAGCATTCGAGGGTGAAAACCGGGTGGAACGTGTCGTTACCGACCAGGGTGAGTACCTTGCAGACATGGTCGTCGTAGCTATCGGCGTAAAACCTAATTCCGGTTTTATGAAAAACACAGGGGTTCACTTACATGATTCCGGGGCCATCCTGGTAAACCCTTACATGGAAACAAGTGTGAAAAACATTTATGCGGCCGGCGACTGCGCCACCCAGTATAACCGGATTAAAGAAAAAGATGACTACGTCCCTCTCGGCACCCACGCCAATAAACAGGGCCGGATTGCCGGGTCAAACATTGCAGGTCAAACAAAAACGTTCAAGGGAATGGTCGGCACCTCAGTCGTCAAATTCTTCAACATCACGATCGGAAAAACGGGGATCGGTGAAGAAGAAGCGAAAGAACTGGGAATAAACTATAAAGCGATCGGCTACGATACGGCTCCTTATTCCCATTACTACCCGGGAAGCGACGCCATTTTCATCCGGATGCTTAAGCATAAAGAAACCGACCAGCTGCTCGGCGTGCAAGCTGTCGGAAACACCGGCATCGATAAGCGTATTGATGTCGCAGCTACGGCTCTCTATCATCGAATGACGACCGAAGATATGGAAAATCTCGATATCGGCTACGCGCCTCCTTACAACTCCCCATGGGATCCTCTCCAGCAGGGCGCCCGGCGGATTTAATCTTTTGTCCGACCTGGGGCAGCATAGAGGGGGACGAAAAATATAAGTGCGGTCAAGAGCATGATTGTCAGGCTCTTGACCGCACTTTTTTTCGGCTGGGGGTGCGCGTTTGGGGACGGAGGTTGGGAAGTGCGGGTGGATCGGGCGGGTCTGATGGTGTGGACGGGTGGGACGAGCAAGTGGGACGGGTGGGTGTTACTTAACTGTTACCGGTGTAGCACCTACGTATCACCCACGTATCACCTGCCTACCTGCACCTCGCGTTTACTTCCGTATCCTTCCATTTGCTCCCTGCTACATTGGTGGGTGTTACTTAACTGTTACCGGTGTAGCACCTACGTATCACCCACGTATCACCTGCCTACCTGCACCTCGCGTTTACTTCCGTATCCTTCCATTTGCTCCCTGCTACATTGGTGGGTGTTACTTAACTGTTACCGGTGTAGCACCTACGTATCACCCACGTATCACCTGCCTACCTGCACCTCGCGTTTACTTCCGTATCCTTCCATTTGCTCCCTGCTACATTGGTGGGTGTTACTTAACTGTTACCGGTGTAGCACCTACGTATCACCCACCATGCTTAAGCTTCCATAAATTTGTTTATGATAACCTTATAGTCATAGCGCGGATTAACTTCTTTTAATCTTTTTTCAATATCAGCTAATATTTGGCTTTCCTGCTCTTTTGATGAGGCTCCGTGCTGATCTTCCAGCATAACGTTCACCCACGCGTTTCCGCCTATTAAAATAACCATACCTGGGGTCACCCCTGGCATATCATATATTGCGGTTTCAATCTTATCCTGGTCATCAGCTTCGGTTTGGCGCGGAGTATCCAGCGACCGGAAACTTTTCCCTGTTACGTTTGATTCTGTCTTAGGGTCATAAGGCTCTTCTTGACGGTTAATGGATTCGTAATTAACCGGGCCTGGCCCAAACAGGCTTCTCCCCCAGTCTTTTCTTTGGAAGAGGGTTTCTTCCTGATACAGCCCTTGTGCTTCTCCATCCATTTCCGGAGGATTTGGCCCGTTACATCCAGACAGCATAAGAGTAATCAAAAGCGTGTAAAGTAATATATTTTTCTGTTTCATAACCTCACCACCTTATACATATAGCTTTAGGTTTTCCGTAAGGGTATGATTCCATACAGTACTTTTATTTTCTCTTAAGTTCGAGGTATACATGGGTGAATGCTTCCTCTGTTGTACTTACCTTTTCAAACACTTTTTTTACCTTCTTACAGCTCCCTTTTTCTCTCTGTTTCGTCCTGATACGTTTGTTGGTGCTACCACCGTTGCACCTACCTCTCAAAGCCCTCTTTTTCCTTCTTACAGCTCCCTTTTTCTCTCTGTTTCGTCCTGATACGTTTGTTGGTGCTACACTCGTTGCACCTACCTTGCCAAACACTCTTTTACCTCTTTCCAGCTCTCTTTTCCTTTTGTTTTCGTCCTGATACGTTTGTTGGTGCTACCATTGTTGCACTTACCTTTTCAAACACTCTTTTACCTCTTTCCAGCTCTCTTTTCCTTTTGTTTTCGTCCTGATACATGTGTTGGTGCTACCACCGTTGCACCTACCTTTTCAAACACTCTTTTACCTCTTTCCAGCTCTCTTTTCCTTTTGTTTTTGTCCTGATACGTTTGTTGGTGCTACCACCGTTGCACCTACCTTTTCAAACACTTTTTTACCTCTTTCCAGCTCTCTTTTCCTTCTGGTTTCGTCCTGATACGTTTGTTGGTGCTACACTCGTTGCACCTACCTCTCAAAGCCTCTTTTACCTCCTTACAGCTCCCTTTTTCTCCCTGTTTCGTCCTGATACATGTGTAGGTGCTACCACCGTTGCACCTACCTTTTCAAACACTCTTTTACCTCTTTCCAGCTCTCTTTTCCTTTTGTTTTTGTCCTGATACGTTTGTTGGTGCTCCTGCGCCGCTTCGGCTTGCTCGTCGCAGGTGAAGAATGCTCCTGCGCCGCTTCGGCTTGCTCGTCGCAGGTGATGAGTGCTACCACCGTTGCACCCTACCTCTAACCAACCACTAACAAGCTTCCTTTCAGTTTTTTTGCAAAAAAAAGCCCTGCAGCAGTTTTGCTGAGGGATGAAGGTGTTGTTTTAGTTGTTTGTGGTGTAGGTGCGGCATTTAGTGTTTTCCAGCTGGGGTTTGCCCGGTACTTCATGGCAGTGGCGGCAGCGTGGTTCGTATGATTCTGAAGCGCCTACGAGAATAATCGGATCGTCGTAGGATGCGGGTTTGCCGTCGATCAGGCGCTGTGTTCTACTTGCCGGTGATCCGCAGGATAAGCAGATTGCCTGCAATTTAGTGACTGTTTCAGCTAAAGACATAAGGACAGGGACATGACCGAAGGGTTCGCCGCGGAAATCCTGATCAAGTCCGGCTACGATCACGCGAATACCGTCATCAGCTAAATACTGAACGATTTCAATGACGTTTTCGTCAAAAAATTGTACTTCGTCGATCGCTACCACTTGTGTGTCTTTTTCCAGCCTGTTCAGAATATCTGCCGATTCCTGAATCGGCTGTGCGTAAATTTTGGTGCCGTTGTGGGATACGACTTCCTTCTCACTGTAGCGGTTATCCATTTGTGGTTTGAAGACCTGGATTTTTTGACGGCCGAAACTGGATCTGCGCACACGGCGGATTAACTCTTCTGATTTTCCCGAAAACATGCTTCCGCAGACAACTTCCAGCCAGCCTTCTCTCCTAGTTAAATGCATATTCGACTCTCCCGTTCCTTTTCGTTCTTTGAGGCCTATAAAGCCCCCTGAATATAGGTGGTATGTAAAAAATTTTAATTAGTATAGTGAATGACGACTCTTCTATTATAGTGCTTCATTGTTTAACAAAACAATGGATATTTTCGAAATTAGGCGGTTCTTTTATTATTTGAATGAAGGGCTTTTTTAAATCTTTGAGGGACATGAGTGTGGTTTTTTCGACATTTGATTACATTTTCCCCTGATCGTTTTGTTTAAAACCGGCTAATTATTATTTTACCAGTAAATGGGGGGACAGACCCCCCATTTATTGGTAATAAAAAAACAGGCAAGAGCAATCCTTGCCTGTTTTGATCATTTTGCGGCTGTTGATTACATACCGTATTTTTTCTTGAAGCGGTCCACACGTCCACCTGCATCGGCAAACTTCTGTTTACCTGTGTAGAATGGGTGGGAATCCGAACTTACTTCCACAGTGATTAATGGGTATGTTTCGCCCTCAAATTCAACTGTGTCATTTGAATAACGAGTTGATCCTGTCAAGAACATGAAACCTGTGCTTGTATCCTTGAAGACAACTTTACGATAATTCGGGTGAATTCCTTCTCTCATGCTTTTCATCTCCTTCCGCCCTGAATCTTTCGAAACAGAGTAACGATTCAAGTCCTATTAGACCTTTTTCACACATGACGAAATTATATCAACTGGAAGCTAAGATTGCAATAGCCTGGTTGCAAAAAATAATTAGAGCTCTGCGGCCGGAACTCCGGCTCCATAAAAGCTCCCAAAACAACGACATCGGCTGGCACCGTTTCAAGAGTGAGGGCCAAAACTATCTGCCTGCCTGGCTTATCAGGCAGCCAGTACTCCGGGCTCCCTCATCCCTTAAAAAGAATCGGCACATTTAGTTCCGGCTTCTGGAAGTACCGGATTTTTCGCGTTCAAATGACTCGAAAAATTCTTCGTTTGTTTTCGTGCTTCGGACTTTCTTAAGGAAACGTTCCAGGAAGTCAGGCTGGTCGTTCATTGTTTTTCTGATCGCCCAGAGATTTTCAATCTGGTTTTTAGGCAATAGCAGTTCCTCGCGGCGCGTGCTGGAACGGCGAATATCGATGGCCGGATAAATGCGGCGCTCTGCCAGCTTGCGGTCAAGATGAAGTTCCATATTACCAGTTCCTTTGAATTCCTCATAGATCACGTCGTCCATGCGGGAACCTGTTTCTACGAGAGCGGTAGCAAGAATGGTCAGGCTGCCACCTTCTTCAATGTTACGGGCCGCTCCGAAGAAGCGTTTCGGCCGGTGGAAACTGGCCGGGTCAATCCCCCCTGAAAGCGTCCGGCCGCTCGGCGGAATAACCAGGTTGTAAGCACGGGCGAGTCTTGTAATACTGTCCATAAGGATGACCACGTCTTTTTTCGCTTCTACGAGACGCATAGCCCTTTCAAGAACAAGCTCGGCTACTTTAATATGATTTTCAGGTACTTCATCAAATGTAGAGCTGACAACTTCCCCATCAACCGAGCGCTCCATATCCGTTACTTCTTCAGGCCGCTCGTCGATAAGAAGCACCATCAGTTCCACGTCCGGGTGGTTGACAGCGATGCTGTTGGCTACCTCTTTCAGTAACAGTGTTTTACCCGCTTTAGGAGGGGCAACGATCAGTCCGCGCTGGCCGAAGCCTACAGGCGAGATCATATCAAGCACACGGGACGCCACCATTTTCGGCTGGTATTCCAGCGTTAATTTATTATCCGGATATAAAGGCGTCAACTGAGGAAAATGAGGGCGCTCACTTGCTTTATCAGGGTCTTCCCCGTTTACTGCGGCTACCTGCAGCAAGCCGTAATAACGTTCGTTTTCTTTAGGTTTACGAACTTTACCCGAGACTGTGTCCCCGTTTCTCAGCTGGAAACGTCGGATCTGTGAGGCGGAGATATAAATATCCTGTGAGCTGGGCTTATACGTATTAGAACGTAAAAATCCAAACCCTTCTGAACTGATAATTTCCAGAATGCCTTCCATAAACATTAAATCTTCATTTTCAGCCTGTTTTTTAAAAATGGCAAACATTAATTCTTTCTTCGTCAATTGGCTGTAATACTGTACTTTATGTTCTTTAGCCAATTCGTATAATTCTTTGAGCTTCATATGCTCCATTTGTTTCAATGTCACGCCCATGCGTTTCATCACACCTTTTTCTGAATCTTTTCCATAACAGCTTATCTGAGTGAAACAGAAGCTTCCGGAAAGTAGACCTGTCCCTGAAGGCAGGCAGTTATATTTAAAAAAGTTATCTTCTCATATATGAAATCAAACGATGTGTCAATCAAACTGGAATGAAGGATGATTTTAATACCAAGAAGTTGTTGGCAGAAGTATCGTGAGGCAAAGAAAGGGTTATTTGAAATGGTAAGCTCACGGCAAATTTCAAATACAGAGAAGCACCGGATTTTCACTCTTAATCTAAGCATATTTTTCTGTGTAAAACAAGGGGGACGACCTTCCTACACTCTTCCGCCCTCCGGATGGAGAGCTGAGGGAAAGGCCCCTCAGCGGATAACGAGATCCGGTTTTTTTGTAAGTGAGTGTTTACCGTCAATGAATCGGACAGTTCCTGATTTGGCTCTCATAACGAGAGACTGAGTCGTTCCTTTTGAACCTTTATACTGCACGCCTTTAAGAAGTTCACCGTCAGTTACCCCTGTGGCGGCAAAAATTGCATCATCTCCTGTGACAAGATCGTTCATATAAAGGACACGGTCTACATCTTCAATTCCCATCTTTTTACAACGAGCCAGTTCTTCCTCATTTTGAGGAAGAAGTTTACCCTGGATTTCTCCACCGAGGCATTTCAGACCGATCGCCGCAAGGACACCTTCAGGAGCTCCGCCTGAACCGAGAAGCATATCTACACCGGTGTCTTCAAACGCTGTATTAATCGCGGCTGCTACATCTCCGTCGCCCATCAGTTTAATACGGGCACCCGCTGCACGGACTTCTTCAATGATGCGTTTGTGGCGTTCACGGCGAAGGATCGCGACCACAACATCTTCAACATCTTTATTCTTTGCTTTAGCAACAGCGGCCAGATTCTCGGCTACAGGTGCGTTAATATCAATTTTTCCTACCGCTTCAGGGCCCACGGCAATTTTGTCCATATACATGTCAGGTGCATGAAGTAAATGGCCTTTATCAGCTACTCCAAGTACCGCTAAAGCATTCCATTCCCCATTGGCTACAATATTTGTTCCTTCAAGCGGGTCAACAGCTACATCCACGCGGGGACCGAAGCCGTTCCCAAGCCTTTCTCCTATATAGAGCATAGGCGCTTCATCCATTTCCCCTTCACCAATGACGACAGTTCCTTTCATCGGAATTGTATCAAACACATCCCGCATGGCTTCAGTGGCGGCTTGGTCAGCCTCCTCTTTCCTGCCTTTTCCCATCCATCTTGCTGAGGCAAGGGCCGCTGCTTCTGTCACCCTTACCAGCTCCATTGACAAGCTCCGTTCCATTTCATTTCCTCCCCTTTGTTTTAAAAAATAAAACATATCGTTAAATATAGAAATTTAACTGGTGATATCAGGAACTTTTCAGTTCACGAAGTTCTTCCGGATTAAGAGATTCACGCCAAATATTTGCGCCCAGGCCTTTCAGTTTATCCTCCAGGTAAGCATAACCCCTGTCGATATGATTGACCCCGGTTATTTCAGTGACACCTTCAGCCATAAGGCCTGCGACTACGAGTGCTGCTCCGGCCCTTAAGTCTGAGGCTCTCACTTTTGCCCCTTGCAGACGGCCGCCGCCATTCACGAGCGCCGAGCGGCCTTCAACTTTTATACTGGCTCCCATTCTTCTAAGCTCATCAATATGTTTGAAACGGGCGTTATAAATAGTATCTGTTACAATGCTGGAGCCCTCTGCCTTTGTAAGAAGGCTCGTCATGGGCTGCTGCAGGTCTGTAGGAAAACCTGGATATACAAGTGTTTTAACATCTACAGGCGATAATACGGTTTTACTTTCTATGTAGATGGCATCGTCACTTACTCCAACACCGACATTCATTTCACGAAGCTTTGAGCTGAGCGATTCAAGGTGAAGCGGGATCACGTTGTCGACTTTAACCGCCTGGCCCTTAGCCGCAGCTAAAATCATATACGTCCCTGCCTCAATCCGGTCCGGAATAATCGAATGACGGCATCCGTGAAGTTCATCTTTCCCCTCTATCCGGATGACGTTTGTACCGGCTCCTTTTATATTCGCGCCCATACTGGTGAGTAATGTCGCTACATCGATAATTTCAGGCTCTTTTGCAGCATTCTCAATAATTGTCTGCCCTTTTGCCTTAACTGCAGCAAGCATAATATTAATAGTCGCACCTACACTCACAACGTCGAGGTATATTCTTGCACCTCTCAGTTCCTCCGCCTGCAGATAAAGGGCCCCCTGCTCATTTGTTACTTTGGCTCCAAGTGCTTCAAACCCTTTAATATGCTGATCAATCGGGCGCGGGCCAAGATTGCACCCTCCAGGCAGCCCGATAACTGCTTTATTAAATTTTCCAAGCATAGCTCCCATCATATAATAGGAAGCTCTTAACTGCTTCACCCGGCCGTTTGGCAACGGCATAGAGAACATGTTTTCAGGATGAATCACGAGAGTGTCGTTATCAAGTTCTGTCTTACCGCCGATCTCTTCAAGCAGAAAGGCCAGCGTTTCTACATCAGAAATGTCAGGGAGATTGTCGATTGTCACTTTCGAGTCAGCTAATATGGCAGCTGGTATAAGCGCCACTGCACTATTTTTGGCTCCACTGATTGTAACGGTTCCTTCAAGTGAATGACCGCCTTCAATTAATAATTTTTCCATTTAAAAACAGCTTCCCTTCTGTCATACGTTGTGTAAAGCTCATCTGTAAAACTTCTTAATTTCCATTTTACACGATGTACCGGTCATTTAGACAATCAATTTTCAGAAGATGGGTAAAGTTTACTATACTATAGAAAGAAAGGCACCTTCGAGAAGGTGCCTCTCTTTCATGTTTTATTTATTAGCCTTATTCCAGTCGGTCAGGAATTTTTCGATTCCGAGGTCTGTTAAAGGATGTTTAACTAACTGCTCTATCACTTTAAGAGGCATTGTGGCAATATGCGCCCCGCTCATAGCTGATTCAGCCACATGCTGAGGGTGGCGGATCGATGCTGCGATAATTTCTGTTTCAATTTCATGAAGGTAAAACATTTCTGAAATTGTTTTGATCAGATCCAGGCCGTTATGCCCGATATCATCAAGCCGCCCGAGAAACGGCGATACATATGAAGCGCCTGCACGTGCCGCCAGGAGTGCCTGGTTTGCCGAGAAAACAAGGGTTACATTCGTTTTAATATTTAATTCGCTGAACGTCCGGACAGCTTTTAACCCTTCCAGTGTCATTGGCACTTTAACTGTAATATTCGGAGCAATAGCTGCAAGCTCTTTACCTTCTTTAATCATTCCTTCCGCATCGGTCGCAATGACTTCCGCGCTCACAGAGCCGGGAACAATGTTTGTAATTTCCCGGAGCCTCTCATGAAAATCCACTCCTTCTTTTGCAACGAGTGAAGGGTTGGTGGTCACCCCTGCCAGAATACCTAAAGAATTAGCCTCTTTAATTTCATCTGTATTAGCCGTATCAATGAAAAACTTCATCGTTTCACCTCTCCATCCAAAGTCATAGTCATTGTGATAGCGCTTACTATTAAGTGATTATAACAGCACCAACGGGTGTTGGTGCTGTCAGTATACTGAATTTAAGCTTTTCCGGAAGATCCGAATTCGCGCATTTTACCAATAACTGTTTCTTTGATTGCTTCACGGGCAGGTCCAAGATATTTACGAGGGTCGATCATTTCAGGGTTCTCGTTTAATACCTCACGAACACGCTTTACTGAAGAAATCTGGTTCTCAGTGTTAACGTTGATCTTAGCTGTACCGAAAGAAATCGCCTTTTTGATGTCATGAGTCGGAATGCCAGTTCCGCCGTGAAGAACAAGAGGAACATCAGTCAGGTTAGAGATCTCTTCCATGCGGTCAAATCCAAGGTTTGGTTCCCCTTTATAAGGACCGTGGACTGAACCTAATGCAGGCGCGAAGCAGTCTACCTTTGTTTCGCGGATTAACTGGTCACATTCAGCAGGAATTGCATAAGCAGCTTCAGCATCGCTGACAACCAGGTCATCTTCCTGGCCGCCGATTCTGCCAAGCTCAGCTTCTACAGATACACCTAATGTGTGAGCCACATCAACCACTTTTTTAGTTAACGCAATGTTTTCCGCAAGCGGGTAGTGAGATCCGTCAATCATAACAGATGTAAACCCGGCGTACATTGCTTCCACACACTTTTCAAAGCTTGAACCATGGTCCAAGTGAATAGCTACTGGAACTGTGATTTCATAATCTGCCATAAGTGCTTCAACCATTGATACAACGGTATAGAAACCTCCCATGTAGCGGGCAGCACCTTCAGATACACCTAAAATAACCGGTGACTGTTCTTCCTGGGCTGCTTGCAGAATCGCCTGAGTAAACTCAAGGTTGTTCAAGTTAAACTGGCCGACTCCATAAGAGTTTTCTTTTGCTGTTTCGAGCATTTCTTTCATTGATACTAAAGGCATTCTTTAAATCCTCCTTTGATTTACCGTGCGTGATTCGTCTGACCTGATATGCTTTCACAAAACAAACATACAAATAACACGATTTGAGGGAAACTGCCCGCCCCTTAATCTTTGCCATTTGTACGTTTCGGACGTTTTAAGTGAAAAAAAGCCTTGAACTTCCGCGGTCTCGGGCTTACATTTCGACAGACGCACACACTCATTATAGCATATAGCTTGTGTTTTTCACGTTTATATTATGACAAATTCATTCACAAAAATAAAGCCGGCTTTTAAGAATCGAAAAAGGTGCGGATTTTTCTGCGGACTTCATCAATATCAAACGGCTTGGCGAAGTGGGCTATCGCGCCAAGTTTCTTTGCTTCGTTTATCATTTCAAGCTCTCCGTAAGCCGTCATCATAATGACGTTGACGTTTAAATCCCGGTTGCGGATTTCCCTCAGAATTTCAAGCCCGTCCATTCCCGGAATTTTCATATCAAGCAGTATAAGGTCCGGCTGTTTTTCTTCAATCAGTTCAAGTGCCAGTTTTCCATTGGAAGCATCATAAGTTTCATATCCATCTTTTTCAAATACTTCCTTCAAAAGGACACGAATCCCGAATTGATCATCTACTATCAGCACTTTTTCGCTCATAAAACGTCCTCCCCATCCAGTCTTCGGTCTATTAAATTGAATGATAATTACGAATGTTTTATCCTTCTTTAAATAAGACATTCTCTAAAACTATACAAATTCCTCTAGTAAAACAGAGCTATCTTTTAGAAATTCGCCATAATTATGTAAGTATCTACCGTTTTACCACTACTTTAGATATAACTATATCGGACTGTTCGATAAAAAACAACTTCCGGTTATTTTATCTATTTCTCCAGTCGTGTGGGAAAACCCTGCCCATAACTGGTAAAATAATTTTTACAGATCACTCTTCAGAAAGGAGACTATTGAAAAATGAAGATTTTCACCACTCAATTGACAGGTTTAATCAAACGTTTGAATAACTATGAAGAAGACATAGAAGATGCGTCACGAGCCATAGCCCAGAGCGTCATAAGTGACGGCCGCCTTTTATGGTGCGGCGATAATGAAATGGAAGGATTAACGATTCAGGCATGTTCGGGAGAAGACCGGATCCCCGGGAGCATTAAAATAGGCAAAGACCCCTCTTTTACTGAAATGGATACGCTTGTTACTGCCTCATCAAGCCTGGAAAACCCGCATTTAGAGCAATTGGCAGATGAAGCAAAAAAGCAGGGCGCCACCGTTATTTCCATCTATTCAGGAGGTAGTGAAGAAAAAAATGTATGGCAGGAGAAAGCTGATTTCTCGTTTAACACTCATATCCAGCACGGGCTTGTTCCGATGGAATCAGGAAACCGAATTGGCAAACCCCACCTTTTAATAGGGCTCCACATTTATTATCATTTATACTTTTCAGTTATGGAAATTCTTGAAGAACATGACATGTGATCAAAGGAGCGGGGATTTTTCTATTCCGGGAGGCAAAGGGGGCGTCCGTCTCGACTGATTTGAGAAGACCCTCTTATATAAGTAGAGGCAGCTGCCTAATTTTAAATCAGGCAGCCGCCTTTTTTAATGAAAAGTTATTTTTTAAATGTATCCGGCATTTCTACAGCTGTGACCTCTCCTGTTACTACAAGGGCATCTTCAGCATAAACGTCCACTTTTATTGTAATTTTCTTACCCTCTGTCTTCTCATGCGTTCCTACCGCACGCAGCGGGACTCCCTGGGGGGTCGGCTTTAAATATTTCACTGCCAGTGATCCTGTTACGAAGCGGGGAGCGTCTTCCGCGTCTTCCGGCTCCAGGCCATTGTCCCTGTGCTTAACCAGCGCTGCCGAACCGGTCCCGTGGCAGTCCACAAGAGAAGCGATCAGTCCGCCGTATACGAAGCCTGGAATTGCTTTGTGTTTTTCCTTAGGCGAATAAATCGTTACAGTTTTGTCTCCGTCCCAGCCAGTACGGAACTGGTGCCCCTGTTCATTCATTCTCCCGCATCCGAAGCAGTGGGCAAAGTCTTCAGGATAGTAGTCTTGAATAGCATGTGTCACTTGATCCATTCTTTTCACCTCTTTGGTTTAAATTACCGGCCGTTGCCGCTTCCTTTACGATTCCGCAACGGCACGACCTCGTATAGACCATCGCTAAAAGCACTTTTACTAAAAGGAAGAAGAAGTTACTTCTTCTAGTAGTATTTGACACATGGAGCTGGAACCCTTTTTTTATTGAAAAACATCAGCTTAACGAAACCAATGCCTGCACATAAAAAAACCGCCTCACCACCTGCCTGCAAAACGCAGGCATGGATGAAACGGTTTGATTTACTGTTATTTTTTATTTTCCAGCTGTGCTCGCCTCGATAAAATCTCTGAACAGAGGCTGCGGACGTGTCGGCCGGGAAACGAATTCAGGATGAAACTGGGAAGCCATAAAAAACGGGTGGTCTTCCACTTCAATAATCTCAACGAGACGGCCGTCCGGGCTCACCCCTGAGAAGATAAAGCCTTTTTCTTCCATTTGCTCGCGGTACTCGTTGTTAAATTCATAACGGTGACGGTGGCGTTCATAAATCACTTGCTCGTCATAGGCGCTGTAAGCTTGTGTGCCTTCTTTAAGTTTACAAGGATAGAGGCCAAGCCGAAGTGTGCCGCCAAAGTCTTCTACATCTTTTTGTTCAGGAAGCAAATCAATAATCGCGTGGCTTGTTTCAGGGTCCAGTTCTGCTGAGTTGGCCCCTTCGTAACCTAATACGTTCCGGGCAAATTCTACGGATGCGAGCTGCATTCCAAGGCAGATGCCGAGGAATGGCACTTTATTTTCTCTGGCAAATTGAATGGCATTTATTTTACCTTCAATTCCTCTGTCTCCAAATCCGCCAGGAACTAAGATGCCATCAGCGCCTGCCAGCTTCTCAGCCACATTCTCTTTTGTCACTTCTTCGGAGTTGACCCAGTCGATTTCTACATCGGCATCAAAAGCAAAGCCTGCATGCTTCATTGCTTCAGCCACTGATAAATAGGCGTCTGGAAGAGCGACATACTTTCCTACAAGGGCAATACGGACTTTTTTAGACAAGTTAGTCACTTTTTCAACGAGGCCGAGCCATTCAGTCATATCCGCTTCGCCGCAAGGAAGATTCAAATAATCGCAAACAAACTGATCAAGTTTCTGTTCCTGAAGATCGAGCGGTACCTGATACAGTGTTCCGGCATCCCGGGCTTCAATGACTGCATTTTTGTCAATATCACAGAAAAGAGCAATCTTATCCTTCATTTCTTCAGGGACAGGGCGCTCAGTCCGTACGACAATCACGTTAGGCTGAATGCCCAGGCTGCGAAGTTCTTTAACACTGTGCTGTGTCGGCTTTGATTTCATTTCACCGGCAGCTGCAAGGTAAGGAATTAATGTACAGTGGATATACATAACATTCTCTCCGCCTACATCCCCTTTAATTTGTCTGATTGCTTCGAGGAAAGGCAAGCTCTCAATATCCCCGACAGTTCCGCCAATTTCAGTAATGACAACATCCGGGTTTCCTTCTTTCGCCGCCTGGAAGACACGCTCTTTAATTTCATTGGTAATATGAGGGATGACCTGGACAGTCCCGCCCAGGTAGTCACCGCGACGCTCTTTTTTCAAGACGGAAGAGTAGACTTTCCCTGTAGTGACGTTGCTGTATTTATTTAAATTAATATCGATAAACCTTTCATAATGCCCTAAGTCGAGGTCTGTTTCAGCCCCATCGTTTGTGACAAATACTTCTCCGTGCTGGTACGGGCTCATTGTTCCTGGGTCCACGTTAATATACGGGTCAAACTTCTGGATAGTCACTTTCATTCCTCTGTTTTTCAGCAAACGCCCAAGGGAAGCAGCAGTAATCCCTTTCCCTAATGATGATACAACTCCGCCTGTGACAAAAATATACTTTGTTGACATGATTCTTTCCCTCACTTTTTAATGATTTAGATATTCGCCGGGGTGATTATAAAAATCTGTTGTGACAGTTAGTCTGCTTCAACAGTTATATAAAATTAAAAAAACAAAAGGCCCCCTCTTTCCACATAAGGTAAAAGGGGGCACTTTTGTTTTTAGAAAGGCCAGCACACTATGGCGCTTTCCTTTCTTATATGTCATTAGCTTTTTAGTTAAACTTTTTGTAAAGCCCAAAAATGATTTTAGCGATATCAGAGGGAAAAGTCAAGCTTATTATTAACGTTCATCTTCCTCAGTTTCTTCATCGCTTGTTTCGTTATCATCATTGGTATCCGTGAAATCATCATCTTCCACTTCATCAAAGTCTGTATCTTCTTCGTTGGCGAGGTCATCCAGCTCATCTTCCAGATCTTCGAATTCATCAAAGTCTTCAGAAAGATCATCGTAAAATCCTTCCTCTTCCTCTTTCTCCTTAGCTCGCTTTTTCCGCGCTTTAGTCGCTTCCTGGGAAAGGTCTTCTTCCGTCTGGTCGAATGGATACCAGGAGCGGAGCCCCCAGCGGTTATCTCCTAAATTAACGAAACGGCCGTCCATGGACATTTCGGTATAAAGATGGGAGATCCGGTTTGTCAGCTGCTCATCGGAAAGTCCTTTAGCCTCACCCACCTGTTTCAGCAGAGAGTGGTACTCGATCGGATTGTTTTGTTCAGTGAGAAGCTCGTTGGCAATTTCAATCATTGATGTTTCCTGAAGCTGTTCTTCAGTAAAATCCTTTAAACTCATTATGGGCACATCCTTTCACCATAAATATTGGCAATTTTTCTTCAGTAAATCCGGGCTTACTGGCAATTTCCAGCAAAAACCTTAGATTTTTTATACTGATTTAATCCTTTAACAGAGCGATACTTTGTTAAAGTACTAAAAAGGCTGCTGCTTTTAAACCTTTTTGATCTTATAGAAGTATTACATAAGTAATTTGTTACAGTTATTAGTCAGTCTTTATTTGCCAGCCTGTAAATCCATACCTTCCATTATAAACACAATTTTATCATTTATGCCATAGTCAGACGAAGTTTTTTGACGGGGCCGGCTACCAGCCAAATGAAAAGAATCTGCAAAACGGGGTCAGACCCCCCATTTACTGGAAAATAAACCGGCTCCTCCGGGAGGGGCCGGTTTATGCTGGCATTTTTAAAGGTTTCGTCTGTATTGCCCGCCTACTTCGTAAAGGGCGCCGGTAATTTGACCGAGGCTTGCGGAGCGGACGGTGCGCATCAGTTCTTCGAACAGGTTTCCTCCTGAGAGGGCTGTTTGTTTTAATCGGTGCAGCGCTTCTTCTGTCTGCTCTTCATTCTCACTCTGGAACTTTCTCAAATCTTCAATTTGCGCTTCTTTTTCATCTTTAGACGCTCTGGCGAGTTCCATATCGAATTCTTCTTCAGTTGGCGGGTTCGGGTTAAGATACGTATTGACCCCGATAATCGGCAGCTCACCGCTGTGCTTTTTCGTCTCGTACAGCAGGGACTCTTCCTGGATTTTTCCGCGCTGGTACTGTGTCTCCATTGCGCCAAGGACCCCGCCGCGGTCGCTGATCCGCTCCATCTCAAGCAGAACAGCTTCTTCCACCAGGTCAGTCAGTTCTTCAACTATAAAGGACCCTTGCTGCGGATTTTCATTTTTAGCGAGCCCCATTTCTTTCGTAATAATCATCTGAATCGCCATAGCCCGCCGGACACTTTCTTCAGTCGGCGTGGTCACCGCTTCATCGTATGCGTTCGTATGAAGCGAATTACAGTTATCATAAATGGCAAGCAAAGCCTGGAGTGTGGTTCTGATATCATTGAAATCCACTTCCTGCGCATGGAGGGAACGCCCTGACGTCTGGATGTGATATTTCAGCTTTTGACTCCGTTCATTGGCTCCATATTTGTTTTTCATGGCGACTGCCCATATACGCCTGGCCACCCGGCCAATAACTGTATATTCCGGATCGAGACCGTTACTGAAGAAGAAGGACAGATTCGGAGCAAAGTCATTGACGTTCATTCCCCGGCTCAGATAATACTCAACATAGGTAAACCCGTTGGAAAGGGTGAACGCCAGCTGGCTGATCGGGTTTGCCCCCGCTTCAGCTATATGATAGCCACTGATGGATACAGAATAGTAATTGCGAACTTTATGGTCGATAAAGTACTGCTGGATGTCCCCCATCAGCCTTAGAGCAAATTCAGTGGAGAAAATACAAGTATTCTGCCCCTGGTCTTCTTTTAAAATATCAGCCTGAACAGTGCCCCGCACAACCGATAACGTTTTAGCCCTGATATCAGCTGCTTCTTCCGGAGATGGCTCACGGCCTTCCTGTTCACGGAAGCGGTCAAGCTGCTGGTCGATCGCCGTATTCATAAACATCGCCAGAATGATCGGCGCAGGCCCGTTAATCGTCATCGAAACGGATGTGGACGGGTCGACTAGGTCAAATCCGCTGTACAATGTTTTCATATCATCCAGCGTACAAATGCTCACTCCGCTCTCGCCGACTTTACCGTAAATGTCCGGCCTGTGGTCCGGATCTTCCCCGTATAATGTCACCGAATCAAACGCCGTGCTTAAACGCTTCGCCTCATCATCTTTTGACAGGTAGTGGAAGCGGCGGTTTGTTCTCGCCGGGCCCCCTTCACCGGCAAACTGCCGCTTAGGGTCTTCCCCTTTCCGTTTAAAAGGAAAGACGCCTGCCGTATAAGGGAATTCACCAGGAACATTCTCGCTGCGGATCCAGCGGATAATCTCTCCGTAATCAGCAAATTTAGGCAGAGAGACTTTCGGAATGTTAAGCCCTGATAAGCTTTTCGTTTGAATATCGGTCACTATCTCTTTATCCCGGATCTTAATGACATACTGGTCTTCTTTATAAGCTTTTTTCTTATCTTCCCATGTTTCCAAAGCCTTTTGAGCTTCAGGAAGCATGGAGGTGCGGTAATAGTCGCGCAGCTTTTCCAGTTCTGCCGTATCGGTATCCGAGGCTGAGTGCTCTTCAAGAAGTTCAAGAGTCCCTTCAAGCTGGAAAACCCGCCGGGCTTTGCTGACTTCCGCTTCTGTCTCCCCGTGGTACCCTTTCACCGTCCTGGCAATTTCCCGCAAGTAGTGGATCTGGTCGGCAGGAATTACCGCGTTGCGAAGCTTAATCTCATCGCCCTTGCCAAGCTCCGTCTGCCAGTCTTTTTCGTACTTCTGATTAATCACTTGAACCATTTCATAAAAAAGACGGTTTGTCCCCGGGTCGTTAAACTGGCTGGCCATTGTGCCATAGACCGGCATAGCTTCCGGATCCTCTTCAAAGCGGGTATGGCTGCGCTGGTAGGTCTTCCTTACTTCTCTAAGCGCATCCTCACTGCCTTTACGGTCAAATTTATTAATAGCAATTAAATCAGCAAAATCAATCATATCTATTTTTTCCAGCTGTGACGGTGCGCCAAACTCGCTGGTCATGACATACATTGAGACATCCGCCACATCGGTTATAGCTGCATCTCCCTGGCCGATCCCGCTTGTTTCCACAATGACCAGGTCATAGCCTGCCCGTTTGACAACAGGAATCGCTTCGGAAATTGCTTTAGACAGTTCCTGCCGGCTGTCCCTTGTAGCGAGCGAGCGCATATACACCCTTGGAGAATCGATAGCGTTCATACGGATCCGGTCCCCGAGAAGTGCCCCCCCCGTTTTCTTTTTCGTCGGATCAACAGATAATATCGCAATATGTTTATCAGGAAACGCCATGAGAAAACGCCTGACGAGCTCATCAGTCAACGAACTTTTACCCGCTCCTCCAGTCCCGGTAATTCCAAGTACCGGCGCTTTCGGCAGTTCGCCGTCGAGAAGCGCCTGCTGAAACTGTTCTTGTTCATCTTTCGTCATCGTTTCGCCGAATGCTTTCTTTTCAGCGACCGTCACAAACCTGGCCACAGCCCCGCTGTCTTTTTCCAGCAGCAAGTCTTTAGAAAGATCCTGAACGGCGCTCGTCGCGAAATCACAGGCTTCCATCATCCCGTTTATCATTCCCTGAAGGCCTTGTTTACGGCCGTCTTCCGGTGAAAAAATACGTGCGATGCCGTAATCATGGAGTTCTTTTATTTCTGACGGAATAATGACCCCTCCGCCTCCGCCGAAAATCTGAATATGGCCTGCTCCTTTTTCCTGCAGCTGATCGTGCAGATACTTGAAATATTCCATATGGCCGCCCTGGTAAGAAGAGATGGCGATGCCTTGCACGTCTTCCTGGATTGCTGCCCGGACCACTTCATCAACTGAACGATTATGCCCTAAATGGATTACTTCAGCTCCGGAGGCCTGGAGCATCCTGCGCATAATGTTGATGGAAGCGTCGTGACCATCAAAAAGACTTGAAGCCGTGACAAATCTGACTGGATGAACCGGCTCATACATGCTCATATCGTTTCCTCCGTTTCCGGCTTATTTTCTAATAGTTGAAAGGTGCCGTTAATGTTTTTGTTTAACCCAAACCCTCTGAACAGCTGGGCAATCTGCCATTTACAATATGAATCAATATCATGGTCTCTCTGGACTGCCCACCGGCGGAACGTCCACATGTGGCCGGCAACAAGGATATTATGGCAGGCGAGGGAGATTTCTTCGTCATGAAGGCTGATAATTCCTGAGTTCCTCGCCTCTTTAAGCTCTTTTTCAAACATTGCTTTCATACTCATTTCTTTCTCAAGCACGTATGCGAGGGCATCGTCAGACAAAGATTTGGACTCCTGGTAAAGGACCAGCACTTCATCCTGCAGACTGTGTATGACCCTGAAATAAGCTTCTATTACCTGATACAGCCGATCCAGGCCTTCCAGGTTGCCATCCCTCAATTTTTCCCATTTCCCCATGACCTCGTCATATACCGCGTCACAGACGAGGTAAAGAATATCTTCTTTAGAACCGATATACTCGTACAACGTCCCGATACTGAACCCCGACGCTTTAGCCACTTCTCTCGTCGTCGCTTTGTGATAGCCTTTTTCGTTGAAAAGCAGGACAGCCGCTTTAATAATCTGGCCCCGCCTTTTTTTAATCAGGCGCTGGTCTTTCACTAATGACGGTACGTCTTTCTTTTTCACGTGCTCACTCTCCTCTCTCATCATTACGGTGCATTTTTGCCAGCCACTGTTTATATATCACTTCTGCCAACTCATAAGGATCAGCTTCTTGCAGCTGTCCTTTTCCATGGTTGTTTTGATTCAGAGACTCTTTAATATAAGGAGTGAACTCTTCTTTTAATCTCTCAATCAGCCGTCGTTCCACTTCGGTTTCCTTCTGGCTGATCCGCCGTTCAGATTTTTCTTCTGATAAAAGCAAGTGCCGGTGATGGTTATCAAGCGACTCTGCCACCTCGGCCACCCCGTGCTTCTCTGTAGAGATCGCCGGTAAAATCGGCGGTTCCCAGCTTTCCGGAAGACTTGTTATATGCAGCAAGTCTTCCAGCTCCCCTTTAAGCTGTTCCACACCGGGAAGATCAGCCTTGTTAATAATAAACAGATCGGCAATTTCCATTATTCCTGCTTTAAACGCCTGGATGACGTCGCCGCCGGAAGGATACAGCACGAGGGCAATCGTGTCCGCGGTCTTCATAATATCCAGTTCTGACTGGCCGACCCCGACCGTCTCTATAACCACCTTGTCAAACTTGGCAGCTTCCATCAGCCGGACCGTGTCCTGGCAAGCTTCAGATAACCCCCCAAGGCTTCCCCTCGTCCCCATGCTTCTTATAAAAACTCCTTCATCATCTTCGTGATCCTGCATCCGTATCCGGTCACCAAGAAGAGCCCCTCCAGAGAAAGGACTTGTTGGATCTATGGCAGCAATAGCCACTGACTGGCCTTTCTTGCGCCATTCACGGACAAGCCCGTTTACGAGCGAACTTTTTCCTGCTCCCGGTGAGCCAGTAATGCCAATAATATGGGCGTTTCCTGTATGCGGATAAATCTGTTTCATAAGTTCCCGGTGAGACGGCTTTCTGTCTTCCACGATGGAGATGGCTTTCGCCAGTGCCCGTTGTTTTCCGTTTAAAAGTTCATCTGCTATTTTTTTCTCCATCGTGTCTCATCCTTTCTTTCTATAAAGCTGGTATTAGTTATGCCTGTAAACCCGTACAGGCCCTTTTTAAGGAGGGCCTGTTCACTGTCCGCAAGAGACTGGTCTCTTTCCGCCCTTATTGGCCCTCATTGAGGAATTACCGGCCGGAACCAGACTATTAATCTTTTAACAGCATTTTAGAGATAACCAGTCGTTGAACTTCGTTAGTTCCTTCGTAAATTTGGGTGATTTTAGCGTCACGCATGTAACGCTCGACAGGGTAATCTTTCGTATAGCCGTACCCGCCGAATACCTGGACGGCTTCAGTTGTCACTTCCATCGCAGAATCCCCTGCAAACAGCTTGGACATAGCCGATTCTTTACCGTAAGGAAGATTATGCGACTCTTTCCATGCGGCCTGGTAAGTGAGCAGTCGTGAGGCTTCAACTTTTGTAGCCATTTCAGCAATTTTGAACGCGATTCCCTGGTTGGTACCAATCGCTTTCCCGAATTGCTTGCGCTCTTTTGCATAATCAACAGCAGCGTCAAGGGCACCCTGGGCAATCCCGACTGCCTGGGCTGCAATTCCGTTACGCCCGCCATCAAGGGTCATCATTGCAATTTTAAATCCTTCTCCTTCTTCGCCGAGCCTGTTTGCCTGCGGAACCCGCACGCCGTCGAAAATGATTTCCAGTGTCGGAGAGGAACGGATGCCAAGCTTTTTCTCCTTTTTACCCATTGAGAAACCTGCCATGTCTTTTTCCACAATAAAGGCAGTGCATCCTTTATGCTTTTTCTCAGGGTCTGTCATAGCAAATACGACATAATAATCGGCTTCTCCGCCATTTGTAATAAAGATTTTAGACCCGTCTAGGATATAGTCGTCCCCGTCCCGCTTAGCTGTTGTCTTCATGTTAGCCGCATCACTTCCGGAACCAGGCTCTGTCAGGCCGTAAGCACCCATCTTCTTTCCTTCAGCCATCGGTCGAAGGAACGTCTGCTTTTGTTCTTCAGACCCAAATTTGAAAATCGGCCAGCCGGCAAGAGAAAGGTGGGCTGATAAGGTTACCCCTGTGGACGCACACACTCTTGAAAGCTCTTCTACGGCAATCACGTAGCTCACATAATCAGCTCCGATACCGCCGTATTCCTCAGGCCACGGAATGCCTGTCAGCCCAAGCTCGCCCATCTGGTCAAAAATCGCGCGGTCGAACCGTTCTTCTTCATCTCTTTCCGCCGCAGTCGGCTCCACTTCGTTCTTTGCAAAATCGCGTACCATTTTACGAATCATTTCCTGCTCATCTGTCAGTTGAAAATTCACCGTATCCATCCCCTTCAGTTATATTAATCTCTTAAATAATGTTTACCAATAACGATCCGCTGGATTTCATTGGTCCCTTCATAAATCTGGGTCACCTTGGCATCCCTGAAGAACCGCTCAACTGGATAGTCTTTTGTATATCCGTAACCGCCGAAAACCTGTATTGCTTCCGTTGTTATTTTCATCGCCGCATCTGAAGCGAACATTTTAGCCATGGAAGCTTCTTTCCCTGCCGGCATCCCTTTTGCTACGAGATCTGCCGCGCGGTACGTGAGCAGTCTGGCCGCTTCAAAAGCCGTCGCCATGTCAGCCAGTTTAAAAGCAAGCCCCTGCATCTGGCCGATCGGTTTTCCAAACTGTTTTCTTTCTTTCGCATAGGCTGCTGCAGCATCGAGCGCTCCATGGGCGATACCGAGCGACTGGGCTGCTATCCCTATACGTCCGGTATTCAGATTAGCCATTGCGATTTTAAATCCTTCTCCTTCATTCCCCAGCAGATTTTCTGCAGGAATCCGGCAGTCTTCAAACGACAGAGGGGTCGTATTGGAGCCGTGAAGACCCATTTTTTTCTCTTTAGGAAGGACATAAAATCCCGGTGTATCTTTTTCTAAAATAAACGCACTGACACCTTTACTCCCGGCGGCCGGGTCAGTTTTAGCAAAAACGATATACGTGTCCGCCTCGCCTCCGCTCGTAATCCAGGCCTTCGAGCCGTTTAAAATATAATGACTGCCATCCTTTTTAGCTGTTGTTTTCATTGCCGCAGCATCACTTCCTGCCCCTGGTTCTGAAAGGGCGAAAGCTCCGAGGTACTGGCCGGAAGCCAGTTTAGGCAAATACTTTTGCTTCTGCTCCTCTGTACCGAAATAAAGGATTGGATTAGTCCCAACTGATGTGTGGACCGACAGGATCACGCCGACCGCCGCGCTTACTCTCGACAGTTCATGGATAGCAAGAATATAAGAAGAATAATCCATTTCTGAACCGCCGTATTTCTCGGGAATCGGAATGCCCATCAGTCCCAGCTCCCCCATCTCTTTAACGATGTGACGGGGAAACTCGTCTGTTTTCTCCATATGTTCGGCCGCTTTGGCTACTTTTTCTTCAGCAAACTGGCGCACCATCCGCTGCATCATCTGCTGTTCATCTGTCCATGTGAAATTCATGGCGGTCACCTCTCATGTGTTGTCATCAGCTGTAATTGTAAAAACCACGGCCTGATTTTTTGCCGAGCCAGCCAGCTTTCACATATTTTCTCAGAAGCGGGCAAGGCCTGTATTTGTCATCTCCGAAACCTTCGTGGAGGGTTTCCATAATATACAGACACGTGTCGAGACCAATAAAATCAGCAAGTGTCAGAGGGCCCATCGGATGGTTCATGCCTAACTTCATCACTTCATCCACATCTTCAGGAGTGGCCACCCCTTCAAAAACCGTATAAATTGCTTCATTGATCATCGGCATGAGAATACGATTTGATACAAAACCAGGGAAGTCGTTTACTTCCACCGGTGTTTTCTTTAATGATTCCGACATACTTTTAACGGTATTAAATGTCTCATCTGAAGTAGCCAGCCCCCTGATGACCTCCACCAGTTTCATAACAGGGACCGGGTTCATAAAGTGCATCCCGATCACTTTTTCAGGACGCTTTGTTTCAGCTGCAATTTCTGTAATTGGAAGAGACGACGTATTGGTTGCCAAAATAGCGTGGGAAGGCGCAAACTCGTCCAGCTGGGCAAAAATATTTTTCTTTATTTCCATATTCTCCAATGCCGCTTCAATCACAATATCTGCTTCTTCTGCGTTACTGAGGCGTGTAGACGAATGAATCTGCCGCATAAAACGTTCCATATCCGTTTCAGAAATCCGGTCCTTCTCTACTTGGCGCTGCAACTGTTTCCTTATCCCTTTAAGTCCTTTTTCAACGTATTCTTCCTTTAAGTCATGAAGCATCACATCATAGCCGTTCATCGCGCACACCTGGGCAATACCGGCCCCCATTTGTCCTGCCCCGATTACCATAACCTTTTGTATTTCCATACCAGACTGAACCCCCTTGTCATTTTTATGCTCTATTGTGTTTGGTGCTTTCACCCTTTGGCTTCTTTTACACCTGGATCATAATCGCATCGCCCTGGCCTCCGCCGCTGCAAATAGAGGCAATGCCTGTACCGCCGCCGCGGCGCTTTAATTCATAAGCAAGCGTCAGAATAATTCTTGTCCCGCTCGCACCGATTGGATGCCCAAGTGCTACGGCACCTCCGTTAACGTTTATTTTTTCCGGATCAAGGCCGGCAATTTGTCCGCTTGCCAATGAGACAGCAGCAAATGCTTCATTTACCTCAATCAGGTCGATATCATCGAGTGACTTCCCTGATTTTTCGAGCAGCTTATTTATGACGAGACCTGGCGTTTTAGGAAAGTTTTCAGGCTCTACTGCCAGCTGGGTATGGGCGATAATGGTTGCAAGCGGCTCCAGCCCTTTTTCTTTTGCTTTTTCTTCAGACATTAAGACGAGCGCAGCGGCTCCGTCATTGACTCCAGGCGCATTACCGGCAGTGATCGTGCCTTCGGCTCCGAATACCGGCTTCAACTTGCCCAGCCTCTCTAGTGACGTATCTTTCCTTGGTGATTCATCATTCTCTACGACAAGAGGGTCGCCTTTGCGCTGCGGTACTTCAACAGGGACAATCTCTTCTTTAAACTTTCCTGATTCAATTGCCGCACCGGCTTTTTGATGGCTCTGATAAGACCACTCATCCTGAGCTTCACGGGTCAGGTTATGCTCTTTCGCCACGTTATTTCCGTAATTGCCCATATGGACGCCTGTGAAAGTACAAGTCAGCCCGTCATGGATCATCATGTCATGAAACTTTTGTTCACCCATTTTAAAACCAAAGCGTGCTCCCTTAACAAAGAACGGCGCCTGGCTCATGGATTCCATCCCTCCAGCCACAATCGTGTCCTGCTCTTTTGCCCGGATCAGGATATCGCCCAGTGTGACGCTTCTCATCCCGGAGGCACACACTTTATTGATCGTTTCAGTTTCTGTCTCCCAAGGAATTCCCGCTTCATGCATCGCCTGCCTGGAAGGAAGCTGTCCCTGGCCGCCCTGGAGGACAGATCCCATAATGACATGGCCAATATCCTGCCCTTCAAGGCCAGCCCGTTCAAGTGCTGCTTTGATCGCCTTTCCTCCAAGCTGTGAGGCTGTAAAGCCTGATAAAGCGCCTCCCAGCTTCCCAACCGGTGTTCTTGCTCCACTGACAATCACTGTTTTACTCATGAAAAATTTCCTCCCTTTATTTTCGTTATTTGGCCTTTCCTGTACCAGACTCTTTCTCAAAGTAACTTTACATCAGGAAAACAAATGATCGAACGCTCACTCAGCAGCTTTATAGCTTAATAGTTAAGCGCTTACAAACGTCGCATATGTCTATTGTAAAACATAATTATTCGGATGTCTCGTAAATTTTCCGAGACACCCGAATATTTTGAATTTTGTTTCATAGAGTTATAGGGGGCTGTTAAACTGTCACTGGCTCTTCCTTCTTAACAATGGACTTTTCCACGATTTCCGCAATATCCATTGTTTTAACATCTTCTTCTACTTCTTTCGCCTTCGTTCCGTCACTCAACATCGTTAAGCAGTATGGACAAGCACTTCCGATGACACTGGAAGAGGTGGCAAGCGCCTGCTCTGTTCGCGCTTCATTGACACGTGTGCCGGTATCTTCTTCCATCCACATCATCCCGCCGCCGGCTCCGCAGCACATCCCATTTTCGCGGTTGCGCTCCATTTCAACAAGTTCAACACCCGGAATCGCTTTCAAAATCTCACGAGGCGGGTCGTAAACGTCGTTGTAACGTCCCAGATAACAGGAGTCATGGTAAACGATCGTTTCTTTCACTTCCTGCGTCGGCTTAATAAGCCCGTCTTTGATCCACTGGTAGATCAGTTCCGTATGGTGATAAACTTCCGCTTCAAGTCCAAAATCAGGATACTCATTCTTAAACGTATTATACGTATGCGGGTCTATCGTAACGATTTTCTTAATCTCATTTTTCTCAAATTCCTGAATGTTTGAAGCAGCCAGCTCCTGGAACAGAAACTCGTTTCCAATGCGGCGCGGCGTATCTCCGGAGTTCTTTTCCTTGTTTCCAAGAATGGCAAATTTAATGCCTGCTTCATTCATGATTTTAGCAAAAGACAACGCAATTTTCTGGCTTCTGTTGTCGTAGGACCCCATAGAACCGACAAAGAATAAGTATTCAAAATCTTCATCGCGTTTTTTCATCTCTTTAACAGTTGGAACGTCTACGTCTTCACGCGCATCACGCCAGTTTTCACGTTCCTTACGGTTAATCCCCCAAGGGTTGCCCTGCTTTTCGATATTTTTCATCGTCCGCTGGGCTTCAGTATCCATTTTACCTTCTGTTAAAACAAGGTAACGGCGCATATCAATAATTTTATCTACATGCTCATTCATAACCGGGCACTGGTCTTCACAGTTCCGGCACGTTGTACAGGCCCAAAGCTCTTCTTCAGTAATAACGTCGCCCACAAGGTTGACATCATACGGGTTAAAGTCCAGTGACGCAGCTGCTTCTTCATTCCCTGCTGCAGCCAGCTGGTTTCCTCTTGTATTATTAAAAGCAAAGCTTGGCATCCACGGGTTTCTGGAAGTTACAGCCGCCCCTTTTTCTGTTAAATGATCCCGCATTTTTATAATGAGATCCATCGGTGACAGCATTTTCCCTGTCCCTGTAGCCGGACACATATTCGTACAGCGTCCGCATTCCACACAGGCGTATAAATCCAGAAGCTGTTTCTGGTCAAAGTCTTCAATTTGATTCTTGCCGAATTTTTCAGCTTCTTCATCTTCAAAATTTATGGCTTCAAGCTGGCCCCTTTTATGTGTAGGCCCTGCCCATACATTAGCAGGCCCTGCAATCAAGTGGGCGTGTTTGGATTGTGGTATATAGACAAGGAACGTAAGCAGGAACAAGAGATGCGCCCACCAGAAAATGAAGAACCCGGCTCCTGCCGCCGTCGGACCAATTCCTGCAAAGACGGTCGCAATACCTGATGCAATCGGTTCAGCGCCCGTTGTCGCCTTATCAAGCCAGATCATTTCCATCCCTTTTGCAAACAGTTTTGAAATCATTAAGCCTCCGATAAAGATGAGCACAAGACCGGCTTTAAAGTTTCTTTTAAGCCTGACCAGTTTTTCAACATACCGGCGGTGGAACGCCCAGACGACTGCCACAAGAATGGCGAGGACCACTATCTCCTGGAAAAAAGTAAAGATAGGGTAAACAGGCCCTAACGGCAGATGACTGCCTGGATTTAATCCTTTCCAGATCACATCAATTGCACTGAACTGCACGAGAAGGAATCCGTAGAAAAAGATGACATGGATAATCCCGCTCTTCTTATCCTTCAATAATTTTTTCTGCCCGAAAACCATCGTCATCATGGCTTCCTTACGCTCTTTCATCGACAAAATAAATTCCGGTTTCTTACCAAGCTTGATATATTCCATTCTTGTTTTTACCAGTGAAGCGAATAAGTAAACCGCGTAACCGGTTACAAGAATGAACATGATCCAATTAATTAAAATCGGGTTCATGGAACCATCCCCTTTCAATGTATTCAGAAAATAACTTCAATTTGAATTTTATTATATCACAGAAAAATATGAATGAGTATTCATTCATAGATTTTTTTGTATAATTTTTTTATTTAACACCACACCTGACGTGCTATTCAATTATTTTAAATTTTTGTATATTTTTTTCAGCTCGTCTCTAAAGAAGCAGCGGCCATCACCTCGTTAAAACGCATGAAATAAGCTTCTTATTTCTCAACTAAATTAGCTAATTATCATTTAACACTTCAACTGGAGTAGTTCCTATACGTTCCCACTCTTAATTTCACAAATAATTCACACTAATTTTGCGCTAAAAATCTTCACTTATACCCTAAGGTGTATTAAATTAATAGATGTATTACAAAATAATTATTATAAATAAGGAGAGGTTAAGTCATGGAAAATATGAATCAGGAAGAAAAAGTTATCTCACTTCCCCGTATTGGAGATACTGCGCCGAATTTTGAAGCAGAAACAACACACGGGACATTGCGCTTAGAAGATTTCAAAGGGTCTTGGGTTGTTCTCTTCTCGCATCCCGCTGATTTCACTCCTGTTTGCACAACCGAATTTATCGCTTTCCAGGAGATCGCCGATGAACTGCGCGACCTTAACACAGAGCTTCTAGGACTTAGCGTGGACAGCGTCCACTCCCATATCGCCTGGGTAAGAAACGTGAAAGAGAAAATGGGCGTAGAACTGACCTTCCCTATTATTGCCGACTTAAATAAAGATGTCGCCAAAAAATACGGCATGATTATGCCTGGCGAGAGCACCACAGAAACGTCACGAGCTGTATTTGTCATAGACGATAAGCAAATTGTCCGCGCGGTCATTTATTATCCTCTTTCAACCGGAAGAAATATGCCTGAAATCCTCCGGTTAATTAAAGGACTGCAGACGACCGATGAACATGGCGTAGCTACCCCGGCTAACTGGGAACCAGGAGAAAAAGTCATTGTTCCCCCGCCGAAAACACAGGAAGAAGCTGAGGAACGTGCCAATGACGATAGTGTGGAATGTACTGACTGGTACTTCTGCAAGAAACAACTGTAAAGGAGAGATTCACTAATGGCTTGCGTTAACGGTAACGGCAAACTGACACAATCAGCAAAAAATATTCTACAGGCAGTGGAAAATTCCCCTAAGTCCCCAGCAGACTTGTCCAGGGAACTTGCCATTCCTATGTTCAAAATAAGAAGCTCAATGAGAGACATGGCCTCCATGGGACTCGTACAAGAAACAGAGGGCGCTTATCAACTGGCGCCCGGAGGAAAAAAAATGCTTGATAAATCCAACTGATATGATGAGTGAAAAACCGGTTTGCCCAGGCAGCCGGTTTTTTACTTACCAGAATGATTGATTTTCCACGACATGGGGAATAATACCGGGGACAAACTTTTATGAGAGTTGGAATTAATATGACTATAGTCTTAGCTGTGATCGCCGTCATTATTGCCTGGATTTCTATTGATTTATATATCGGTTTTAAACTCCATCGCTCAAAGATCCGCCCGATGGAAGAAAGCGTACTCAGAAAAAGCCATGTCGATTTCTTCCCCCGGGGAGATAAACTGTTTGACCATATGCTCGATAAGATTGACAAAGCAGAGCATCACATTCATATTCAGTTTTTTATTTTCCGCGATGACCATATCGGCCGGAAATTTCTTGAGCTCCTTAAAGAAAAAGCAGTCCAGGGAGTCGATGTCCGTCTGATGGTGGACTGGGGCGGCTATGCGATCTCCAAAAAAGAGAAAAAGTCTCTTAAAAAAGCAGGCGTCCTTATAAAAAAGACTAACGTCCCCTCTTTTCCTTTACTGTTTTATTCAATGAATGTGCGGAACCACCGGAAAGTAACGGTAATAGACGGATTTCACGGATATATAGGCGGGTATAATGTTGGTGATGAATACTTAGGACGGGATCCTGATCTGGGCCGCTGGAGAGATTACCATATCTATGTCGGCGGAGAAGCAGTTCAGGATTTCCAAAAGCAGTTTATCACTGACTGGAACGGGGCCTCCGGTGAGAAAACCGGCGAAAATAAAATCGAGTCTAAACCAGCAGGATCCGGCCCTGTCCCTCTGAAAGTCATTCCTACTGACGGAGCCCACGTGATTGAAATGGTGGATTCCCTCCTTGACAGGGCAAAAGAATCGGTTATTATCGGCACTCCTTATTTTATCCCTGGAAAAATCTTAAAAAACAAATTAATCAGGCTTGCTAAAAATGGGATTAACGTTAAATTAATTATTCCGAAATATGCCGATCATCCGTTCGTAAAAGATGCAGCTTTCCCCTATTTTCCGGACCTTTTAAAAGCAGGAGTAACTATCCGCCAGTTTACAGAAGGGTTTTACCATTCAAAAGTAATTGTTATTGACGATTACCTGATGGATATCGGCACGTCTAACTTTGACAAACGGAGTTTTCATCTTAACAAAGAGATTAATTGTATTATTGAGGACCGTGACTGGGTGCTTCCTGTTAAAAAGGAAATTGAGAAGGATTTTTATGAATGCTCAGAAGAAATTACCTTAAAGTATGTAAGGAACCGCTCTGTTTTTGAAAGAGGAAAGGAAATGATTGGCACAGCATTGTCACCATTTATGTAGCTTTTCCAGTTCATATTAAAGAAAAAAAGAGTATAATTAAATTAGAGACAATGAATAAAAATTAAAACACTCATATACTTTATTACCCGGAATTTTTTGCTGTCACCTGATATTGGTGGCAGCAATTTCTGCTTTATAAGGGTACTGAAGATGAATTTCTTTATCAATTAGAACGGAGTGATTATCATGGAAATTCAGCCATTAAAATCAGGCGGCTCGCGTATTCTGGCATGCCAGCACTCGTTCAAAAAAGCGTTAGTTGTTCACCGGCAGCTTATTATGTCTCTTTCAGGGGGGATATTTCTTGCAGCAGGCCTTCTCTCTGACCGTGCCGGCGAGCCGGGCTGGGCAACAGCAGCTATTGTTTTTTACATTCTTTCTTATGCTGTTGGGGGCTTCTACAAAGCAAAAGAAGGATTAGAAGACTTGATCCAGGACCGGGCACTGAATGTAGAAATGCTTATGATTCTTGCAGCTCTCGGAGCGGCATCTATCGGCTATTGGAGTGAAGGCGCGATTTTGATTTTTATTTTTTCATTGAGCGGCGCCCTGGAAACCTATACTTGGCAAAAAAGCGAAAAAGATCTCTCTTCGCTCGTTAAATTGGCTCCTTTAGAAGCCAACCGAGTAACTGCAGGCGAAGAACTTGAAACAGTGCCGGTGGACGACCTGCTTGTCGGAGATCGCATACTAATCCGCAGCGGGGAAAGAGTACCGGCAGATGGTGTCGTGGTACGGGGCTCGACCTCAGTTGATGAATCTGCTATTACCGGGGAGCCTGTCCCTGTCGATAAAGATTTAAAAGATGAAGTTTACAACGGAACAATGAACGGACGCGGCTCCATTGTGGTGGAAGTCACAAAGGAAAACGCTAACTCGCTTTTTCAAAAGATGATCGGTCTTGTCGAACAGGCAAAAAGCAGCCGCCCCCCTGCCCAGCAGTTTATTGAAAAAGTTGAAGGCCCTTACGTCATTACGGTATTAATTGTCGTCGCTCTGATGTTAGTGATCCCTCCTCTTATTTTCACTGTGCCTTTTCAGGAGACTTTTTACAGAGCTATGGTTCTTCTGGTAGTCGCTTCCCCGTGTGCTGTCGTTGCCTCAGTAATGCCCGCCCTCCTTTCGGCCATTTCAAACGGCGCAAGAAGGGGCGTTCTAATGAAAGGCGGCACCTACCTTGAACAATTGTCAAAAGCCTCAGCAGTCGCTTTAGACAAAACTGGCACCATTACTAAAGGAGAGCCAGCCGTAACTGACTTCTGTGTTGTGGAAAAAGCGGATTCCGAGGGGATATTAAAGACGGTGGCAGCAGTTGAAGCCCAGTCCAACCATCCGCTGGCAAGAGCGATCACCGCTTTTGTAAAAAAGCAGGGAATAAGCGGCTCAGTCGATGTGGAGTCCATTGAAGATGTGACGGGATATGGTGTAAAAGCTGACATAGGAACTGCCCAGTGGAAAATTGGTAATCTCGAGATGATGACGGGCTGTACGGAAACAGATGATACGACTGAGGAGGAGCCGCTTCCTGAAACCATTGATAACCACAGAACAGCATGGCAGGCAGACGGAAAAACAGTGGTCTATGTATCTAAAAACGGAACAATCATTGCTTCCTTAGCCATCAAAGATGAGATCCGCCCTGAAGCGAAACAACTAATCGATGACCTTCATGACCTTGGAATTAAAACGATTATGATTACAGGCGATCACGAATCCACAGCAGCTTCCATTGCCGCTGAAGCAGGGCTTGATGACTGGGTATCCCAATGCCTCCCTGAACGGAAAGTGACGGAAATCGACCGGCTCAAGGAAAAATACGGCTCGGTAGTGATGGTAGGTGACGGCATTAACGACGCCCCTGCTATGGCTAAGGCTGACATTGGAATCGCAATGGGCTCTGGCACTGACGTCGCCATCGACACAGCCGACATGGTCCTCATGAAAAGCGAACTGGAAAAAATCAGTTTGTCATTTAAGCTGTCTAAACGCCTGAACCGGATCGTGGCTCAAAACCTGATATTTTCTATTTCTGTCATTCTCATTTTAATCGCTGCGAATTTTGCACAGCAGCTGACTTTGCCATTAGGGGTCATCGGCCATGAAGGAAGTACGATTCTTGTCATACTAAACGGGCTAAGGCTGTTACGGTAGGCTGTTCCTGCGTGAGACACGAGTGGGTGTTACCTCCCTGACACTCCGGTAGCACCCACTTCTCACCCACCCGATTCGGACTCGCTTTTTCTCTCGTTTACGCTTGATTTCTCTGTGAGGCACGAGTGGGTGTTACCTGGCTGACACTCCGGTAGCACCCACTTCTCACCCACCCGATTTTTTACCCGATTCCCACCCGATTCGGCCGGGCTAATTATACTTTTTAACAAATTGTTTTATGAGGTGGTGGACTGCTGATGATTTTTTTGTAGGAAGCTGGTGTCCTACGTCCCCTAACAGGATGGTTTCTACCGGTCCCGAAACTTTTTCGTGGAACAGGTGCCGGTAATGATGGACATAATCGTCCCTGTTGCCGTAAAGCAGCAGCACCGGACATTGAATTTGTTCTAACCTGGCTGTGGCCGAGTAGGCCAGTCCAAGCCGGTAATACTGTTCTAACAGGTGCGGCGACATCCGCTTCACATAGTCAGCCAAATCTTTTTTCCTTCGCGGCTCCCGTTCGTGCGCCAGAGCCAGGACATTGGCAATAAGGCCCATCTGCTTCGCCCTTGCGGCATAAATGCCGAGGCGAAATTCATTTCTTAACAGAAAACTGTTTACTTCGGAGAATCCTCCCATAAGAATAATACCGCGAACCCTGTCAGGATATTGAATCGCCGTTTCCTGAACGATCGATCCTCCGTTTGAATATCCGCAGATAAAGGCTGATTTAACGTTTTCGGCATCAAGAACCCTTTTGACGTCTTCGGCCAGAAGCGGCATTGAAAGGGGCCTTTCATCCATTCCGCTCCGCCCGTTCCCTCTCAAATCCATCGTCATGACTTGATAATCATTGGATAACCTGCTTTTTTGACGTCGGAAGGTTACATGTCCCATCGAAGGAGGATGCACAAAAAGGAGCGGAATTCCTTTCCCCTCCTTCTCATAATATATATCTGCTGCGTGCTCATCTTTAGTAAAAGGCATTGCCAAAACCCCCATTTTCATCTCACAGATTCATAATGGGTTTAGCTTATGCCGCTGCCGGGATTCTTATCCAAAAAATGACGTGGAAACCCACTGGAACAATTTAAATCCGAGATAGACCCCAAAAATTCCCATAACACCCGGTAAAGCCGGCGGTGCCGGGATCGGAAGCTTGATAAGGGCAAATACAAAACCGACGATCAAGCCTGCAAGGAGAGCTAATATGATTTCTTGCATTATTTCACCTACTTTTTAACGACTATATTTTTCAGAAGATAAACCTTTCACTTCAAAAAAATTATCTTATTAAACACTATTAAATCTACATGTTCTATACTAACAGAAAGAGGTACGTACATCTATATTTTTGAAAAAATATTAGTAATAATTCTTTGGGAAAAATTAAAAGCCCCCCTGAAAAAAGAGAGGCTTGATTCTTTACATTTTTTCCGGTGCTTCCACTCCAACGAGAGCAAGCGCATTTTTAAGTGTGATACGGACGGCTTCCATCAGCGCCAGACGGGCTTTCGTTAATGCCTCATCATCGCTGATAACTTTTTCTGCATTATAAAAGCTGTGCAACGCCTGGGCCAGTTCATGGACGTAGTTTGTAATTCGGTGCGGCGAACGCCGTTTAGCTGCGTCAGCTACGGCTTCAGGGAATTCGCCTATTTTTTTCATAAGATCCTGTTCTTTATCTGCCGTAAGGCTTGTCAGATCGGCTGCGGGATCGACAGTGTAACCTTTATCTGCCGCCTGGCGGAGCATGCTGCAGATTCGAGCATGTGCATACTGGACATAATAGACCGGGTTTTCATTGGATTGGGATTTAGCCAGATCCAAGTCAAAATCCAGGTGGGTGTCAGCCGCACGCATCGCAAAGAAGTAACGGGTGGCGTCGATTCCAACCTCTTCCATCAGTTCACGCATCGTTACAGCTTTACCTGTCCGTTTACTCATCTTAACTTTTTCGCCGTTTTCAAACAGGTTAACCATTTGAATGATTTGCACGTCAAGCTGTTCTTTATCGTAACCGAGTGCCTGGATCGCTGCTTCCATTCGGCCAATATAGCCGTGATGGTCTGCTCCCCAGATGTTAATCAGCTCTTCAAAGCCCCTGGCGAACTTGTTTTTATGATAAGAAATATCCGGGGTGAGGTACGTGTAGGAGCCGTCGCTTTTAACAAGGACACGGTCTTTATCATCGCCGTAGGCTGTTGACCTGAACCAGACAGCGCCATCCTGTTCGTATGTTTCACCGCGCTCCTTCAGCTCTTCAAGTACTTCTGTGATGTTCCCGCCGGTATAAAGGGACGTTTCCGAAAACCAGTTATTAAAGTTAACGCGGAAATCAGCCAGGTCGTTTTTCAGCTTGTCCAGCTCGCGTTTCAGTCCGTATTCACGGAAAAATTCACGGCGTCCCTCTTCATTAGCTTCTTTAAAACGGCTGCCGTAAGTGTCGGCAATTTCCTTCGCAAAGTTAATGATGTCTTTGCCGTGATAGCCGTCCTCAGGCATCGGCACGTCTTCCCCAAGCTCCTGAAGATAACGGGCTTCAAGGGAAAGTGCCAGGTTATCAATCTGATTTCCTGCATCATTAATATAATATTCACGTGCCACATCGTATCCTGCTTTTTCAAGCACATGGCAAAGCGAGTCGCCGACTGCTGCTCCGCGGGCGTGTCCGAGGTGCAGGGTGCCAGTCGGGTTAGCTGAAACGAACTCAACCTGAATTTTTTTGCCATTGCCTACATTTGTTTCTCCAAATTTATCCTTCTGTTCCAGAACGGTTGCTACGATGTCTGTTAAATAATCTTTTTTCATAAAGAAGTTAATGAAGCCAGGTCCTGCAATATCGAGTTTTTCAACCTTCCCGGCCTCATGATCAAAGTTAGCTGCAATATCTTCAGCGATCATTTTGGGCGCCTTTTTAGCTACGCGCGCGAGCTGCATAGCAAGGTTTGTCGCAAAATCCCCGTGACTCTTATCTTTCGGCGTTTCAATGACCACGTCTGGCATTTCTTCTTTTTCAGCGAGCTCTGCTTTTAATACGGCTGCAATTAACTGCTCCTTTAAGCCTTCTTTCAGCTGTTCTACTTGGCTCATCGTTGATTTATACCTCCTTGATTTTTACGTGCATATGATAATTTCCAGTTTTTGACCCTTGCATCACGAGCGCATAACGCAAGTCGATGAATCCTTCCAGGGCCTGGCTGTCCCATTCATAATCAACTTCAGACGTGTCGGTACGCATATCCATCGGACCATACGGGCTGTGGTACATTCCTTCTGTCTCACGCCCCGGGATAAAGCGCTGGTTCATTGTAATGGCGCCTTTCCTCTGAACAGACATCTGCCCGCGGTGAAGTTTGACTGTTTGAATAGTTGACTGAGTATCATTTTCTTCTTGAGGCTCAGAAAAACGGATCACAGTCATCCCGCCCCGGTGGAACAGCTCTCCAGAGGCTTCCATCGAATGAACCTCTTTACGTCTGCCATCTTTAATTGTCGTTTTCATGTGTATAGTTACAGGTAATCCGCTTGAAGACATGGGGCTTCATCACCTATTCCTTCCTTTTAATAACTCTACTATTATAACGAAAATAAAGTAAGAGGTTCAAGAGCAGAGCCAAGTTTTCTATGATTGGGACAGTAAACAAACGTGAAAAACCCGGTTCATCAAGGGGCATGGCACAAAGAAGCTGGTCATAAAGGGGTTTTTCACAAAAAGCTTTTCCATATAAGTGGTTTTTCGTAAAGGGGATTTTTCACAAAGGGGTCAGACCCCCCATTATATGGAAAATACCCGCGCCGGGATTTTAGACCGGCACGGGTGATGTGGTTACTTTTTAAAGCCGAGCAGCATTTCACGGAGGAATTTACTGGCGGCGATCGCTGTTTGTTCTGAGTTGTCGTAGGCGGGTGACACTTCGACTAAGTCAAAACCGGTAATTTGAACATCCGACGCAGCGATGGCGTGAATCGCTTCGAGCAGTTCTTTGGAAGTGATGCCTCCTGCTTCAGCAGTGCCAGTTCCAGGGGCGTACGCCGGGTCAAGCACATCAATATCAATTGTGACGTAAACCGGGCGCCCCGCTAATTGCGGAAGGATTTTTTTTAACGGTTCAGCTACTTCAAATTTACTCATATGCATGCCGGACTCCCGGGCGTACTGGAATTCCTCACGCATACCTGACCGGATGCCGAAAGAAAAGACGTTTTCCGGTCCGATCAATTCACATGTTTTCCGGATAGGCGTGGAATGGGAAAGCACTTCCCCTTCGTATTCTTCCCTTAAGTCTGCATGGGCATCTATATGAATGACAGCCAAATCCTCGAACTTATTAAACATAGCCCGGATCACAGGCCACGACACGAGGTGTTCACCGCCAATTCCTGCCGGAAGTTTGGCATCCTCAAGAAGACGGTTGGCATACGTTTCTATCATATCGATACTTTTAGCTGCATTCCCAAACGGCAGAAGCATGTCCCCGGCATCGTGCACACTCACCTCTTCTAAATGGCGGTCAAGATACACGCTGTATTCTTCGAGGCCGATGGAAGCTTCACGGATACGGTTCGGGCCGAAACGGGAACCAGGCCGGAAGCTGACAGTGTAATCCATCGGCATCCCGAACATCACAATATCCGCTTCATCATATGATTTAGCTGCCATAATAAATTTTCTTCCTGAATATCCTTCGTCAAAAAACATAAGTCATCCCTCTTCCCGTTACTTAGTTAAGTCTTCTACGAATTTCGGCAGGGCAAACGCTGCTTTGTGGATGTCTTTCGTGTAATATTTCGTATCAAGATCATGAATACGGTCCTCTTGTACATCAAGCGGGTCGTATTTTTTTGAACCGATCGTAAATGACCAGAGACCGCTTGGGTACGTAGGAATATTGGCCGTATAAAGACGGGTAATCGGGAACGTCTCCTTCACATCACGGAAGACGTTTCGGATGAGTTCCTGCTGAAACCACGGGTTATCTGTCTGTGCGACAAATACGCCATCTTCTTTTAACGCTTTGGAAATGCCTTCATAGAATCCTTTTGTAAAAAGATTGACGGCAGGTCCTACCGGTTCGGTGGAATCTACCATAATGACATCGTACTCATTCTCACTTTTGGCGATATGCATGAAGCCATCATCGACCTGAACATCTACACGAGGGTCATCGAGTTTGCCGGCAATCGTCGGCAAATATTGCTTGGAGTATTCAATGACTTTTCCGTCTATTTCCACGAGAGTGGCTTTCTCAACTTCAGGGTGCTTAAGGATTTCGCGGATAACGCCTCCATCACCGCCTCCGACAACCAGGACATTTTTAGGATGAGGATGGGTATGAAGCGGCACGTGAGCCACCATTTCGTGATAGACGAACTCATCTTTTTCTGTAGTCATAACCATGTCATCGAGAAGGAGCATATTGCCAAACTCCTCAGTCTCTACCATATCAAGCTGCTGGAAATCTGTTTTTTCACTTACATACGTTTTCTTTATTTTTGCTGTAATTCCGAAATTCTCTGTCTGTTTCTCTGTAAACCAAATACTCATTTGGCGTCACCTCTTTTTTATTTATAGATCTGTTAATCTTTGTTTTTAGCAGCCCCGGGACCAATCGCCTCATCCCTTGTATGGAGTAAGGCTCCTGGCTTTTCGCCCCCCCCCCGGGCTGAACCGGTGCTTAAACGTCTGTTTAAAGCTTGCCAGGCTGTTACAGCTACTTGTAAACTTAGTGTCCCTTTTCCATCACTTCGTCAACTCAAACTATCTATTTTCCCAATTAAACGAAAAGTACAGAAAAAGTATATAGCAATCCTAAATAAATAGAAACTGTTTTCTTAATTTCATAACTAAAGTAACGTATAAAGCCCTTCAAAAGGTGGAAAACTGTGGGAATGGAAACTTCTGGGGGGGTCTGACCCCCCAGCTGTTCCCAGTAACTACACTTTGGAAATAAATGGGGGGTCAGACCCCGGAAAGGGGCACGGGATGGAAGTGCTGACACGGACGGCCTACCATAAGCGCCGTCGTCTTTGGACTAAAATACTTTGGTTCGGCGTACTTGTTATTTTCTTCAGTTTCCTCACGTTGAGCGCTCTCGTGTTGTACGCTTATCAAATGGAGCGGCCTTCATTATCGGTTCCCGATACTACCGTTGTTTATTCTGCTGACGGTGAGAGGATCGGAGAGTTTCATCAAGGCGAACACCGTTACTGGATACCGCTGGATCAAATGGGCAATACCATAGTGGATGCCACTCTGGCTATTGAAGACCGCCGGTTTTACGACCATTACGGCTTTGACCCAATCCGGATCACCAGGGCTGCTCTGACTAACGTTTTATCAGGCTCTAAAGCGCAGGGAGCCAGCACAATAACTCAACAGTACGCACGGAATTTATTTTTAACACATGATAAAACATGGGCAAGAAAATGGCATGAAGCTTTATATGCTTTACGCCTTGAGCTTCATTATTCAAAAAAAGAAATTCTTGAAGGCTATCTTAATACAATTTATTACGGGCACGGGGCTTACGGAATTGAAGCAGCCGCCAACCTTTATTTTCAAAAAAACGCTGATGAATTAACATATTCAGAAGCTGCGCTGCTTGCAGGAATACCGAAAGGGCCGAGTATCTATTCGCCTTTTGTGGATGAGGAGCGGGCCTTCACCCGCCAGCATACCGTGCTCAGATCAATGGAAGAAGCCGGCACACTCTCTCCTGAAGAAAGAGCGGGTTATGAGTCTGCACCTTTAACCTTTGCCTCCAGCCAGGAAACAGAAGGGAAACGGGTCGCTCCGTATTTTCAGGATGCCGTCCGTCAGTGGCTCGCTGAAGAACACGGGTTTGATCCGGCTATGCTCGATGGCGGCGGCCTGGAAATTCACACGACTCTTCATTCAGGCTTACAAAAGCATGCCGAAGACATTATTTCAAGAGAGCTTGACCCTGACCATGAACTGGAAACTGCCTTAGTGGCAATGGACCCTCGAACTGGCGATGTAAGAGCCCTGGTCGGCGGGAAAAATTATACGGACAGCCCTTTTAACAGGGCTACACAGGCAAAACGGCATCCAGGTTCCACAATGAAGCCTTTCTTGTATTATGCGGCTCTCGAGCATGGTTTAAAGCCTAATTCAATGCTTAAAAGTGAAGAGACCACTTTTGTTTTTGATGAAGGCAGAGATGAATACAAACCTAGTAACTTTAACCACCGCTATGCCGATGATTACATTACGATGCTTCAGGCACTGGCTGTTTCTGATAATATTTTTGCCATTAAAACGCACTTTCTGCTTGGCTTTGAAGACCTTCTTCATACGGCAGGCCGGTTTGGTATTGAGAGCCCGTTAGAGGCTAATCCTTCCCTTGCGCTTGGGACGAGTGATGTCGGGGTGCTGGAAATGACGAAAAGTTACAGTCCGTTTGCCAACGGCGGCTACCGTATCACTCCCCGGCTCGTGGAAAAAATCGAGGATCGCGACGGAAACATCCTGTTCGAAGCGAATATGGAGAGAAAACAAGAATTTAACCCTGCCCACACGGCCATTATGACAGATTTAATGAAAGGCATGTTTGAGCCTGAATTGAGTGCAAGCTTTGGAGCTGTGACGGGAGGGAGCATTTCCAACGTCCTTGACCGCCCAGTGGCCGGAAAAAGCGGGTCGACTCAATCTGACAGCTGGATGATCGGGTACACCCCCCAGCTGTTAACAGGTGTGTGGACAGGTTACGATGATGCACGTTTCCTTGAAAGCGGAGACGCCGCCCATTCGAAACAAATTTGGGCAAAGTTTATGAAAAAGTCGCTGGATGGGGAATTAAAGCTGAGCTTTCCTGTCCCTAAAAATGTGACCGAAGTGAGCATAAATCCAGCAAACGGCCTTCTGGCGACGGAACACTGCCCCGTCAGCCGTCCTACCCTTTTTTATAAAGGAACCGAACCAACCGAATACTGTAATGAACATATTGGAGAATTGGAAGAAGAAACTTTTGAAACAGAAGGCGATTCAGAGGACAGCCCCTCCGGCCGTGAAGATAAAAAGAAAGAAAAATGGCTTGACCGCTTCACCGACTGGATACCTTAAGGAAATAAATGGGGCCAGACCCCCCATTTATTGGTAAATACGCGATGCACTGGTAAAAATACGCAAAAAAAACAGACGAAGGGAACTGGGACGCGTTCCTTCGTCTGCTTTTCTTGTCTTAGTATTTCTTGTGCGTGTGTGGCTTTAAGTTTACAAAAGGATCGGATTTATGACAAGGGGAATTTTGGAAGTTCACATTTTGTTCACATTTTCGACACAAATCTCTATACCCAATTTTCCCCGGAACTTTTTTAAAAGTGTGCGCCATTTCACCCGTCCCGTCTGACTCCTAAACAGTCAAGTCTTCTTTAAGCTGATCGTCCGCGCGTTCCCACATGCCTTCGTCAAAATCAAAAAGAAAATCTTTTAAAATTGTTTTCGACCGGTCATCCATCTGGGAAACGACGATCCGCCGCTTTAAGGATTTATCCATGTTGTTCACATGTTCAGGGAGACTTTTATAACCGCGGCGGATTTCCCGGTCCACGGTCATTTCGCAGGCTGTGACGCCTACATAAGTCGGGCCGCCGTTCAGGGGCTCGACAGTGACCCACACAAGCCAGTACGGCTTTCCATTCGGTACGGCTTCTTTTTCTTTTAGAAATTTAATCCCTTTCTCAACAGCGCTTCGCGCATGCAGAGCGCCCATATCCACAAAGGCTTCTCCGCCTTCCACGTCGACAAACACCGGAGTAATATTATTTAAATTTAATGTTCCCACTCCGAAACCGCCATGGCCATCTGTGGAATCTCCACTTAAAATATTAAAACTTTTACTCATCTTTTTAATCTTTTCATTTTTTGCTTTATCTGATTCGTTCATTCTTATCCCTCGCCTTCACCAAATAGTGATTACGTCTAGTTTATCATACAACGTTTTTCGGATGCACAAATCTAAAACGGGAAAACTTCTGTTTTTAAAAGGAAAAAAGGCGAAGAATGTTGAAAAGGTAAAGGTGAACCTCCCCGCTGCATCCAGCGCGGAAGATTAGATGCTCACTTTGAAAGGAGAAACAGATATGCCGATAGTGACAGTAAAAATGCTTGAAGGACGTACAGATGAACAAAAACGGGCCCTCGTTGAAAAGGTGACAGAAGCAGTTACAGAAACAACTAATGCGCCGAAAGAACGCGTCTCCGTTGTCATTGAAGAGATGACATCTGACAATTTCGGAGTCGCCGGTGTCCGGGCAAGCGACAAAGGATAAATACGTAAAAAAAGCTTGCCGCTAATTCTGGCGGAAACCTCAGATTTAAATTAGTACTAAAAAGGTGCTTTCAAAGAGGGGTAAACCCTTTGAAAGCACCTTTTATTCTTATCTCAACGCGTCATTAGCAAGCCTCAGGCATTTCTGGTAAAAGGCCATTCTCTTATCTTCTTCATACCTTTCCAGTTCCTCATCAATCCAAGCAAAACTCTTCAGCAGCATTTCTTCAGGCACACCTCTCGTTACAAGCACCTGGTGAAGCCATAACGCGTAATCTACAAAAATCTGTTCATTTTCTAACTCATAAGCTGTGTTTAAATAATTAAAGTGATGAAGCAGATCTTCTTTTGTATGCTTCCTTCCCCGGTCACCGAATTTCTCCAGCTCCGCCCCGTCCTGTTCATAGAACTTCTCAGTTAAAGCTTCGGCTACTGCCTCTTCACTGAATGGAAGACTCATAGGCCTCAAACCTCTCCTTCATTCATTGATTCACGCAGCCTGGCGATATAGGCATATGCTTCGTCAATATCTTCTTCGGTATAATTTTGCTTCGCTTTAAGCTTAAATACCTTATTCGTCACGTCTTCCTTTGAAAGTTCTTCGAAATACAGCACGGTTGACACGAGTTCAAGAAATTTAGCGCTCTGACCGTTCATTTCCTGCAAGACACGAGTCACTTCAGGAAATTCATAACCAGTCATACCCAGAAATTCTTCCCCTTTATCAGCCAGTTCATAGCGGTACTGCTGGTAACCAGCCTTTTTTTCTTTCACCTCAGAAATAAAATCCAGCTGGCTCATTTCTTCCATACGCAAAGTCAGTTCTTCTGAATAAGGTCCAAACATATGAAACTGATATTTTTCGTGAAAAGGCAGGTCTATTTTTTTAGCTATGTAAATCATCTTCTGCAATTTTTTACGCCCGACAATTTCACCTGTCTGTTTAAAAAAAGCGAGAAGCTTCGCATGTTCATTAAGCACCTTTTATCCCTCCTGGTTAGTGAGTAAAGATAAGATCTTCTGTTTTTCTTTTGCAAAAGTCGTTTGGTCCGACAGAAAATCTTCGGGAAAATAAAGTTTGTGGTCCGTCCGTTTTTTTCCGGAAATAGCTTCAACGACATCTGATTCCCTGGACAGTTCTCTCAGCCTTCCGTCTGGCATTAACAAGTGAATCGGCAGCCGCTCGTCTTTCTCGCCGGGCCTGTAAAAATCATACGGCAGGTCTGAAGACGAATCGATTACAAGATAATAATCCGGATTAAGCCCTATTTTTTTGAAAAGCTGCTGAAGTTCTGGCCAGATCAGCATTTGCTTACTCGGATTGCATTCCACATATTTGAACAGGCGGCGGTTCATAAACCGCTGGCAGAGATCACTTAAAATCGGATCGTCTTCTTCCTCCCACGCCTGAAAATAATAAAGGATGATCGACTCATCCAGTTTTAGGTAATCCTTTAATGTTACTTCCCCATTAAACATAGATTTAAAATGGATTGGCGTAATTTTAAAAGGATAATTTTCAGCCAGCAATTCTCTCGCCCGGTGCAGAATCTTGCTGAGGATGACTTCCGCACTTCTCGTGACAGGGTGAAAATAAACCTGCCAGTACATTTGATACCGGCTCATGATGTAATCTTCTACTGCATGCATCCCGCTATGCTTAAAGACGGCCTGATCTTCTTCCGGCCGCATGACTCTTAAGATCCGCTCCATATCAAACTGGCCGTAGCTCACGCCTGTATAGAAAGCGTCGCGAAGGAGGTAATCCATCCGGTCGGCATCAATCTGGCTCGAAATGAGGCTTACGAGAAGTTTGTTGTCATATGTCTTCGCTATGACATCCGCCACTTTCTCCGGCACATCCGGACTCATTTGCCGGAGAACCTGATTAATTTCTGTGTCGCCCAGAATAATCTCCCTTGTCCACTTTTCATGGTCCATATGAAAAACTTTTTCAAATGAATGGGAAAACGGTCCGTGGCCCACGTCATGGAGTAATGCTGAAGCGAGGCATACGAGCCGTTCTTCTTCGTCCCATGCCCCTTTTTTCTCCAAGTTCTCCACCATCCGGCGCATCACTTCATACACACCGAGAGAGTGGTTAAACCTTGTATGTTCCGCGCCATGAAACGTCAGAAATGTGGTCCCAAGCTGGCGGATCCGTCTAAGCCGCTGGAATTCTTTCGTCCCTATCAGCTCCCAGATCAGCTCGTCTCTAACATGAATGTACCGGTGCACCGGATCTTTAAATACCTTTTCTTCTTCCAGCTTTCCGTCTTGCCTCTCCATTGCAGGCGTGACCCCTTCCTCTGATTTCTGCTCTGTTAATTTTTTTGTCATATCGTGTCTTAGTTTATCTTGTTTTATTATACTAGATTGTTCCTTGAAAAAAATAGGTGATTTATGACGGCGTATAATATTTTTGCTGCGGCAGTCATAATAAGAACGGGACTGACTTGCGCTCTCTTGCTCTACCGTCTGGTCTAAAGCCCGCAAAAAAACTGCAGATAAGCCGTAGTCTAACGGTCCCTGCAGTTCTTTTTATCTATCTGGCCGGCCACATTATTTCATTCGTTTTTTGACTTTTTCCATTAATTGATCCTCGTCGAGCGCTGCGACAGGACGGTCATTCACAAACGTGAATACTTTTTTCCGGCCCGGCCCGCAGTATGACTGGCACCCGATCTCAATCTCAGCATCAGGATCGAGCTTCTTTAACTTAGGAAGTAATGTTTTAATGTTTGTGGCCTGGCAATCGTCACATATATAAAACTTGTTTGCCATTTTTCACCACATCCTTATTTTTAGACTGCCAGGGCCGGCTCGCTTATGCTTCCCGGCCGCACCTCTTTTTCAGGCTGAAGGTGCTACTGAAGTATTTTACAACTTACCCGTAGTAAAATGCAATAACCTTGCCCAAAAACAGGGCTGGAAATATGATATAATTTTCTCGGCATAATAGCGACATAAAGAGGAGCATGACCAATGATAAATCTCCAACATTTACTTTATAGACAAAACTGGCTGTTTTTAGACCAGTCTGTTTCCGGCCTGGCAATGAATCCGATGCATTCGTTTGCGATGGATGATACGTTGTGCAGGCGGGCATCAGAATTTGAGAATACAGGTATTGCCCGTCCCTGGGTGCATGACAGAACCGTGGTTCTGGGCATTCAGGACAGCCGTCTGCCTTTTATTGATAAAGGCGTTCAATTTTTGAGAAACGAGGGGTACGAAGTGATTGTCAGGAATTCAGGAGGCCTGGCAGTTGTTCTTGATCCTGCTGTTTACAACTTGTCCCTCATTTTCCGGGACGAGAAGAACTTAACAATCGACCGGGGATACGACCTTATGGTGGCATTTACGAGGCTTCTCCTCCACGATGTAGGAGTTATTGAGGATGGAGAAATAAAAGAATCTTATTGCCCCGGAAGATACGATTTAAGCGTCAACGGACAAAAGTTCGCCGGCATCTCCCAAAGACGGCTTCGCGGAGGCGTGGCAGTCCAGATCTATCTGGCTATGAGCGGAAGCGGCTCTGAAAGGGCGTCACTGATCCGGGAATTTTACAGCCGGGCTGTCAATGGGGCTGCGACGAAGTTTGAGTATCCACGGATTATGCCTGAAAAAATGGCGTCACTTGAAGAAATTTCCGGCCACACGTTCACATCTGAAAAATTGAACGAGCGCCTCCTTTTGCAGCTTCAAAAATTAAGCGGCAAACTCGGTATATACGAACTAGACAGCACCGACTGGGAGCGGTATGAAAACAACATTGAGCGAATTGTAAAAAGGAATGAGAAAGTCTCAGCTGTCAACGGCTGATAATGGACCGCACGTTTATTACTGCACTCCGGCCTCTTGGTAAAAAGCAGTAAGTCCTCATCTTCCTGATCCGCTAAAAAGCCTGGCTGGATATATTCCAGTCAGGCTTCCTGTTTAACTTTTGGTTTGGCAGCGGCTTTTTTCCTCCCGCCCGCTCCTGCTGCTTTAGGCTGTTTCTTTGTTTTATCGATTGATGCTTGAAGGGCAGACATGAGGTCAGTGACATTGGCAGCGGCTGCCGGCTGCTTCCCTTCATCTGCTTCCACAATCTGTTTGCCGGTTCGCTTCTCTTCAATGAGTTCCATTAAAGCGGTACGGTAATCATCGCTGTATTTCTCCGGTTCAAACGGGGTGGTGAGCTGTTTAATCAGCATTAAGGCTGTATCAAGCTCTTTTTTTGTGATGTTTTGGTTGTCAGGTATAGAGACATCTCCCGCATTTCGCACTTCGTCCGGAAAATGAATGGTTTCCATAAGCAGCGTATTTTCGTAAACTCTCACGACTGCCAGCTGTTCTTTCGACCGGATAACAATTTTAGCCACCCCTATTTTCCCCGACTTCTCCAAGGCTTGCCTCAAAAGCTGATAAGCTTTTCCTCCACCGGCATCAGGAGCGAGGAAATAACTCTTTTCAAAATAAATAGGATCTATTTCCTCAAGATCCACAAAATCGATAATCTCCACAGCTTTTTCTTCAGTTTCTTTTTTCAGTTTTTCCAAATCATCCTGATCGAGCACCACAAATTTATTCTTCTCATATTCGTAAGCTTTAACGATCTCTTCATTTTTTACTTCTTTATCGCACCCCGGGCACGTTTTTTCATAAGAAATGGGCGTGTGGCACTCTTTATGAATTTGCCGAAGCTTAATGTCTTTATTTTCAGTGGCCGCATGCAATTTCACAGGAATATTGACGAGGCCAAAGCTGATACTTCCTTTCCATACCGTATGCATAATATTTCACCCGCTTTTTTTCTTAATGTGCGGTTTTTAATTGGTGTTTATACATACCGGCTTCTGTTCAAAATAAGAAGACAAAAGCTTTAAAGAATAGGAGCAGTTGCGATGAAACCGATGCGCCTTACGTCTGTAGAAGAGTTGCCGAAAGAGCCGGGCTGGCTGTATGAAGTAAAATACGACGGGTTCAGGTGTTTACTCGTTTGGGAAAAAAATAACGTTCAGCTTTTAACGAGGATGGGAAAAAGCCTGACGGCACAGTTTCCAGAAATTATTGATTTTTGCCGGAGCCTTGAAACTGACGTGTCTCCCTTTCTGCCGCTCACCATGGACGGTGAGCTCGTCTATCTGGTAAGTACGTATAAAAGTGAATTTTCCATCGTTCAGCGACGGAGCCGGATGAAGAGCAGCGACGTGGTTACTGACCACGCCCGGCGTTTATCATGCCATTTAGTTGTGTTTGACTTATTGCAGCTAAGCGGCGAGCAGCTTACCGGCCAGTCGCTTGAAATGAGAAAGCAGCGCCTGAACCGCTTTTTGGAAAAAATGGCCCTTCCTGAAACACCCGATTACGAATCCCCTTCTCTTATTCAGGGAATAGAATCGGCAAACGAACCGGCTTTACTGTGGGAGCAAGCGGACGCTGAAAACGGGGAAGGGCTTATAGCTAAGAAAAAAACAGGGGTATATGAGGCTGGTACCCGCTCAAAAAGCTGGCTTAAAAAGAAAAACTGGCGGGTTGTTACAGTGGTTCTAACCGAATATGACGAAACAAACAATTATTTTCAGGGAAACGTGCTGTTAAATGGTGACTGGACCCCTGTCGTCCACGTCCGCCATGGATTTAAAGAAGAAGAAGAAACGTCGCTCGTAAAGATGTTCCGGCAAAACGGCGTAAAGGAACCTGCAGGAAAATGGCTTTTACCTCCGTCAATTTGTATCGGAGTGGCCTGTATTGACTTTGACGGTAAACATCTGCGAGAGCCGCGCTTTCACAGCTTTCATCTCGACAAATCACCCGAAGAATGCACCTGGAAAACAATGAACTACCAGTTGGGGTCTGTCCCCCAGCGCGTTAAAGTGACAAAGCCCGATAAGCCGGTTTGGGCGGATGCTTCTTTAACGAAAGCAGACTATCTTGTTTTTTTGCAAAGGGCAGCGCCTTATCTCCTGCCTCATTTAAAAGACAGGCTGTTAACTGTGATCCGTTACCCGCACGGCACGGACGGCGAGCATTTTTATCAGAAACACGTTCCCGATTATGCGCCTGAATTTGTAGAGACGCGTATGGATGGGGACACAGAGTTTATTATGTGCAACTCCAGGGAGACTCTTCTCTGGCTCGGCAATCAGCTGGCGCTGGAATTTCACACACCTTTTCAGCCGGCAGGCTGTGAATATCCGTCTGAAATCGTCCTGGATCTTGACCCGCCGTCAGCGTCGGAGTTTAATCTTGCTGTAGATGCAGCGTTAAGGCTCAAAGCAGTTTTCGACGAACTAAATTTCAAACCATTTGTAAAGACGTCCGGACGGAAGGGCCTCCAAGTTTATTTGCCCTTGCCGGCTGAGCGGTTTACTTATGCAGAGACGAGGCAATTTACCTCCTTTGTCTGCCAGTTCCTTTGTGAACAGGCGCCTGACCGGTTTACAACAGAACGGCTTAAAAAAAACCGGGGGAACCGGCTTTACCTGGACTATTTGCAGCATGAAGAAGGGAAAACAATTATCGCCCCCTATTCGCCTCGGGGGACAGAGGGCGGTCTTGTTGCCACTCCGCTGTATTGGAATGAAGTTTCAGAAACGCTTGATCCCCGACGGTTCCATTTGTATGCCGTCCTGGACCGGCTGACCTATGAAGGGGACCCGTTCAGGTTTTACCGTGAAACAGCAGCCGAAAACGGTGCCATGCTGGAAGCCGTCTTAGCAAAGCTGACGACTGGATAAACAAGCGGCGCGGGATTCAAGCATCTTGGGAAACAAAGTTGCTCTTAACCAATTTGGGGTCAGACCCCCCATTTATTCCCAAAAAACCCCGGCTGTTCCCACAGCCGGGGGGGTTGGTAACATATTAATCTGTGACGCCTTGCATGGCGGTAATTAATGCAAGCTTGTACACATCTTCTGCATTACAGCCGCGGGATAAATCGTTCACCGGTTGATTTAACCCTTGAAGGATTGGACCGATCGCTTCAAAATCGCCAAGACGCTGAGCCAGTTTGTAGCCGATATTTCCTGCTTCAAGACTTGGGAAAATGAAGGTGTTCGCTTCCCCTTTTAACGGAGACTCCGGCGCTTTTTTAGCAGCTACACCTGGAACAAATGCAGCATCAAACTGGAATTCACCATCAAGTGTTAACTCAGGAGCTTTTTCCTGTGCGATTTTCGTCGCTTCAACTACTTTTTCTGTTTCAGGGCTTACTGCGGAACCTTTTGTCGAAAAGCTGAGCATCGCCACTTTTGGATCGATACCGAATACTTTCGCTGTTTTAGCCGCTTCTACAGCTGTTTCAGCTAGATCATTGCTGTCTGGAGCAATATTAATTGCACAGTCACCAAAGATATAACGCTGATCATCTTTAACCATAACGAAGACACCTGATGTCTTCCTAACACCTTCTTTTGTTTTGATAATCTGAAGGGCCGGTCTGACTGTGTCGCCAGTCGAATGGGCCGCACCGCTTACAAGCCCTGCCGCTTTGCCTGTATAAACAAGCATCGTACCAAAATAGTTAGGTGTTTTTAAGATTTTTTGTGCTTCTTCCTTCGTATTTTTGCCTTTGCGGCGCTCAACGAAGGCATCACAAAGCTCATCAAACTCAGGATACGTTTCCGGATTGTAAATCGTAAGACCGGACACATCCAGGTCCAATTCTTCTGCTTTGGCTGAAATCTCCTCTTCTGTTCCGATCAATACAGGGTTCAGCAGCCCTTCTTCTTTAAGCCTCACTGTCGCTGACAGGATGCGTTCATCCGTACCTTCCGGGAAAACAATGGACGGATTATTTATTTTGACTTCTTCAGCTATTGCTGTAAACATGTCGCTCACAGGAATTCCTCCTTTATTCTCGCTATATACTAGGATACTCCTTCTCAAGGAAAAAATAAATTATTGAAAACGCTTACTTTCAAAGTTTAAATTTTCAGAACGGGAATTTGACAATTTTATATAATCACTTCCAACTTTTATGTTAACATGCCCTGAATAACCGCTTTAATCTATTATAAAGAGCACCTAATCATTACCAGCTGATGCACCAACTGCTTCATTTTCTGCAAGCTGGGAAATATCTTATTATTCCGATGAACGAAGGCGAGGACACCCAGAGGATGAGCGAAGTCTGAGAATCCACTTTCCCGAAGTAGTTCTTCGGGAAAGTAAGTTGAAGACAAGCCCGCTGGTAAAGAAAACACAGCGAACTTCCACACGGATGTGGTGACTTCGGCGTTTTCACAGGACGTGAAGGGGTTAGCCGAAGATCCTAATGACCTATGCTGCACTTATGCCTGTGGTATAAGCCTTCGCCGAGAGTGAATCGGAAAACTACTCCCTGAGTTCCATTATTCCTATTATAAATCAGCTTTTTCGTGTACTTAAAAGTGTAATAGTGATTAGAATGATTGCCATCCCTATTGTTTGAGTAAAGCTGAGGAAGTCCCCCAGAATTAGAACTCCAAACAACGAAGCTTGCCAGTGCCTCAAAAAAGGTGCCTGACCCCCAGTGTAGTAGCGCGTTAACGCATTGGGGGTCAGGCACCTAAAACTGGCACCTAAAACTAACTATTTAATTGACCTTCTTCACAGTAAGAACGGTGATCGTAAGCAAGATGACGATCATTCCAAGAAGTTCAATGAGGGTCAAATGATCACCGAGAAGCAGCACACCGAATAATGAAGCTGTGACCAGCTCTACCATCGCAACCATCGAAGCAGTGGTCGGAGCGACTTTTCGAATGCCAATGACATAAAAAATAAAGGAAATTCCAGCCCCTACGATGCCCAACAGAAGAAACCACCCTAGGTCGCCTGACGTGATCACGCTAGCTGCTTCCTCGTTGTCAGCAAGAATTAGAAGGATGAGACAAAATGTAAAAAAGGAGATAGTTAAGGTGGTAGGCGGCTTACCTATATATGAAGCATTTTTAAAGCCAAATATAAACAAAGCATAGCAAAGACCAGCACCAAGCCCTGTTGCCGCCCCAAGAAAGTTCACTGAAACCGTTTCAGGGTTGTAGGCACCTGTAAGAAGCGAAATTCCAATGAGGACTCCGACAACACACCCCCATTTAAACCAAGACGAACGTTCGATTTGTAATAAAAAGGCAATTAAAAGGACAAACACAGGGGCGGTGTACATTAAAGTAGCGGCAACGGCAACGTTAGAGGCATCAATACTTAGAAAATAAAAAGTGAAATTTCCAGCGACCCCAACACCTGCCAAGATTGACCACATAAATAACTGTTTAGAGACGATCCAGTTTTGTTTAAAGTTGAAGAGAAACCATGTGAGGAAACACATAAAGCCAACAGCGCCTCGGTAAAGGGAAATCACAATAGGCTCCCACCCTTTATTCATTAAAATACCGCCAATTCCTCCACTAATGCCCCAGCATATAGCGGCTAATAAAATTAAGCAAATACCCGCAAATTTCATATGTACCTCCAAAAGATAAGTCATCGTGCAATTTTTTAACCTACCCATCGACAACCTAATGCCACCACATTAAAGTAAATTCACGAGCTAAATACTCCTCTTTACGCTTTTCCAACATATGAAAGAGGCATTATTTGGGATTCCTTTCATTTATTACTATCAAACTCACATTTTTTCGTATGGAACAAAAAAACAGGTTTCATTTGGAGGCCAATAGAAAACACTTACTATAGCTCTCTTCACAGCAATAATTCCAATCGGCACTTTCCCCAATGATGAAGGATATTCACACCATAGAAGATCGTATCGACCGAAATAGTCGTAGACCATTTCCTCATGTCTTCATAACCCATTGAATAGGGAGAATTCAGAATAAACTTATAGCGATATTGTTATTAAGATTTATATAGGAAAAGTGAAGTTCTATGATCATCTTCATTATTTTTCTGAGGCTATTCATGGAGAATGGCTTGCTTTGTAGTTAATACAGACAATTTAGTTACTAAGTAAGAGTTGTCCCAAATCCTGCCCTCGTTCATTTCCTCTTCCTTCTTCCGAAAAGATATTTATGAACTGTTGAAGACTTATCCACAACTCAAAAATCTATAGTTTCCTAAATAAAAAAAGCTGCCCTTAAGTCGATTGATGATCGACTTATTAGACAGCCCCTTACATTGTAAGCACGTGTTATAAATTTATTTTAATGAGTTAATCGCTATCCCTGCTTCACACTAAGAAAGGTGACAGTAGACAAAATGATACCCATTCCAAGAAATTGAATCATGTCTAACTGATTACCGAGAAGTAGAATTCCAAATAATGAAGCTGTGACCGGCTCTACCATCGCAACCATCGATGCAGTGGTCGGCGTAGTTCTTCGAATCCCAATCACATAAAAAATAAATGAAATTCCTGCACCCACGAGCCCTAATAGGATAAACCATCCTAGGTCGCTTGAAGTCATGACACTGGCTGCTTCCTTCTTATCTGCAAGGAAAATAAGGATAACACAGAAAGATAAAAATGCGATCGTTAAGGTGGTCTGCGGCTTGCCGATCGTTGAGGATTTTTTAAATCCAAATATAAATAATGCATAAAAGAGCCCTGCAGAAAGCCCCGCTGCCGCCCCTGCTAAACTCACTGAAATCTCCTCAGGGTTATATGCACCTGTAAGTAGGATAATTCCCATTAGCACACCGAAAATACATCCCCATTTAAACCAAGATGAACGTTCTATTCGCAAGAAAAAGGAGATTAATAGAACGAACACTGGGGCGGTGTACATTAAAGTAGCAGCAACTGCTACGCTAGAAGCTTCAATACTTAAATAATAAAAAGTGAAATTCCCAGCGACCCCTACACCAGCCAATACAGACCACATAAATAACCGTGGAGAGTAGGTCCAGTATTCTCTAAAGCGCAAGAGAAACCAAGTGAAAAAACAAATAAACCCAACAGCCCCTCGGTAAAGGGAAATCACAAGAGGATCCCAGCCTTTGTCCATTAAAATATCGCCTATTCCTCCACTAATGCCCCAAAATATAGCAGCTAATATAACTAAGCTTATACCCGTATATTTCATAAATACCCCCTAATAATAAGTCATCATGCGATTTTTGATCCAGCCATTGAAAACCTAACGAGACCAAATAACGTAAATTTACGGGCTAAGCAGTCCTCTCTACGCTCTTAATCAAACAGTTGTGACATGGATATTAAATGGAATTCCTTTTATATCTCACACATAAACTAATAATTTCTCGTAAAAGATTGAAAGAATGTGTGCCTTTGTGGACCGGGGATGAGAGTGGAAAGATACTGGTCAGGAGCGCAACAAATAATGGAATGAACGCAACATATGATGGAAAGAGCACCACAATTCTCATCCGGAGCGCAACATATTATGGAGAATGCAACAAATAATTGAGAGGGCGCAACAAATCTCATACCGAGTGCAACAAAAACGTTTTGGCTCCTGGTGTAGATCACTTTAAGAAGGAACTGGAAAAATGTATGTATTACTATAACCACAAACGTATAAAGGCAAAATTAAAAGGCATGAGCCCGGTAAAATACCGAACTCATACCCTGAAAGCTGCCTAATATATAGCGTGTCTAACTTTAAGGAATCACTAAGAAACAAGAAGAGGATCACCAGCCTCTATCCATTAAAATGGATCCTATTCCCCCCACACACCCCATAAAATTGCTGCTAATAAAACAAGTCCTGTTCCAATAAAATTCATTGCCTTCTCCTCCAATAAAACTGTTGTGTTTCTAGGTTTCTGCCCCCCTTCATTACCCTGAATCTCTTCTTGCCTAACTGAAAAATTTCCAGAACGTGCTATATAAGCCCTTTAAATCCTCTGTCCCTCCCTTCTTTACTTGGACACTAATGCTCCTAATTATTTTTAATGTCATCCTAATAATTAAAGAGTTACAGTCTACCCTCCCGCTTTTTTAGTGCCCCGCCCTCACTTTCATAACTAATTACTATGACTATATGTGCGATGACAGAAGGTATTTTAAGCGGTTCTCCCTCCTGAATGTGAATTTCCAATTGCAATCCTTCTCCTTTATTAAGTATAATGAATGAATAATCACTCATTTTTAAATGTTGGGAAAATTCACCGAGAAACTGACTGAAATCTATTTTTTAAAGGGGGATCTTATGGGTTGCGATGCTTTATTTCAACCGCTCACGATTAACAATTTGACGTTAAGGAGCCGTGTGATTATGGGCTCCATGCATGTAGGATTGGAAGGACTGGAAAACGGGATTCATAAACTTACAGAGTTTTACAAACGGAGGGCGGCCTTCGACGTCGGGCTGATCGTCACTGGAGGTGCAGCCGTAAATCCGGAAGGCAGCGGCGGACTCGATTTCATGACAATTTACGAAGACGAAGATGTTGAACGGTGGAAGCCGTTAACTCAAGGTGTCCATGACGAAGGCGGAGCCATTGCCCTCCAGCTGTTTCACGCGGGACGGTACGCGTACAAAATCATGACGGGAATGAACCCAGTGGCTCCTTCCCCTCTTCAGTCGCCTATTAATCCTGATAAGCCGGCTGAAATGAACCACGAACAGATTTTAAAAACTATTGACGATTTCGCACAGGGGGCCCGCCGGGCAAAAGAAGCCGGTTTTGATGCGGTAGAAATTATGGGGTCAGAAGGGTATCTGATTAACCAGTTCGTCTCCCCTGCCACCAACAAGAGAACAGACGAATGGGGCGGCACCTTCAATAACCGCCTTAAATTCCCTGTAGAAATCATGAAGGCCGTCCGTGAAGCTGTCGGGCCGGATTACCCTGTGCTGTTCAGAATGTCAGGCCTCGATTTGATTGATGAAAGCACGACAGAATTGGAAACGCTTCAATGGGCGCGGGAAATAGAAAAAGCAGGTGCTGACGTACTGAATATCGGAATTGGCTGGCATGAATCCAAGGTGCCGACGATCTCTATGAAAGTGCCGAGAATGCAATTCGTTCCTGTCGCTGAAAACATTGCCAAAGAAGTTTCCATCCCGGTAGTAGCCAGCAACAGAATTAATGATCCGCGTGACGCCAATAAAGTTCTTGAAGAAGGAACTGTTCAGCTTGTCTCTATGGCACGGCCGTTCCTGGCTGATCCGGCTATCCTCACAAAAGGAAAAGAAGATCGTTATGACGAGGTAAATACGTGCATCGCCTGTAACCAGGCCTGCCTGGACCATGTTTTTGAAGGAAAGGCAGCCACATGCCTTGTCAATCCGGAAGCCGGCAGAGAAACCGAATTAACGCTCGAACCAGCTGAAAAAACTAAAAATCTTCTTATCATAGGAGCCGGACCCGCCGGTCTGGAAACGGCCCGTGTCGCAGCTGAACGCGGCCACCATGTCACGCTTGTCGACGAAAAAACTGAAATTGGCGGCCAGCTTAACTATTCAAAACAGATACCAGGTAAACAGGAGTTTTATGAAACACTCCGTTACTACCGGGTCCAAATGGACAAACTCGGTGTCGACCTTAAACTCGGAGAACGTTTATCAGCAGAAGATCCGCTTATAAAAGAAGCTGATGAGATCGTCATTGCTACCGGAATTGTTCCCCGGATGCCTGAAATTGAAGGGGTTAATGACAAGAATATCCTGTCCTACCGTGACGTTTTTGAAGGGACAGCCACAACCGGCAGCCGTGTCACCATTATTGGCGGCGGCGGAATAGCCTGTGACCTGGCCTTATTTTTGAAAGGAAAAGGGGTTGAGTCAATTACCCTTCTTCAGCGCAGCACGAAATTTGCCCGAGGGATCGGTAAAACGACACGATGGGCCACTCTTATGGAATTGAAGCAAATGGGCATCAAAATGATCGGCGGAATTGAAGCCTATGAACGAATTGACGGGCAATCGGTCACCTTTATCCACGAAGGCGAGCAGAAAACAGCTGAAGCGGATACGGTGGTACTTGCAGCAGGACAGCTGATTAACGATGAGCTTGCTGCCGCTTTAAGGGATGAAGGCAAGAATGTGCACATCATTGGCGGAGCGAAAGATGCGCTGGGCCTTGACGCTAAAAAAGCCATTTATGACGGAGCAGTACTTGCACGGGCACTATAAAATAACGGAGGGATCGCCATGAAGACTGTAAAGTACGACGTAAAAGACGGCATAGCAACGATTATGATGAACCGCCCGGAAGTGAAAAATGCAATTAATGAAGAGATGCATAAAGACTTATATGAGGCGTTCCAGGAAGCGCGGAGAGACAATGACGTTCAAGTGATCGTGCTTACAGGAACAGAAGGAGCCTTCTCAAGCGGAGCCGATTTAAAGAGCATCCCCGTGAAGGAAATGGAAACATTTGACCACGGTGAGTACCTGGAACGCACTTACAATCAGCTTTTACTGCTGATCGACGAAATCGATAAACCAACACTCGCCTACATGAACGGAACAGCTGTCGGAGCCGGCCTCAGTCTCGCACTCGCCTGTGATTTCCGTTTCGCTTCTTCCGATGCAAAAATCGCGCTCAGCTTTCTGCATATCGGGCTCACACCAGACGCAGGAGCTTCCTACTTTTTGCCGCGTCTTGTAGGCATGGGAAAAGCAATCGAATTGGGGCTGGGCGGGTCTATAAGCCCTGAAGAAGCTTTGAAGATTGGTCTCATTAATCAGATCGGTGATCCTGCACAGTTTGTACAGGCACTCAAGCAGGCCCCCCACCCCGCCTATGGCTGGATGAAGAAAAATATGAAAGCAGGAATGGACAGCTCACTGCGTGATGTTTTATATGCTGAAGTAGAAGGCCAGCGGGCCGCTGGAAAATCTGAAGCCCACCTTCAGGCAGTCATGGCGTTCCTGAACCGGGCTAAAGGATAAAATCAGCACTTCAGCCTTGCACCTTCTGGGCGCGGTGCTCTAAAGACAGAGAGGGCCAGAACCTGAAACCATATTTTGAAAATCGCATCCTGACATTCATCCCAGCAGCATGCCAAACATCGGGCATGCTGTTTGGTTTTTTCTCCAGCGGCTTGTATAATGGGAGATGTGCAATAACGTTACATACACTATAATAATTGTGGAAACCTTTAATTATTGAACATGAACAGGAGTTGATTTAAATGGCAGAACCGGCTAAGACACTGGACGGATGGTATGTGCTCCATGATTTCCGTAAAATGAACTGGGCTGAATGGAAAAAGATTTCTTCCGATGAGAGAGAATCAATTATTGCTGAATTTATGAATTTACTTGAAAAATGGGACAAAACACAATCGAAATTTGAAGGCAGCCACGGCCTCTATTCGATTTTAGGCCAAAAAGCTGATTTAATGATCATGCTTCTGCGTCCGACAATGGACGAGCTCATTGAGATTGAGAGCGCGTTTAATAAAACCCGCCTCGCTGAATTTACAGTTCCGACTTATTCTTATGTCTCGGTAGTGGAGTTAAGTAATTATCTCCCTGCAGACAAAGACCCGGACCAAGACCCGGAAATACAGGCTCGTCTGAAACCGATCCTGCCGAAGTGGCAGTATGTCTGCTTCTATCCAATGGATAAACGCCGCCAAGGCAACGACAACTGGTACATGCTTCCAATGGAAGAGCGCCAGACAATGATGCGCAGCCACGGAATGATCGGACGCAGCTATGCCGGCAAAGTCCGCCAGATTATCTCCGGCTCAGTCGGCTTCGACGACTGGGAATGGGGCGTGACTCTCTTCGCCCACGATGTACTGCAGTTTAAAAAGCTCGTTTACGAAATGCGCTTCGATGAAGTGAGCGCCCGCTACGGCGAATTTGGCTCCTTCTATGTAGGCACCTACCTTGAAGATGAAAAAGTAAAACAATTTTTATATGTTTAAAGATTGAATTCCGTGAGGCGCTTGATAGCTGCCTCACGTTTTTTTGTGCAGGGCGATGGCGGCGGGGCTATGGTGGCACCTACCTTGCCAAACCCTCTTTTACCTCCTTACAGCTCTCTTTTCCTCCTGGTTTCGTCCTGCTACGTTTGTTGGTGCTCCTGCGCCGCTTTCGCTTGCTCGTCGCAGGTAAAGAGTGCTCCTGCGCCGCTTCGGCTTGCTCGTCGCAGGTGAAGAGTGATACACCCGTTGCACCAACTCTTTCAAACCCTTTTTTACCTCCTTACAGCTCTCTTTTCCTCCTGTTTTCTTCCTGATACGTTTGTTGGTGCTACACCCGTTGCACCTACCTTGCCAAACCCTCTTTTACCTCTTTCAAGCTCTCTTTTTCTCCTGTTTTCATCCTGATACGTTTGTTGGTGCTACACCCGTTGCACCAACTCTTTCAAACCCTCTTTTACCTCTTTCAAGCTCTCTTTTTCTCCTGTTTTCATCCTGATACGTTTGTTGGTGCTACATCTGTTGCACCAACCCTTCCAAACCCTCTTTTACCTTCTTACAGCTCTCTTTTCCTCCTGTTTTCTTCCTGATACATGTGTTGGTGCTACACCTGTTGCACCAACTCTTTCAAACCCTCTTTTACCTCCTTACAGCTCTCTTTTCCTCCTGTTTTCTTCCTGATACATGTGTTGGTGCTACACCTGTTGCACCAACTCTTTCAAACCCTCTTTTACCTCCTTACAGCTCTCTTTTCCTCCTGTTTTCTTCCTGATACATGTGTTGGTGCTACACCTGTTGCACCAACTCTTTCAAACCCTCTTTTACCTCCTTACAGCTCTCTTTTCCTCCTGTTTTCTTCCTGATACATGTGTTGGCGCTCCTGCGCCGCTTCAGGCTTGCTCGTCGCAGGTAAAGAGTGCTCCTGCGCCGCTTCGGCTTGCTCGTCGCAGGTAAAGAGTGCTACACCCGTTGCACCTACCTTGCCAAATCTACTGCGCCGCTTTCGCTTACTAATGCTCCTTCAAACTAAATTTGGTTTTTGTCATAGGGGCTTAGGCGGGTTCATACAATGGGATTAGTATGAGTGGGGGCTGCCCTGAAAGTCTGGAAACAACTTTATTCGTGGACCCGGCTAAAGGAGGTGTGGGGTTGGCTGTAATTAAAGCGAGAGATTCGGATATTGACTTACTGGCGAGGCTAATGCGAGCAGAAGCTGAAGGAGAAGGCGAGCAGGGCATGTTGAGCGCCGGAAATGTTATGGTTAACCGGGTGAGAGCCAGATGCCTTGACTTCGTCGATATTAATACCGTTCCCAGAATGGTTTTCCAGTCACCTGGGGGATTTGAGGCGACCCAGAAAGGTTATTTTTATCAGCGGGCAAGGGAACGTGACAGGCGACTTGCAAGGAGGCTGGTTGCGGGCGAACGCTTTGTGCCAGGTGAATTTGATTTATGGTTTTTCCGGCCGGATGGTCCGTGTCCTGCGCAATGGTGGGGGCAATGGAACTCGGGCAGGTTTAAATTGCATTGTTTTTACTCTCCACTTGCAAGTGAATGTCCTTCAGTTTATACAGTTTATTAAAGGAGTGGTGGAATGTATTCACAACAAGATTTTCCGTATTCAGGATACGATGACAAGAATTACGACAGCTCTGAAGGCGATCAGCAGCAAAGGGCTTATGGTCCTGCAGGTGGCCCGCAGCAGGCAGGGGCTTTCTCTATGGGAAGCGGTCAGCAGCATGGGGGCTATCCATCGATGCATCAGATGAGCCAGCAGCACGGGGGCTATCCATCGATGGGTCAGATGGGCCAGCAATATAGCGGCTATCCGTCTATGCAGCACACAGGACAGCAGTTTGGTGGTTTCCAGGCAGGCCAGCAGCAGTTCTCACCATTTATGCCCGGGACACCAATGCCGCCCCCTCCACAGTTTGTTCAGCAGGCCCAGCAGCCATTTTCACCTTTTTTACAAGTCCCAGGGATGCTCCCAATTGAAATGTCGTATATTGAAAATATTCTCCGTCTTAACCGCGGGAAAGTCGGAACGTTTTACATGACGTTTGAAAATAATGATAGATGGAATGCAAAAATATTCAAAGGAGTTATTGAAGCAGCAGGAAGGGATCACATTATTATCAGCGATCCTCAGACAGACAAACGCTACCTCCTCCTGATGGTCAACCTTGATTATGTGACCTTTGACGAAGAAATCGAATACGATTATCCGTTTGACGGAGCTCAGCAGCAGATGGCTGCTTATGCGCCGAGGTAAGGAGACGGCTGTTTCCTTACGCTATCTTTCAAACATAACGTCTATAATACCCATGAAATAAACCTGCTGCGGTTCTGCAGCAGGTTTGATTTTTATTTTTTCACCCAGTATTCCGAGCAGTCTAAGCTGCGTTCCATAAATCCGTATTCGATAAAGTAGCGTCTTAAAGTTGCAAAATCAGAATAGATGGATTTAAGGATCTCGTTAACACTTTTCTCTGAATAAATTTTTGCTGGGTCAAATCGTTGAAGCAAATGCTGGAGGACAATGATCTTTCTCTTTTCCTTGCTCGGAAAAGAGGCAAGCGGTCCGTTTAGCCCTTCTTTAAAATAAGTCTTCAGTACTTTATCCCTTTCTTCTACAGTCACTGCGTAGCGCTCATCCACCATTTTCGCCCCCTTATGGATTTCAACTAAATCATCTTTACTTTCTTTCTGCTCCTGCCTTAATCCATTCATAATGGCGAGAAACACTTTTGCCTGCTTTTCTTTCTCTTTCAGTTTGAAACGGTGGTTGCGGATGGTAGAAGTGCTCCCTCCCTTTTGAGCACTGACTATTTCTCTGTCTGTCATCCCTTGTTTGAAAAAATGAAGCAGTTCCTTTTGATGATCGGAGAGGCCGGTATATTTTTTATCCATGGATAAGAGTGAATCTACGACAGACTGGTGGTCATCGGAAATGTGAAGGTGAATGGCTTTCCTGGCTTCATACAGTCTTTCTTCCCTCTTATAAACTACCCCGTCCTGAAAACGTTCATTGCAAATAAGACAGATATATGCTTCTTCGTGGCTGTCATATGTGAAGCCCTTTGTGAGCTCTTCAACTGACGATTGCCAAAACCTCTCATCCGCTAACATAAACAAAACTCCTTTTCGTTTATTTTTATACAAACATTTTATAATTTTGTTTAATTAAAATCAATAGTCAACTTATATAAACACCTGCTGGCTTTAACAAAACGCAAGGCGAAGCCTTCCAACCAATTTCAGAATATAAAAAAACAGGCTTTCATTTATGACGAAAACCTGTCTGGTAATACATTCAGCTGTTATTATTCCATCCACGCAGCAGCAAACAGAAGGGCCCAGCCTGCCAGAAAGGCCACGCCTCCGATTGGGGTTATAGCTCCAAGTACACGGATTCCGGTTAAGCTTAAGGCATATAAGCTTCCTGAGAATAAAATAATTCCCGCAACAAATGCCCAGCCTGCCCCGTGGACAAGCCCGGTCGCTGACAGATATCTTGATAGAATGGCTACAGCAATCAGGGCGAGCGCATGAATCATATGGTACTGTACACCGGTCTGGAACGTTTCCAGGTACCCTCCTGTTTCGAGACGCTCCTTAAGTGCATGAGCACCAAATGCTCCAATAGCAACAAACAAGAAGGCATTTAAACTTCCAAGCAGCAAAAATAATTTCATTGTTTTCTCCTTTCAGTTCAATGACCACATATCACTCCCATAACATACCATATGCCCAACAACCAGAAAAGGGACTTGCTTCTTAACCCCTTTATTTTTATTAAACTACTTCTAATTTTTAAAGTCATAATAGTTAAAAATGGTTAACTTTCTAACTTATTCACTAGTATTCTTTACTAGGTCATGAAACAAGCATTTTCTGTAATCCTGCATAAATTAAATATTACTTAAAGAGAAAGGAGGGATTCATGTGGGTCTTGTTTTCGGAGCATGTGCAGTAACAGTTGAAATAACAGCTGTAGACGGTCAGGACTTACCGCAGCCAGTAGTGGCTTTTGAAGCCCAGCTAATTAGATTTGGAGAAGAAGATATAACTGTCTCAGTTTTTGGTACGCCTGTTACGTTTCCTTGTCCAGCCACTGATTTTACTGCCACTGTCGATTCTCCGTTTGGATCAGCTGCTTTACGAATTAATGCTGAGCAGCTTCAATAATGTTGGTAAGCATATGCAAATAGGACTTCAGAATTTAAATGACATCCTTTTAAATGTAATAAAACGGCAGTTTCTCGGTTTAGCAAGTGCTAGGAACTGCGTTTTGCTTCAAGTGTGGACAAACAAAGGGACTTGCTTCTTAAACTGAGCCAGTCCCTCTTTTATTCGCCCTATTATTAACGGTTGTGCAGAAAGACCTTTACAGCTTCTTCAACCCGTTCAGCATCTTTTTCAGTTTGGCAGTTAATCAGAATATGATCTCCTTCCACATCTATTTCAATATGACTGAAGCCCTGAGCTTCTAAAAAGTCTGCTATATCTGTCGCTTCTTCTTTTTCCGCATATAGCGTATGGTCTCCTACATAGTCTCCATTTACAAACATTTCATATTGAGCTTCATAAAGCTTCGCATAAGCGTCCTCATTTTCGCCGATATAGCCAAAGAAGATCGGCAAACCTGGTATACCGTTTATCATGTTGTCATTCCTCCCTTTTCCAGATACGTTTAGCTTGCATTTTTCATTTAAAAATTATGTACTTAATCCTTTGCCGTACAGCGGCTCTATCTTCTATAATCAGGCTATACCATATGAAAGGACCGATGAAACATGTCTGAAAAAATAACGGTTCATCCATACACTATAGATGATTTTAACGAGCTTTTAACTATACAAAAAGAAGCCTTCCCTCCCCCTTTTCCGGAAGAATTATGGTGGAGTAAAGAGCATATTACTGCGCACTCAGAAACGTTCCCACGGGGGGCGATGCTCGCCAGGTTCGATGGCCAGCCGGCAGGATCGGCCACGTCATTAATCACCCGCTATGACGGGTCGCTTCATACATGGGAAGAAGTAGCTGATAATGGGTTTATCAAAAACACTCATGATCCAGGGGGGGATACACTTTACGGTATTGATGTTTGTGTACGTCCTGCTTTCCGGGGGAAAGGCGTCGCCAAGGCTCTTTACGAAGCGAGAAAACAGCTTGTACAGGAGTTAGAGCTTTCACGGTATATTGCCGGCTGCCGAATCCCGGGCTTTCACAAATACGCCGACCAGATGTCTCCGGTGGAATATGTCAATAAAGTCACGTCGGGAGAATTAACTGATCTCGTGCTGTCATTCATGCTCACTCAAGGCCTCAGCCCTTTACAGGTGATGCCTGGGTATGTGGAAGATCATGAATCTCTCAACTATGCTGTGATAGTCGAATGGCAGAATCCTTCTATAACACAAGTGTGACCTGTTCTCATGACGTGGATTTTCAGCCAGTTAAAAAGTGCGCTCCATAAGGAACGCACTTTTTTATTTTGATTTTGTTATGACCGTTAATTTTAAAAATCAAACAGGCTGTCGCTTTCCGGTTCATCGCTCTTGTCATAAATCGTCTGTTTCTTTTTATTTCCGGTTTTAGCAGCCGGACGGTCTTCTTCCATATCGCCCATCATCATTTTAATGTCTGCAGCTGAAGGCTGGCGGACATCACCTGATGGCTGTTCTGCTGCACGTTCCTCTGAATCAAGGATCAAATCGCAGTAGGTTTTAAGCGCCTGGGCGTATTGGCGGTAGTCATCTGATTTACCGGATTCATTCACTGCGTGCTTTAATTTAGCCAGTTCCTCTTCCATCTTTCGAAGAACAAGCTTTGCAGGAATCTCCATAGTCTTCCCTCCACTGATTACTTATTTCCTGGTTAATTCCATAAATGTATCGAGGTCCTGCTTCAGGAAATCGATCGCTTTCTGCCAGAATTCTGGTTTTGTCAGATCCACATTCAAATGTTTGATTGCCAGTTCTTCCACTTCGAGACGGCCGGTGTCACGCAAAAGGTCGATGTATTTCTCTTCAAACGCCGCTCCCTCTTCTGATGCTTTCGCATAGATTCCCATGCTGAACAAATAGCCGAAAGTATAAGGGAAATTATAAAACGGGACCCCGGTAATATGAAAATGGAGTTTTGAAGCCCAGAAACTTGGTGAATAGTCACTCAAAGATTCACAGTAAGCTTCCTTCTGAGCTTCAACCATCAGTTCATTCAGACGCTCTTTGCTGATCGGGCCGTTTTTACGCTCGTCGTAAAAACGCGTTTCAAACAGAAAACGGGAATGGATATTCATAAAAAATGCGACACTGCGGTTCAGTTTGTCATCCAGAAGCTGGATTTTTTCTTCTTCTGTTTTGGCTGCTTTAACTGTCGCATCAGCCACGATCATTTCTGCAAAGGTGGAAGCTGTTTCTGCCACGTTCATCGCATAACGCTGGGAAATTTGCGGAAGATCGTTCATGACATACTGGTGATAGGCATGGCCAAGTTCGTGAGCGAGTGTTGCGACATTAGAAGCAGAGCCGTCATATGTCATAAAAATCCGCGACTGTTCACTCATCGGAAAACTGGTGCAGAAACCGCCAGGGCGCTTCCCTTCTCTGCTTTCCGCTTCAATCCATTCCTCATCGAATGCTTTTTGTGCAAACTCAGCCATTTTGGGGCTGAACTTATTAAACTGGCTGACAATCATATCAGCTGCATCATCGTAACTCACTTCTGATACGTTTTCAGAAAGCGGGGCACTGATATCATACATCGCCAGACGTTCTATTCCAAGAAGTTCAGCTTTACGGTTCATATATTTAACAAACGCTTCTTTGTTTTCTGAGATTGTCTGCCACATAACTTCCAGCGTTTCTTTTTTCATACGGTTAATCTGCAGCGGCTCCTTTAAGACATCGTCCCATCCGCGGGCGCCGTAAGTTTCCAGCCTGAACCCTGCCAGGTGATTCAGCGTGCTTGCAAACAAATCAGACTCTTGTGCCCAGGCCTTTTCATACCGGTCAAAAACATGCTTGCGCTTCTCTCTGCTTTTATCCGAAAGTTTATTGGACGCCTGGCCCACTGAAAGAGCCTTTGTTTCTCCATTTTCTTCTATTTCGACTTTCATACGTCCGACAATGGTATTATACATCTCACCCCACGCATGGTAGCCATCCACCGACAGACTTTGAATAAGCTTTTCCTTATCTCCCGGCAGTTTGTCTTTCGCGTTTTCGCGGCGTTCATTTAAATTAAAAAGGATTTGATTCATATCATCCCTTGCCGTAAATGCTCCCCATTGCTCGCTGTTAAAGGCGAGAAGCTGTTCATCAATCGTCGTCATGACCGAAGCGTATTTCGAGGCGAGCTGTTTCGTTTTTCCTCCTAACAGTCTGGCCAGGTCGTCGGTCACATCCTGTGCAGTCAGACAGCTGATAAATGCACTTGCTTCTCTAGCTTTCTTGCCGACCTCCTGTGCCCGGTTCACATAATCTGCCCAGAGGTCCACGTCCTCATTCTCCTCTTCCTGCGTACGGTCCATTTCTGCCTGAAAAGCAGTCAATTCAGTTTCCAGCTCTTCCAGATGCGCCTTGAATTTTTTTGAGCCGCTTCCCCCGGGAAAAATTGTATCCAGATTCCATACCTCACTGTACCTGTTACTCATAAAATAACCCCTTTTGTAAAAGTATTTGCCGTCTATGGCTTTGATAAGTGCAGATTTTTTAAATTCCGCGAGACTCCCGCGGAAGAACGGGGCAGATTAGAGACCCCGCAGGACGGGAGCAGGTTATTAACACCCACAGTTTTCCCTAACAGCGCCTAATTTTTAAGCACTTTTCCTAAACGACGGATTAAAGGTGATTCATAAATGTGAAGCCCACGGCTTTCTTTTTGTGCAACAGCGTACATGGATGCCGCCACGTATGAACCTTTTACAGGCTTATACTTATCCAGCGGGCCTTTCATAAAGACTGATAACGGTTTACTGAGCCACTCGGCGGATTTCTCTCCTGCACGGAACTCATATCTTTCGCCGAGAAGAAGCGATGGGCGGAAAATATGTAAAGAAGGCAGCTTGAGGGTTATGAGCGCCTCCTCAAGAGTTCCTTTAACACGGTTATAGAAAAAACGGGATTCCCGGTTTGCCCCTGTAGCACTGACGACCGTAAAAGTGTCCGCACCGTATTCTTTAGCCAGTTCCGCTATTTTGAGAGGATAGGTGTAATCCACCTTTATAAATTCTTCATGAGATTTAGCCTGTTTCATAGTAGTTCCAAGAGCCACAAAGATATCATTTATTTCTTTAAAGACAGGTCCAATTCCTTCAAGTTCCTCAAAGGATACAATATGTTCCCGGACAAGCGGATGTTTGAAAAAAGGGGTTTTCCTCCGGGTCAGAATGTGAATTTCATCATATTTACGGCTGTTAATGAGCTCTTTGACTACATGTCTTCCCACCAATCCTGTAGCTCCGGCTACTGCAGCTTTTTTCAATCTGATCACCTCTTCCCATAATTTTCTGTACTGCCAATGTACCATGAAAAGGCTCGAAATAGAAACGATTCTGCAGGCCCCGCTGGAGAATAAAATGGTTGAAAAAAATAAATAGTTTTACATTTCTTCATGCCTGATCCTTTACCAGAGTTAACTTCCGGACACAAAAAAACCGGCCTCATATCATATGAGCGTCCGGTTCTGCAGCGTGCTTATTTTTCTGCCTTATCCGCCGATGTTCTGCTTCCTTTTACCGCTGGCTTTGCAGGCAGGTAAATAGTAAAGGCTGTCCCTTTCCCTTGTTCAGATGACACATTCAGAGCGCCATCTACCTCTTCGATCACCCTGTAACTCGTTGTGAGCCCTAAGCCTGTTCCGGTTTTTTTAGTGGTGAAAAATGGCGTCCCGAGTTTTTCTATCGTTTCTTTATCCATTCCCACACCTGTGTCTTCTACCTGAATGATCACATGGGAACTATTGTCAGTTTCATCTTCCACCGTGGTGCGGATATTCATCCTCCCTCCGTCGGGCATAGCTTCTATGCCGTTTTGGATCAGATTAATGAATACTTGCTTTAACTTATTCGCATCCATTTCCACTACTGGAAGCGATCCGTGGAAGAACGTTTCCAAATCAATATGGTTTTTATAAATATGAGACGAATAAAGAGCCAATATATCTTCGAGCATTTGGTCGATATTAATTTCAGCCTTTTTCTCTTCCGGATTTGGATTAGCAATGTTTAAAAGGTCATTCATAATATTATTCACACGGTCAATTTCTTCTATAACTAACTGATAGTAATTTTCCTTCACGTGGCCGTTCTGCTCGTAAAACAGCTGGATAAATCCTTTAATTGTCGTTAACGGGTTTTTAATTTCGTGGGCGAAGCCGGCCGACATTTCTCCAACTACTTTAAGCTTCTCTGAACGGATCAGCTCTCTTTCCATCTTTCTTTTTTCTGTTAAATCATAAAAGACGACAAGCATTTCATCCTCTACCGTTTCATCTTCAGGAGTCGGAAGTGTCGAAAGACTCAGAAACAAAGTCCGCTCCTGTCCGCCGCACTTGCATTCTATTTCATATTCGGAACGCACCTGCTCTTCATCTTTTAATTCAAGCAGCCCGCTGCTCTCCACTACAGACTTAAAAGCCGGAGACTGGCCGATCAACTCATCAAGCTCCATACCGATTACATCATTTTTATCCTGGCTGAACATCTCTTCACACATCCGGTTAAATACGGTGATCCGCTTTGTCTTTCGGTCGAAAGCAAAGACCCCGTTGTCCGTTGTCTCAAGAACAAGAGCGGCCTTTTTATGGGAGCTTTCCCGTTCTTCCAGCTGACGGGTCATTTCGTCAAATGTAGTGTTTAAATCGTTTACTTCCTCGTAAGCATAAACATATTCCTGGCTATCCCGATTCCCTGCTGCCACACGTTTTGTCGACTCAACAAGCTGACTGACCGGCCGTACCAGAAAATCAGACAGGCGGTACACCGCATACGTGAGAACAGGAAAAACAAGACTGAAAAATATCAGGTACCTGATGAGAAGGCTGTTTAATGGCGAATATAATTCGTCTTCCTCTACAGAAACGCCTACGTACCAGTCATGTACAAACCCTGGGAACGGATCAATCCTGTTAAAATAGTGGACTTCCCCGTCCACCACACTGGCCAGTTCCCCGTCTTCAATTTTCTTTTCAATATGGTTTTCGGAAATTTGTTTTTCCTGAAAGTAGTTGACATTTAATACTTTTTCCGGGTCCGGATGAAAAGCAACCTCTCCTTCACTGTTTAAAAGGAAGGTATAACCTCCCCATCCAGCCTCCTGCTGCTCTTCTGTATAATCACCGAGCTGGCTGTAAAGTGTTTCTACGTCAAAAGTCGGTGAAACAACTCCGATAATTTCCTGGTTCATATTATATATCGGTGAGGCAACTACCATCACCGGTTTGTCCAGAAGCGGAGACACATAAAGATCAGAAACGACTGTATGCCCATTAAGCGCTTCCTGGTACCATTCTCTTTCACTCAAATCCTGATTAAGCACTTCCGTTTCCGTGTCTGAAACGACAATCCCATTTTCATCCAGTAAAATTATATCGACGTAAAGGTCATGTACACCCATAAAAGAATATAATTGATCTCTGATATCCAAAGTGGAACTCTCAGGATCCATTAAGACCGGGTTTTGTGCCAGGAAGGCTGCATCAGCAAGCCTCTCTTCCATAAAACGCTTCATTTCAAGATTGACACTGTAGCTTTGAATCGCCAAAGAGCGCTCCACACTTTGTGTCATCTCCTGTTTCTGGCTTGTATAACTGATCACACCAACTGCTGTCATTGGCACAAAAGCAATCAGTATGAAAAATAACAGCAGTTTGGATCGCAGTGTACGAAACATAATTAAATCCCCTTATTAACTTTCTCTATCTATCATTATAAAGCATCGCATGAGTAACATGTGCTAAAATACGACATTTTTCGCAAAAATTCGACATATACAAATTTTATAATTTCATTTGACCATCATATAAGGGTTTAACATGTTTGTAAAGGGGAATTAATAGTAATTTAACAATTATGAAACATTAAAAAAGACCCATAAAAGGAACTCTTTTCCTTAATGGGCCTCTGTTTTCAAGAGTTTTCCATATAGTATTTATATAGTGCCTGAGTACCAGAATTTTCTTCTCCTTTTTCAGCCAGCTCCTGGTAGAGTTTTTTTGCCACTACAAGACCGGGAGTTTTAAGCCCCAGTTCATCAGCTGACTCGATCGCAATGGCCATATCTTTTATAAAATGTTTAATATAAAAGCCCGGAGCAAAGTCGCCTGCAATCATTCTAGGTCCCAGCTTGGACAATGAAAAGCTTCCTGCCGCCCCGGTTTCAATTGTCTGCAGGACATTTTCCTGATCAAGACCAGCTTTCTTTGCGTAAGCAAGCGCTTCGCTAACACCCATCATCGTACTGGCAATAGCAATTTGGTTAGCCATTTTTGTATACTGGCCTGCTCCAGCATCTCCTTGAAGGCGGATATTTTCTCCCATAAGCTCTAACACGGGAAGAAGCTCTTTGAAAACGGGTTCGTCTCCCCCTGCCATGATTGCAAGTTTTGCTTCCCTGGCCCCAGTATCGCCTCCTGAAACAGGGGCATCCAGGGCGTAAATGCCATATTTCTTTGCTTCGTTATAGAGCTGTTGGGCGAGTGCAGGTTTTGAAGTCGTCATATCCACCACATATGTCCCCTGACCGGCATTTGCCAGTATGCCGTCTTTGCCAAAATACAATTCCTCAACGTCATGCGGATAGCCTACAATTGTCAGTATGACTTCAGATTCTCTTGCAAGCTGTGCTGGGGATGCACACCATTGGGCGCCTTCTTTGATCAGGTCATCCGCTTTCCGTTTTGTACGGTTATAAACAGCTACATGATGGCCCCCTTTCATCAGATGACGGACCATGCTTGTTCCCATAACGCCTGTGCCAATAAAACCGATTGATTTTTTAGCCATTGTATCCTCTCACTCCTTTAACAGATTTAAACAAACGTATCAGGGTGAGGTCCGAACCTCAAACCCTCATTGCAGTTATTTAAAACGGCCAATTCTTCTCCCGTCAGCTCAAAATCGAACAGCTCGGTATTTTGTTTAATTCGTGAAGGGGTAACAGACTTAGGAATAGTAACTACTCCGTTTTGCAAATCCCAGCGCAATAAAATCTGAGCAGGTGTTTTGCCGTACTTTTCAGCGAGCTTCATAAGCCGGGGATCATCAAATTTTCTCCCTCTGGTTAACGGGCTCCAGGCTTCAAGCTGTATCCCTTTATCTTTACAGTACTCATGCAGTTCAGGCTGGGTAAGCCATGGATGGTACTCTATCTGATTCACAGCAGGCACGACCTCTGCCTCCTCGAGCAGGTCCTCCAGATGGTGAACTAAAAAGTTGCTTACACCAATCGCACGGACTTTGCCTTCATGATAAAGTTTTTCAAGCGCCCGCCACGTCTCTTTGAACTTGCCGGTGACCGGCCAGTGGATTAAATATAAATCTATTGTTTCCACTCCCAGTTTCCGCCTGCTCTCTTCAAAAGCAGCAAGAGTTTTATCGTATCCGTGATCGTCATTCCATACTTTAGTAGTTAAAAAGATTTCATCGCGGGAAATCCCTGACTCTGCTATAGCCTTCCCGACACCTTCTTCATTAAAATAGAAAGCTGCTGTATCAATGCTTCTGTATCCGGATTCAAGGGCCGTTTTGACGGCATCGACCACCTCTTCACCGTCTTCCGCCTTATAAACTCCCAGCCCGACCAAGGGCATACGGACACCGTTGTTTAACGTTATGGTTGATTGTAGATTTTCCATCAGGTTTGCCTCCTAATTTGACTATTATTATTCAACTGTAACCGGCAATTGCCAATCTACTTCGGTCTGGCCGGTCTTTCTTAGAAATTCATTCGTCCGCGAAAACGGCCTGCTGCCAATAAAACCTCTTCGCGCTGAGAAAGGACTGGGGTGGGGCGACTGGATAATACAGTGATGGCTGTTGGTAACGAGTTCACCTTTCACTTGAGCATGCTTCCCCCAGAGGATGAACACGACAGGCTGCTCTCTTTCATTAAGCTTCTTAATAACCTTATCAGTCAGCTTTTCCCAGCCTTGTCCCTTGTGCGACTGGGGCTTCCCCGCTCTTACAGTCAGTACATTGTTCAACAGTAATACGCCTTCTTCCGCCCATTTCTGCAGAAAGCCATGCTCAGGAACAGGGTGGCCTAAATCCTCATGAAGCTCCTTATATATATTTTTAAGTGAAGGCGGGACTTTTACGCCGGGCTGAACAGAGAAACTGAGGCCATGAGCCTGGCCGGCTCCGTGGTAGGGGTCCTGTCCAATGATTACCGCTTTTACATCTTCATAAGGTATGCAGTGAAGGGCATTATAAATGTCATCCATTGGTGGATAAACGGTTTCATAAGTATATTCTTTTTTCAAAAATTCGCGGAGTTCCAGATAATAGGTTTTATTAAACTCTTCATCCAGGACTTCTTTCCAGTCATTTTTTAAAGGGTTCATGCAAGTCACCTCTCCTGTTTCTTTTGGCGGTTTATATGCTTCATCCCTTCCCTTTTACTGAGCGGTTCAAGCTTCTCATTATCTATGAAAGAGGCAACTGACCGGGGGTTTGTTTTTGAATACTCGCGAAGCGCCCAGCCATTGGCTCTGCCTGTCCGGTGTTCCTGTGCTTTTCAAAAAGATACACGAGTTTTTTTAAGTACACCCTAAACACCCTCTTCATTTAACGTACCAAATTATGGCATAATATAAAGGACTTTAGTAACGAGACGATTGTATCAAAATTACAAAGGCAATCTATTTATAAAACCATAATTATTATTACCGTTTCATAAATTTAAAGGAGGTAAAATGGATGGCAAAACTATTAATTACTGATGACGCCGCTTTTATGAGAATGACGCTTAAGAAGATGGTGACTGATGCAGGGTATGAAGTCGCAGGTGAAGCCGAGAATGGCCAACAGGCAGTCGACCTGTACCATGAGCACCGGCCTGATCTTGTAACTATGGATATTACAATGCCTGAAATGAATGGTATTGAGGCGCTTGAAAAAATTAAGCATATTGACCCGGAGGCTAAAGTCATCATGTGCTCTGCCATGGGGCAGCAGTCGATGGTTGTTGATGCTATTCAAAAAGGGGCCATCGACTTTATAGTTAAGCCGTTTGACAGCCTTCGTATTAAAGAAGCCATTGAAAAAGCATTATCCCGTTAACAGGAAGTGGCTTACTTCACCTGACTTTCCCGAAGGCGGCTTCGGGAAAGTGGGTTTTCAAACTTCGCTTATCCTCTGGGTGTTATCGCCTTCGTTCACCGTAAGAATAGAGTAGAGTTATATAATGGACGATAGGCTAAGTTTCACCCAGCCTCTCTATTAACTTCTATTTGTTAATTGCCTGCAGATTCCATTTTTCAACTGTAAAAGAGGTTTTTTCTGAGCTTTTCAATAAAATGGATTCATCATCATCCTCCGGGAAAAATCTGGAGGTCATGACGGTTTCTCCTCCGTTGATAAACACCTCAAGAGAAGAAGCGTCCATATAAATCTGCAGATCTCTTAAATTTTCTACCCTCGCATGGCGCTGTTCAGTTAACCGGGTTTTCATATTCTTTCTCTCCAGTGTGAGAAGACGCTCTTCTTTATTGTAAACAAGCCTTGCTTCTCCACGGAAAATGGTTTCAAAAATACCTTCAATACCTTCCAGGCCGTTAATAGAAAGCTCCACGGATTTACCGCTTACGTTTTCCAGCTGGACAGGCTCCGGTCCAATCTCTGCTTTTTTGTGCTCTACATGCTTTTCCCGCAGTTCTTTAAGTTCTTCAACCGGCTGTTGAATGACTGTGCTTCCCTTTACAGATAATTGCCGCGGAACTGTCAGACAGTGAATCCATCCGTGTTCAATGGTTGGATGATACTCTTCATCCTGCTCGGGAACGCCCATCCAGGCAGTAAGAATTCTGCGCCCTTTATCATCAACCGCTGTCTGAGGCGCATAAAATTCAAACCCTTTATCCAGTTCAAAAAAATCTCCATGGTGAAAGGCAGGCGTCTCATAGTCCATTTCCCCAATAAAGTAACCCGCCTGATAGGTGTTCTGATAATAAATGCTTTCCTGCTCCAAGCCTTGCGGAGAAACGACAAGCACATCTTTACCATCCAGGTGAAACAGATCCGGGCATTCCCACATAAAGCCGAACTCTTCAAGGCCGCCGATATGTGAACCCGCTATCGGCCCTTCAAACGTCCAGTTTTTAAGGTCGCCGGATTTATACAATAAGGCCTGCCCCTGCTCGTCTGTCGTTTGTGCGCCGATTACAAGGTACCAGCTGCCGTTATGTTTCCACACTTTAGGGTCACGGAAATGCGCCGTATAACCGGCAGGCAGCTCATCTATGACAGGGCCTTTCTTTTCAAAGGTCACTCCGTCTGAAGAAGTGGCCATACATTGGTAAGATTCCCTGTTGCCTTCTTCATCTTTTACATTCCCTGTGTAAATAAGTGCGAGTTCACCATCTTGATCTACAGCACTCCCTGAATAGCATCCATTCTTTTCAAACCACTCACTTGGGGCGAGCGCCACGGGTTCTTCTTTCCACTTCACCATGTCGGCGGAGGAAAAGTGGCCCCAGAATTTAGCCCCGTGTGCGCAGGCAAAGGGATTCCATTGATAAAAAAGATGGTAGACCCCTTTCCATTGGATCCAGCCGTTCGGGTCGTTCAGCAGACCTGCCGGAGGCATCAGATGAAAAGACTGTCTGTAAGGGTCCGCATTCACCCGCTCCTGATGTTTTTTAACTTCTGTATATGCACGCTGATGCAGTTCCTTTTCTCTCTCAGTCATGAAATATTAAACTCCTTTAATTTTTGTAATTAGTACTCACTCATTTTTGTTTTTACTTCATCCAGTGTCGGCAGAGCGGTCATCGCTCCTTTAGTGGATGCCGCCAGTCCTCCTGACACAGAAGCAAACCGGGCCATCTCTTTTATCTCTTCAGCAGTCAGCTCTTTAAGAGGTTTTTCCAGCAGATGAAGCTGGTAAAGAATGCCTGATACAAAGGCGTCGCCCGCACCTGTCGTGTCGACAGCTTTCACTTTCATTGCTTCCACTTTAACAGGCTCCTGGCCGTTTAAAAAGATATAGCTCCCTTCCGCCCCTAAAGTAATAAAGATTAACGGAATGTGAAATTCATCAAGTTTCGCTACACCTTTTTCAATGTCTGATTCGCCTGTGATAAATTCAAGCTCTTCCTCTGAGATTTTAAGAACATCCGCTTCTCCGAGCATGCTTCGGATTTCCTCTCTTGCCTGGTCTTCACTCCTCCATAACCCTAAACGGAGGTTAGGATCATAGGAAACAATCAATCCCTTCTCCCTTGCTGTTTTGACGGCTTTTTTTGTAGCCGACTTTGCCGGTTCACTAATAAGGCTTATAGAACCGAAATGAAGAAGGTTGTGACTGTCAAATAAAGACTCGTCCACCTCGGCTTCTTCTAAAAACCTGTCGGCGCTTGGGTCAATATAAAATTCAAAGCTTCGTTCTCCTCCTTCACCAAGAGTGACAAAAACGACGCCTGTTCGCGTATCCTTTGTAAACAGCATATTTGAGGTATCTACCCCATAACTGTCCAGTGTGTCTTTTAAAAAGCGGCCCAATACGTCATCTCCTACTTTACCTAAAAAAGAGGTTTTAGCATCCAGTCTGGCAAGGCCTACTGCCACATTGGCGGGTGCTCCGCCCGGGCTTTTCTGAAACGTGTCATTATTGTCATCGAGAGGGATAAAGTCTATTAAGGCTTCCCCTAAGCTGATAATTCCTTTAGTCATTGTCTTTTCCTCCTGCCTGTTCGTATTGTTCACTAATCTACATATTTATGCTGTCTATTATACGTCTCCTTCCCTTTATGGACAATGGCACACACAGGAAAAACAGCAATTGTCCTTATTTGTCCAACTTTAAATTTCTGCTGCCTTAGCATTTACATTTTATAGTAATCCGATTGGATTTATTTGCACACTTTCATTGACCTGCTAAAATAAAGAATAAGACTCCGTCGTTCGACAACCTCCCTGTAAAGAAAGGATGACACATGTGAAAATATATATTCTCCATGAAAATGATGAATGGACAAAGCCGCTTCTAGAAGCATTAGAAGAAGAAGGCGTGCCTTTTGAGGACTGGCATTTAAGCGAGGGGACGGTGCCTTTGGATGAAGCTCCGCCGGAAGGCATTTATTACAACCGGATGAGCGCTTCTTCCCACTCACGCGGACACCGTTACGCCCCGGAACTGACCCATACCGTTCTAACCTGGCTTGAAAGCCACAACCGCCCTGTTTATAACAATTCTCAGGCACTCAACCTTGAGTTAAGTAAAACAGCGCAGTACGAAGCTTTAAAAGCGTTTGACATCCCTGTTCCAAAAACAACTGCTGTCCTGGGAAACAGCCAGCTGATCAAGGCCGCTGAAAATTTCGGAACTCCTTTTATTACTAAGCATAACCGAGCCGGGAAAGGGCTTGGTGTCCATAAGTTTGACTCTCCGGAAGCATTAAAGAATGCTGTTGAGGCCGGAACTATTGAACAGCCTGTTGACGGCATTATGCTGCTCCAGCAATACATTGAGGCTCCCGACAACTCTATTATCCGCTGTGAGTTTGTCGGAGGGAAATTTTTATATGCTGTAAAGGTCGACACGTCAGAAGGTTTCGAACTGTGCCCGGCTGAAGCGTGCGATATTCAGGAACAGTTCTGCCCGGCTGACAGCCCGGAACCTGCCGCCGAAACAACGAGGCCAAAATTTGAAATTATTGAGGGTTTTTCAAGTCCGCTAATTAAAAAGTATGAAGCTTTTTTAAAGGCAAATGGCATTACTTTTGCTGGCATTGAGCAAATTACCGACTCAAAAGGCCAAACTTTCACATATGATGTAAATACGAATACAAATTATAACCCTCAAGCCCAGGAAAAGGCAGGAATATACGGCATGAATGAAGTAGCAAGGTTCTTAAAAGGAAAATTAGAAACTCTTCTAGTATGATAGAATAGAGAAACTTAATCAGGATAACGAGGAGGAAGAAAAGATGAAACCAATTGACCCGCAGCTCGTTCAGGAGAAATTAACAGAACTGGCTGGTACGTCTTTATATATTCATCTGGAGACAACAAACGGGGCGTATGCCTCTCATAAAAATCAGTCTTTCTTCTCCGCAGGAGCATTTATCAGAAATGCTCAGCTCAACTTCTTACAAGGAAAGATTACCGGGAAGGGCCCTTACAGAATAGGGCTTGAAACGGAGCTGGGCTGGCTGTATGCAGAAGGACTGACTGAATGGGAAACAGATGAAATGGACAGGGTATTACTCGCCGGCCATGACGCCGACGGAAAACTGGCTATAGCTTTAGAACTGAGTGAAAAGCCGTTCCCAAAATAAACAGAATTAAATTTAAAAGGATGTGATCGGATGGAAAACCATGTACTCGTTATTTTTCCCCATCCAGACGATGAAGCCTTTGGAGTTGCCGGTACAATCCTTTCTCATACCCGAGCCGGCACACCAGTGACATATGTCTGCCTGACTTTAGGAGAAATGGGAAGAAATATGGGAAGGCCTTTAATCGCTAATCGGGAAACGCTCCCTGAAATCCGTAAACGGGAACTTACCGAAGCTTGCCGCCTGCTCGGGGTGGAAGATTTACGACGTTTTGGGATGAGGGACAAAACGGTGGAGTTTGCTGATCAGGAAGCACTTCAAAGCAGGTTATTTGATGTGATTGAAGAAGTAAACCCCTCTCTTATCATTACTTTTTATCCCGGCTATGCCGTTCACCCTGACCATGATGCCACAGGGGCAGCAGTAATTCAGGCGGTTAAAAGGCTCCCTGAAGGAGAACGCCCTAAAATACACGCGATTGCTTTTGCCCAAGGATGTGAAGATATCATAGGCGAGCCGGATATCGTACATGATGTCTCGGATTTTGCCGACCAGAAAATGAAAGTTATTGAGGCACATGCCTCCCAGACATCAGGCGTTATCGACACGATGAAAAAACAATTTCTCGAAGAAGATGAAACCGTGCGCGACCGTATGATTACTGAACGCTTTTGGACCTTCCCTCTGTAGCGCCTGCATTAGAGCTGCGGATACAGCATGCAGTTGCTCATGATTGTGCCGGCAGGACGTACATTAAAAAGCACCGCCCGCTTACCAAGCTAGTAAGCGGGCGGTGCTTTCCTTTAAACCCCTTCACTTTTACTCATTTTATCGTATTTGTAAGGTAAAGATTTTCCGCTTTTTTCTTCAAGTTCCTGCTTTACTCTCTCGAGAGAGCCTATGCAAAACTGAAAGGTTCGGTGTTTATTTGGAAATTTAGCAGTTATCTCGACCGTCTGTCTTTCAAACTCATACCTGACGATTTGAGAAGTTTCCAGAACCGTTTTGATTTTCTTTTTCCATAAAGGAACAAAGAGAACAAAGTTATCAGTTATGACTAGATAACCTTTCCTGTCGCTGGCAATTTTTACAGCATGGACGATGAGACTGCTTTTTTCATTAACCATCCCTTCAGCTTTGTTTAAAGCAATCTGGCGGGTTACAGAATCATAACCGACAGTCAACGCCGCGGCTGCCAATAAGCTCAACACACTGTACAACGGACTCCATTGCCATAAAATGAGCGGGGCGAGAATAGCAAAAAATAAGATTGAAAGCACATAACGTAAATATCTTCCTGAAAATGGACTTGAATGTCTGACCATGATCGTTCACCTCCTGCTTTTTTGTAAATTAATTAAATATTCGGATGATTTTAACAAGTTTAATTATATAATATTACCATACTTTATGACACAAATGAATAAAAAATGTACAGGTTTGGAAAAAAAAGCGCTAATGAACGATTTAATTCACTAGCGCCTGAAAACTACACTTCATATCTAAAATGCAATTATTCGTGAAAACGTAAGAGGTCACTGTAGATAATTTTGTCGGAATAATATAGTTCCCATTCTCCACGATTCACTGCTTCCATACATTTTTCGAGAGGGAGAATATCTCCATTGTCTGCATCAAAACATGTTTCACTAGTATAAATAAACTCATCTGTAATCACACTGCCGTCCCTTTGTACTGCAAAGTCATCCCGCTCTTTTGAAAGAAGGTCCCTTCCAAACATGACATGATCGTCTTCCGGCATGCCTAATAAATTTAATACGGTCGGCATAATATCGATGTGGCCTCCGACTGTATCAGCTGTAAAAGCTTCTTCTTCCATTCCAGGGACATGGATAATTACCGGAACCCTGTCAAGTTTAACCGCTTCGTCGTCGGTCACTTCATAACCGAGATACTCAGACAGATCATCATAATGGCTGTCAGCGATTCCATAATGGTCTCCGTAAAGAACGAACATCGTATTTTCATAAAGGTCCGCTTCTTTCATTTCTTCAAAGAGAACCCGTATCGCTTCATCTGTATAACGGACAGTGGGAAAGTACCGGCTGACTATATCACTTTCAGAATCATAAGGCTCGATGTAATGGTCCTCTGGATCAAGCTCATAAGGAAAATGATTCGTTAATGTCAGAAATGTACTGTAAAAAGGCTGATCCATTTCTTTCAGATAAGGCATGGACTGTTCAACAAAATCTATGTCTTTCAAGCCCCAGCCGACTGAATTATCCTCTGTCACGTCAAAGTAGTCGATATGGTAAAAATGGTCATAACCAAGAATATCGTAAGTGATGTTCCTGTTATAAAACGTCTCATCATTAGCATGGAATGACGCTGTAAAGTACCCTCTATCCTGCAGCGCACCCGGCAGAGGCGTCAGAACGTTTTCATCATGAGTATGAAAGACAGCCCCTCTTCCGAGAGGATAAAGGGAATTGTTTACCATAAATTCCGTATCAGATGTTTTACCCTGTCCTGTCTGATCATAAACATCGCTGAAATAAAAACTGTCTTCAATCAGCTCATTTAAAAATGGCGTAATTTCCTCTCCGTTAACTGTTTCGTTAATGACGAAACTTTCTACTGATTCAAGGGAAATGACTACAACATTCATTCCTTCAGCTGCGCCGTGCAGTTCACGGTTTGGTTCAACCGAGTACATATCCAGATGATCATTAATAGTCTCCCAGTCTTCTTTATCTGCAAAAACTGTCTGGGAACTAGTTGTTAAATGAAGATAAGCGTCATAAATATAAAAATTATATATACCGAGACTTTTAATCACATTGTCCCTGTTAAAAGAGTGGGTTCTGTGATCTGTTGTATCGATCTGTCCGGCTACCACAATCGTTCCAACTACTACAGCCAAAACGGCGTATTTTGACCTGCTTTGCCTGAACAGAACCTTATTGACTGTGAAAAAGGCAGGCTTTTTAGCTAATATATATCCTATAACAATGAGATCGAGAAAAAAGAAAATATCATACCATTGAATAAGCTCAAACACACTCGTACTCAAGTCCCCTGCATTGCCGCTCATTACAAGCATCGGTAAAGTAATAATATCTGTAAATTCGCGGTAATAAACCGCGTTCGAATAAAGCACAATGGTCAGGAGCGTACTGATAATAAAATAATAGGGCCTTTGGATCTTTGGTTTTAAGAGTAAACCCAGACTGAAAACAATTAATAAGAACGCTAAAGGGTTTAACAGAAAAACTAAAGCTTCTAAAAACTGATTTATTGTTAAATTAAAAGTAAGCGTCGATACTATAAATGTTTTAAACCAAAGGACCCCCAGACAAAACAACATAAACCTATGCTGATTAAGAAACTTTTTCATGTTGGGACAATCCTTCCGTAGATTAATATCCAAAAAATATCCATATAATATTTATTTAATATTATATAAATATTTGCTTATCCAACTCAATTGATTAGATCAATTTACACCTTTTTAGAGATTTAAACGAAGCTGGTATATGTGTATTTCCCTTTTCCGAGGCAAATTAACCCTTTTTTACCTAGAAGCTGGAAAAGAGAACTTATTTAGGAACTCGAATTTTCAATATGAGGAGAAAACTGTTAAAATAATCATAAATCTTAAATTGAAGGGAGATAAACAATGAAAACATTTGAAGAAAAGCTTGATCAATATGCTGAACTGGCCGTAAAAGTTGGTGTTAACATCCAACAGGGTCAGACTCTTGTTATTAACGCTCCTTTAAGCAGTGCAGATTTCACCCGTCAGGTAGCCAAAAAAGCTTACGAGGCAGGGGCTAAAAATGTTCACGTTGAGTGGAATGATGAAGACCTTACCCGTATCCGCTACGACATGGCTCCTATGGAATCCTTCAAAGAATTCCCTGAATGGAAAGCAAAAGGATTTGAAGACATGGCTGAAAAAGGCGCCGCCTTTATGACCATTAAATCAACCGACCCTGACTTGCTAAAAGGAGTGGATGGTGAAAAAATCGCCGCACAAAATAAAGCGCAGGGCCAGGCGATGGACAAATTCAGAACATACATACAATCGGATAAAGTAAGCTGGCTCGTTATTTCAACTCCTTCAAAAGCATGGGCAGCAAAAGTTTTCCCTGACACTCCTGAAGAAGAGCAGGAAGCTAAGCTTTGGGAAGCCATTTTCGAGTCTGTAAGAGTAAATACAGAAGATCCGGTGGCTGAATGGCGCGCTCATGACGAAAGCCTTCAAACTAAAGCAAAATTTTTAAACGGAAAAAACTACAAAAAGCTGCATTATAAAGCGCCAGGCACTGATTTAACAATTGAACTTCCTGAGAATCATGTGTGGGTAGGCGGCGGCGGTCCAAGCCAGGATGGCGTTCACTTTGTTGCAAACATGCCTACAGAAGAAGTGTTTACCGCGCCAAAAGCTGATGGCGTCCACGGAACAGTCTCAAATACAAAACCGCTTAATTACGGCGGTAACGTTATTGATAATTTCACTCTCACGTTTAAGGATGGTAAAGTGGTGGATTTCTCGGCTGAACAAGGGGAAGAAACACTTAAACACCTGCTCGATACGGATGAGGGGGCCCGTCACCTTGGAGAAGTCGCTCTTGTGCCGCACAGTTCCCCAATCTCCCAGTCCGGCATTCTTTTCTATAACACTCTGTACGATGAGAATGCCTCCAATCATATCGCTTTGGGAAGCGCCTACTCTACATGTTTAAAAGACGGCGCACAAATGTCCAGTGACGAATTAAAAAAAGCCGGTTTAAATACAAGTATCACCCATGTTGATTTTATGATCGGCTCCGGTGATATGGATATTGATGGCGAACTGGCTGACGGCTCCACTGAACCTGTCTTCCGTAAAGGCGAATGGGCCGTGTAAATATGAAATAAGGCTGACCAGACCCGCCGCTTGACTAATTAGAGCGCGCGGGTTTTTTTGGTGGCGTTGGTGGAAGCTCTGGATCTTTTTACCTTTCTCACTCCCCCTCGGTCATTCGGGCATTTGCCTGCTCCCCTTTTTACCCCATTGAACGGCACCGCCCACCCTCATTTCCATTGAACAAACACCTGCATCCAGAAAAGTGTATGTTTATACCTGCATAAAAAAGGATATTTATAATAAGAATATACTTTTTTAGAATAAATATTCTAAAAAAAGGTTGATTTATGCAAACTCATAAATTAAAATTAATTTTGTTGAATAATTATTAATTTATTATTATGAGGTGACTTTACATGTCTAATGAAAATATATCCAGCCATACTTCGCGCTCAGCAGTGTGGAAATTTATCATTCCTTCTTTAATCGGAATTGGCCTGTTCATGACCCCGCTGCCCACAGAAGAAGGTTTCACTATCCCTGTTGCCCTGCTGTCAAATGCACTTGAAGGTATGCTTATAGAAGTTCTTCCCGCAATCATGACTGTCATTATTATATTAAGTTTTCTAGGATCGCTCATACATAGAGTCTCCCGCCCTCAACTCATTGAAGGGACGCCTTTTTTCAAAAACCTCTTTGATGTGTCGATGTTTTGGTTAATAGTGAGGCTTGCAGCTGTTATTTTTGCCATCATGACGCTGTTTCAGGTCGGCCCTGAAGCTGTGTATTCCGAATACACCGGGGGGTTGCTGTTATATGATCTGCTCCCGCTTTTATTTACAATCTTTCTGTTTGCCGGCTTGTTCCTTCCACTGCTTCTGAACTTTGGACTACTTGAGTTTTTCGGAACACTTCTTGCAAAATTAATGCGCCCGCTTTTTACACTGCCGGGCCGCTCGTCCATTGATTCACTCACATCCTGGCTCGGTGACGGGACGATTGGTGTTATTTTGACAAATAAGCAGTATGAAGAAGGGTTTTATTCAAAACGTGAAGCGGCTGTTATTGGTACAACTTTTTCGGTTGTCTCAATCACTTTCTCACTAGTTGTTATCGACCAGGTCGGACTGGTGCATATGTTTCTTCCGTTTTACGGAACAGTCATTTTTACTGGAATTATCGCGGCATTAATTATGCCACGGATCCCGCCTCTTTCACGAAAGCCTCAGGAATATGCCGGAGGGCAGAAAAACCAGCTGAGCGAAGAGCTGCCTGATACTTACTCTAAAAAATCTTTTGGAGCTGTGAAATTCGGTTTTGATAAAGCGAAAGAGCGTGCTGATAAAAATACAAGTGCCGGCAAGTTTTTTAAAGACGGAGGAAAGAACGTCCTTGATATGTGGCTCGGCGTTGCCCCCGTTGTTATGGCTTTTGGTACCGCAGCTGTTATTCTTGCAGAATATACGCCTGTTTTTACATGGCTGGGCATGCCGTTCGTCCCTATCCTTGAACTGATGCAGGTCCCTGAAGCGGCGGCTGCTTCTGAAACAATTATTGTCGGGTTTGCTGACATGTTTCTTCCAGCCATCTTTGCTGCAGGAATAGAAAGCGAAATGACCAGGTTTATTATTGCCTGCCTGTCAGTTTCACAGCTTATTTTCTTATCTGAAGTGGGCGGTGTCCTGTTAGGGTCCAAAATCCCGGTAGGTTTTAAAGACTTATTTATTATTTTCCTGGAGCGAACTATTATTGCCTTACCGATTATTGTATTAATTGCACATATGATTTTTTAATCCTGTTCTCTGCTCCGGTTCCCGCCGGGGCAGTTTTTCGTATCTTTTCAAATTTATCTGTCTGAGACAACAGAACTTGAAAAATAATGGTAATATATTTTTAAAAGAGGTGATAAGTGATATGGCAATGGATAAACATACTTTAAGAGAACAGGTGTGGGATAAAATGACCGAGGAAAAAGTGGGCCGGTTCCCCTTCCCTTTAAAAGGGAGAATTCCTAATTTTAAAGGGGCCGAAAAAGCAGCATCCCGTGTGTTTAAGCTGGATATCTACAAAAAAGCAGAAGTGGTGAAAGTTAATCCTGACTCTCCACAGCTTCCAGTGCGCGCCCAGGTGCTCAAAGATGGCAAAATCCTGCTCGTGCCTACGCCCAGGCTTAAAGACGGATTTATATTAGTTGATCCTGAAAATGTCCCTGCCGGTGAAGAAAAAACAGCCGCGAGCTTAAAAAATATTCATAATTATGGAAGTGTTGTTCCGTTAAAAGATTTACCGAAAGTGGACTTGCTTTTTGCGGGGTCTGTGGCGGTTCACAGAGATGGCAGGCGTATCGGGAAAGGTGAAGGATATGCGGACAGAGAATATGCCATCTTAAGGGAACTAGGCAACCCGCCAATGCCTGTGGTGGGAACGGTTCATCCTGTCCAAGTGGTCAGCGAGGACTTTCACACAGATGATTTCGATTTAACCCTTGATTACATCGTCACTGAGATAGAAGTGATAGAAACTGGAGCTGGAGACCGGAAGCCGTCCGGAATTCATTGGGATAGGGTCACTGATGAGGAAAAGGAAGCGATGCCGGTACTTGAAGAAATCCGGGAACTGACAAACAAGGAGAAGTAAAAAAATGGGGGGACAGACCCCCCACTTATTTCCAAAAGGCGCGGCTCACATGGGCCGCGCCTTTTGCTGCTGTACCCATACCATCCTGCGGGACTGGATGCTTTACTTCTTTTTAGCAATTACTTCCACTTCAACAAGTGCGCCTTTAGGCATGCGTGAGACTTCTACGGCGCTTCTTGCCGGATAAGGCTCCTCAAAATAAGAAGCATAGATCTCATTAACCGTGACAAAGTCATCCATATTTTGCATAAAGATCATTGCTTTCACGACATCATTCATCTCACAGTCTGCTGCTGCCAGAACTGCTTTTACATTTTTCATCACTTGGTGGGCCTGCTTTTCAAGCCCCTCTGCCATTTCTCCGCTTGCCGGATCCAGTCCTATCTGGCCGGAAGTGTAAATAACATCTCCTGTGCGGACAGCTTGTGAATACGGTCCGATCGCTGATGGCGCTTCGGTTGTTTGGATTGGCTGCTTACTCATTTAAATCATCCTTCCGTTATTTTTGCTGAATGCTTACACTTAATTTTTTTAAAAGATTAGTTTCATACTCATGCCAGAGGTGCCCTTCTTCCACTGAACTTCTCTGAAATGACAAGGTGTGGCCGGGCATGAGCTGGGCCACTTTCCATAAATCGTGCGTGATAATTGTTCCGATTTTAGGATACCCGCCTGTCGTCTGGCGGTCAGCCATCAAAATGATGGGGGCTCCGTCTGCGGGAACCTGGATAGAACCAAACGCCACAGCCTCTGAAAGAATCTCTGCTTCCTGTTTATGACCGATTTTCTGCCCCTGGAGCCGGTACCCCATCCTGTCAGACTGCGGGGTGACTTTAAACGAATGAGTATAAAAGGTCTGAAGAGCCTCTTTAGTGAAGTAACTCTCCTGTTCGTCAGGGATGACCCTCACCATATGGTGCGACTGGTAATAAGGACGCAGTTTTTCCGACAGCAGTTTCCCTTTACGTTTTGAAAGCTCAGTGTCAGGTAAAGTCAAGCCAGGGAGTTCATCTCCCGTTTCAAGCGGCTGCCCTTTTAAGCCTCCCAGTTCTGCTTTCGTGTAAGTGGCCCGGCTTTGAAGTACCTTTTGCGTGTGAATCCCTCCGGCTATGGCGAGGTAAGCTCTTACTCCGTGTTTCGGTTTTCCGAATTGAAGCTCCTGGCCTTTCTTCACATAGAGGCTTCCCCAAACAGGCACTTTTCTCCCGTCTAAAGTAGGCGACAGGTTTGCGCCAGTAATGGCGATGACACAGTTTTCGAGAAACCTTACACTCGGCCCTACCATCGTGATTTCAATTGCAGCATCGTCAGGCGCGTTACCTGCAAGCAGGTTTGCTATACGGAAAGCAAACGGATCCATCGGGCCTGAAGGGACGACCCCATATTGCTGCATGCCGTAACGTCCGGTATCCTGGATCGTTGTATGTAATCCCGGCTCCTCTATTTTTATTAGCGGAATCATGAGTGAGTCACTGCTTTCACAAATACGCCATGGTCATTTAAAACCTGGCGAAGCTTTTCAACAAATCGAAGAGCCTGTAATCCGTCTCCATGCACACATACCGTATCTGCTTTAATCGGCAGCTCCGTTCCATCCGCCGCTGAAACCATCCCTTCAGTAACCATGCGGATCACCCGGTCTGCCGCTTTTTCCGGGTCGTGTATCACCGCACCAGCCTCAGACCTCGGAGTTAAAGAACCATCAGGCTGATAAGTCCGGTCGGCAAACACTTCTTCTGCCACATGAAGATTCCGTTTCCTTCCGGCCCTGACCAGCTCACTTCCCGCGAGCCCGTACAAAATAAGTGACTGGTCAATATCATAGACTGCCTCTGCAATGGCTTCAGCAGTGATGGGATCTTTAGCAGCCATGTTAAAAAGGGCGCCATGGGGTTTTACATGGTTGACTCTTTCATTATAAATAGCAGCGAAACCTTTTAAACTGCTGACTTGATAGATGACCATATTATAAACATCCTCAGGCGTCACTTCCATGATCCGCCGCCCGAATCCGGCAAGGTCCGGCAGACCCGGATGAGCACCTATAGCAGCCCCCTTGTCTTTAGCAAGTTTGACCGTTCTGTTCATGACATTATGATCACCTGCATGGTAACCGCAGGCTATATTGGCTGAGGTAATGAAGTCAAGTACTTCTTCATCCTGGCCAATTTGATAAAGGCCGAAACTTTCGCCAATGTCGCTGTTTAAATCGACGGTAATTTTAGCCATAAGTCCCCTCCTTTATTCTTCTTTCTATTCAATAGATGGCCTGTAAATTCCTTTTTCACATTCATGAAAAATATCTTCATATTCCTGTTCATTGACAGATTTAAATGAGATGAGATCTCCTGCTTTTATTAGCACAGGTTCCTCTTTCCCTGCATCGAACAGCCTTACCGGGGTATGCCCGATAATCTGCCAGCCGCCGGGAGAATCGACAGAATACACCCCAGTCTGCGGACCGGCAATGCCTACTGAGCCTGAAGGCACTTTCTTCCGGGGCGTTTTCCGCCTTGGGGTAGCCAGAGTCTCATCCAATTCCCCCAAATAAGGAAAACCTGGGGCAAACCCCATCATATATACCCGGTAAGTGGCTCCTGTATGCCTTTTAATAACTTCTTCTGTTTCCAGGCTGTTCCAGCGGGCGACTTCCTCCAAGTCAGGTCCTTTATTTCCCCCATAGTACACGGGAAGGATGAGGTGCCTTTTTTGAGAAAAATCACTTTCTAATGGCTGTCCGGCTTTTGCTGCGTTTTTTAGCTGATGGAGCATTTTATTATAAGCCGGGGCTTTTAAAGGGTCATAATAGACTGTCAGCGTCACATACCCGGGAACCATTTCAGAAATATACTCCAATTCCGCATGATCGAGCCGGGAATAGGCTGCCTGCACACTGTCGTTCGCCTTCTCTGTCAAACGGTCTCCAAACGTCATCCGGACCGCACGGTCGCCAAGAGGGGAAATTAAAGGATACAAACGGAATCCTCCTCACCTGTATTGTGTGGTTACATTATAACAAACGGCCCGGTCCGTATGAAATATTGCTTCCTTTTAATAAAAAACACCCGCCATTATGAAGGCGGATGTCCATTTATACTTTTCTCATTTTAATGTCGCTTACTAAATGATGAGCACCTTTCCGTAAGATCAAATCGGCACGGTGGCGGGTCGGCAGAATATTTTCGTGAAGATTTTTCCGGTTAATCCGCTCCCAGATTCCTTTAGCTGTTTCATAAGCTTCCTGATCATTTAAATCCGCGTATTTCCTGAAGTAGGACGCAGGATTTCTAAAGGCGGTTTTCCTTAAAGTCTTAAACCGTTCAACATACCAGTGCAGGATATTCTCTTCCTCGGCATCAACGAAAATAGAAAAATCAAAATAGTCGGATACGTATACCTGTTCCCCGAAATCCTCACTAGTCTTTTTAGGCGGCTGCAAGACATTAATCCCTTCAATAATGACGATATCAGGCTGATTTACCACTTGTTTTTCTTCAGGAACGATATCATATGTCAGATGTGAGTAAACAGGTGCTTCCACTGTTGATTTACCTGACTTCAGTTCTGTTAAAAAAGTCAGTAAGGCATGTACATCATAGCTCTCAGGGAACCCTTTTTTATTCATGATCCCCCGTCTTTCAAGTTCAGCATTTGGGTATAAGAAACCGTCCGTGGTGACCAGATCTACTTTCGGATGGTGGTCAAATCTTGAAAGAAGCGTGTGAAGCACACGGGCAATCGTACTCTTGCCCACAGCTACACTCCCTGCAATCCCAATTATATAAGGAACTTTCCGTTCCTGTTTGTGTAAAAATACGTACCGGCTCCTGTACAGCTCCTGGGAAGCAATGGCGTGAAGATTAATCAGACGCGTTAAGGGTAAATAAATATCAGCTATTTCCTGCATATTTAGGACGTCATTGACACCTTTTAAACGCTCAATTTCTTCCGCAGTCACTTCCATTGGATAAGACTGGCGAAGTTCAGCCCACTCATCCCTGTTAAATGTCATAAATGGCGTTAAGTTCTCCATAGTTCCCATCTTCATCGGTGCACCTCGTTCAAACCGTGTGACTTACTTTCAAGTCGGCAAATTTAAAATCATTGTGCCGCTTATTTTAACACGTTTTTTATATCTTCGTCTTTACTTATGCAAAGCACTGCTGAAATCGCTTTCTTGATTATAACACGTTTTACAGCATATTCGGCTAAAAAAACAAAAAGTTACTGTATTATTGTAGAAATAATACAAATTTTTAGAAATAGAAGTTTATATTCTGCAAATCAATGGAATAAGGGATTTTTAAAAGGGGGTATGTTCCAGCTTTCACTGTTTAAAAAGAAAGGCATGCATATCCTCTTTCCTCTTTGAAAAAATAAACTTAATGTGTAAAGGAGGAAAACAATGAATCATATATGGGCTGTTTTAATTAAATTTGCCGCACTGTTAGCCGTTTTATGGATTGTTTTAAATGGAATATGGAGCGTTCTTACAGTTGGACAGATTCTCATTTTAAGTTTAGTGCTCACCGTGTCATATGCGGGAGACCTGTATATTATGCCAAAGTTAAAAAACACCATTGCCTCTTTGACTGATGGTGCGGGGGTTTTCCTGATCGTTTGGCTTTTAGGTATATGGATGGCCGGAAACAGCACAGAACTGATCCTTGGCTCAGCTGTCACTGGTATAGCCGTAGGTGTGTTTGAATATTTTTATCACATTTACCTTATTAAAAACAGACTGCCAGAGGCAGCCGTTCAATAAGGCAGCGTCATTTAATACATTTGTGGGGCGTCCTGAGAATCCAATGACAACAGATATGACCCACTCACAAGGCAGCACGCCAAGTGAGTGGGTCTTTTATTTCGGATATCACCCGCTCGCTTGGTGCGGCGGCTTTCCAGCGGCTCATATATTGGATATATGGCTCGCTCAACAGACAGCACGACATGCGCGAGCGGACCTTATACTGTCGTGCCGCTCAGCCAGAGCCGCCCTGTCCCAAGGCTGCGCGCCCCCATCCTCAATATTAAACTTTTCAGCAGCCAAGGTTAGTGGTCTAAAATCCGGATCATTGTCCGGCCACGTTCAGCTGTGATATGCGCCCTCCCTCCTACAGGAAAGGTAATCATCGGGGAGGTATGGCCGAAGTCAGCTTCAGTAATGACCGGTACACCGCGCAGCTCTTTTTTCAATTCGATAATCTGCTTAAGCAAATGGCTGGTCATCCGTGATGCTTTCTGGAACTTTCCGATGACGAGGCCTCTGATCTCTTCCCCGCCCGGCTGGTGGAGAAGAGACTGCAGGTCACGGTCGAATGTTTCCGGTCCGGATGCTTCGTCGTCTTCCAGAAATAATACGGCTTGTCTGATACTCGGCATGAATGGTGTCCCCTGGAGTAAATTCAATGTGCACAAGTTGCCTCCGATCAGAGTCCCTTCAGCAGTTCCTTCATGAATAACTTCATTCCCTCTGTTTGTAATAAAATCCCGGTTTACCTGGTCGATATACCATTTGTCATCACTCCAATGGTCTGAAGGAATAACTGAGTACCCGCCTTTTTCAAACAGGCATTTAACCATATAATCTATTGTATAATCGTTTCCCTTCTTCATTCCCAACGTGGAAAAATGCGGCCCTGAATAAGTAATTAAACCTGCTTTTTATAAATAGCAGCGGATAAGGCAGTAATATCCGAATAACCGCAGAGTATTTTCGGGTTGGACTGAATTATACCGTAATTGATATCGGTTAATAACTGATTGGCGTTATACCCGCCGAGTGTCGTGAAAATTCCTTTCACTTCCGGGTCAAGGAAGGCTTCATGTAAATCTTCAATACGGGACGCAACAGAAGCGGAAGAAAAATCGTCTGTTTCACGGGCGTTCTTTGCAATCGTTACTTTTAATCCAAGTGTTTCGAGGCGTCTGACCGCCGTTTTTTCCACCTCATCACTGACAACGGACAAACTGACAGACGGCGAAATAACTCTTACTTCATCGCCTCTCTTTAACTTTGGTGGGATCATAGGAACTCCTCCAGCAGGCTCGTGTAGTTATTTTGGCGGGAGACGGACAGCGCCGTCGAGGCGAATTGTTTCACCGTTCAGCATTGTATTGGAAAGAATCGACTTGACGAGGAGGGCATATTCATCAGGCGCCCCGACTCTGTCAGGAAAAAGCGGCTGGTTTTCCAAGTATTCGCGTGCCTTTTTTGGCAAAGACTTAAGCATTGGCGTATGAAACAGGCCTGGGGCAATGCTCATCACCCTGATGCCGTAATCCGCCAGCTCTCTTGCAAGAGGGAGTGTCATAGAGACCACACCGCCTTTAGAGGCACTGTATGCTGCCTGGCCTGCCTGGCCTTCATAGGCTGCAATAGAGGCAGTATTAATAATAACTCCCTTCTCCCCTTCCTCATTCGGCTCATTATCTTTCATAATTTCAGCAGCAAGCCTGGTTAAGTTAAAACTTCCAATCAAGTTGACCTGCATTACTTCAGAGAATACATCAAGGCTGTGGAGCCCCTCTTTTTTTATCACCTTTTCTGAATGGCCAATCCCGGCTGTGTTTATCAGGCCATGAATGTCTCCGTATCGGTCAAGCCCGCGTTCAAGGCTTTTTCTTACCTGGTATTCCGAGGTGATATCGGCTTTTTCAAACCAGACTCTGGACCCTATATCTTCCTGGACTGACCTGCCTTTTAATTCGTTTTGATCAAGAATCAATACGAGCGCCCCATAATGAACGAGCATTTTAACTGTTGCTTCTCCCAGGCCTGAAGCGCCCCCTGCTACAACAAATGTTGATCCTTTAATATCCATTGTCCATTCCCTCCTTTTTCATATCCTTTTTATAGTCGCTTATCGACAATTTATTTACCTAATTAACATTATTTTGTGCGATGGACCTTAAATCCTTCTTTTTAAAATCTATTTCAGTATTATTTTTTATAACAGAGCTAAAGGAATAGTTTTACTGGCCGAAGCAGACACTAACACCTAACTTACTACACGATGAAAGCAGGGATATATAATGAAAGATGTTTACTCTTCTCGCTTGCCTGATGATCCCCATTCTTACTGGATTGATTCCACTTCTTTTGACGAACCCCGCCCGCTGACTGAAAGCACTGAAACTGAGGTGGTTGTAGCCGGCGGCGGAATTACAGGGATAACAGCTGCCTGGCTTCTTGCTAAAGAAGGCCTGGATGTTATTTTAGTAGATGCAGATAAAGTGCTGCACGGGACGACAGGACACACCACAGCTAAAGTGACCTCCCAGCACGGATTGTTTTACCATGAATTAATTCAGCATACCGATGAAAATCACGCCCGGCTTTACTATGAAGGCCATGAAAAGGCGAAAAACTTTATCGAAAAAGTTGTCACAGATTATCAAATACCTTGTGAGTGGGAAAAACAAGATGCTATTCTTTATGCTTCATCAAAAAAATCCGCTCATCAGCTTCAGCAGGAAAGAGAAGCTTACGATAAGCTGGGAATTCCTTATGACGTTCTCGACAGCCTGCCTTTTAATGTGCCAATCGAGTCTGCTCTCGCAATGAAAAACCAGGCTCAGTTTCATCCTTTACATTATTTGGCCTTTTTATTGCAGGATTTCAAAAAAATGGGTGGGAAAGTGTATGAAGACACGGTAGTCACCGGGCTGGTGGAAGGAGATACTCCGATTGTGGAAACAAGGGACGGCCCTTACATCTCCTGCCGGTATGTTTTATCATGCACCCACTTCCCTTTTTATGAAGCTGACAACTATTTCTTTGCAAGGATGTATGCGGAGCGGGCGTATATCGTCGCTATGAAAGGTAAAAAAGTCAATGGCATGTATTTAAGCGTCGATAATCCTTCAAGGTCGGTCCGATCAGTTAAAATTAACGGAGAGGATCATCTTCTTATTGCCGGTGACGGGCACAAGACCGGCCAGGGAGAACCGACGATGAATCATTACCTTAATCTGGAAACATTCGCCAAAGATGTTTTCGGGGCTAAGGAATTTCCTTACCGCTGGTCCGCACAGGATCTTTACACGATTGATAAAATACCGTATATCGGCCTATTAACTGCCCATTGGCCAAACACGTTTGTAGCGACAGGGTTTAAAAAATGGGGTATGACGAGCGGGACATTGGCCGCCCTTATGTTAAGAGACTATGTGACAGGCCGCGAGACCGAAGAAATGACCGTATTCGATCCGAACCGTTTCTTAGCCGATCCAAGCCTGAAAACATTTTTGAAGCAAAACCTGGATGTCGCTAAGCATTTCTTCGTCGATAAGGTCAAACCTGTGGAGAAAAAAATTGATGAAGTAAAAGCTGGAGAAGGGGCTATCGTTCTGGCAGAAGGCAGACGGTCAGGCGCGTACAGGGATGAAAACGGAAAACTGTTTATCGTCGACTCCACTTGCACCCATCTGGGCTGTGAAGTAGAGTGGAATAACGGCGACCGCACATGGGACTGCCCTTGCCACGGCTCACGTTTCAACTACGACGGATCAGTGGCAGAAGGCCCAGCGGAAAAACCGCTAGACCGAATTGAATAAAAGGGGTCAAAAAAAGGGGTCAGACCCCCCTTTTTTTTCCAGATAAACCTTTTAAGCTATGAATCTGTAAATGAGGTGAAAAAGGATGAAAGAGCAAATTATAAAGACTATTGAGGAACTTAAGGACATGTTTTATGATATCAGCCAGTATATAGGGAATAATCCTGAATTGGGAAATGAAGAGTTTAAAGCCTGTCAGGTTTTGACGGATATGCTAAAGGACCACGCCTTTTCTGTAACGACAGGGGTTGTAGGTCAGCCGACAGCTTTCGAGGCGGTATATGACTCTGGCAAACCTGGGCCGCACGTCGGTTTTATGGCTGAGTATGATGCGCTTCCTGATCTGGGGCACGCCTGCGGCCATAACCTGATCGGCACTCAAGGAATCGCTGCAGCTATCGGCCTTGCCGGCGTTTCCCAAGAAACCGGCGGTAAAGTTTATGTGTATGGAACACCTGCTGAAGAAACAAAAGGCGCCAAAGTAACAATGGCTGAGGAAGGCTATTTTGACCACTTGGATGCCGCAGTGATGGCTCACCCTTCTGCACGCTTTGTTAAAAGCGGGACATCTCTTGCTATGGATGCGGTACAGTTTGCTTTTTACGGGAAAAGTGCCCACGCGGCTGCAGCGCCTGAACAGGGCATTAATGCACTCGATGCCGTCATTCAGACCTTTAATAGTGTAAATGCCCTGCGTGAGCATGTCACACCTGATGTTCGTATGCATGGCATTATCCCTGAAGGCGGCCAGGCCGCTAACATTGTACCTGACTACGCGGTCGCCCAGTTTTATGTGAGGGCAAACGAACGGAATACGTGCGATCCTGTGACAGAAAAAGTGATTAACTGTGCCAGGGGCGCAGCTCTCTCCACAGGTGCCCGCCTTGAAGTTTCCAACTATGAATACTCCTATGATGATATGAAAACAAACAATGTTCTTTCTGATATTTTTACAAATCAGCTCGTGGAAGTGGGGATCCCTAAAGAGGAGATCTATGAACATGAAGGCGGGACAGGCTCCCTCGATATGGGAAACGTTAGCCATCGGTGCCCCGCGATCCATCCGTATATTCAAATATCCTCTGTTCCTATAAGTGCCCATACGCATGAGTTCAGAGAAGCTGCCTTAAGTAAAGAAGGGTTCGAAGGAATGATTACAGGGGCTAAGGCTCTCGCTTTGACAGGGTACGAAATCTTATCAAATGAAGCCGTACGCAGGAAAATAGTTGAGGAATTTAAACGATCGTTCGGAGGTGATTGATGCGGCGGCTCTCAACTGCATTAAGCAGGCATCCCATCTCTTCAAGTTGGCAGGACTGTTAAATACTTTTTGACTCAGTAACCTGAAAAAGCAGGGAGGAATTTTTATGAAAACGCTCGGATTGATCGGCGGATTAAGCTGGGAATCTACGGCGGACTATTACCGGCTTATAAACACCAGTATTCAAAAAAGACTTGGAGGGCTCCACTCGGCTAAATGCTTAATGTACTCATTTGATTTTCAGGAGATTGCCGCCCTTCAGCATGAAGGAAAATGGAAGCAGGCGGCCAAGGCGATGGCCGATGCGGCCCTAAAGTTGGAAACAGCCGGGGCCGATGCTATCGTTATATGTTCAAATACGATGCACAAAACAGCTGAGGATATTGAACAGCATCTTTCCGTTCCTCTGCTGCACATTGGAGATGCGACGGCCGCCAGTATGAAGGAAAAGGGTATATCTACTGCAGTTTTACTAGGGACGGCATTTACAATGGAACAGGATTTTTATAAAAAAAAGCTGGAACATAGCGGGCTTACAGTGGTAACCCCAAACGCTGAAGACCGGAAAGTCATTCACTCAGTCATTTTTGACGAATTATGCCGCGGAATTATTAAAAATGAGTCGAAAGAGCGGATGTTATCTATTATTAATGGTGTAAATACAGCCGGGGAAACAGGGATTATTCTGGGGTGCACCGAACTCCCTATGCTGATTAAACCGGAAGATCTGGACATGCCGGTATTTGATACGACCCATCTTCATTCAAAAATGGCGGCAGATTTTCTGCTTAATAACATTTAAAATAGCCTCCACACGTTTAACTTGGCCCCGATTTCGGGAATACCTTCACTGTGATTGAAATGAATCCTTTTGAAGGAGGAATAAATAATGAGCAAAAAAGTATTAATGGTTTTAACAAGTCATTCAACGATAAATGGCGATCAGGCGACCGGGTTGTGGCTTGAAGAATATGCAGCCCCTTATGCGACATTTATAAAAAACGGGTTTGACGTGACGGTAACAAGTATTAAAGGCGGCCAGGTGCCGATAGATCCGAACAGTCTTCCTGAAGAAGAAAAAATGGAATGGCAGGAAGCCCAGGCGCTCTTGAGCAATACGAAGCAGCTGTCTGAAGACCACATTTCCGGTTTCGATGCCGTATTCATCCCTGGAGGCCATGGGACAGTCTTTGACTTTCCCGAAAGCTCAATGTTAAAACGCGCCTTACAGGAACATGCAGAAGACGGGTCAATTATTGCTTCGGTCTGTCACGGTCCAAGTGCCTTTCTTGAAGTAACTTATAAGAACGGGACACCGCTTGTGAAAGGCAAGAAACTAACCGCCTTTACAGATGAGGAAGAACGTGAAATGCAGCTCGACGGCGCCGTACCTTTCTTGCTTGAGACTGAACTGAAAAAAATTGGCGGGGAGTTTGTACGCGGTGAAAAGTGGACCGATTATTCAATTCGTGACGGCCATTTAATTACCGGACAAAATCCGATGTCCAGCCAAAGCACTGCAGATAAAGTCGTTGAAGCTTTAAAAGAATAGGATGGATTAACATCACAGGCCGGCCCGGTAAGAGGGCCGGTTTTTTTGTTCACAACCATGGAAATAGCTGGGGGGTCAGACCCATAACGATTGCACGTAAGTATAATAAATACATTAATGTTAATATATGTAATGTGTTTTTTAGGCTAATTTTAAAAAAAGGCGGACGAGGC
>NZ_FOGT01000008.1 GCF_900111295.1 Salipaludibacillus aurantiacus | reverse complement strand
CAGAGTGGCTCACCACTCCGCACATGGTGGCTTTTTCATCCGCATTAGGTGGCTCAAAAGTATGCACTAGTGGCTCATTCTGTCTGCAATATTCATCAAATTCATAATTATCCATGTCTTTATAGAATTCCGGATCCGCAATCGGTAGTTTCTTCAAATATTTTTGAAGCCTGCTGGATAGCGGTCTGAACGTTGCATAGGTGACTCCACCAGAAGTAACCGCACCAATGATTGGAACAGCCTTACTCACGCCTCTTGCAAATACTTGTTTTGTCATTTTAAATCCCAATTTAGTCGAAACCTTGAGGTTTTAAAAGCCAGGCAAGAACATTACTATGCCTAATTTCAGTATGATAAATATCTAACGTTTCAAATACATTAAAAACAGACAGTTTCGTTTCAATCTGATCAAGCAATTCGATTTCCATCATGAAATTTTCCAAATGCTCCAGATCTTGTTTACTTTTAGCCATTGACTCACCTCTTAATTAACTGGTTACGTTTTTCTCTATGTAGCGCAATAACTTTCCATATTTTTAAAGTTTCGGAAGTTCCTTCATGAAAAAAACCTTAACTTCAGCGTTAAGGTTTTTAAGACGTATGAAGCACTTGTTGGATAAAATTAACACTCCTCATAATAACTTTACCACTGTTTTGAAAACGACTGATGGTCGGCGTCTAAGCTCGTCAAATGAAATTATCTCACTGCTTTTGCCTTTCACAACTTCAATCCTTCCCCACTCATAATCCATTCGCACTTCCACATCTTTAAAGCGATACGACTGGACGTGCTTCGCTTCATCAAGTACCTCATGATCCAATTCCACCTTCACCCGATCAGACACACGCCTTAAGGTGCGCCACACAGTCATTTCTTCGGCTGACTTCATGAAGAGTTCAGGCAGCTCTTTAGCTTCCCTCAAATGAGCCATTGTGGTCATCATGGCCCCGGCGATTCCATATCCAACTGGCTTGATGACTGGATTGGTATTCTTCCAACTATCAACCTCAAAACGCACCACGCCTAAATAAGCGCCTTCAACATTCACATCACGAATCTTTCCGAAGCAGCGCACACCATTCTCAAGTCCTACCCCTTGTTTCACATAAACGGCTACATACTTCGCTTGCTGCCAACCGCCCCTAAGTTTGCTCGTTTCAATGACTAATTCACCTTGTTTCATAGAGCGATCATAGTCTTCCGCTGATCCTATGACACCGACCAAAACTTTATCATCAAACGCCGACTCCCACTCGTCTTTTGCTCCACGCGGCAAGATCCCTTCAGCTTGTATTTCCTCTGGACTCTTTTCGATTAACCGGTCTACAAATTGCTCCACAAGCGTTGTAGCCGAAGGTAAAAACGGTAATCCACCAATATTCACTTTATCGATGCTTTGATAAAAATGATGGTCCTCATAAACCTCTTCATTTCCCCACGGAAACAGCACGTAAGCCCCGAAAGACGTTCGTTCATAAGGTCCGTCTAAACCTGCCACAATCGAGTCACGATAGCGATGCATCGTATTAATATCTTCCTCTAAAGGCCCAGCCGATTTATACCGGTCGCCATAATATGTCCCTTCAGTAGCAAAATCGATCCGATATTTGGCATCAAACACGTAGTTAAACGTGTAATCCTTCCCTTTTTTCGTAATACTCAGCATCGAATCGGGCTTTTGTACCGTCGTCGGGTTCCGCTCCACTTTCTGGTACGCCAGTTCAATACGCTCACCCGTAATCGGATGGGCAAACACGCGCTTAGCACTTCGACTCGTATCTAAATTTACAAACAACCCAACACGAGACACTTTAATAATATCCTGACTCATTTGCTTGTACTTCCTCTGCAATAGCTGACCTAGCTTCAAAAACGTCCAATATTCATACAGCGTAGCTACATCCTTCACCGACATTTGATAAACGCGCCCTTGCAGCGCTAACCCTTTAGACACAGTTAAGTAAATCTGGAACGCATCCCTGTAACCTGGGGCCATTTGCAACACTAAACTCATAATCGAACGATCCAGCTGACCGATTCTTCGCCAAAAAGGTGAAATTAACTTCTTCTCTAGTTTATCGATCATATCTGACACATGTCCACGAGCCTCACTGTTAGCTTCAGATTCTTCCCATTTCCTCTTCACAGAGAGCCGCACTTTTAAATCTTCCAATTTCATAATCAACCGCTTGATCATCCACTTCACATAGCGATTCTCCAGCGTGTCATATGTCAATTCCTTCTTAATGTTAAGCCCTTTACTCGGTAACAGAGTCCGTCCGTCTACTCTCACGCCACCAGGGACGTCCACAAATACACTGGGGTTTTTACGCAAATCATTACGGACACGAGAATCGAGCCGTCTTAATTGATCTCCTCTTGCTCTCATATATAATTTCTTTAATTGATGATGCGGCTGCCGTTCGATTCGTTCAATCGCTTTAAAGAACGCCTCAAAGTGAAACGTAATTAACCGGAAAAACTCGGTCATAGAAGGATTACCATCCAGTTTAATACTCGAGCCCATGTACGTTTTCTTTAGAAAATGAAAGGCTAAGTTATAAATCTCTTCATTCACTTCATCAATTAACTTCTTATAATCGTTTTTATAATCAAGCTTCGCCGGAAAAATTTCAAGTGTCACTTGAAGGATGGGATCTTCCTCCTCTTTAATAGAAAAAGTCGTAAAACCGACCTCGTTTTGAAACTGTAAGTTCCCCATTAAAATATAAGAAGTCCCAACTTCCACTTTACTGACAGCTTTCCTTAAGCTTGGATGTTCGTGGTAAAAGGAGAGATCATTATCACCTTTAGGAGAGACAATGATTTGATAAACGGTATTCTCAAAAAAAATCGGTCGTTGCCTGCTATACGTCGTTAACTTCTGCTCATTCACGTCATAGATTTTCACATCGGTAACGGCCTCACCCGTCACGTCAAATTCCATCACATCATGAAAATCCATTTGTCGATACTGAGATAACCCTTCATAACGTTCATGATAAGGTTTTCCTTTAATGACGAGAGAGCAGCTGTCCGTTTCAATCACCACAAGTTCGACTTCCTCACGAGTTGACCCAGAATGACGTGAACCCATCGTCTTCGAGCCTCCTCAACATTTCTACAACCTTCTCAGCACTTTTCGGATAAGTCGCATGATTGAAATCTTCTTCAAGGACGTCTCCAAAGTTCTCAATTTGTTTCTTCGTAAATTGACGATACAAGTCAATTAACACCCGTTCGATGCGGGAGTCACTCCCTGTCAGCCTTGGCAACACTTTTTGTAAGAAACACGTATCAAGGGCCGCTTCAAAGCTCATTAACTCTTCCTGTTCGTTATAAGCCATAAAGAAACAAATCTCGTCCCGGACACGATAGCCTACATGCGAGCCATTTGTTTTTAAAATGTTATTTACCTTCACCAACTCATCCGTTACCCGCTCAACGATTGCTTCGTTTTCTTCATACACATCTTTCAAATGTAAATAGCGCGTCTTAAATCGTTCAGCATTCACATAAGCCGCATGCTTCTCGTCTTGATTTTTCAAAAAAGCAAGATGGTTCAATTCCACTCGGTTAAATTCAATCGTATTCGCCCGGTCTAGCACTTTCTTACTGAACGGATGAGTCGTTTCATCCATATTGACGGTCCCAATCATGAATAGGTTGGCCGGTAAATAGAGTTCCTCGCCAACCATCTCCACCGGTAACACGGGAGACGTGACCAACTCGCCATTCTTCCACTTCCGGCTTTCCATCACACTTAGCAAATCACTAAAATAATACTCTACCCGAGCTAAGTTCATTTCATCTAACAACACAAAATAAGGCCGATCAGGATGATCCATTGCTTCCTTTAAAACAGCCGTCAATGGCCCTTCTTTAAAGTCCCCTTTAATATCCACGTAACCGAGTAAATCAGAACCATCGCTCCAGTCAGGCCGAACAGGAATTAATGTAAACTGACCATTCTCCTCAGTGGCCCCAACACTCTCCGCAAACCACTGCACCATCTTCGTCTTTCCTGTCCCAGAGATCCCAGATAGAATTAAAAACGGTTTCGTCTTAATCGATAAGTAGAAGTTCGCCACTTCATCTTTTGTATAGTAAAAGCCTTTGCTGGAGATGTATTCGTGGATGTGGGGAACAAGGTCAATGTCTAGGACCTCCTTAGGTAGATCAGAAACAATGTCAGCTCCTGATGAACTGGTATATGTATCAGCCTCTTTTAAGCTTATGTACTCTTCACAGTAAGAAATCATTTTCTCTAAATCGTCGACTAGTTCTTCTTCCGAAGGCATATGATCTGCCGTGTATTTAATGTAAGCTGCAGTTGACTCCGCATAAGCTCGACCTAATTTAGATTGACCTAGATCGAAGCCTCCCTCCTTAACCACCTTTGGATCCATATCAATCTCTCGGCGGATCTCCTCATTAATCGCTGCCATTTCCTCTGGAGATGTTTCCGTCACCCCTTGAGCCAACGTTAAATAGAGACTTTCCATATTCTCATGAAAAAGGTAAACGATATAATAGCCACGCTGAGTTGATTCCGTGACATTTTTATTCATAATCGCAAGCCAAGGTACACCAGCCCAATTACCTTGACCGACTGATCCTTTAACTAAATAATTATCATCAATAAAAGGTAATTTATTTAATTCCTTAGGCAACTGCTGCCTCATTAATGCCCCCAGGTCATGCCCAGCAAAGCGTTCTGTACGGGCGGTTAAATAGTTATTCATGACATTAAGTATCAAGTCTTTAATCTTTGTATCCACTTAATTGGCTCCTTAAAGTTTGTTATAATCTTGTTTATTAACGGCATCTAGTAATCTACTTTTTTAATCATTTTATTACAGCAGCTTTAGCAGTAAAATCGACTATTTGAGTTTTCTACATATGTTAGTATTTTAAAGGTAATACGTTTCACTGTAAGGTTGGATAGGGTAAAATAACTTGAATAAATTATAAATATGCTCACAGTCTATATTAAAGAGCGTGAGCATATTTATCCAATCCCTATTTAATCTAATTCTTCAACCCTATCTTCATAATAATAAAGTAATTCATTCTCCTTAAAAACTTCAAACCCCCATGTATTTGGCTCTAAACTTATAAGTTTTTCTTTAACACTTTCAGTAAAGGGTCTATTAGTTACATTTTTAACTGTATTAAATGAAAAAATTTCACTTATTCCTAGACTTTTATGTTCCATATTTATCTCATAATAATAAAATTCATTATCAAATTGTAGCAATAAATCTTTTTCATTATGTACTTTATTTTCAAAAAAGATTTTTCTTACCTTTTTAATAGAAGTCTCTTCAGAGTTAGAGAAGAGAGTTTGACACAGCATGTGATTTGGCTCTATGTCATTTTCAAATTTTGCCAATTTTGTATAAATATAAATTTCATAATTACCTATTTTAATTGGTAAACAAATAGAGAAATTATGTATTGGTAGCTCTGATATGTATTTAAAATCTATAGAATTATCATCCATATTAACAGTAATATGATATTTTATATCTGCCAAAGAAAAAAGGTCTGTCCTACTAGAATAATTGGAAGTACAGTTACCCAAATTGAGCAAATCCGCAATACTTGGAAGGTTTTTGTATTTCCCTTCAGTCTTGTTCTCCATATCTTTAAAGATATCATTTACTGCCCAAACGAAATAAATAAAAGCAAATGTAGCTACCAAAACTATTAATCTATCAAGTAAAGAACAATATAAATACAAAAAATAGAAGTAATTAACCAACCAAACTAAAGTGAATACTATACATGCTTGAAAATAGATGTTTTTTGCTTTAATAAAAGCACTATCATTATTAAGTAAAAATTTATATTCAGTTATAAAATCATATAGTTCTTTGGAATTTTGAAAATCAATACTCTTAAATTTATAAATAATCTCTTGAATCTTATATGATTTCCGATCATAATATTGCCCTAGAAAAATTGTTGTAAATGCTATAATAGCAATTACAGATGCAGTTATCCAACTTGCATACTCAACAGCATCTTTTGAATTACCAATCAAGTATTCAAGTCTTAACCATTCATCTATCATAGATTTTTACACCTATATTGGAACAGAATTTTACTAATCTTTTTTATATTTTCTGGATCTGACTCAAGGTCAAACTTAGTGTAAGCATTTCGAAAAACCGTTAATTGTTTTCCGTTTTCTAGTATTGATAAGGATATTCCAACAGCTTCTTCTAATAAGTCTTCGTTAAAGTTATTATCCTCAACTTCCAACTCTGAATATTGATATATCTTATCCTTAAGAATTACTCTTTTCATATTAATATTTTGTGCTTTAACAATTGTTTTAAAGTCTAATTTTATAGGCTTTATCACAAAATTAGATTCTATATTAAATTGAGTTACGACGTGTGAAACTACGCTCTGTTGGTGAGTAAAAACTATCAGCAATTGATAATTTTTGAAGTACCATAAGTCTACATCCTTATAGTCTCCCAATATCTTTTTCCCATTAAAATCCAAAACGTCTATCCATGAATAATTATAAAAAACAATTTCATCGTTTTCTTGTTCACTTGATAATTTTCCGTTAAATTCATATTTAGCATTTTTCATTTTTGACAATTGTCCGTTATGGTCTTTTGTTTTATCTCTCGTTTCAAACATAAAGAAACCATTTTTGGTAACCATTTTTTTCACCCTTTTATTTTAAATACTTAGCTTATTTTAAATACTTAGCAAATATATTTTCTATATCTTTACCAGTTTTCCCAGCTTCTATAGCTTTTAATACTTCATCTTTTACTTCTTCCAGTGTTCTTTCTAAGTAAGCATTTCTATAGGAGTCTTGTTTCTTTTCAACAGCCGTTAACATATTTCCAAGCCTACTATTAATATCATATTCCGATGGTATCCCTTGGATTAAGGTTTTTAATATACTGTCATATAAATGTTTTGTAATTTCAAACTGATAACCATTAGGGTACGTTTCTTTCAATACAATCTTTAAAATTGATGAGAAGTTCATTGATACGGATGAAGTTAGTTTATTACCGTTAGGAAAATCTTTCTCTAGTTCAAATTTAACAGCAGTTATCTTATGCTGTTTTATAACATGGTCTGCTACTTCAGTAGTTGATAGCAAATTGGTTCCTGCCAGACCTATCCGACGTACTCCATCTACATTAGCTTTATCAAATCTAACTTCAATATAATCAGTAATTTTATATCCGTTTTCAACTATACCTTTATCTAAATAATATAAGATCAATGCTGTAAACGAATCTATACTTACTTCAGGCTTATTATGACTGATTAAAAACTCATTTTTAATGTCTACTGAGTCAACTGCCATCTTCATTAACATTTTACTATTTAATAATTCAATTAAGCCTTGTGTAATTCTTCTATCGCCTTGCTCAATTAATAATAATTTAGTATTCAAGTCAATAATTACACTTTGAATATCTCCTTTTTTCTCTTCATTACCTCTACTTTTTTGACCACCTAAAGCCACTAACTCCTTAAAAATAATATAAGAAATCTTAAATGAAATACTTTCTGTTTCCCTATCATATTCAAGATTTCTAAAATTGTGGAACTGGAGTGTATTACCTATATCCTCTTGGCGGTTTTCTAATTCATGGTGAAGAATTTTCATTAATTCTCCAGCAGCACAATGAGCGTTTATTTTATATATCCAGTATGGTGTTCCATCAGAATAAACTTGATCTAATATATCATATATCTCGTTTACATCTTCCTCATTTAAATGATGTGATAAATTTTCCAAAAAGCTATCCGGAGGTAAATCCGTCTTTAATTTGATCCCTTTCTTTTCTTCTATATATTCAGCTATATTCTCCATTTTTTTCTCTTTATTTCTCCCAATTTTACTCCTGAAATATGTTACATCTTCTTCAAAACGCATCCTTTTAATCCTCCCAAACTCATAGACAACTTAATATATATTTTCTGTGTTGGTAAAATTTTCTTAGTATTATTATAAAGGTATTACTAAATTTTAAATACCCCAAATTATAAAATATTCAATCTCGTTAAACTACTATTCTACTTTCTAAAATCGTCCTAACCTTCTTTAATTGTAGAAGTCAAGTCGAATTTTACATCTTTTGCTCGTTTCCTTTTTACACTTCTGCTGAAAAATGCTTTTCCGCCTTTTCATCCGGTGACTTTCATCATTCTCCCCCCCCCCCCGTGTATGACTTCTACACGATGAAGTAAACAATCTAAGATAGCTGTCGTAATGCCTTGATCTCCAATTAAATTACCCCAATCATCTGGACTTTTATTGGAGGTAAGGATGATCGAACTTAGTTCGTACAAATGATTAATCAAATGAAAAAATAAGTTTGCTACTCTCTGATCCATCGCAATGTACATTAGATCATCAATAATCACAAGATTTGTCAAATTTTCTTTTATTGAGCTCATCGAAGTGGAATTACTAATCAACGGTTTTAATTTAAACGGTTTAGATAACTCAACTGTTGAAGGTCATATTCTTCGAGTAGATGATCAATGCCCAGGTAACTCTGGTTATGGTGTAGTTGACGTCGAGCTTGTTCCTATCATTAGTACCTTATATGTAAACGGAGAAGCATTACAGTAGGATATAATAATTTCTAAAAGTTTGACCACCTGGAAAGCTCCTGTTATTGGAATGGTTGAAGGGCGTAAATCTAACAGCTGCCAGATAAATAAATGATAAAAGATGAGGCGTAAAACGCTTCATCTTTTTTGATTTAAAAGTATCGGCACGCAGGAATTTTTATTAAAAACAGTGAGAGCACCTTACATTTAACTTTATTAGCTTTTCAATTCTTCTATAATCACCTCATCTATCTTTTTAGCATCTTCTAATAATTTCCCCACTTATTTGATATCCGCTCTTTTATTAAGCCATATCAATCTCCTCTGTTAACAATTGTCTAGAGACTACTTCTGTTGAGTTTATCTGATTATACATGTTTATTATTTAATTTTGTTTTTAGTATGATTGTAGAACTTATTGAGTCATTTAACTAAAATTTATATAAAATTATCCAAGTACGCTTTCATTGTTGTAGTATTAAAATTAGTTCTATAATCAGAAGCGTAGAATAAATAAATGGAATCTTTAACCTCACTATCGTACTCATGAATAAGTTTATGTAGTTTATGATTAAAATGGTCAAAAGCTTTTCGGCTTCCATCTTTTGAAAACCAAAGAACAACTAATTTGTTGCATTTATTTGAAGCTTTATTATAACTACTTAATAGATTAATGAGTCTAGATATTCTGCTGAAATCTTGAGTGGAAATGGAATTTTTGTAAATAATTTCAAAAAGGATGTCATGTTTACTATCACTTTTTGCAATAATATCTGCCTTATAATTAGTATTATTTATTTTTTCGTTACTTGTAATTAAATAACCATAATTAGTTAAATAGTTATTAACTATGTAATAACAATACCCCTCTATCAATTCACTTATCATTAATATTATTCTGTTTCTGTTTTTAATTATTGTATCTACTTCTTCCATGCTTAAATTGTGACCATGCCTAATTTTGTTACTTAGTTTAAATAAGTTCGAATAGCTTTCGTTAAGCCAACGTTTATTTATAATACCTTTGTCAATAAGCAACTTAACCATGTTTACTAAGTTTATCTTTTTACTGTCTTCTGATAACTTTAAATCTTCTATTATTTCCCTAGCATATTTCTCAATAGTAATCATTTCTTCTAGAAATTTTATTTTACTATCTGAGATATCATTTTGAATCCCAGTTGCTTTTATCTTTGCTTGATTTGTCCAACGATATAAGACTTCATCAGTTTCATCAGCTTCTTTTTTAAAAAGTAATTTTTCAAGAATTAGTTCCCCTGCTAAATCATTACATAAATCATTTAATTCAACTTTATACCAAAGTGGATAAATTACAGAAAAATCTTCTTCAAAATTAAATATTTCTTCTAATGTAAAATAAGTACTCCCTTTCAGTTTCATCTTTTTTATCCATATATATAGTTGATAGGTCAAAAAATCTCTTACTCCCTCCTCATATTCCATTAAATCAATTTTTTCTTCAATAATCTTATTTAATATTTCCAGGATTTTTGTATCTGTTTTGTATAAAACCTCATTGTCTTCATCAACTTCAAGATAAGACTTACTTTCCTCCCATTTTAAATCTTTTAAAGTAAGGTTTATGAACCGTCTAAGCGTCCTATTAGAATTGAGAATTAATGAATTCCTATAGTATTTAATTAAATTATTTTCCATATCATTTTTGTTCTTGAGATATGAATCAAATACTTTTTCTAATTCAAAGTCACTAGCCAAAGGTACGTGGATATTTTTAGAAAATATACTTGTCATCAAAGAATCATCTAAAATATTTGATGCTAATAATTTATAGTAAAGTTTTTGTCCTGATATAACTATAAAAGTTGCTAAGTTTGATAGCAACAATGGTTTAAAATCGGAAATAAGACCTTCCATTTCTAGCTCATTATCAATTTTATCTAACTCATCAAGTACAAATACTGTCTTAATACCTTCTTCTTTAAGTTTTCCTAAGATATCTTTTAAGTGATATTCAGCAATCTCATCATCATATAATGACTTTCTTGTATTCTCCTCTGATACTGTTTTTGTTTTTTGATAATTATTATTGATTTTAACTAAATCAACAAGCAGCCAAACGATGCTTCCTAATAAGGCTATTATATTTATTTGATTTAATATAAATGGTAGAAAATTAAAACTTAAATTAAAACTTGAAAAGACTATAGCTGTTATTGGAAAAATAGTTTTTAATAATTTTTTCAACTCAATATTATTACTTATTCTAAAATTAGACTCTTTTATATTTGATAAGTTTGAGTATGAAGAAATATCAAAAAAAGTATGGTCATATAATAACTTAATTTGGTCTCTTAGCTTTTTGCTCTCAATTTCTTTTAACTTGTTACTGTCATATAAAGAAAGGTAAAGTTCTCTAATAAGCTTTCTTAGAACAAGTGTATGCTTTTCATACTTAGTAAAATTCAAATTCACAAAAACAATCTTTTCATTATATAACATTTTTATTAATCTATTTACTAAAGTTGTTTTTCCAGCTCCTCTGTATCCAGAAACTAAGAAACTGGAATTGACTCCATAGAGTAATTCTTGCTTTAGTTGGCCAATAATCTCGTCAAGCACATCGTTTGATATCCTTACATCATTGTTAACATCTGGTGAAAGAGAAATTCTATTTGAGTTTACTTCTATTTTCATATAAACACTCCTTAGTGTAGCAAAAATCCCCTTTTAATTATTTAATTCCACATAATTAAAGTTCTTCCTTTATAATTAATCATTTTAAAAACAAATATTAATTTCATTCTAAGTAATTTCACTTGCCTATCTAATATTTCACTAAAACCTCTTGTTGTTTCATGGTAAAATAGATATACAGAACTGTACAAAGAAGGTGGAACAGTGTCCTACCAAACCGAAGCAAAATTAGAAGAAAACATGATAAAACAACTTATAAATCAGGGCTATGAACCTGTTAAAATACCAAATTATGCTTCACTGATTACTAACTTCCGAAGTCAAATTAATCTGTTTAATGAAAAGAAACTAAATGGCTACCCATTAACTGATAACGAATTTAATAGACTTCTTACGACTATAGAAGGCAAAAGCATCTTCCATTCAGCAAAAATTCTCCGAGACAAACAAATCATTGAGCGTGATGATGGTACCCAAGTATACATAGAGCTTTTAAACACCCGTGATTGGTGTAAAAACCTCTTCCAAGTCACCACTCAAACCACAGTAACCGGAAAATATGAAAACCGGTACGATGTCACGATTCTGATCAACGGCCTGCCACTTGTACAAGTAGAACTAAAGCGAAGGGGCCTGGACTTTAAAGAAGCCTTTAACCAGATTCAGCGCTACCGGAAACATTCATATAAAGGGTTATACCGATACATTCAAATCTTTGTAATTAGTAACGGGATGGACACCAAGTACTTCTCCAACTCGGACGGTGATATTCTTTACGGTTTCACGTTCTTCTGGTCTGATGAAAAAAACAAGATCATTACCAACCTTCAGGAATTTACGGAAACGTTTCTGCAGCGTTGCCACACCGCAAAGATGATTTCTCGTTATATGATTATCAGTGATGCTGGAAAATCTTTAATGGTCATGAGACCATACCAGGTCTATGCCGTAGAAGCCCTTGTAAACAGAGCCCTTGAAACAAAAAACAACGGTTATATCTGGCACACGACCGGTTCCGGAAAAACCTTAACATCATTTAAAACAAGTCAGATCCTTGCCAATGAACCAAGCATTAAAAAGGTGTTCTTCTTAGTCGATCGCCAGGATCTCGACAGTCAGACAACTGAAGAATTCAATAAGTTTCAAGAAGGCTCTGTCGATAGTACTGATCGTACGGATGTCCTGGTTAAACAAATCCGAGACCTTACGAGTCCCTTTATAGTGACCACCATTCAAAAAATGGCTAATGCGGTGAAAAACCCTCGTTATGCCAGTGACATGGAAAAATACAAAGATGAGCGCGTCATCTTTATTATTGATGAGTGCCATAGAAGCCAGTTTGGGAAGATGCACACCGATATCTCTAGACACTTTCAAAACGCCCAGTATTTCGGTTTCACCGGCACACCGCGGCTTCTTGAAAACAAAAGCCAGGATGGACGCACTACGGCTGATCTTTTTGAAAAGTGTCTTCACACATACCTCATAAAAGAAGCCATACGTGATGGGAATGTCCTCGGATTCTCGGTTGAATACAACCGAACCTTCAGTGCCAAGATTGACGAAGGCGACCAAACGAAGGTGCAAGGCATTGATACGGAAGAAGTATGGATGCATGAAGACCGGCTGAACTTAATTGTCGATGACATCTTAGCAAATCATGAACGAAAAGCCAGAAGTAAGGGATACACCGCTATCTTTACGGTCGACTCCATTCCGATGCTGGTGAAATACTATAAGCTTTTTAAAGAAAAAGATCACGACTTTAATATTGCCGGCATCTATACTTACGGAGCCAATGAAGAAAGCGAAGGGAATGACGAACATTCCCGTGACTCACTTGAAAAAATGATTAATGATTATAACGAGATGTTTGGGACCAACTATTCTACTCACACCTGGGACGGGTATTTTAAGGATGTGTCAAAGAAGGTAAAATCCGCACAGATTGATATCTTGATTGTGGTACGGATGTTTCTGACAGGATTCGACAGCAAAACGCTTAACACCCTCTATGTAGATAAGAACCTGAAGTATCATGATTTACTTCAAGCCTATAGCCGAACGAATCGGGTTGAGAAGTCCACAAAACCTCATGGAAACATTGTCTGCTACAGGAACTTAAAAGAAAATACAGATGAAGCCATTCGGATTTTTTCTCAGACTGACAGTGTTGATGATGTTTTGATGAAGAGCTTTGAAGAATATTTAGCCATGTTTCACGATGCGTTGGATAAAGTTAAGGGAATGGCAACGAACCCTGAAGACGTGGACACCCTGGAAAGCGAAGAGGATCAAAAAGCATTTATTGAATGGTTCAGGCATCTCAGTAAAATTCTTGTTCGTCTAAAAACCTTTTCGCAATTTGACTTTGGTCCAGATCAGCTGCACATTGATAGTCAGACGTACGAAGATTTTAAAAGTAAGTACTTAAAGATTGCCGATCGTACAAGGCGAGACGTTGAGAAAACATCGATCCTTCAAGACGTAGATTTTGAGCTTGAGCTCATGCACACGGACCGGATCAACGTGGATTACATTATGAACATGATCAAAAACCTCAATTTTGATGATAAATCAAATATGACCAACGACCTTCGTTTCATTAAAGAAGAGATGGACCGAGCGAGTGACCCTGAGCTTCGCTTAAAAGTCGATTTAATTAAAGGGTTCTTGGATAAAGTTGCCCCTCACCTCTCAGATGACGACTCGGTTGTGGTAGAATTTGAGAAATATAAAGAAAAGGTTCGAGAAGAAGAAATCGATGAGTTTGCATCAAATGTGGAGCTTCCAAGGGACTCCCTTAAGACCTTCATTCATGAATATGAGTACAGTAACCTCATCAAACAAGCAGAAATCAGTGATAAACTGAAGATGGGCTTTCTAAAGAAGAAAAAGCTCATTCCTAGAATAAAAACCTTCATTATCGAACATACAAAACGCTTTGCCTAAAGGAGAGCCCCAAGGCTCTCTTTTTAACGGAAATTGCGAAATTTCCTGATTAAAAGTACCATTAATATAGCTAGTCTAATTTGGAGGAAAGAAATATGACACCAACAGAAAAAGCACGTTTACATCAATCAGAACTACATAAAAAATTATGGGATATGGCCAACGACCTTCGCGGTCAGATGGAAGCCTATGAATTTAAAAACTATATTCTGGGACTCATCTTTTACCGCTATCTTTCTGAAAAGACAGAAGCTCGTGTTGGAAAACTTTTAGAAGAAGACAACATTTCTTTTGAAAAAGCTTGGGAAAACGAAGAATACAGAGAAGCTCTATCGGAAGAGTTAATTGAGCAAATAGGTTACGTAATTGAACCGAAATACCTCTTTTCAAACATGATTAAAGAGATTGAAAAAGGTGATAACGGCATCTTTGACGTAGAGATGCTTCAAAAAGGGATTAACGCGGTCGAAGAATCCACTCTTGGCACCGTTAGCCAAGAAGACTTTCAACACCTCTTCGATGATATGGACCTTACCTCTTCACGACTCGGTCGTGACGTTAAATCACGTTCAAAACTCATCGCAAAAATCATGGTTAACATTAACGACATCCCGTTCTTACACGATGACGTAGACATCGATGTTTTGGGTGACGCGTATGAGTACATGATCTCGCAGTTCGCTGCCAGTGCCGGTAAAAAAGCCGGAGAATTCTATACCCCGCAGCAGGTATCAAGGATCCTGGCCAAGATCGTCACAGTCGGTAAAACAGACTTAAAAAGCGTTTATGACCCGACTTGTGGATCCGGCTCCCTTCTTTTGCGCGTTTCAAAAGAAGCCAACGTTCGTAAGTTTTACGGTCAGGAAAAAACATCAACCACTTATAACCTGGCGCGCATGAACATGTTGCTGCACGATGTAAACTACAACAATTTTGACATTCAAAACGATGACACCATTGAAAACCCACACCACCTGCATGATCGGTTTGAAGCCGTTGTTGCCAATCCTCCTTATAGTGCGAAATGGAGTGGCGATTCTAAATTTATGGACGATGAGCGTTTTAGTGCTTATGGAAAACTGGCACCAAAGTCAAAAGCAGACTTTACCTTTGTCCAGCACATGATCCATCAGCTAGACGATAACGGGACAATGGCAGTGGTACTTCCACATGGGGTACTCTTTCGGGGAGCTGCCGAAGGTGTCATTCGGAAGTATCTGATAGAAGAAAAAAATTACCTGGATGCGGTTATCGGTTTGCCGGCCAACATCTTCTTTGGCACTTCTATCCCGACATGCATCCTTGTATTTAACAAATGCCGTAAAGATGATGAAGATGTTCTCTTTATTGATGCATCAAGTGAATTTGAAAAAGGCAAAAACCAAAACCACTTAACGGATGAAAATGTTGAAAAGATTATTAGCACCTACATCAAGCGCGAAACAGTAGATAAATACGCTTATGCAGCAACTCTTGAAGAGATCAAGGAGAATGATTACAACCTTAACATCCCTCGTTATGTAGATACGTTTGAAGAAGAAGAACCTGTCGACCTGGAAGCTGTTTCTTCACGTATTAAAGAAATTGACGACGAGATTGCAGAAATAGATGAAGAGCTCGAGAGATTCTTTAAAGAGTTGGGGGTTTAATTATGTCCTTACCAAGCTTAAGGTTTAACTTCCAAGGAGAGTGGCAAATTGAACAGCTAGGCTATCATTTAAGATTCATCGGAAGCGGAGTAACTCCTAGAGGAGGAAAATCAGTATACCAAGATGATGGAGTATTGTTATTACGCAGTCAAAATATACATTATGAAGGTCTAAGGCTAGATGATGTTGCATTTATATCAGACACAATCGACCTTTCAATGAAAAAAAGTAGAGTAATTGGTAACGACGTCTTATTAAATATTACAGGTGCTTCTATTGGGAGAACATGTATAGTTCCCAGTGTCTTCCCAAAATCAAACGTGAACCAACATGTTTGTATTTTGCGCACAATTCAAAGCTTAGTTCCTTCATTTTTAAAGACGTTTCTTGAATCTCCAAAAGGTAGAAAGAATATCTTTAAGGATCAAGCTGGACAAACAAGAGAAGCATTAAATTTACAACAAATTAAAAACTTTAAAATTGGTTTACCAGAGGTGGAAGAACAACAAAAAATTGCCGACTTCTTCTCTCTTCTGGACCGCCGCATTGAAAAGCAGCAAGAAAAGGTCGAAGCGTTAAAAGAACAGAAAAAAGGGTTGCTGCAGAAAATATTTAAGCAGGAGTTGCGGTTTAAGGATGATAAGGGAAATGTGTTTCCCGATTGGAACTATATGAAAGCAGCTGATTTATTTGAAACTGTATCTGATAAGGATCATAGAGGGGATTTACCAATTTTAGCAGCTACACAGGATGAAGGGCTAGTTTTAAGGGAATCTTTAGATAGACACTTTTCTGCTGATGAAGGTAATTATAAAAATTACAAAAGAGTCTATAAAAACGATTTTGTTATTAGCTTACGATCGTTCCAAGGCGGAATCGAGCTCTCTTTTTTGGAGGGACTGGTCAGTCCGGCATATACCATATTCCGTCCCAAAAACGAAGAAATAATTAATCACAATTATTTTAAGTTAATATTTAAATCAACTGATTTCATAACCAAGCTTAACGGATTAACGTATGGTATTAGAGATGGCAAAGCAATAAGTTTTAAAGACTTTTCAAGTATGAAATTATATGTTCCATCTTTTGAAGAGCAAAGTAAGGTTGCTTCCTATATATCTATTTTTGAAAGGAAAATTGATATGGAACATAAAAAGTTAAAATACCTTCATGAACAAAAGAAAGGATTTATGCAACAAATGTTTGTCTAAACCTTATCCGCCCACTATATGGGCGGATAATTTTATTTATCCTAACCGAAAACCCTTCAACGTTTCATCAATCTCATCCTGTGTAATACCAATATATCGTTTGGTTATAGATGGGGCCGAGTGATTAAAGATATCCTGCAACATTGCAACATCTTTTGTTTGTTTATAAAAATGGTACCCGAACGTTTTTCTCATCGTATGTGTCCCGATATCATCTCTCCCGATCCATTGGCCAGCATCTTGCAACATGCGATAAACCTGGGTAGCTGTCACAGGGCCCTTCCCTTTCTGGGAAGGGAATAAATAATCCTGACTATCACGACCACTTATATAATCATCTAGCTCACGTTGGATATTTAAAATATTCACCAGCCGTTTTTTTCTTGTTTTTCCCTCCTGGACCTGCATCTGCCTCCTTCCCTTTACATCAGCCACTTTTAACTTAATAATGTCAGATACGCGAAGACCGGTATTTATACCAAATAAAAACAACATGATATCTCGCTGTGCTAAATCTTTTCTTTTAGGTGTTCCTTTATCTCCTCTTCTAATGGCCATAATCATTTCTTTTATTTCGTTAGGGTTTTATTTATTCACGCTATATGAATGTATGGTATTATAATATTATATACATAATAGTACATTTGTTTGAGGTGATTTTGTGACTAAAAAAACATCCATTAATGTTCATTGAAATCAACAAATAAAATGTACACTATTATCTAATAGTGTACACTTTTTAAAAAATTGGTTATACATAAGTTACGGCGATTGATGGCCACGGGGTACTTTTTAAGAGACTTTCAATTTTTATTATTATTTTCATAATCGGAGATCATTTTTGTAAGAACTTTTAAAGATTCGAAGTCAGGCTCGTTTTTTTCGTTTGTTTGGAAAGTTTTTAAAGAATGAGTCACTATTCTTATTAATTCTTTTGCTTTATCTTCATCACCAGGCATTTGATAAAGTATTTTTCTAATAGTATCTCTCCAAAAGCTGAGTTCTTTACGGTAATCATTCAATTTAGCTTTTTGAAGAATATTGATTTTTTTCGAGTCATTAAGATGTTTTATGTACTTATCTTCTAATTTCTCTAATTTTAATCTATCAGTTTCGAGTTCTTTTTTAATTTCAGAAAGTCTTTTTTCTGTATCTTGAGCTGTTTTCTCACTAGTTTGTAAAACATTTTTGTGCTGTTCCTCAACTTTCTCAACTTTTTTATCTCGATCTTTGATATTAAAGAATGTTACGATACCCAAAATAATTGCGTATAGTAAAGCATATAATATCAAATTTTTTATTTGGGAAATAACAGGGCTATCTTTCTGAGATAGATACTCTACATTTATATTTCCCTTATTACTATACACTTCTATATCTTGGTCACTGATAAATTGATCTACCTCAAGAATGATTTGCAGATTATTATTAGCCACGATCTCCTCTATTATAATGGCAGAGCTATCTTCTAAACCTATATTATTATTTTGAAAGTAAATATTAATTGGCTTGTTAGAAAATATATTATTTTCATTTATATTTACGGGAATACCAATTCTTAAGTCAGAAATACCCTCGTTAAAAGTATGTATATCTATTGGAATAGCAAAGCTATCTTCTTGGACTTGAGTAGGTGTACCAATCTTTACTTCGGCATTATTGTCAAAGAAATAAACAAAAATTACATTAGATGAAAATAATATTGCTGCAGCAAAAATTGGAACTAGATATTGTTCAAATATTTTTTGCATGGAATCCCCCCTAAATAAGTATTAATTTTATCTTAATTATAATTGTAAATAGAAATTTTTAACAACAATCTCCAAAACACTACTTTCTTTCAAAATGAATTTTTAAAATACCATACCCAAAAAATTAGGGTGTGGTTTTATGTTCCCTATTTTTTTATAATATTAAAGCTGGTTTAACTTGTTTTATTTATCATCAAAAAATGTATTAATAAACCGGTCCACTAAATGTTTAATATTCTTTGATTTAGTCTCCATGAAATCTTTTACAATGAGTTTGATGAACATGGCCAAGGAAATTTATTCCTCATAAGGAGAATTTGCATTAATAAACTTAACAACCATTTTTAACTGCTTCTTTCGCTGGTCATCCAGATTCCCCCCTCTACATACTCATGAATAAAACCATGAATAATATCGCTATCTAAAACTGCTTTTTCTAACAGCATGGAACTTGCTGAAGAAATAGTAAAATCCATTGAATAAGCAAGTCCGGAAATTTATTCATAATTATTCTGAGAAAATCTCGTTGTAATTCTTCTTTTATCCCCTTTTATTCTAACAATTCTGCTGTTGGGAAGATTGTTTAAATTACCCTTGTACATCTCCTTATCAGTTATCCAAAAGTCTCTAATGATGTTTTCGGCCAATAAATCCACAACTTTATTTGATGCTAAACCCTTTTAAAATATAGATTCTCCGACTTCCTTAATCGGTTTATTTGTTATATAGGAAATCCTGACGATGTACGGTAATTTTTAAGCTATGGGTACTATCTTTTAATCAAAGCTTTAGGTGATTGGGTTCTCGTTTTTTAACCTACCAAACTCTTATTTATGAATTCTTTCTACTATGTGGCAAACGTTCACAGACATAATGCAGTTAAAAGAGCCTTATTAAAACTATTTATTAGCGAGCTCAAAGTTAACAGTGTTTAGTTGCAACTATTTTAGAAGTTATTATTCAAACCCTATAATTGACTTTGGTTGATTTGATTTAATCTAATTACTTTAGACCTACATTCGATAAGTAACTTATATTCGGCATCTGAAATTATTTGCATATGAGCAATACAATTTCTTACTGGTCGTAATGAATTTAAGAGTTCATATTCATCACAATCAAATACTTTCTTAAATCTCGAATCATTAAAGTAATAATTTATTATATCAATAAAGAGCATACTATCTAGCGTTTTACCTGCATGTAAATGCATTTCCCAATTAGAACCATATATTCTAAAAAGATACCTATGTATAAAGGATTTTAGGGTAGTTTCAATTTCATACAACATCCTATAAGCGCTTGTCATATAAGAAATATCATTTATGGCCATCCATATAATTCCCCTTCCAGTTTTATAATTACGGCAATAGTAGGATTTATCAAGTATGACTTTGAATATAAATTATCATTAGTTAACCGTTATCAATTTCGTCCCAATAAAGTATTTTAATTATAAACTACTCTCCATATTCTCTGCTTTTTTCTCAAAATAACTCTCCATCCTGTATTCACATATCTCCTCTGTCCATTTATGAATATATTTTTTAGCTTCTCTACTAAAATTCAAATCAAGTTTAAATATCTTGCCGTCGAATGTGGTACTTCCGCCGAATTTAGTCATCGGCATTCGGGCGATGAGTTTTGCCACTTTATCCATATCCTCAGCTGTCCAGTTCATCTTGTCTTTATTTATAAAGTCGATGCGTCTGCGGTATTCTTTGCTGGTTAAGTAGTCGTAAAAGTATGGTGCGACTTCTTCCGGTGTGACTGGCTTAAGCCAGTCCTCGGGCCCGCGGTTCAGCATGTACTGTAGCACGACCATTTTATAGCTTTTTGACATGGCAGTTTTCTCCGCTTCCGCAAGCCATGCTTCACCTTCCTGGAAAGCCTCTTGTTCCTCTTCAGATAATTCTCCTGCCCAGTTTAGAAAGCCGATATATGATTTGAATTCCTGTTTCACTGCCTGAGAGTTTTCATATCCTAATCGGTGAAATTGAAGATATGTAGGTCTGTATCCCAGTTCTTCTTTAACACGTTCATATTCCATCAATATTTTCTGCTTTCTCGGCTGCTGCTTTTTCTTAATTTCCTTCAGGAGATTAACGACCTGCAGATCCATATTAATCGTGCACGATGCCGGAACAGACGGCACAACTTCCCGGCTTTTTTCCCGTTTTTCTTCAGAACGTGTATCAAGAAGACCGAGTTTTAAATCAGCGTTCCTGTAGTTACCAATTAAATCAATGACCACGCAGTGTTCTTTATTTTTACTGAGCCTGAGTCCCCGGCCGATCTGCTGAGTGAAAATCGTCAGTGATTCTGTTGGGCGGACGAACAGGAGCGTATCCAGTGCAGGTATATCCGTTCCTTCATTAAAGAGATCCACCGTAAAGATGATATCTATTTTGCCTGCAGTAATCTGGTCAATCGCTTCCTTTCTTGAAATCCCCTGAGTCTCTGAATGGAGGTCGACTGCTCTGACACCTTTTCTCCTGAAGTAATCTGCTAGAAATTTAATCTGCCTGATCGAAGAGCCAAAAGCCAATGTCCGGCTCTGTCTGTGTTCGAGCCATGCCTGATAGATTTTTTCAGCCATTTCCTCTTTCAGCTGTTTCGCCAGGAGTTCTTCCTGATCATAACGGGTGCCCAGCCAGGTAACCTGTGAATAGTCGGTATCATCATACACGCCATAATAATGAAAAGGGGCCAGCCAGCCGATCTGAATGGCTTCCAGAAAGTGCATTTGAAAGGCAACGTTCCCTTGACAGAGTGCAAAAACATCCTTGCCGTCCATCCTGTCAGGCGTCGCCGTCAGTCCTAATAAAAACTTCGGCTGAAAATAATCCAGGGCCCTTGAGTATGAATTAGCAGCGGCATGATGGAATTCATCCACAATAATTAAATCAAATTCATCTCTTTTAAAAGAGGTCAGATGTTTGTCACTGGCCAGCGTGAAGATAGAAGCAAAAACGTGATCCGTATGAGATTCCTTCAGTTTTCCGTTAATTATCCCGCAAGATTTTTCCGGTAACACATGCTGGAAAGACTGCTTAGCCTGAAACAGAATTTCTTCGCGGTGGGCGATAAATAGGACTCTGGAGAAGTGTCTTGCAAAGAAAGCCGCCAAATATGTTTTTCCAAGACCTGTGGCCATGACGACCATAGCTTTATCATAGCCTTCTTCCATTGTATCGGTTAACGAATTTAAGGCATTAACCTGAGGGCCTCTAGGCTGAATATTAGTTGTATAGCTGCCTGGAGGATCTGCCACCACAGAAGTCTCCTCCTGTCTGTCTCCTCCGACCATCAGAGCTTTCTCATCTTCCTTTGTCCACCAGCGGGCAAAATCAGGCAGCTTCTGATGACTGCGTTCATATTCATCTTCATACCGTTTCAGTGTCTGCTCATTAAGGGGGAGCGTCTGCTCGTGGTAGAACAGTTTCATAAATTTGTCCCGCGCTTCGTCTATAGTTTCTTGTGCCGCCTTGCTTGAAACAGCAAGGTTCCATTCAACACCACTAGTCATTGCAGATGCTGACAGATTAGAAGAACCCACGTATAAGGTGCTAGCATCACCGTTTTCGATTAAATAAGCTTTCGGATGAAAGGATTTACCGTCACTTCTCCATAATCGGACTTCTATGCCGGGATGGATATGTATAAGGTTTTTTAAAGCTTCCGGCTGGGTGACGTACATATAATCTCCCGAGCAAATCTTAATATCTGCACCGCGTTCAGCAGCACGCTTTAAAGCAGGAGCAAGCAGATCCACGCCTGTTTTCATAGAGAACGAGACGAGGATATAAATCGTATTGGCGTATTCTATTTTCTGGAGGAGATCTTTAATTAACTGGCTTGTTATCAGTTTGACATCACTCATCTGCCGCTCCTCCTTCGTTTAATACTTCTGTTTTTCAGAGATGACACAGGAAAAACAAACTTATTAAGGTATTTATAGATTTATATTATTTCACTTTATTCATTACCTACTTCAAAATTTGTAAAATTAGCAAAGGATTTTCCTTCTTCATTTCTCCACTCAGTTCTACCATTAGCATTCCTGCCTAAAACTACTGAGGCTGCAGCTGACGGGCTATCAAAAGTATAATTTTCAACTAGTATTAATTTCTCGTCTTTATTAATAAGTTTATTATTTTTAATTAAACTATCTCTAAGAGCTTGATTACTTCTGGAAAAAGAATCACTTGTGCCTTGGGCAAATGAGGAACCTTTTAACACCATAAATCCATTTTCCTCATTAAGGGCTTGGGCCTCAGCATTTCTCGGTCCACTAATATAAAATATAATATCTTTTTCATTTTCAACAGAAGATATTTGATACTGTACATTTAATTCCCAAGCTTTGGAAATCATTGCTATTAACTTTTCTTGTCTTTTCTGTAATACTTTCGGCGTCCACTCAGTTTCTTGTATTACTTGTGTAGTAATGGCAAAGGAACTTATACCATTTTTTGTTTGAAAATAAGAGCGTTTCTTTTTATTAAAATCATAGTTTTTAGCCTGCGAGTTTTTCTTTCTTGTTAGCAGAACTAAATTTCCTAACTTATGAATATAACGTTCGGGCTCTTCAAATAACTCATTCCATTCACTGTCTTCTTTCGGGTTTTGAGGAAGGACATGCTCTACAGTAATAACAGATTGATCATAGTATGGTTGTCCTGTAGTTAGTAAGGAATCTAAACGTAATAATATATACCTTCTTGAAGTATCTTTTAAATCGATATAGACATCGCCATTTAATTTATCAAGTAATTCGTATTTATCACCTGGTTTTACATCTAATGAAGATTTGGAGTTCAGTATATCTATTCCACTTGACATCTCTCGTAATAATTGGGAATAACGAGACATTCTCCAATTAAAATTTTTACGTAGTACCATACTTGTACCAGCTAAAATTTCTAGTCTAATCAAAAACTTCTCAAAATCATTTTTAAAGTTCTTTAAATAATAAATAGCTGGAGGCATCCAATCATTATTATCTATCCTATTTAATAAACTTAAGAGCTTTAGTAATCGAGGATTGTCCCCAAAATACATTCTATAATCAACTAGCTTTAAATAGGCTTCACTATAAGGAATAAGGATCTCATCAATAAATTTTTCTCCAGAGACTTCTAGAAATATATTTTCATATTCATCTTTTATATTGGCACTGCCTTTTCTTTTTTGAATAATCATTCTAATATGTTCAAATAACTTGTTAAATCTTTCTCTCCCTAAAGAAACTTCAACGTCTTCCCATTTTTTTGTATACTCATCTTGATTTTCCTCTATAACGTCACCTAATACTTTAGCTTTAAAGATATCACTAATCATCAGGTCTAATCCTCTGTCATTTAAAACAGTAAAAATTCGAAAAGCTGAATCAAAACTAGGTGTTGAAACGACTACAATATAACAAAGAGTAGCTATTACTGAAGGCAAAGTTTTAACTTTCTCTACCTCAATTTCATTTAAACGTTCAACAAAGTAAATGGCATTATCTCTAATTATTTTTTCGCTGTCAGTATTAACAGCTACTTGTGAAGACAATTTAGTTGTACCACTATTTTTTTGTATATAATATTGGAAAAAGTAATTTTCCCTATTTCTCAGTTTTAATCTATAAGTATCGGTGGTACCCAACATCTTATTTCCTTTTTGCACAATCATTTTTGAAATATCATCTGCATAATCCTCACTTAAATAATCTCTTAATACTGCTAGAAGAATAGTTAAAGTTGTTAATCGTTGTTGTCCATCCAAAACTTGTGCAGTAGGAGAAGTTCCTTTTACTAACACTATACTTCCTAAAAAATATGGTTCAGATGCTCTGCTTACTGTTTTTTCGGTAATATTATAATGTTCAATATAATCAAGTAGATCATCTAATAACTCACCTGCTTCTTCTGTTGTCCAGGAATATGGCCTTTGAACAGCAGGCATAGAAAATAAAAAATCATCTGAAAAAATCTTAAATAATGGGGTCTCTTCTGCTGAGAGGGAAGGTTTCATTTATTAATAACTCCTTTCAAAATAAAACAAATTTGCTTAAACAAGAACTTTATCACTGGTCCTTCGAATTATCTTTTCTTAATACTTCTGTTTTTCTGGAATGACACCGCGCACACCGCCCTGCGGATCCTCCATGTCTCCTTTATATCTCGGAATCACATGCATATGGACATGGAAAATGGTCTGCCCTGCTGCTTCACCGCAGTTGATCCCAATATTAAAACCATCTGGTGACAGCTTTTCATTCTGGATGTCACGTATATGTTCCGACAGTTCCTGCATCGCTCGTTTTTCTTCATCAGTCGTATCGAAATAATCGGCCACGTGGCGCTTAGGAATTACTAAGGCGTGGCCTTCTGTGACAGGATATTTGTCATAGATGACGAAAGCCATGTCGTTTTCGAGAATGTATGAGTTTAATTTACAAAATATACAACTATTAGTCATGATGAAAGCTCCAATTCCAATACTATTCTACAGGAATATTTTACCGTTTATTATGTCTGCTATCTATGCTTTGCTATAAATTTTTTGGTTTTTTACTGCCTAAACTTCAGGGATTACCTTAGGTTTTCGAGTTCTATCTTTTCAATCCATTTTTTAGTTTAATTCCTATTTATATAATATTAAGAAGGATGACATTCTCTGTCACGGAATACCAGTTCTTTTTTTCCGTTCAAGTACTAATTAGGTTTAAAATAATAAATCCAACCTTCTTCCTTAACCTCTTCCTTCCTGTCTGTCGGTGGCCCTTGCAGGCTTGGTAGAACTTTCCCGGACATACCAAAAGCTATGGCGTAAATGGCGCAGATGCAGGCATCGTAAGCATCTGTTCCTGATGCGGTGTTTGACGGGAAGAACTCTCTTAAATAGTTATGTACTTCTTCAAACCGCTTTTCTTTAACCAGAGCTGGATACACTTCAATAATAATTTTGTTATCTTCTGCCCATGGGTCATCAAATGGATAAGTTTTAAATTCGTGCTCTTCCTGCCAGAGTCTCGTATGCAACATCGCTGCTGTGGCATTATTTCCGATGCGGTCATAGGCAGCTGATAACGCCTTCTTACCAAATACTCTGTACATCTCACGGTCTGTGAATCTGTAAGCGAGAGGATTGTCTATTTCTTTAGCCGGCTTCATCACTGCCGGCCTCCCCCCGTTAAGAAGTTTTATAAACGCACTGGGAAATCCAAGTGGCGCATCTACTCCGATCACTACCAATGTGTCTTCCTCTATGTTGGACATATTAAATGAAGGATCGACTGGCTGTGCAAGCTGCTCTAGTGACATCAGCTTGTTATCAGGGATCGACACTTCAGCGGGTTGTCCTCTCCAGTGAATTTGATTTGTCTCACCCATTCACATATAGCCGCACCGTGATTCTTCCCCATCCATCCGCCTACATCCCAGCCGATACCGATGACTTTATTAAATGGCATATTTCCAGACTCCTTTAATATGAGTTAACTTTAGATACTACTTCAAAAGAGATTTTTAATTCATGTGCGCCATGCCATATTCCTCACTCGTCTACCTTAGTCGTAGAAAGATTGCCAGTCTATTTACCTAAACTTCGACAAAATTAGCAAAATACCTTTTGATACACGAAAAAATAAGGGCAAAAGTTTTCCCACTTTTGCCCTTATTATCCTGCTATTTGTGCCCCCTTCTCTAATCACGTATAAACCACCAGCACAGTAATGCCTGTGAGGGCCAGGGTGACGCCTGCGATCTGCATGCGGTTCAAGCGTTCACTAATGAACAGTCTGGCGCCGATGAGAGTGAATTGAACAGCGGTGACAGGGCACCGGCAAGGGCCACAATGGACATGAGCCCGATACTGACGCCCAGAACGTACGTCATAGCCCCGAATGTCTGCAGAAATCCGTTTGCTAGTATAAAGATCCAGGCTTTCCTGTTGATATCAAATATATTTGCTCTCCGGAAAATTAGTAAGGCGGCGACGGCTGTAAAAGCACCCGTCATCGTGAAAAATACCGTCCACATGCTTTCGTCATTTGCCGGTATATGAAGAAAGACGAAGAGCAGACCGATCAGGACGCCAGCCAGTGCCGCCTGTATGAGCACCGCTGAGCCGGCTTGACTGGTAAATTGTTTTTCCGGTTCTTTTTTTGAAATCAGGATGATGGCCACTGCAATTAAAACGACGGCGATGAGCGCCCCGGCTCCGGGACGTTCGCCTATAGCCAGACCGGTAGCCACCGGAACGATGGCTGACAGTATCCCCGTAACGGAAGAGACCACTCCCATTTTTCCCCGTGACAAGGCGCTGAAATAGAAAAGAAAGCCGATCCCGAGTGACAAGCCGCCCAGTGATCCCCAAATGAATGCTTGTACACTGGCCGCCTGGCCGCTCAATAACCCAACCGGCAGCATCATCATCACGCCGACGAGCTGGGCATACAGGACGACGAGCAGTGTAGGGACGCGTTTGGTCACTTGCCCGGCGAGAAAGTCCCCCACTCCGAAGGCCATTGCTGTAACCAGTCCGTATACTAATGCCATGTTCGTAACCTCCTGTGCAGCATTCGCCTGACAAATAAAAAGCCGGGAGAACACTATCGAAATAGTTTCTCCCGGGCTTTTGTCCCTCCGTGTCACAGCTTTGCTGCGGGTTTTCTCTTGGACCTGGCCGGCACCTATATGCCGCGGAACCCTAGAAAACCTTTAAGTAGTCGTTTCCGGTAAGTTTAATATACATAAAAACGTGGTGTCAAAGGAAATGCCGGCCCCCGTTGCGGTCAAACAGCGGGATCCGGCACGTGATAACTCTATTTTTCCCGTAAAGGGTTAAGTATTTTACAGGTTGGCTACCGGAAGCAGTGTGACGAACCAGAAGCCTAGTACGACAAGTGATGAGACGCCGAACATAAAGAGCATCCATGTGACGCCTTTGCGATCGAAGGCAGCGGGTGCGTTGCGGATCAGCTGGCGCAGTGACGGCAGGCTGCTTTTCTTCAGCATGATTAATTCGAGTGTAAAGAGGATCGTTGTTGCTCCAGCGGATACCATACAGAATGGGCAGATAGCTTCGATAACAAATAATTGCAGATAAACAAAGACAGCTGAAGCGATGACACCGATCGCGGTCATTGGCGTTAATACTTTAAGGACTAATGGGTGGCGTGAGTGAAACCACATGGCTGACAGAACTAATACAGTCAGGTAATAAAAGGCGCCGAATAGAGCTAATGGAATTCCGAGTACATAGGCGAATTCACTGGTCATGACGGCCCATGGTGTTCCTGCGACTTCGAAGCCTGCTGGTAGTGGCAGTACCCAGAAATGGACGCCGCTCAGGAATATGCTTACCAGCCAGCCGATGGCAGCGACTGCTGTGAAGCCTGCGAATAATTTAGGGACGGCTGCTCCGTACTCATAAGTTATTTCACTGGTTGTTTCTTCATTGACTTCTTTTCCAAAAGGAATTGTTTTTTCTTGTAACATTTCATTCATCGTTACCCCTCCAAAAATGTTTATCGTTTTATATACCCCAATGGGTATAATGGAATTATAAAATACCGTAAGGGGTATGTCAAGGGGATTTAATTAAATTTGTTGTTTGCTTATTCTTAACGGGATTTTGCAGCTGTCTAATTAACGAAAACTAAAATTTGCCGATTTTTTTTAAGCCGATAGTGGAGAAGCTTGTCGCTTTACAAATGTTAAAATCCAAAATACACTATAACTATTCAACTAATTAGTTGAATAGTTCGCGCGCCTTAATCAATTTTAAAGATCACTTATAAACCTTTATAGTTTATGACAACTGATGTACCGCCTCAGCCGGAAGGTTTTAAGGAAATGAGATGAGTCAATCAAGGTAAACCATCATGAGTTTAAGGGTGAAGCGTCAGATCGACATCCAATCATTATAAGCTGGAAGGAGGGCTTATCAAATGGAGCGGAGAGAATTTAAAGATTTTATTTATCAGGCTTTTTCCAGTATTGGAAAAACCCTCTCAAGCCCTAAAAGGATTGAACTGCTGGATTTACTGACCCAGGGCAGGAAGTCTGTTGAAACGTTGGCATCAGAAACCGACATGAGTGTTGCCAACACCTCTAAGCACCTTCAATCCTTGTTTGAGGCTAAACTTGTCCGTTATACAAAAGCCAAAAATCATGTCTATTACGAACTTGCTAGTGAAGAGGTAAGGAATCTTGTTTTGGCGTTAAGAAAAACAGCTGAAGACAGGATCAGCGACGTGAACGGCGTGAGGCAGGATTACATTACGAGGAAGAACAAACTGAAAACGGTGTCACTGGCCGACGTGAAAACAAAACTGGATAAGGACGCCGTCATCCTTATCGATGTCAGACCAAAAGACGAATACGGAAGTGACCATCTTCCGGGGGCCATCTCGGTCCCTTTAGCTCAGTTAGAAGGACAGCTCAGTTCATTACCAGAAGACAAACCTGTTATTGCTTACTGCAGGGGCCCTTACTGTGTATATGCCACTGAAGCTGTGGAGCGCCTGCAGGAAAAAGGCTATGACGCAATGGTACTGGATGCGGGAATTAATGAGTGGAAACAGATTGACGGGGCTGGTGTTTAGACATGTCTAAACTACAGATTGGAATTAAAGAAAATATTGTCCTGTTTTTATTACTCGTTGTTTTAAATTTTTTCGTTGGATCGATGGTCGGGATCGAACGGACGGTATTGCCTATTCTTGGAGAAGAAGTATTCGGGCTCGCGTCCATGAGTGCCGCCCTGTCGTTTATTGTCAGCTTCGGATTTTCGAAAGCCATTATCAATTATTTTGCCGGAGCCATCGCTGACCGTTTAGGCAGAAAAAAAGTGCTCATCCTCGGCTGGTTCATAGGTCTGTTTGTCCCTATTCTCATTATTTTTGCCCACGCCTGGTGGGTCATTATCGTGGCTAATATTTTTCTTGGTGTCAATCAGGGGCTGACGTGGTCCATGACCGTGAATATGAAGATCGATATTTCAAAAGTGAACGAGCGCGGAACGGCTGTGGGGCTGAATGAGTTTGCCGGTTATGTGGGTGTTTCTGTTTTTGCTGCCATTTCAGGCTATATCGCTTCCACCTATGCGCTGACACCTCAGCCTTTTTATCTCGGCATTGGGGTTGTGGCTGTCGGCTTGATTCTGTCATTCATTGTCAAAGATACTGATGAGCATCTGGCTGAGCAAGTAAAGGGGTCAGGGTTCAGTCAGAAGGAAGAAAAGATGGGTGCGAAAGACGTTTTTAAGGAAACGACATACAAAAATAAAAATCTCTCGAGTGCCAGTTTTTCAGGTCTGGCCACAAACTTAAAAGATGGGATGGCCTGGGGGCTGTTTCCGATTTACTTTACGACTGTCGGGCTGACTGTGAATCAAATTGGTTTCGTGGTCGCTGTCTATCCGGCAGCTTGGGGGATTGTCCAATTGTTTACCGGCACCCTTAGTGACAATATTGGCCGGAAAAAAATGATCACTGGGGGCATGATCCTTCAAGGACTGTCACTCTGGCTCATATTACTAGTCAATTCGTTTGAACTTTGGGTGATCGCCGTTGCACTCCTCGGCGTAGGGACTGCTATGGTCTACCCCGTCTTGCAGGCGGCTATAAGCGATGTGGCCGCCCCTAGCTGGCGCGCTTCCTCCATGGGCGTTTACCGGACATGGCGGGACAGCGGTTATGCTTTTGGAGCACTTGCGGCAGGTGTGATTGCAGATTCCTTTAGCGTCAGCTGGGCGATTGGCCTTGTCGCTGTTATACCGGTTGCTGCAGGCATCGTGTCTTACTTCAGAATGGACGAAACGCTGAAAACTTAGGAGGGTAATGAAGCCTAGTGCAGATGCCGCCTACGCTTCACCATTTTTGGCGGGGAATTTAGCGGGAGAGATTGACGTGCGCTTCACTTGGAAAAATTGGCCCGTATTGCGGTAGAAACATGCAGCAGGTTTGCAGGCAGCAAGGTTTGGTATTAATTCCCTACAAGAGATATGGCAAAGCATCCCCTCGAAACGCTCAAGGGGATGCTTTTTTAAAATCCTTATCTAGCGTATTGCCCTTCTTTTAAGTCTTTAATGAAGGTAAGTAATTCTTCTCTGTTGCAGGTAGAGATGCGTTCGTTGCTATCGTTGTAGCATAAACAGACATCGTCCTGATACAGCACATGCAAGGACGTGTTGGTCGTCCCTTTCCACTCATAATCGACGTCGATCGTTTCCCTAATACTCACGGCAATCACCCTCTTTTCTCTCGCATTCATATTTAATTTCTATTTTACCATCAAAATAGTAAACATGAATGGTTAGCAGGTGTATCTGGGCCAGTGGATAAAGGATGGGAGGACTTGTCCCTGCACAACATAAAAACCCCGGTGCCTAATCTTTTTGATGGCAGCGGGGTCTCGTCCAGCACCTATTTAATTCTGTTTCGTGTGCCTCTTCAAAAAAGCCCGGATTTCCTCTGGTGAAAGTCCCATCTCCCGCGCATGATGAATTAACTGTACCCACTCTTCTTCAATTAAAGGTTCATTAACCTTCAGCATCCCAGCTTCCCCCTTTCAACCCTAACCCTGCCAGGCAGTCCGGCTGTCATCGAATTATTTCTTTTAAAAACAATTCATTAGACCCGTTACTTTGCGTCCCTGCTTTTCAGCAGGTTTGCCTTTATCGAGGAGGATAAAACGCGTCTTATTCCTGTTATTTTAAAATGGCTGTTTTCTAAAGAACCTCTGCTGCGGCGGCTCTGTTAGAATTCATTTTGCTTCTCTGCCCCGAAGCTGACTCGCGGAAGAGACATCCGTTTATATCGTTAAATCATCTGCAGAGTGAGTCTGGCAGAGAAAAATAGTCCCCCCTTCCTCTAAAATAACAACTTATGCAAAAAGAGCCTTTGTACTCTCTTTCAGCCGTTTGACAGCTAACCTTGGAAAATAATACCACTAAAATAAGTCTACAATAAAAGTACTACTATGTACAGACTGTTTACCCCTTTTGATAGTTATTTAATCCTGATCCTTTAGACTTAAATAATGTTGTTTTTTTATGTATTGTTTTCTTAGCTTTAACCAGTTAAAGAAGCCCCCACCACAAAATAAAAAATCATTGGTGATTGGATAGATGGCTTTAAATAAATTCACTCTATATTTTAAAAGGAGTGGACCTGAGACGGATTAATTTACAAGAAAGCCCGCGAAGCGTCCCCCCGCTTCCGTGCATGCTTTAAAATAGACCGCCTTCCTGTTTTTGTATATAGTAGCGTTAGGACATATGACATGGAACATTAATTTTTTTTTAATAAAAAGGCTTTAAAGACGGTTCGCACCCTGACGCTTTAAGCCTTAGTCACCTTAAAGGAGCCAGCTTATGACGAACGATAAGCAGACATCACTTAAACCGTTTTTCTCTCTAATTTTATCTGCTAACATCCCGAAACTTGCTTTGGCAATTGGACTTATTGGAAGTCTGGTTACGACACTGGTCGGCCTGACAATCCCCCTTCTCACAAGGGAGATGGTCGACGGGTTTTCGGTTGATGCGTTAAATCCGGTTCTTATTGCTATTATTATCGGAGTGTTTATTTTGCAGGCCGTCACTGACGGGATATCCACCTATGCGCTTGTCTACACCGGGCAAAAAATTGTGGCAAGCCTGCGTGAAAGAATGTGGTTTAAACTGCTGCGGCTTCCTGTCCATTTTTACGATAAACAGACGAGCGGGGAAACGGTGAGCCGTGTGGTGAATGATACGGGAATTGTTAAAAATTTAATTTCTCAGCACTTCCCGCAGTTTATCAGCGGGATTATTACGATTATCGGGGCTGTCACGATTCTTCTGGTGATGGACTGGCGAATGACGTTGTTGATGCTGATTTCGGTGCCCATTACTGTCCTGTTTATGATTCCTCTTGGCCGGCGGATGGCCAAAATCTCCCGCGGCCTGCAGGATGAAACAGCTAAATTTACCGGAAGCGTGCAGCAAACACTGAGTGAAATCCGGCTAATGAAAGCCTCCAACGCAGAAGAAGCGGAACAGGATAAAGGGTTAACCGGAATTAACAGCCTGTTTTCCTACGGGTTAAGAGAAGGACGGATTTTTGCATTGATTGCCCCGCTCATGTATCTCGTGGTGATGGCCGTGATCGTTGTCATTATTGGGTACGGCGGGATACGGGTAGCCGAAGGCACGATGACGACCGGGTCGCTCGTGGCATTTCTGCTTTACCTGTTCCAAATTGTTTTTCCCATTACGTCGTTTACGATGTTTTTCACGCAGCTGCAAAAGGCGAAAGGCGCCACAGAACGAATTATCAGCATTCTGGACGTGACAGAGGAACCCGGGCAGGAAGGCGAAGACATGGACATCGCAAACCAGCCTGTGCATGTGCGCGATGTGTCGTTTGGCTACAGTGAAGAAGAACCGGTGTTAAAAGATGTGACCTTTGACGTTGAACCGGGAACGATGGTGGCATTTGCAGGGCCGAGCGGAGGCGGTAAAACAACGATGTTCGGCTTGCTTGAACGCTTTTATGAGCCGACCTCAGGCGGCATTTTTATCGGAAACACACCAGTTAAAGACCTGTCGATCGCATCGTGGCGAAAACAAATCGGCTACGTGTCGCAGGACAGCCCGATGATGGCAGGGACGATACGGGAAAACTTATGCTACGGGATGGAAGATGAAAAGATCGATGACGAGCGTCTGTGGGAAGTGGCGAGAATGGCCTATGCGGAACAATTTATTAAGTCGTTCCCGAAAGGCCTGGATACAGAGGTTGGCGAGCGCGGTGTCAAGCTTTCCGGAGGCCAGAAGCAGCGGATCGCCATCGCCCGGGCCTTTCTGAGAGACCCGAAACTGCTCATGATGGATGAAGCGACAGCGAGCCTGGACAGCCAGTCGGAAGCCATCGTCCAGCAAGCCTTAACGCGGCTCATGGAAGGCCGGACCACCTTTGTTATTGCCCATCGGCTATCGACGATTGTGAATGCCGACAAGATTATGTTTATAGAGAAAGGGCGCATTACAGGAATGGGCTCTCACAAAGAACTCGTCCAGTCGCATGCCCTTTACCGGGAATTTGCCGAACAGCAGCTGACGTGACGAGACTATATTGGCGAACCACGAATCCCCCCACCCCTTTCTGGGTATCCGGAAAGGGGGTGGGGGGATTAAAATTAGTATTTAGAGAAGCTTTAAAGAAGGAAAAAATTATCCAGTTTTAAAGGGATGTAGCTTTGTACATTTTTCAGGGTTCTTTATATAGATGGAATCCCGTAATCCAATAACAACTCCATGAAGACTTTGAAACACTATTGTAAAGTCATCCGGTTTTATAAAAAGAGTCCTTCTTATCTGAGAGAGCTTTGGGTATTTTATATTATATTTCTTTAATTTTATAATCAGCTCGAACAACTTGTCCAGAGTGTTCGTATCGAACAGGAATAGGTCGTTCTCTTCGATCAATAGATCCAGAGTATATTTTCTCCCATCGTTCCCCCATATCATCTTGGCCAAAGGTATCAACCTCTTTTAAGTGACCACCTAAGTGTATCCATTCACCTTGAGGTAAATTAAGAATTACCGTCTTATTTACTGGAAACATATTGCTCTGATGAATTGAAACATGACCAGACCGAGGTTTAAACATTTCCACCGATTGTCTTGTAGTACCAGTTCTCACGTCAAACACTCTGGCAGCTAACCAGCCCCTTATTTCTAAATTACCACCCGGGTCTCCATCAACCCACTCACAATAAATACCATCTAATTTAACTTCAACTCTTTTATCCATAACCTTTGCATTCCCTTCTGAGTAAGAATTTAATTAAGGATATTTTTAGCTAAAAGATTTTTAAATATTCTTTTTTAACAAGTAATTTATTACCCTTAAATCCAATTGATTTTACACATTGTTAAGAATGTTCATAATTAGTGTCCGCACCGATACAATGTTTAAAAAGCTTGGGACAAAACTCAGTAAATTAGGAAAACCCTCACCACAATAAGGTGAGGGTCTTCTATGTATAATTAGTTGATTGAACAAAGTACCTTCACTTGCCCGGGCAAGACTTCAGCTAATCGGGGAAGACCACCCTGATGGATCTTCAGCTCTTGCTTTGCCCTCAGGGGGGCTCATGATTTTTGACAATCAACTGGTTTGAACCAAAGCTCATTTAAAATAATGTACACAATAAGGATACCAGAACGACTCAAAACATTTTTATAATCAAACAAAACGCTTCAAAGACCGTTATTTCCCAGCCCCTTTACGTTATCCTCTGGAAAAAAACTTATTGGTGATATCCGCTGTTGTAATCATTACTTTTTAAAATTTTTTTGTTCCAAATCCTTTGGCATACCTTTAGCAATAGTATCATTAACTGGCTGAAACCCCTCTTGGTTAAAGTGTAAACTTTCTTTAGTCTCATATGTTTGACCTGTGTGCAGAGATTGAATAAAAGGCTTCACGTCGCTTTCAGACAGATCTTTGTACCAGGTGCCCTCAGGGTAAACAGTGACCACACAGGCATCTTGACAACGTCCATTACAATAGCTCTTTGTTGTGTGTATATCTGTATTTAGATGGCGTCTGCTAATCTCTTCTCTTAAGGAAGCGGTTAGTTCCTCTGCACCTTGCCGTTTACACGAGCTTCCATTACAAATTAGAATATGGCTTTTTGTTTGTGATAAATCCCATGTTGTCATTCGTCAACATCTCCTTTTTGGCAGATTGTGCCTGCTCGTCTCTTTGTTTATATATAGTCAGATAATCTTCCTGGAAATGCCTCTCATACCATGCACTCATGTCATTGAGTCCATTTGTGATGTCATCCCCGGCTTCCATGTAATAAGTGCGCCGTAAAAGGGCTGCTCGTACACATACTTTTGCCCGGTCTTTTTAAGGTAAGGCTTCAGTGACTCGATGACATGATCAGGGTCCACCTCCTGTGACAAAAGCTTACTGCTTTCTTCCTGAGCGGCATCCTTCAGTGAATCATAGCTCGCGGTTCTCATTAACGGGACTAATTTGCAGTCTGCATAAATGCCGCATTCATAAAGAAGGTGAAGAAAGTGGATATAGTCACGCCTCGGGTGTTTTATCTTATAGCCGTATTGGTTTTCTAGATCATAGTAATGGGGCGCGAGGGGGCCGGTAGTCATTCCTGCAATACACAGTCTGCTTGCATGCCTGTTCATATTTAAAATTGTTTTCTTAATTTCAAACATCCGGTAAAAGCAGTTAATGCCGATCACCACGTCAAATAAGTCGTTACTTTTAAAGTTCTCCCACTTTACGTGTGCCGTCTGAAGGGACTTGTCTCCTGCCATATTAGAAATAAATTCAAGAACTGATTCTGAGGAGTCTACCACCGTCAGCTCGCTTGCCTTATTCAGCAGTGAAAAGGTGTAATTCCCCCAGCCTGGTCCGATTTCTAGCACGCGATCTTTTTCCTTGATTAGAGACAGAATCACTTCACGCAGCGGTACAGAATAAGGATCTATTTCTCCAACAGTCTTCTTTTCCAGAAATTCAGCCCAAAACGCCTCCTCCGAATGATCATCGGTCATTCGTTTCGGTATGTTGCCATTCCAGTCTTTAATCCCTTCCTGCCACCTTTTTTCAAAATTTAAATCAGCTGTTATCGATGACTGTCTCATTAATTTCACCACCTCGTTTTACAGGAGAAGTTACGGTTATCTTCATTCCTGCTGTTCCTTGTTCAACGACTGTGTTTACTTCATATACTTTTCGTAAATGCTCTTGTGTCATGACTTCATCAGGTCTCCCCTTGAAAAAGATTCTTCCATTGTTAACGAGAACGATTCGATCTGAAAATCGGGCTGCGAGTTCCAGGTCATGGAGCACCATAATCACCGTACGTCCTTCCTTCTTTGCCAAGTCCCTGCCGATCTGAAGAACTTCATACTCATAACGGATATCAAGTGCAGACGTCGGCTCGTCAAGGAGGATCACTTCGGTTTGCTGAGCCAATGCTCTTGCAATGGCGGCCTTCTGCTTCTGCCCCCCGCTGATTTCATCTAAAAAACACCCGGAAAGCTCTTCAATATGAAGCTTTTTCAAAAGATTAGTTACAATGCGACGGTCTTTCTTTCCGATGCCCCAGTTTACATAGGGCCGGCGTCCATGCATTACCATTTCAAATACGGTTAAAGGAAAAGCCGGGCTGGTCGCTTGAGGGACAAAACTGATTTTCCGTGCCCTGTCTTTAAGAGAGATGGATGAAAGGGGCTTGCCATTTAACATCACTTCCCCCTGAGAGGGCTTTAAGAATCCCGCCAGACACTTTAGCAACGTCGTTTTCCCTGCCCCATTCGGACCGATGATCGCTGTGATGTCTCCTTTATTAAAAGTAGCGGACGCATTTAAAAGAATATCTTTGCCGCTTCGTCTGCAAGAAAGATCTTTAACTTCAAACAACTGTTTTTTTCCCTCCTATGACCAATAATCTTTTTGTTTCCGCAATAACAGATAGATGAAAAACGGAGCACCAAGAAGCGACGTAATGATGCCTACCGGAATTTCCACAGGAGACAGGACTGTACGAGCCACTGTGTCTGATAGCAGCAGGAGAATCGCACCAATGAGGCAGGAGCACGGAAGAAGAAAGCGATTGTCAGTGCCAATGATCATTCGGCTGATGTGCGGCGCCACCAAACCGATAAATCCGATTATGCCGGTAAACGCAATAGTAGAAGAGGCAAGCAATGTTGATAGAACCAGGGCTGTAAGCCTGAGCCTCCTGACGTTAACACCAAGTGAAGAAGCCACTTCTTCTCCGGAAGACAGCGTGTTTAAGTCCCATGACAGCTTCCATAAGAACAGGAAAACAATAACTGTCAGTGGAAGGAGAAACTGAATAACCTGCCATTCCGCTCCCCAAAATCCCCCCATAAGCCATACAATGAGATCCTTTAGAGCAGCATTTGATGAGAAATACTGAATCGCACTCACCCCGGCTGAGAATAACTGGCCAATAGCGACACCAGCAAGAAGAAGCACGGTTGTAGAGCCCTTCCTGATTTGAGCGATGCCATAAACCGCAAATACAGCCAGGCAGCCGAATATAAAAGCATTTGCTGCAATAAGCCACTGTCCGCCAGCGACAACATTTATGCCAAATACACCAGCGCCCAGGACGATGGCAAGTGCTGCGCCAAATGCAGCCCCACTTGAAACTCCCAATGTGAATGGACTGGCAAGTGGATTACGCAAAAGAGCCTGCATAATGACACCGGCACAGGCGAGCGCCATTCCAGTTATAATGGCCATTACAATTCTCGGAAGCCGGATATGGAAAACAATATAACTGTTTGTGCTGAAGGCCTCACCAGTGAGCAGCTGCAAAACCATTGAAACCTGTTCCGCCACTGTCATAGATACTGTTCCTAGCCTGACAGAAAGAACAATTGTACCGATCAGACAAAGGAAAAGCACCGTCAGCTGGAAAATCTTTTTCTTTGTTTCAAAAAAGTAATGATCTCCCCGTTCCACCGGCGGGGATCCCTTTGCGTACGTTAACTTCACTTCTTATTCATCCTTTGGGGAAAACATCCATGTTCCGCTGTAGTCTATACCAAGCCAGTCTTCAAAGTATTCTCTTGCGTAATCTTCCGGCTCCACATCGGAAAATCGGTCTGGATAAAGATCTTTAGCAAGCTGAAGAACGCCAATATAACGTTTATCCGATCCTATGAAATTAGTATGGTAAATAAAAATGTCCTCCTGTTCAAAAGCTTTCAGACGAGACACAGACGTGTTATCAATGATGTTTTCATAAACTTCCCAAAATTCTTTATCACTCAGAGTGTCGTACCCTCCAAGCCATGTGCCATGAAGAGTAAGTACTTCGGGATTTCGCTCCAGTACATATTCTTCATCTACAAGAACTGTCGTTGATTCTTCACTGTCATCCCACTTAACATCAGCAGCATCCTTGCCGCCAGCCATAATGGTGGCATATCCTTCTCCAACCCCGGGGTCCCCCTCTGTCGTTTCACTTGGGAAAATTCGATAGCCGCCTTCTGAATTTAAAAACCCAACGGAAAGCGCCATAACTTCACGCTTTTCTTCTTCCGGAATATCAGACACCCTTTGATCGAGTTCGTCCTCAATATGTCGTTTCCATTCAAGAAACTCTTCAGCACGTTCTTCAGCATCAAAGAGGGTGCCTAACAACTTCATCTCCTCATCCATTTGTTCAGGGAGGTAATGATTCAGTCTGATCACTGGAATTCCTGCAGGTTCAAGTGCTTTTTCAAGTGAATCATCCGGACGGTTCGTATATGTAATCACCGCATCTGGTTCCAAACTAATTATTTTTTCCAGGTTAACTTCTGATGTCCGTCCCACATCCGGGCGGTCATCGTAGCCAGTAGTATCTCCGGTTGCTGCTACTCTGTCCTCCACACCGAGAACACTTAAAGCCTCAGCCACGTTACGGTTAATCACCACCACTTCTTCAAGAGGCTGCGAGAGTGTAAACTCTGACCCTGCTGTATCTTCAAAAGTCATTGGTTGGTTTTGCTCTTCCTCAGGCTGACTTTCAGCCGGCTCCTCACTGCTGCAGGCGACGAATATAACAGCTAGAAGAAAGAGCACAACTATGATTAGAAATTTCTTCAAAATAACCCTCCTCAATTTCATTCTATATAAATCGTAATCATTACGATTTGAATTGTATTATACATCTCTTTATTTGTAAACTGCCTATTTTAGTTTCTTTGTCTTTAACTGCCTTAAAACAAAATCGAGTTATCCTTGACATTGGGAAATCATACGTTTATTATTTTTAATGTAAGTAAGTACTTACATTCATTATATTTTGGATATTTAAAGAATAATAGGAGGTACACAAATTTGAAAAGTTTAATTGCCCGCCTGCTAGTCCGAAAACCCGTGAAGAGCGTATTTATTTCTTTACTTATAATAGTCATTCTATTAACTGGCGTTCAATTTATTGAGATGAAAACAGGTAACGATACGCTAGTTGAGACTGACACGGCTGTTTATCGGAATAATGACATGCTGGGTGATGAATTTGGCGGAGAATCAATCATTATCTTGTTTGAAGCTGAAGACTTAGAGTCGCTCTTATCGGTAGACACCTTTGAAGTAATGGAACTGATAACCACATTTTCCAAAAAGCAAGAGAACATGATTCATAGTGTGGTTAGTCCTTACACGATGTTAGAGTTAACCCTTGAACAACAGAGGAATTTTTCAGAATCAGGACTTAATGAAGTAACAGACGGGTTGGAGGATATTTCAGATCAACTGACGAGTATGAGTGAGCAAACATCACAATCTCTCAGAGAAATGGCCGGCTTAATTGACAAGTTTGCTAGTCACAGTGATGCCTTCTATCAGGGGGTTCCCCAGGAACAGGACACACTAAATAAATTATTATTTGAGGACAACGGAGAAGGTGACCTTCGCCGCGGCTTTGCCGATATGGTGACAGATGACCGCTACACTTCTATGATCATTACTTTTCGCGGTGGTATCCCGGATAGTGATAAAAGTGATTTTATTGAAGGGTTATCGGAAACTTATAACGAGAGGAATTATCCTGATCTGGATATTATTATTTCCGGAAAACCGGTTCTAAACGATGATATCCGCCAGTCTATGCAGGAAAGTATTCAACAGATGTTAGCTTTGTCTGCTGGTTTTATGGTGCTCATTCTATTCATAGTTTTTCCTGTATCCTGGCGCTTACTTCCGCTGGCAATTATTTTCATCGCTTTACTTGGTACCGTCGGGTTAATGGGGTGGCTCGGGATACCAGTGACAATGGTTTCCATGGCAGTCTTCCCAATCCTTATTGGCTTAGGTATTGACTATGCCATCCAATTTCAAAGTCGTTATACAGAAGAAATCAGAAAGGATGAGGAAACATATGGGGAAGGCCAGTAAAACACGAAGTCAAGCAAGAAAAAGTTTAAAAATAACCATTCAAAAGATGGCCCCAGCGGTACTTACGGCGCTTGTTGCAACCGCTTTGGGATTTATCGCTCTTTACACCTCCCCAGTCCCTATGATTCAGGATTTTGGAAAAATGTTATCTTTAGGAATGGTCATCAGTTTTGTCGCAGGTATATTTATTTTAATCCCTTTACTGTTTATACGAGATGGATTTTTCAGGGAGACTGAGCGCAAAAACGAGCATAAAACGACTTCAAAATCGACTTTTGATCGTTTTTTGAACTGGTGGACCAATAAAGTAATGGTATTTAGATGGCTCATTTTAATTGTAGCCATTGGCCTCGCGGCACTAGGTATTATGCTCGATTTAGAGGCACCAGCAGAGACAGATGTTGAGACATTCATGCCTCAGGAATCTGAGGCCCTTGCAGACATCAACTATGTACGTGAAGTGCTTGGTTCTACAAGCCAAGTGTCCCTCATCTATGAAGGGGAAGACATACTAAGCGATGCCACTCTTACTTGGGTCGAGAATATCAGTGAAGATATCGCAGCTGAATTCCCGAATGAAGTGGTTCAAATCCAGTCATTACCCGAGCTTTTGGAAACCATGGAACAAGAGAAAAATTCGTTTGAGGTTATTTCCAGCTATTCTGCAGATGGCTTGGAAGAGACCGCTTCTGTTAATAAAGGTGATTTGATCGAATCCCTGCCGGAAGATCATCGCAATCGCTTTATTAACCCCGATAATACAAAAGGAGTCATCCATATTGGTATTAAAAAAATGCCCACTGAAGAACTAGAAGCTTTTGTTGACGAACTGGAGTCCTTTATTGAAAGTAACCGGATTGGCTCTCTGGAAACAACATTAACAGGACAATCGATCCTCGACTTAGAGATGGTCACAGCACTCACTACTGGTCGTTACCAAATGACACTTCTTGGGATGGCACTTGTATTTCTCGGCCTTCTCGCAATCTATCGCCGGCCTGTAAAAGCAATGATCCCTTTGCTGCCGATTCTTTTAATTGTTGGCTGGTCAGGACTCGCCGTGTACGGACTAGGTATTGAATATACCCCGCTTACAGCTACGCTAGGTGCTTTAATTATAGGTATTGGCACAGAATTCACCATTTTACTGATGGAACGTTATGATGAAGAGCGCCAAGCAGGAGCATCTAACCGGACAGCAATTCTTATTGCTAATCAGAAAATTGGAAAAGCTATATTTGCTTCTGCTTTAACAACCATAGGCGGATTTAGCGCCCTTCTGTTCTCTGACTTTGCAATTTTAAGTGATTTTGGTATGATGACTTTAATTAACATTGGCTTAGCTTTAATTAGTACCATCTTAGTCCTGCCTGCATTACTAATGATTGTTGGACAGTTGATTTACAGGAAAAAGCTAAAACAGTCATTATAAATGTGAGCTTTGGTCTGGGAAGGAGATACCATGAGAGACAAAACGGAGCAAATTATCCAATCTGCGTTACAGGTTTTTATACGAAAAGGTTTTCAAGCAACAACTCAAGAGGTTGCGAACGAAGCGAAAGTTGCGGAAGTAACACTTTTTCGAAAGTTCGGTAATAAACAACAGTTGTTTATTACTGTCATCAAGTCAGTACTGGAAAAAAAGTTTTATGCTCATTTAATAGAACAGGCCAAAACACACGATACCGAGGAGTTCCTCCGGTCAATTATTGATAACCGTTTAAATGTCCTGTCTAGAAATCGTAATCTTGTAAAGATGGTGATTGCTGAGAGTTTAATGGGGAATTTACCGCCAGAAATAAATTTGCCTGACATGATTTTCACATCACTTACTCATGGTATTGAACAGCACGCCCAGCAAAATAATCTAGTCATCGACTCGACTCATTGGGCAAGACAGCTGAGTGGTATCTTCTTGAGCCATCTCATACTGCCTGCCGACAAGCCATATTATGAACTCTCTGAAAGAGAAAAAAATCATTTGTTGGATAAATACATTTCAGCTTTTGTAATCACTGAGTAATTAATAGTTATAAAGTAGAGTTATCTTAACTCATCCGCATAAGCAGAGAGATGCATAAAACTGACTTACTGTATAGGTGGTCAGTTTTTTATAATTTTAAACATTAATCAGGCTTCATTTCTCCCGCTTTCGCACTATGTAAAAAGAGAAAAGCCTTTAACAATAGTAAAAACGTGAAGACCAATTCAAATGTAAATTGACCTGTTAATTGATACGTTATTTTATTTTTATCCACCAAAACCGATGCCCTTAATCTCTAACTCCTACTTTCTGTGAGTTGTTCCCTTCCCTTTTAAAAATTTAATCCAACACCCCCAGCAGAAAGACCTATCAAAATATAAAATGACCCACCCCTCCGTAAGACGGAGAATTGGGTCATTAATTAAATATGGTGGGGTCTGTCCCCCTCCTAATGCATGGGCTAAAACCTTTCAGCTTTCACTCTAACTATCTTTCATTATATTGAACGGAGTGAACCACTTTTTTATTAATAGCTTTAGGCCGTGCAGTCTCAGTCTGTCCCCAAGTCTCCTCTTTTTCCTTCTCGATTTTTTTGATATCTAATTGAAGGAAAATGGAGAGCAGGAAAGCGACTGTAATTAGCCCTGTAAAGACATAGAACACAGGAATGTAACTGTTAGTTACTTCTCTAATTTGCGAGACTAATAACGGGCCTAGAATTCCCCCCAAAGACCAGGTTGTTAAAAGATAGCCATGAATGGCTCCGAGCTGTTTCGTTCCAAACAGATCCCCAATGAACGCTGGCAAGTTGGAAAATCCGCCGCCGTAACAGCTGACGACAATAAAAACGAGCGCCTGAAACAGTAATATATTTGTGATGTTAGGAATGGTAATAAAGGCGATTAATTGAAGCAAGAAAAACGTGATGAAGACGGTGGGTCTTCCAACATAATCAGATATGGCTGCCCATCCAAGTCTGCCGCCTCCGTTAAAAATACCCATAATCCCTACCATCGTGGCTGCTCCGGCTGCTGACAGACCAACCACTTCTTGCGCCATAGGAGATGCCACAGATATCATCATAATCCCCGCAGTCACGTTAATGAGCATCATACTCCATAACATCCAAAAACGTCTTGTTCTCACTGCTTCTCTAGCTGTTAATTGTGATAAATCCTTTTTCACTGTCTTTTTGCCTGAAGCAATAGCCTTTTCCATTCCTTCAGGCATCCAGCCTTCAGGAGGCCGGGCGATGTAGGAAGCCCCTATGACCATAAGAATAAAGTAACTAATCCCTAAAATATAAAAGGTCATTGAAATACCAATGGACCCCATTAAGCTCGCTGCAACAGGTGCTGTAATCAAAGCCCCTGCACCAAATCCTAATACAGCCATCCCTGTTGCCAATCCTCTGCGGTCGGGGAACCATTTCACGAGGGTGGAAACAGGCGCGATGTAGCCGATCCCCATTCCTAACCCACTGGCAAAGCCGTATGTGAGCAGAAAAAGAAGCAACGAATCCACCGCAACGGCCACACCCGCTCCAGCTTGTCCTAATCCAAACAGAATAGCTGCAATCATCGCTGACTTTCTCGGCCCGTTTCTCTCAACGAACGGGCCGAAAAATGCGGCAGCTATCCCGGCAAGTGCCATCATAATTGTAAAGGATAAGGTAATTCCTGTTGTAGACCAGCCTACTGTATCGCGAATAGGATTCGTATAGACGCTGTAGGCGTAGGCAGCTCCTATTGAAAGGTGAATAGAGATGGCTGATAACGCGATGAGCCATCTATTTTTAGTTACCTTCATTCTGTTTCCTCCCTCGGGTGTTTTTTTATATCTAGAGTCCCAGGTCTTGAAACAAGGTCATGCGCTTTTTATCCATAAAATCACAAGGCTTAACTCTTTCGCTGGTGATCCCTGCATTTTTGTCAGAACAAGCTTACTTTTCCATCGTAGATAAATCACCTGTCGGCAAATCAAGTTCCCATGCTTTTAACACTCTTCTCATAATTTTTCCGCTTCGCGTTTTCGGCAGGGAATCTTTAAATTCAATATCCTTTGGTGCCGCATGAGCAGATAACCCTCTTTTCACAAAATTACGGATTTCTTCTTCAAGTTCCTCGCTGTATTCATATCCGTCCCGTAAAGCAATAAAGGCTTTAATAATTTCTCCCCGGACCGGATCCGGTGTGCCGATCACACCGGCTTCAGCCACAGCCGGATGTTCAACAAGTTTGCTTTCAACTTCGAAAGGACCCACTCGTTCACCAGATGTCATGATGACATCGTCCACACGCCCCTGGAACCAGAAGTAGCCCTCTTCATCCATGTAAGCGGAGTCGCCTGACACGTACCAGTCCCCGGCAAGGAAGTACGATTCGAATTTTTCCGGACGGTTCCAAATGGCTCTCATCATCGACGGCCATCCTTTTTTAATGGCGAGATTACCCATGCTGTTAGGCGGAAGGACATTTCCCTCGTCATCAACAATGGCCGCTTCTGTCCCAGGAACCGGTTTCCCCATGGAACCTGGTTTGATTTCCATTGAAGGATAATTACAAATCACCTGGGCGCCCGTTTCCGTCATCCACCACGTATCGTGGATTCTCAAATTCAGTGCCTGCATTCCCCAGCGAATGACTTCAGGGTTTAACGGCTCACCCACACTCAGCACGTGCCTCAATGAAGACAGGTCGTATTTAGCAAGGGCTTTATCCCCGTAGCCCATGAGCATCCGGAAGGCTGTTGGCGCACTGTACCAAACGGTTACTTTATAATTTTCGAGCGTCTGATACCAGTCTTCAGGACTGAAGCGCCCTCCCCTGATTACATTTGACACCCCTGCCAGCCATGGGGCAAAAATACCGTAAGACGTTCCTGTTACCCAGCCCGGGTCTGCCGTACACCAGTACACATCGTCATCTTTTAAATCGAGCACCCACTTAGCCGTTTGATAATGTTGAATCATGGCGTTATGAACGTGTAAAACGCCTTTTGGTTTACCTGTAGAACCGGACGTATAATGAAGAATCATGCCGTCTTCACGGTCCACCCATTCGATATCCAGTGTGCTGCTCGCTTGTTCAAATTGCCGGTGGAAATTTATTGTTTTTTCATCTTCTTTGACGTCGTCACCAACAATGACCAGTTTTTCGAGCTCTGGAAGTTCATCAACCGGAACGCGTCCGAGCAGTTCAGGTGTCGTCACCAGCACTTTGGCCCCGCTGTCCTCTAAGCGGTCCTTTACGGCTCCTTCCATAAAGGCTTCAAATAACGGCCCGGCAATGCCGCCCAGCTTAATTGTTCCGAGAAGCAGAAAATAAAGTTCCGGAGATCGCGGCATGAAAATAAATACCCTGTCCCCTTTTGTAACCCCGCTGTCCTTTAAGACATTTCCAGCCTTGTTGGAGTAATCTCTCATATCTTTGAACGTATATTCTTCTTTTCTATGTTGATCTGAATAATATAAAGCCACTTTATTCCCTTTGTCAGAATCAGCATGCCGATCAATTGCTTCATGTGCCATATTCACAAGGCCTGTTTCAGCCCAGGAAAATGCTTTCTCCGCTTGTGACCATTCAAATGAGTCGCAGACCTCGTCATAATTCCTTAAGTTCCCGTTTGAATTTGTTGAGGTTAATACGTTTGACTCCATTAATATTGCCTCCTCTTGAATAATTAGTGGACTTTCAAAAATAAGTGAAGCGCTTACATTTCTCGTAAAATAAAAATGAATCACGAATGATTCAAATAGGGCGCCTACTTATTTTTCTAATAATAGCTTTTTATCATTTTCACTATTGGTATGATGATTATTCTATAGAAGAATCGTGAAGATGTCATAATAAATTGACAGAGCACAATAATGGAAGATAGAATGTAAATAATTGAGACTAATCAAAAAATTCTTAATAATTAGTTTAAGAAAAGGGTGAGAAAAATTGAAAGATACTGTTTATCATCAATTTTCTACATTCATAGAAGATTGGGTGCCTGAAGAGGCTTCCATTGCCATAGCGGACGAGAATAAATATGTCACGTATATCCCGGGCAAACACGACATTCATATCAATCAAGGACAGTCCATTCCTTCGGGAAGTATTACCGAGCGGGTGTACTTACAGAAAAGCCGTGTGGAATCTTTAGTTGATAAATCAGTGTTTGGCGTCCCTTATTATGGCGTCGGGTACCCTCTTGAAAACAAAGAGGCAAGACTGAGCGGGGCATTAACGGTGATATTACCGCCTGACTACTATTCATCCCCTGTGTCTTTTATCGTGGGCAGACAAGAAGACGTGTGGATTCCTATCGCAGTGGATCAGATTATTTATATCGAAAGCCATCAAAAGAAAACACTTATTGTGACCGAGGAAGGCTGCTTTCAGTCTAAATATCCTCTTAAAACGCTGGAGTTTCGCTTATCAAACTCATTCATCCGTATTCATCGTTCTTATATCGTTAATATTTCTTATATTAAGCAAATCTCCAGGGATGTCGCTTCCAATTTAGAGATTGCCTTACGAAAACCAGAAGACACTCGCCTTTCCATTAGCCAAAGTTATGTGCAAAAAGTGCGGGATACGTTAGGGTTTTAGGAGAGCTGTTAGGAGTATGAAACGGGCGGGGGTTGTGAGGCCTACGGCAAAAAATCTATCCAGAGTAGATGGATAGAATAGCGACCAGCAGCCAAAAGAGTTGGATTAGAATACCCGCTATACTGCAAACCATGCCTGCCGTAGCAAGCCCGCTGCCCTCTTCATTTGTATTTTTAATTTCTTCTTTTGCTATTTTGGAAAATATCACCCCAATAATACCAAAAGGAATGCCTAATACAGGGATAAATAGTGACACGATGCCAAGTGAGAGCGATCCTAAAGCCTTTCGATTTGTTTTAAATTTTTCAGCCATACTTTTTCTTCTCTCCCCCGCTAAAAGGTATTGTTGAATCAGCCTGGCCACACCCCACTCTACAGTTTTAACAAACCCTCTTTTATCACGTCATGTGTTTACTTTCTATTACTTTGCTGTCGTGCCGCGGTATACGATGAGATTGATCGTATTGAAAAATAAGGTGCCGGCAATCAGGACAGCTGCGGCAATTGCCACGGCACCAGTCGTGTCCATAAGAGCCGACCAATCCCCTATTTTTACCAAATGATAATTATAAAAAATCTGGAAACTTAGCGCGATCACACACGCGCTGAGGCTCATAACTGATAAAGCCGCCCAATTTTTATTGTCCTGCTTATTCACATACGAGAGGTTCACAAGAGGAAGTATCCAGGCAATTAGTCCAAGCACAAGACTGCCTATATTAAGCCATCCCATCATATCTCATCCCCTATTATTTAATAGTTATTGTTTACATTCTGCTCAGCCAACAGAATAAATTAATATCCTATCATTCGTTTGTAAAAAATGGAAATTAATTTCTCTAAATAAGATTATATTACTCTAAACCAGGGAAGTAAACGATAAAAAGTCCTTACAGCCTTTCTTTCTAAGATTCATAATTTGGACAGTAAAAGAAAAGTAACTATGTTTTTCCCTAAGTTTAAACATAAGGTGGGATGTTATGAGTGAACGCTTGAGAGATGGTCTTATTAGTGCGGCCACATTTGCAATTACAGCTATCCTCGTTGGTTACTTCCTTTTCGGGGAAATAAGATGGCAAAACGTCATAGGATTATCGATAGGCGGATTTATTTCCTGGTACTTTATTGTGCCCCGGATTCATAAACGCCGGGAGGAAAAAAACAGAAACTAAAAAATTTCTTATATACAGTCCCTCCAGTATCTATTATCTGAATCTGCCACCTAAGCCGTATGGTGATTGGATGCTAACCTGCTTAAACAGGAGGGAGAATAATTTGGACCCACCGCTATTTTATGTCTGGGTTTAGGGATCTTCCTCTTAGTTTTGTTATAAATATGCTTGCGAGGAGTGCAGCTGCTTGCTTTTGGCGGGCCTTATGAGAGGAAAAATTGTAACCTTGATGTTCACAGGAGGTTCTATATGTTAAATATAACGTTTAAAATACCTTTATATAAACATAGCGTTAAAGAAGTGGACGTATTTAAGGAAAATGAAAAACTGGGCACCATGCAAAGGTATAATAAAAACCCCTTTATTCACCGTTTCGGGAGGCACATTTCACACAAATTAATTGCTAATATTCGTGTGACAGAACCTGAAGGAATTAATGTTAAATATGATATTTCTGCTGACAACCCGTGGCAGCGAATGATAAAGATGGGCACTTTCTCCATATACGACAGTCATTCATTAATTGGACATGCTGGAGATAACAGAAAGTTAGGTGTGATTCTGAATTTTTCAATTGGTGATAAAAAATACCGGGCTTTTTCTAAAATTAAAGAACTAAGGGAAATAAATTTTTATAAGATAACAGGTGATTCAGAAACTCATATAGGTACAGCCGAACGCACCCTGAATCCGGCTGTCAACGAAATGAACATCCGTTTAAATGAAGATAATGACTTGGATCCTTTATTAGTGGCAGGGTTGTGTTACTTACATACGATGGTCTAAGCCTGTTTAAAACAATCTCCCTTACTGGAGGACGCTTGTTTCTTACCTTATTTCACCTTTCCAGCTGTTTTTCACCCTCTTCGGGCATAAGATGGCTCCTCTTTTCACCATTCCAACTGCTCCATCCGCTCTTCGGGCAGAAGGCCACTCTTCTTTTTACCTTTCCAGCTGCTTATCAAGGTTGACGGGTAGGTTCACAGCAAGTGTTTAAAACCGGCGAATCCTAACCGTTGGTTTCAGCTCAGTTTTCCAAGCTATAAGGTTCAGGTATATGGCGTAGCCTCCTGCTACAATTAAAAAGAACTGACCTAACCCAAAATCAAGATTCAGTCCATGTTCAAAAACTATTAAAAAGATACTGACAATAAGAATAATAGAAAATATGTTCCGTTTGTACTTTTCCACAGCCGCCTCCCTCTCAAATAATATTCTTCCCCAGAAGCCGCCGGCCTGGGCCCTCTCTCCTCTTGATCATCGTGATAACTATGTAACCATTCCACTATTTTACGTTTTTCTCTTGCATCATTGATTTTATTTCTTCTAATAATTCAATTTGTTTATCCTGTCTTTTAATTACCTTTTCGGATACCTTGGCTGCCACAACTAAAATCAGAATAAAAGTTACAAGTATAATAATATCCATTCAGAGCGTCACATCCTTCAAGTATTTCTCTCTCTTTCAGTACACGTTTTTAATTCTATTAACTACTCTGCTGCGCACCTCAATACATTCATTGCCGTCGCCACAGAGCCTCTCCCTCACATCAACTGTAACTGGTACATTAATTCCAACGTTTGGTTCCTTCAATTACAATTTATAGCTTAAATAAAAAGCAACTATCCAAACTCCATAAACTCCAATTATCCCGAAGACAAGAACTAAGCATATAGTTTTTAATGCTCCTTTTTTGCTAAACAAGGCTGTGCCCAATGAAATAAACAATCCAGATATTAATACTCCAGTCCCTATGTCCCCTCTAATTTTTCCAACACCTAATAGTAATATAATAGCGGTGATTATCAGAGTAGCAAGAGATACTAACGATAAGTATTTTCTCATTTCATCCCCCTAACTTTTATTCCACTATCCTGCTTCGTTAATTTTATTATTTAATTCTCTAAATTTACCTTAATTGTCCATTTGTTAAATCTCTACATTCCTTCCTTGTTCTTTTTTCGATTTATCCCCCTTCAGCTTAACATCATTTTCCAGCTATCAGTCAACCTAAAAAAAAAGCCGCATTAGCAGCTTCTTAGACTTTCCCTATCGTTTTATATAATGGTTTATTCATAAGATTTCATGCCCACAGTTACCTTTTTTACGCTGATCCCCTCATTCTTCTGCCAGAGGACTTGTTGGAGTAAAGCGGAAGTTAATCCTATTAATGAAAGGGAAAGACCAACGCCCAGGTATACGAGACGGACATCAAACAGCCCAACGAGCATACCGCCTAACAGAGGTGCGCCAAGGACAACCATTCCACTTAACGAATTATAAATTCCTGAGACCCGGCCTATGTTCTCCCTGGCAGTTTCTTTTTGGAGAATATAGCTGATAACGATTGTATATATTCCGATGCCAATGCCTGCAGCAAACCCTAATCCTGTAAGAACAAAGCTTTGGACGCCTGTTTCCAGGAGCCCCAGCATCCCGAACGGAACCCCGATGAGAAGAAAGCTGCTTCCAATCAGCACACCGTAATAAGCTATCTTTTTAAAGCGGTTCATTAGCATCATTACCGCAAGTGCGCCTGCTCCCGATGATGCCATTACCCAGCCAATCATTTCAGGCCGTTCCGGTGCGATTTCCCTGAGTAAAACGGTTATCTGCACATCTGTCATTTGAATCGCCGTCATACCAAGGAGTGAAAAAGTAACAGCCACCACCAGAATTTTACTCGAGAGCACCATTGACCAGCCGTCTTTCCATGACTGCCAGAAGGACGCTTTGTTCCCTGCTTCTACTTCAGCTGATCTGCTCGTCTCCACTTCCCTTTTCTTAATAATGGATAAAAGAATTAGCGCAGAAATAAAATAGGCGGCAGCATTAATCAGGATACATAGACGTGGAGAGAAAATCGCCGCCAGAGAGCCGCCTAAAATCGGGCCCATAATTTTAGTAAATTCATTTACCGTGCCATTAAGCGTGACAGCTTTTACAATGAGATTCTCCTCCACTACGTGCTTTATAAGCGCCTGCTGGGCCGGAAAATGAATCACTGTAAGAGTGGCACGGAGCAGCAGGATCGGCAGGGCGAGCCACGGCCCAGGCGCCATCGCCAGCACAATTGTTAAAACCGCCGTCCCCACATCAGCCATCATCATTAATTTTCCTTTGTTAAAACGGTCTGCCAGAATCCCTGCAAACTGGCTCAATAAAGCATGAGGAAGAGCATACATCACTGGTATTAAAGCTATCGTCAGAGGATCCGTTTCCCACACATAACCGAATAATATCATGATCGCCACCATATCAAACCAGCGGCCCAGCATGGATATAGAATAGGAGCAGAACATTCTCATAAAAACAGCATTCTTCCAGATTGAAGAGTTATTCGCCATATCAATCACTCATTTCTCTTTGGTCTTACTAACACTTTATACGGCGAATATCAGAGGAGTATCAGACATAAAAAAACCTGCAGCTGCAGGCTTCAGAGATGCTGTTTAAACTGTCTTTCAACTTCTGTTTTAAACGCAGAAAAGTTGAATTTTTCCGAGAAAAAAGCTTTTTCTTTTAACATTTCTTTATAAAGCTGCTCATCAGAAACTATTTTTTCCAGGAAGAACAAGCAAATATCATTAGCGAAATAAACATGGGACATAAATCTGGTATTTACTGTCACCCTCATTCCTTCAGCTATATATTCGCGGCCCTTCGCCCGGTCGCCCGACTGCAGGGCGAAGACCCCTTTTAATACAACAAATATACCCAGTTCCCGCTGGTACTCTCTCTCTTTAAAAAAACTTTCCATCTTATTTATCACACTATTCACCTTTTCCTGCTCTTTCAAGCAGATAAAAAGCATCATTCTGCTCAACTGTAAAAAGGGGTAAAAACCGTGATTTTCCGAGGTTACTAGTCTGTCTGCCTTTTTTAAGTGAGCGGCTGCTGCGGAAAAATCCTCTGCAAACAAATAAAAGAAGACCGGCGCCAGAATAGTCGCTTCTGCATTAGAGGCTTCACAAAATAATGTCTTTTCCAGAGCTTTTTCATAGTATGGGAGGACATCTTTCCGCTCGTTAGCAACAAGCATATAAGAATAAAGCATAAAAAGCAGTTTTTCAGAAAAGGCAACTTCCCTGGATTGTGCCAGCTTTAAGAGGTCGCCCTCAATTAATGAATAAATAACCTTTGTATTCCTGCCAGGCTCAATTCCGAGAGATTTCTGATCCAAAATTGTTTTAAAGGCTTCGCCGTGGCCATACAGGTGGTACTTATTCAGCAGATGGGTTGTAATTTCTTTAAATTCACGGTCATTTTTTAAGGGTGAGGGAGTTTCCTCAGTCGGAGTCACATTTAAGGAATAGCCGTAACCCTTAACCGTTTTGATCGTCAGATAAGTGTTCCAGCTCTTCAATTTTCTCCTCAGCCGGTATATATGGTCGTCCACCGTCCTGTCCCCGGGCGCCTCCAGTTTCCATACAGCATCAAGGAGTTCTTCCCGGGAAAACGCCCTGCCCGGATTTTCATATAAAAAACTTAAAAGCTCGTACTCTCTCCTAAGAAGTGAGACCGAGTCGCCTTTAAAGCTTACCCTGTACTCACTGTGGTCAAAATGCAGCGCCATCTCAAAGCACTCCTTGTTTTTTGCCATCTATGTATATGCTTCTTTTAAGTTTATCATCACTTGAACAGGAAAATGAAAAAAGCTGTGTAAATACAGCAACTAGTACCTTTTAATCCTATGATTGGTAAACATTTAAAAGTGTTGAGTTATCTTGGTTTTACGCCATCATATATGAAAGATATGGTAAAATAAGTGAGTGATAGTTCAGGAACTCATAGGGGGTTGGCTCACCTTCCGAAAGGAGGTGATGCCTATATGGTCACAGTCGCAGACGCGTTGTCGTTAATGATCTCTTTTGGGATATTAATTGTCGCTATGTTGGCTTTTAACCATAAAAAATAAGCCCCCTGCATGAGTTGAGCGGCTCTTCGGGAGGCTTATCCTGAGTGCCAATCCCCTTTGATGGGAACTGAACTATTACGGACCGTTAGTGTGACAGCACTAGCGGTCTTTTTTATAATATGACTTCTTGTAATCATTATACCCGATAATTCAATTTCTATAAACCAGTAAATTCAAACCGATGAGTAAATATAGTTTGGCACCTTTAAGAAATGAGGAGGTCCTTTCTCGCTTTATCACCCACTCACTTGCCGGAGCGCCTTCTGAGTCGACCTTATTTTCGGTTTATGGCCCGCTCGATACCCCTGACCCTTTGCCGAGTGGGTCTTTTTCTCGCTTTATCATCCTCTCAGGTGACGCAGCGCGTTCTGAGTGGACCTTATCCCACGTTTATCACCCGCTCGATACCCTGGCCCTTTGACGAGCGGGTCTTTTCCTCGCTTTTTCACCCTCTCAGGTGACGCAGCGCGTTCTGAGTGGACCTTATCCCACGTATATGACCCGCTCGATACCCCCGGCCCTTTCTCGAGCGGCTCTTTTCCTCGCCTTATCATCCTCTCAGGTGCCGTAGCGCGTTCTGAGTGGACCTTATTTTCGGTTTATGACCCGCTCGATACCCCTGGCCCTTTCTCGAGCGGCTCTTTTCCTCGCTTTTTCACCCTCTCAGGTGACGCAGCGCGTTCTGAGTGGACCTTATCCCGCTTTTATCACCCGCTCGATACCCCTGGCCCTTTGACGAGCGGGTCTTTTCCTCGCTTTATCATCCTCTCACTTGCCGTAGCTCCTTTTGAGCTGCTCTTATTTTTCTCCTTAAGCCCTCCTTTTTTCGTAAAGCCGTCTATCTAGGCAAGCGGGTGCTGCTCAGTTGCTCCTCTTTATGATTGAAGCCCCGACACTCCCCTTGTGGCAAGCTTTATAATGAGCTCGGCTATTTCTTCCGGTGATTCCTTCAGTCCGTTTTTGAGCCAGTTTTGCACGACGTGAATACTTCCGTTGGCTATAAACAGGCTTAAATACTCTGAATTGTATGGGGCGGCTACTTGATCTTCCTTCAGGGAATTTAATAAATGAGTGTGGGCAAGCATGATCACCTTTTTCTGAAAATCCGGGTCGCCGTGTTCACTGAATAATGTCTGGCAGCTCTCATGGTTTTCCGCAATATATTCCATAAGCTTCTCTGTCATCCGAATGGCCTCTTCGTCTTCCGAATAGTTGTAAGAGGTTAAGGTCTCATTCAGATCCTCAATAATCTTATCCTCTATTTGTGTGAGTAAATCATATAGATCTTTATAATGAGAATAAAAAGTAGACCGGTTAATATCTGCAAGCTCGCAAACTTCTTTTATTGTAATCGTTGATAATGGCTTTTCCTGCATTCGTTTTATAAAACTTTCCTTCAATACTAAACGGGTGTATTTTTTACGTCTATCCAATTTTGAACTCACCATTTTCCCGCCTTTTGTCAGTTATCCAACTAATTCACGTCATATGTTGGATAACTAATATTTTTAACCAAACTGTTTGTTGATTAGACAACACAGTGTCATTATAATTATTCCTTAGTGAAGATTCAAGGAGTGGTGGAATGCCGGATTTTGCAGCAAAAATTATTAAGCACAAACTGCCCATCGTTATTATATTTTTCATCTTAACTGTCCTTAGTGCTGTGGCGCAGTTTTTCGTCCCGGTTAATTACAATATGAATGATTATGTCCCGGAAGACTCCACTTCAACCGTTGCCGTTGAGGTGATGGAAGCGGAGTTTGGAAGCTCCATGGCGAATGCTGAGGTGATGATCACCGATGTGACCGTTCAGGAAGCCCTTTTATATAAGGAAAGACTTGAGACAATTGACGGCGTTGAAGAGGTCTCGTGGCTTGACGACATGCTCGATTTAACCATCCCCTTGGAGATGGCAGAACAGGATTTAATAGAGTCCTATTATTTCGACGAACATGCCCTCTTTTCCGTTACGATCCGTGAAGGAGAAGAAGTAGAAGCAACAGATGAGATTTATGAGCTTATCGGCGAGGAAAACGCCCTTGCTGGAGAAGCGGCTGATACAGCCGTATCACAGAAAATGGCGTTTACTGAAACATTATACGCAGCGATGCTTTTAGTGCCGATCATCATTATTATTCTCGTGTTGTCCACCAATTCTTGGGTTGAGCCCGTCTTTTTTCTGACAGCCATTGGTGTGTCAGTCATTATAAATTTAGGAACAAACATTTTTATCGGGGAAATTTCCTTTATTACGCAGTCTGTCGCTCCTATTTTACAGCTCGCTGTTTCTCTCGATTATGCGATATTCCTGCTTCATAGTTTTTCAGAACACCGCAAAAAGACAGCTTCGCCTGAGGAAGCGATGCAGCTTGCGATCAGGAAATCCTTCCCTGCCATTGCAGCGAGTGCGGCGACAACCTTCTTTGGTTTTATGGCTCTCACGTTCATGCAGTTCGAAATTGGAGCTGATCTGGGAATTAATCTCGTCAAAGGGATCGTCCTGAGTTTTATCAGTGTCGTCGTATTCCTTCCTGCACTGACAATCATGTTTTATAAATGGATCGACAAAACAGAGCACATACCTATCATTCCTGCTTTTAAAAATATCGGCAAGGTCGTCCTTAAATTCAGGTTTATCAGCGTGATCGCTGTTTTCCTGATGATTGTCCCTGCCTACCTGGCACAGCAGGAAACGACGTTTATCTATGGAATTGGCGAACAGCCGGAGGATACCCGCCTAGGAAGTGACGAGGCCGCAATCGATGAAGTTTTCGGGATGTCCACTCCTATTGCTCTTCTCGTTCCGCGAGGAGATGTGGCCCGGGAAGTTGAGATGGAACAGGAGCTGGAGGACCTCGCACACGTCTCCAGCATCTTTTCCTATAACCAGTCGGTCAGCCCGGCCATCCCGCCGGAGTATCTCGATGACTCAGTAAGAGAACAGTTCTATTCGGAAAACTACAGTCAGATTATCGTTTATACAAATACCGATTCTGAAGGTGATACGGCCTTTAGTGCAGTGGAAAACGTGCTTGAGACGGCCGAATCCTACTATGGGGATGATTTCCATGCCCTTGGGGAAAGCGTCTCTCTTTATGACATTAAAACGATCGTTCAGAAAGATAACACGGTCGTAAACTACCTTACCGTGATTGCCATTGCGTTTGTCCTGTTAGTTACATTCCGGTCTCTTTCGCTTCCGGTCGTCCTCCTGCTGACGATTCAGTCAGCTGTCTGGATAAACCTGGCTGTTCCTTATTTCACGGAGGCGCCTTTAGTTTTTGTGGGCTATCTCGTGGTGGGAACCGTACAGCTCGCGGCGACAGTTGATTATGCTATTCTCTTTTCGGAAAATTATCTCCATAACCGAAAACAGATGCCTGCTAGACAAGCGATGATAAAAACGATTGATGATAAAACGTTCTCCATTTCCATTTCAGCCGCTATTCTGGCAAGTGTGGGGCTTATTCTCTGGATGACCTCGTCAAATCCGATCGTTTCATCCATCGGCCTGCTTCTCGGAAGAGGGGCGACCCTGGCATTTATTATGGTCCTTTTCTTCCTGCCGGCTGTCATGCTCTTATTTGATAAGGTGATTGACAAAACAACAATTAAAGCGAATTTTTACAGGGAGGATGACTAACCATGAAAAAGAAAGTATCACTCATGTTAGCTGCTTCACTTCTCGCCCTTCCTTTGTATTCAGGGTCGGCAAATGAAAATGAACCAGCTCATTCGGCCGCCCCGGAAGCAGAAGACGGTCCGGCTGCCGATTCAACCGGCCAAGCGGATTCAAAGGAGGAAGTGGTCTACGGGACCCTCAACTCTGACGGAAGCCTGAATGAACTCTATGTGGTGAACATGCTTCAGGTCACTGAGCCAGGCTTACTCATTGATTACGGAGACTACGAGTCTGTGAAAAATTTAACCGACCTCACAGACATAGAGCTTACGGATGACGCCGTGCAGATTGAAGCGTCCGAAGAAGGTATGTTTTATTATCAGGGGAACATGCAGGAAGCTGAGCTGCCATGGGATATTGAAATGTCTTACCTTCTCGACGGAGAGGCAGTGACTCCTGATGAACTTGCAGGAGAAAACGGCCATTTAGAATTGTCGATCAATACAACTGCAAACGAAAACAAAGATCTGTCTTTTTATGAAAATTACACGTTACAGATTTCTCTCACAGCGGACACTGACCTCATCAGCATTATCGAAGCGGAAGACGCGAATATCGCTAATGCAGGGAAAAAGAGGCAGATTACGTATACTGTTATGCCTGAAACTGACGCAGATTTTACGCTTACAGCGGATGTGGAAGACTTTGAAATGGAAGGAATCGATATAAATGCCATTCCACTGTCTATGGCAATCGAGGATCCTGATACAGAAGAAATGACAGAAGATATGCGTTCGTTAAGCGACGCTATTGAAGAGATTAATGAGGGTGTTTTTGACTTGCTGTCCGGTGTGACTGAATTGAAAGACGGCGTACAGAGCCTTAACGACGGCTCCGGCAACTACTACAGCGGGATCAGGGAGATCAGGGATTCGTCCTCTGAGCTGGTTGAGGGTTCAAAAGACATCCAGTCGGCGCTCTGGCAAATGCATGCCGAGGTCGGCGGTTCATCCGGTGACATGGATCTCGGCGAACTTTCGGAACTGCCGGACGGTTTATCCCAGATGGCTGCGGGCCTTGAAGAAGCCGGCGACGGTCTGATCGAGCTCCACGGCAGCTTTTCGGAAGCGTTTGGGAGTCTTGACGGAGCCATGCAGGGAATTCCCGGGTATGACATTTCCGAAGAAGACATCGAGCAGTTGTATGCTAGCGGCGCAAATCAGGAGACCATCGACCAGCTCGTTGAAACTTACACGGCTGCACAGACAGCTAAAGGAACGTACGACCAGGTAAGAGATGCTTTTACCGCTGCAGAAGGGGCACTGCTCGAAACCGGCAATTCCATCAATGACATGAGCGGCCAGTTATACGGCATCTCCAGCGACCTGTCTGCAAGTATGGAAAATATGGACGGTCTTGACGGCTTAGCTGAGCTGGAAGACGGGCTTGGACAGCTTGCCGGGAACTACGGTGAATTCCATGAGGGTCTGACAGACTATACAGACGGAGTCAGCGAGCTTGCTAATTCCTACAGCGAAATTGATGGCGGCATCGATGAACTCGCTGACGGATCTGCTGATCTGGAAAGCGGTGTGAGCGAGCTTTCCGAAGGGACGGCAGAATTAGCGGAAGAAACGAGTGACCTGCCGGAACAGTTCCAGCAGGAAATTGACGACAGACTCGACGAATTTGACCGTTCCGATTTCGATCCTGTCTCCTTCGTCTCAGCCGACAACTCAAACGTCGAATCAGTCCAGTTCATCCTTACAACAGAAGCCATTGAAATCGAAGAACAAGAAACAGCTGCTTCTGAAGAGGAAGAAGAAAGCCCAGGATTCTGGGAAGGGCTGATGAATTTGTTTTTTTGATGGTTTTGAAGTTCGGGCTTCGCATAAAAGCAGGGATTCAGTCCGCCAGGTGGACGCTTGCCTCTCAGGGGCTTGTCTTCAACCTTAAAAATAGATTCTATCAAAGAAGATTTACCTATAAACTTCCGATTCACTCCCCGGCGAAGGCTTCTCCCACAGGCATAAGGGCAACATAGGTCATTAGGATCTTCGGCTAACCCCTTCACGTCCTGTGAAAACGCCGAAGTCACCACATCCGTGTGGAAGTTCGCTGTGTTTTCTTTACCTAAGAGCTTGTCTTCAACTAACTTTCCCGAAGACCGCTTCGGGAAAGTGGATTTTCAGACTGCGCCGATCCTTCGGGTGTCTTCGCCTTCGTTCACCGGAAGGATTTATTTTTCAAAGTTTTGCAATCACAAAGTTTAGGCTTTTATGGACTTCCTCTCCCATTTTTTAGTTAGGTCCAAGCCTCTTTCAGAATAAATTTATTCGGAGAAAACTTCATTTTAGCTCAACTCCATTTTTCACAGTCAACAAAGACCGTATTTGCAGCTCCTAACGGGTTACTTTTGAGATGCAAAATTACAAATTTCATAAAAAATCACAGTGAAAAGGCACGAAGAACCTATTCTTCGTGCCTTTAAATATCATATTTGCTTGTTAAACTAACGCTACCCGTTTAAGTACAATTATTCACAATTTGGGGGAGACTTTTAAAATTCTTTCTACATGAAGTTTTCTTCAACAATAAAAGTAACTTCAGTAATAACAAGGCTTACGTTATATTTTACTTATTCATCAACTAAATCTATTCCAGAAGAAGATTCATCCTCATTAACCAAATTAGAAGTTACAACTTCACCTTTTTCGGACAAACCTTGCACCTCATAATTAGTCTCTTCGTTATTATCTACAAATACAAACCAAATTTTGTGACTTTCTTTAATAGTAATTTCCGCTTCATATTCTTTATTACTTTCAAGATTTATAACTTTAATTTCAACAATATTGGGATTCATTATTTCTCCATAAATCATAGGAAATGGAGATTGACTATGAGATTGCGATAAATATTGACTGGTTATATTAGTAACTTCTTCATTAATGCTTGTTGTGTATGCGCCTCTATCAAAGGTTTCTTCCCATCCCCACAATGTTTTTTCAATAAAGATTGCACCTAGCTCTGCTACTTCGGTATCCATATCATTAGTTTGTATATCTGGAGCATAAAATACAACCACTCCCGTTTCAACTTCTTCCTTGTGAACAACCTCTTGATAACCCACTTCATTCAATATTTGATAAATGCCTTCATTACCTGTTCGTTCATGTATAATATTACTAAATAAAGGTAGTGATAAGACTACGATTATTATTGATGCAGCAGTTAAAGAAAGATAATACTTCCACTTAGGACGCTTTGGAGTTCTTTTTGATATTCTACTTATTTTTTTATTCATTTGCGAATGAATATCATTTTGTTCTTGTTTAGATATGTCTAATTTTTTATTCATTGATTTAAATACATCGTCCATATTTTTATTCCCATTAAATTGACTCATGACGAAATCCCTCCTTTTCTAACTGCTTCTTTAGTGAATTCACACCTCTCCATAAGTTTGTTTTTACTTTCCCCTCACTCCACCCAAGGATATAAGCGGTCTCCTTGATGGAAAACTCTTTTATTTTTCTTAATATAATAACTTCACGATGAGAACGTTTTAATTTACTTATAGCAACATATAACTCCCTTTCCTGTTCGTTTAACGATAATTTTTTTTCAGGAGTTAGTTCTGGAGATTTTATGGATAAAGCGCTATCTGTTAAGTAGGTAATTGGTTTTTTTCTTCTGATAAAATCAATAGTTACATTTCTTGCAATTTTATAAAGCCATCCTTTTTCATTTTCTTCATGAAAAGAATCAAGTTTGATATACGCTTTTATAAAAGTATCTTGCATTAAATCTTTCGCCTGTTCATTATCGTTAATCATATATAAAATAAATTTGTATATATCGTTGCTATAAGTGTGGTACCAGTTATTAATTTTTTGTTGGTTAAGGTCGTAATCCAATAAAAGTCACTCCTCTCTGTTTAATGTCTCTACTTTTAAAACGGATTACAAATTGAAAAGTCACACTTTTTTATTTTTTTTTAAAAGCATTAAAAAATATAGAAGCCTGTACCTTTCAATTAATTTAGAAAGGTACAGGCTACTACTCGTATTATATAAAAAATTTTGACTTCGTTTTTCCTAAGCTCCCCGTTAGCACCGTAAGAGCACCAAAGGTTTCTTCCACTAACGCTCCCTTTAGTTTAAGAAGCGAATGTACTTTGTTTACCATGTATACTTGTCTTATTTTTTCTCAATCTGAGCACACAATTGGGAAATTCCCATTTACATTCTATTTGTTATATCGTTTGCCTATTCTGTAGCGAATCGTTAATACATTCAGCACAAAACTCGCTACGATTCCTACAACTGTCCAGATTACCAGAGAGACTGAAAATCCATTCGCAATCAGGAAAATGACAAACAGCACAATCATTGTCCCGACCCCACCTTTAAAAGGAGCCCATTCTGATTGGTCTTTTCCACTTTTATAAAAGTCATCCCAAAAACCCACAGTATACCTCCTTACTGTTATAGATTGGATTGGAACTGTTTTTTTATAACTATGTTCCATTTCATGAAAAGTAGTTGAGAGCCAATCTTTCATGTAGTAATGCTAAACGGCTTTTATCCTATAAGTTTTTTAATCATATATTACATCTCTGAGGAATTATTGGAATAATATTCATACTTATTTTAATAACCTCCCCATTAGTTTAACATCATTTACCAGTATATAGATGCAAAAAAAAAAGAGCTGCAAAACTGCAACTCGTAATTTTACTAACGTTCTCCGTTACTTTAAGTACAATTATTCACATACTCTAAATTTATTTTAACAGAAAATAACAATTAATTACTTAGTATATAAAAATTAACATAGCAAATAACAGAGCCATGACATAGTAATTAGCGAGTTTCTCTACTACCGGTACGAAACTACTTAAACCGCCCAGCTCCTTCTTCCATTTTTAAGCATTCTCATTCCTGCAGTTTTTTTATAATGGAGTGGTATGAGTCTCTGAATTGTTGATGATCGACTTTATCAATCTTTTGTTCATGATAGCGTGATTTTTCATAAATACTTAATAATAGGGTTAACTCTTCTTTGATCTTTGGCATTGTTTTCGCCCATTCTCTTATTGGGATATGGTCAGGGCGTTGATATCCTTTTCGTGCCAGCTTTCTCTCAAGCCGTCGATAGGTTCTTCGATATGCACTTGAAGAGAATGCTCGTACTATATTTTCAGGCGTTTTCTCTGTGATTTTCTCAGATTTATAAGGTTGATTAGTGATAGTGGACTCATCTTTCCCTATTTCTTTTCGATTTGATCGAAGAATAATATAAACAAGTATAGCAATGCCTATTAGTAACATCACTCCGTAAAAAACAAGAATATCCGTTTCAGCTCGTGAGCCAAGTAAATTAAATGAGTTGGGATCGCCGTTTATAACAATGTTCCTTGGCGACACTTCAGAATCAGCTGTGAACAAGTCCATCATCCAATAAATCAGTTGAAAAATCGGGTAGCTTATGAACGATAACAATGATTCAATCGTTTTAGATATTCCTCTTCCTGTGATCACAATAGATTGGAATAGACTATAAATGATTAAAACCCCGAAAAAGTTTGTTGCAACTAAACTACTTATTGAAAGGAAAAGGGAATTTCTTAATGGTTCTGTTTGATATCTTCGGCTTAGTAGAAAGAACCCTAGACCATACATAAGGAATCCGAGGATGGGCCACTGGGAGGGAACAAATATCATAAGGATATATGTTGATCCTAATAAAAAAATCCAGTTTACCAAGTCGTTTGTTAGGCCCTCCATCACTCGCCTTTTATAAGACCAAACGATCATACCTGTAATGAATAAACTAGAGGTAAGAAAAGCCGGTAACGTTTTCCATGTCATATAAATCAATATGAACCAAAAAAATACAAGACATAAATCAAGGATAAATAATCGTTTAAGTCTCAAACTTCCCCTCCTTTTAGCCAACAATATCCCTATTTCCCAAGCGAGAAAGTAATTGAGTGCCTGAGACTGACCGATCGCCAACATAGATTACGTGCGACATTGGATCTCTTTTTTGAGAGAGCCCTTGAAGGATATACGAAACTGGATACAAAGGTGATCCTATTTTCAAATAGGCAAACACGTGAAGGACCCGTTGCAATTGAGCTCTCCCTTGGCCTGGTGGTAGATAGATTCCTGTCGAATTTCTACCTGATCTGTCGTTGATATAAATTTCAAAAGACTGTTGTGAAGTACTCAGTGCATAGCAAACATTCGCAGCTTTTCTGATCAATTCCTCAGGGTTTTCACTCCACCGGTTTTCATCCTCCCCTTCGTGTAAAGATAAAATGACAGTAACCTTAAAATATGAAGGATCGGCATATTCTCTTGTCATAAGTTGCTGATGTTTAGCTAAACTCTTCCAATCGATATTACGAAGTCGATCGCCCCACTCATAGGGGCGAACTCCCATTAAATCTTCAGCGTTTTCTCCTTTTTTCTTACTCTCCCCTTCAATGGTTCGTAATGATTTATTTAGATAATAATCGTTTGTAAAAGTAGGATAGATGATGACCGTGATAGGTAGTTCAGGTTTCAATTCCACACGAAAGGCAAATAATCCTAGCCAATCTGAAACCTTTAGATGAACTTGGTGCAGTTGCACTACACCACGCTTTTTCGCTCTGAGTTTTTCTGTATGTACGATTTTCTCTCTTCGGCGTACCGAATACCCTTGTTGGAATAAATGAGGAAGGCTCTGTTCAATATTGTCTTCCTTCTCTACCACTAATGAGTTTTTTTCATAGGGCCAGTCTAGTTGAACCGTTGCAGAAAAAAACGGAAAGAGACTTCGATTTATCAGTCTGAGTTCTAAATCCGTTTCCTCACCTGGAGATAACCTTGATTGCTTTAATTGAAGGCTAGCTTCAATTTTTGATGGTGTATATGTAAGAATCCAATAAGACGTCAAGATTGTCATAATTACAGTAAGAGTGACAATAATTAAAATGAGTTCATCCATAAGAATAAACAACGTGAGAAGCAAAACACAAAGAACAATCACGAATGTAACGAATGGTTTGGTTTCTTTTTCCTCGAATTGCTTATGTAATTTAACCATGGTTTTCCACTGGCACCTTTACCCTAGAAAGAACATCATTCATGACCTCTTCTGGCGATTGACGCATGTGCACGTCTATCTTCAAGATGAGCCGATGGGTATAAACAAGGGGCGCCATTTGATAAATATCATCTGGCGTAACAAACAATCTCTCGTGAACAAGCGCGCGGGCTTGGGCTATTTTCATTAAATTAAGTGTCGCTCTTGGACTAACTCCTACGTCTATACTTTCATGGTTTCTAGTTGTCCGACTAATCGCAAGTAAGTATTTTTCAACATCTTCACTTAGCGTGACGGAGGAAACTTTGGCTTGCAGCAGTTTAATTTGGTCTATGTCAATCACTTCGTTTATTTGGTTATAGTCTTCTCCTTGAAACCTTCTAATTAACTGAAGTTCTTCTTCATAAGATAGACGTTCCATAGGCATTTTAATGGAGAATCGATCTAATTGAGCATGAGGCAATATAAAGGTTCCTTGTTGCAAATCAGTCGGGTTTTGAGTAGCCATGACCATAAATGGCGTAGGAAGGATAAATTGTTCACCGTCGACGGTTACTTGTCTTTCTTGCATGGCTTCAAACAAGCTGGCCTGTGTTTTTGGTGTCGCACGATTAATCTCATCCATTAAAACAAGTGAATGAAAAACAGGGCCTTCTCGAAAGATAAACGTTTGTTGCGATTGATCATAAAAATGAAACCCTGTAACATCGCTTGGCATCACATCCGGAGTTCCTTGTATTCTTCCCAATGAACTATTGATTGTTTTTGCAAAGGATTTGGCCAATTCAGATTTCCCGGTTCCAGGAACATCATCTATTAAAACATGTCCCTTAGCTAGAAGTGCGATACACATACACTCAATGGCAGAATCTTTCCCAATAAGGTTTTTACTGATTTCTCCTTTACATGCATCCATAAATTCTTTCGCAGTCATAACTTCTCCTTTCTGAAAAAAGAGGAAATAGATTTAAAGTACTATTTCCTCTTCTCTTCGCTATTGTACTAGGTTAAATAATTAATACATAATCTGACAAAATTGAGGGGCCATACCACACTGTGGATATATCTCCTCTCCAGAAGCTCCTATTGAAGCTGGAGAAACTAGCATTCCTACTAATAAAAAAGAGAAAAATACTTTTTTCATCAATAACACCTCCCATCTTAACCAATTATAGGAAATTTATGTAATTTATTCAATTAATTTGATATATTTATATAAATAGAGACTAACCTCACTATACTTGAAGATAAAAACAACTATCCTCTAATTTAATCTTAACATTTATTTCTTTTTAATTTGATAAGAAAAGAGCATTCCTTTTAAAGAAACGCTCCCCATTAGTGAAACGAGCGTAGCTTTATTTTTTAACCGTATAATGTAGTTCTACAAACTGATTGAAGTTTCTAGTACCCTTTAATGATAGGTCTAGTTGATAATCACCTTCTTTAAATAAAGGAATTCCGTTTCCGATGACAGTTGGGGCAACTGTTAGAATAATTTCATCAACTAATTTTTCTTCTACAAAAGATTGTAGCAATTCTCCCCCACCCACAATCCAAATATTTTTTCCTTCTTGGTTTTTAAGTTGGTTTGTAAAACTAACTATATCTTCATTTATAAAACTTACATCTCCGGTATCCTCAATAGGAGACCTTGTAAAAACATAGCAATCCTTGTTGTTATACGGGAAATTACCAGTTTCGTGTTTCATTATCCAATCATACGTTTTTTTGCCTATTAAAACTGTATCAACAGTATCATAAAACTCTGAATAACCATTATCCCCTTCGCCTTCGGAATTAAATAGCCAATCTAAAGACTCATCTTTTGTTGCTATGTATCCGTCCAAACTCATTGCAATAAACAATACTAACTTTCTCATAATATCTCCCCTTCACTAAATAGAATGTATGTTCGCTCCGAGTGTAACAGAGTATAATTCGGTATTCCACTATCCCCGTTAGCTTAAGCACATTACTGCACACTTTCCTATGTCGTAATGGAAATGTGGAACGTTCACTTTCTTTATGAAGGGAGAAGGTGCGTTTTTCAGTATCTGATGAATGGTTCGGCCATTTAACAAAGGATGAGTTCTTTTAGTAATGAAAAGCTGGGACGGTTCTCACGTGATGGCCTTTCAGCCTGAGAGGTCACGTGAAAACCGTCCCTATTAATCACTTCTTCTCCTAGTTTCTGCGATTTTTTATAATAGAATTCCTTATAATCTCTCTATATCTTTCACCAATACAGGTAAACCATTATGAAACAAATGTTGATTGCCTTCAAGTTCCCGTAAGGATGCTTGTGGAAGGTTTTCTGAATAGGTTTTATGATGTTTAATAGGTACGATCACTTCATCGCGGCTGTGGTAAAGAAACAGGTTGGGTATTGCGGGCAAACATTTCTGGAAATTATCTTGGAGCATGAAATCATTTAACTGCCAATCTTCATCTAACCCCCAGTATGGTGAAGCAATGATAAACAAACCACAGAAAGTCAGATTAGATGATTCCTCGGAAAGGTACTTTAATAAAACAGATCCTCCCAATGAATGACCAACTAAAATCACGTCTCCGTTAAGCTTATCCAGTTCTTTTTCAAGCTGTTTCTTCCATAGAATATATTCGGGGTTCTCCGGGTTAGGCATCTTTGGACAAACAAAGTTATATTGATTCCTGAGTTCTCTTTCCAAATACGCTGACAGATTGCTGCTTCCTTCTCCTCCGCCTTGCGGACCAGCACTGTGAATAAATAAAACTGTTTTTTGCACCTTGGCTTCCTCCCCTTCCTAATTAAAGCCCCCTGTTTCTTGAACAACCTTTCTCATGCCCAGTAAGATATAAATCGTTTTCTCCACGTCAATCCGTAAGAGGAGTGGCAGCTTGTTTCACTAAAGCTCGCCGTTAGTACAATTACATCAACAGACAACCAGTTTATGAAATTACATAAAGTTTATAAATAAGCTTCTTGAGGGTCGTTAGAAAGTTCTTCAATTTCTATAAAATCAAACCTTACTTCCTGATCTTTCCCTTGTGGGCTACAAGCATATAACCCCGCTTTAACCAAAGAATTTTCTGGCATATCCAAGTGAGCAATACGTATTTGGTTCCATTCTGTCCCGTTTGATGAAAAGTCCACATAAACATTTTGACCAATTCTTGATAACCTGAAAAACAAATATTCATTATTATAGTCTACATTTTGTGATGACCAATCGGAATAGCCGCGATTTGTAACCACTGCACCCAATTTACTTAATCCATTTGGTATATATTCCAATGATGTTTTTATCCATATATCTTCCGAGAACCTCAACATCAACCCTGCTTGGTCATACCTTGATTTAGGTTTTGTCTTCACTTTTGCAGTTAATCTAAAATTTTTATTTGTTTCTCTATAAAGAAAATGCCCATTATCCGCTTCAAAACCATAATGTGTTTTCTTCCAATAATCGGTGTTCTCATCTGTTTGTATTACAAGTTGAGAGGAACTTTTGTCTATAAACCATTCTTTAGGTTCACAGAACCACACTAATTCATCACTAAGTCTGTTATTTTCAAAATAATCGTTATAAATTATATTAGTTTTCAAAAAAATCCCTCCGCATAAAATTCTAAACTTAACAAAAAGTTCAGTTAAGGTGATGACTATCATCTTAACTTTACCTATCTTCACTTTAACAAAAAGAAATTCTTTTGTTAGCAGACCTCCCCTTTAGCTTAACATCATGTTCCAGTTAGCAGGCAATTTTAAAAGCCGCATATGCAGCTTCCTGGATCTTCAACTTTTGCTCTCCGTTTTATTAAGTACATTCCTTCAACAACTTGCTTTTTTGTGGGCCACTTTTAAGTCACCATATACACAGTTGATAGGTACAAGCATATACAGATAGTGATGAAGAAACATAAGATGAATAAACATTGAAAGGAGGAAACACTATTGGGAATTAACACGATTACCGAATCTTTTACGAATTCTACTCCCATTTTCATACCAGAAGAGGAGACATCTGGATCTGGCCCAGCCTCTCCATACCCTTCTATTATTCCTGTAGAAATGCCGGGCACCATTCTGAAGGTAACTGTTACTTTACGTGGGCTCACTCATTCGCACCCGGGGGATCTCGTTATGTTACTTGTAGCACCTAGTGAAGACAATGCAATGATTATGCGTAGTGCGGGGTCTAGCTTTAACATCGTTAATACTACTATTACCTTCGATGATGATGCAGCCGATCCCCTGCCAGAATTCAATAAAATAGAAAGCGGAACGTTCCAACCGACTGATTACGGTAGAGAAAAAGGTGAAGAAAGCGGTGGAGCAAACCCTGTTCCGCCTGCTCCAGTCCCATCAACAAACTCACAGTTAAGTATTTTTGACGGCCAAAGTCCGAATGGCAATTGGAAGTTATATGTCTATGACCAATTTGGTGATGACATTGGTGTCATGGTTTTTGGTTGGTCATTAACGATTACAACGACAGTTATTTAAAAGATGATTGAACTAAGGAGGAAAGTAAATTGGAAAAAAGGCTTAGAGGCGAATATAGCGAAAACTATAAAGCTTCATCCAGACAAGAGCTACAAAGAGAATGCTAATATGTATGAAATTAAAATGTCTAAAACCTCCAAAGGAAAGTAGATTAGTAGTCATAACGAGAGGTACCTTCAATAAAAAAAAATTAGGAGCTCTTTACATAATAAATGTAAAGGGCTCCCGTTGCTTGAAAATCCCCGCTCATAAAAGATCGTTTCCACTCCATAAATGACAATACCAACTATTAGAAAAATTTGGAATATTTTAAATTAACCGTTGTTTTGATGGTATCCATTTGCTCTTTGTAGAGTAACCTTCCTATTCCCTTTCCTTGATATTCCTTTAAAATATATACTGAACTTAGTTCTCTTTCGAATCCCTTGTATTTTCCCCTACGCTTTTTGACCAATGGTTAGCACTTTCCTTTTCTTTTTTATAGCTTCAATTACGCCTTCGGAAATTTCCTGATTTGTTAACCACCTTGAAAGCACACATGAAGGTCTATTTTCCGTTTAAGTTCATCAGTTTTATGGAATATCTATTGGAAAGGATGTGGATAATATGAGTTTTGATTACGATCTTGATTTTGACAACATCGACTTTAGGAAAGAGCCTGACAAGTATAGAGTGGGACGCGGGGAGCAGGGAGTTCTCATGGTAGAACCCTATAAAGGGGAGATTCTGCCTCACTGGAGATTTAAAACTCCTGAGATTGCCAAAGAGTCCTCCGAGAAAATTTATCAACTTTTTGAAGAGTATAAAGAAAAAGATGACTTCGTAGGAATGGATATGGCTCGGAAGTTTATCCAAATGGGCTACACGAGAGCGAGGCGCTACGCGAACTATAAAGGCGGAAAGAAATACGATAAGGAGGGGGAGATCAATCCGCGAGAGATTAATGATGAGAAAGCGGAATCAGCACGTATTTTCGAAGAGAAATGGAAGATTGTCCGAAACGATGAAGAATATTTAAAGAAAAAGAAAGAGCATCAGAAAAAGTACGGGTGAACCTGAGCCTGTCTGATGGACGTTCAGACAACGTCCATCATTACTACTTTCGCTAGTAATTGGCAGGATTTCAAACGGTTTTTTAAAGAGTAAGTTGAGGTTCAACATTATTTCATATAAGCTGCTCCACCATAAGCTTCGCTCGGCCTTTATTTCTTATATACTACCTTAAACCTTTCACAGACTACTGGTATTTTACTATGAAACTCCTGATTAACCTCTTTGAATTCTTTTTTAAAAAAATCTTCGTGTACGTCCCGCCAATATTTTAAGGTGCGGTCGCCTTCACCTTCTAAATAAGCGTGTTCTTCAGTCACTTCATCAAATGGAACAATCTCAACCGAGGTTGTTTCGGCTACGGCTACAGCTTTTCCATCCCCATCAAGAATAATATTATAAAGACCAACAAAAGGTAACGGCTCTTCATCTCCGTATAATGAATAATTTGAAGCTGTCGCTGTTTTTCTGCCTTCCAGTACTAATTCTGCCAGTTCATCAGCCATTTCCTTAGAATCCCCAAACGCCCATGCTTCATAACTTTCTGGCGCCTTCGGATTCACCTTCATAAAGTCCTCCCACATCTGACTAATCGAATCATTACTCATATCTGCCAACCTGCTTTCTATTATTTAATAGTATGTAATAATTATAACTCTCATTTCTTTGAGTGACTCCTAGTTTAATGCTGCCACTGTTTATAAATAAAATAGCCAGCCCCTGTGAATAAGAGCACTCCTCCAGTAAAACCAATGGCCGTTGCGTGTGCAAAAGAGTCCCGGAAAAAACCGCCAACCAGGAAAAATATACTGGATAAACCTAATAATAAAACAGTAAACCTTTTGTTCATGCCTTGTCACTTCATCTTTTATCAGTAGCCCTTTAATGAAACGTTATTCAATTTTATCCCACTTTAATAATCATGCTTGCCTGCAAACAACCCCTCAATCAAAGAACTCCATATGTGGTTTTTCTTTCTTGTAGTAATCCAACCTGTCCTGCAAAGTACCTGTATGAAATTCAAACTTATGGCCGTCCGGGTCAGTAAAGTAAATTGACCTTTTGTCTTTTTCGTCCCGTGGGCGGCCTGAAAGGATGTTTACATTCAGCTCCTTCAGTTTCTGGTAGTTGCGATCATAGTCTGTTTTATCTATAGAAAAAGCTATATGGGTATACGAGTGGTTTATTTCGTTTCGGGGAATCCGCTTCTCTTCATTAAGAGCAAGCCACATACCATCTAAATCAAAATAAGCTGTGCTTCTACCTTTTACCAACAATTTTGCGCTGAAAACTTCTGTGTAAAATTTAATTGATTTTTCTAAGTCTGAAACCGAAAATAAAAAATGATTCAGCCCTTTTACAGTCACCTTTATCACCTGCTTATCTTTTTCCAGAAAACTCCTCTGCCCTTCATCTCGACTGCTTTATAACTGCCGCTGCATCTGGCTAGGGTCACGGGGGGATTGACAGCGGTGCATTTATTATCGAAATTTGTTATACGGTAGAGTGGCCTTTTTATACGGTAGAGTTACACTCTTATAAGGTAGAGTTTCCTTTCTATACGGTAGAGTTTCGCGTTTATAAGGTAGAGTTTTAATTTTATAATGTAGATCTTCATCTTATAATGTGGCTGTCCATAATTATAAGGTCTCTCCCACCACCCGTTAATTTAAAAACATCGTTATAGATACTATAAAAACAAACAAAGAAGCAAGAATACTCGAATAGCCTGAAAAGGCCTTTTTGTCTTTATTAAGAAATGTTACTCCTGTCAGTAATACAGAAAAACTTAACAGCAGCATTAGATAAGGCATTAACTCAAAGTTTTGCGTAAAAAGACTGTAACCAGCTAATAAAATAACCAAAACCATTAAAATACTTCTTAACATTTTCACTACTTTCCTGCCTCCTTATTACTCCTTAAAGTCAGTTATTTATTTTACCCTCTGCTCTAAAAACCCTCTCCCAATAATACAAAATTTGCCGGAGAGCTTCTCGTGCCAACGCCCTCATTAATTTAAGGCTTTAGTGCTGATTTTTAATATTATCCGTATTTGGGTGTAGATAAATTTACAACGGGAAGACTAACTACATGCCTAAATCGTGGAGGAAACACTTATGGATAAGCAAATGAATTACGGAAGTGATTATAAATATATTCCAGCCACTTCTAAAGAAAGTGGTTCAGGTATAGAAGTTTTGCCGGATCTTTACAATTACACCGTGCAGATCGTAAATATTCATATGATCGGCGACCCAAAAACCTCGGATTTTGTATTGGTTGACGCAGGAATGCCTCATTCAGCCAAGGATATTATATCCGCTGTTGAAAAACGGTTTGGGACTGACAGCCGGCCAAAAGCAATCATATTAACTCACGGACACTTTGACCATGTAGGAGCCATTATTGAACTGGTTGAACATTGGCAGATTCCTGTTTACGCACACGAGTTAGAAATGCCTTATTTAACCGGAGAAAGAAGTTACCCGAAACCGGATCCCTCGGTTGAAGGAGGCATGGTTGCAAAGATGTCGCCGATGTTCCCTAATGAACCCATTAATTTAGGAAACAACGTTAAACCATTACCTGCCGATGGATCTGTCCCTTATTTGCCGGAATTCAAATGGATTCATACGCCCGGACACACACCAGGTCAAATAGCTCTTTTCAGGGAGAACGACCGGGCGCTGGTCGCTGGAGATGCGTTTGTGACTGTTAAACAGGAATCTCTTTATAAAGTGATAACCCAGGAACAGGAAATCAGCGGTCCGCCAAAATACTTGACGACAGATTGGAAGGCAGCCAAGGAATCGGTCGTTAAGCTGGCCTCATTAAAGCCATCTGTTGCTGTGACGGGCCACGGATTGCCTATGTCAGGTGAATTACTAAAAGAAAATTTAGAAAAATTAGCCGAAAATTTTGATGACATGGCTAAGCCTGAGCACGGCAAGTATGTCAACTAAGGTTTTCACCAAAAAGTAATTTAGTTTCGGCGTGATAATCGTCCTCCTCCCCTCTGCGTGAGTATTGGGGAGTTTTTTGCTTGCACCAGACCAGGCAGCATACACATGCGCCACTACTATTGAAGCCTGCAAAAATAAATTACTTCTCCAGCTCACTTTTAATTAGCCTGTATAGTTCGTTATCCTTTAAAATTTCATATTCAATTAACGTTCCAAACTCCCTTTTTACCAGCGAGTCGTCCCCGATATAAAACTGAAACTGATTATTTTCTGTATGAACAGTGAGATGATAAGAGCCTAAAGGGACTGGGGAAGTCTCAAAAAGGACCATTTCTGCCGGATCAGAAAGGATCTCTGCAATCAGTCTCTCGTCTTCCGTTTCAATTGAGGAGCTCTGGTCGAGCGTTTCTATATTAATGCTCTTCACGGTCTCCTCTTGATCTATCACTTCTGCCATGACGGCTCCATAGGTGGTCAGGTTTCTTTCATAGATTAAATGAAAGCTTCCCAAAACAGCCGCTACACTGAGACACATAAAGGTGACGGTAGCCACATGTTTTGTCCCTTCAAGGTACTTCCACTCCATCACTGCTTTAATTCCATATCCGACTATAAAGGCAAAGACAAGGACGTTTCTCAAAAATTCATATTGCATATTTAAAGAAAAGGAAAATAGGATCGCACCTAACAGGAAAAGCCCAAGAATCGTACGGGCCACACGTGCAAGGGTTTTCCCCTCTGTCTCTGAAAGCTTCTTCTCTTCCCCTGTCACCAGCCGCTTGCCTACAAAATGTTCAATACCCTGGAGCACGCTTAAGATTATGGGTATTAAAGTTAAAAGTGCATTCATAAAAAGCTCCCCCGTTCCCCAAAGAAACAGATTACCTGCTCTGTCCCTCACTAACTCAGTTACATTCTAACATAATAGTATCCATTTAATGGGGGAATGTATGACATCATTTGGGTAAAAAGACCTTTATTCCCTGGCTTTCTTTTAAGGGGCAAATACAAATAACTAAAAAAAAACGCCGTCCCCTTGAAGGACAGCGGCTAAAGCTATTTTACAAAAAATCTTTTAAAAGAGTACGCAGTTGTGGATTTATTCATTGCTGCAATAGAGTGTGTTAATGGAATTTCTTTCGGGCATACTTCAGCGCAGTTGCCTGAGTTCCCGCACGAAGTGATACCTCCTTCGATCATAATGCTTTCAAGCCTTTTGGATGCCTGCATTTTACCTGTCGGATGGGTGTTGAACAATCGGACCTGTGATAAAGGGGCAGGACCTATAAAGGTCGATCGGTCATTCACATTCGGGCACGCTTCAAAACAGAGTCCGCACGTCATACACTTACTTAATTCATAGGCCCACTGCCTATCTTCTTCAGCCAATCGCGGTCCTGGACCGAGGTCGTGGGTGCCGTCAATATCAATCCACGCCTTTACTTTCATTAAGGCGTCAAACATTTGCTTTCGATTGACGATCAGGTCACGTTCACATGAGAACGTTTTTAACGGTGCGAGATGGATTGGCTGTTCAAGTGAATCAATTAGAGTTGAGCAGGCTTGCCTTGGCTTTCCGTTCACGAGGATTGAGCACGCCCCGCACACTTCTTCAAGACAGACCGATTCCCATTGCACCGGTGAGGTCTCTTTTCCGTCCTTGTTGACGGGATTTTTACGAATTTCCATCAGGGCAGAAATAATATTCATGCTCGGCCGGTACGGCACCTCAAATTCTTCCACATAGCTGTCAGAAGACGGGCCGTCCTGCCGCCGGATCTTTAAATGAACTAGTTTACCGTTCGTGGTCATGACTTCACACCCGCTTTCTTGCCTTTCGTATAGTCGCGTTTACGGGGGGTAATTTTCGAGATATCTACTTCCTGGTAGCTGAATTCAGGCTTCCGCTCTGCCGCATTAAACTTAGCCATTGTTGTTTTGAGAAACTTCTCATCGTCCCGGTCAGGGAACTCAGGCTTATAATGGGAGCCGCGGCTTTCATCGCGCAGATAGGCGCCCTGGGTAATGACTTTGGCGAGATCCATCATGCCTTTTAGCCCTCTTACAAAGGTTAGAGCATGGTTATGCCATTTTAATGAATCCTGGATATTAATGTTTTCAAAACGATGCATCAGGTTGGCGAGCTGCTTATCTGTTTCCAGTAATTTTTTGTTCTCCCTTACGACCGTGACGTTCTCCGTCATGAGCGTGCCCATCTCCTGATGGAGCTGATAGGCATTTTCGCTGCCGCTCATACTCAAGATCTGTGTCATCTCTTGCTGGTCCTGCTTGAGCTGTTCCGTAAAAATACGGTCGGAAACACCGTCTGTTGCCTGTTCGCTATTTTTGGCATAACGTACGGCTTCTGGCCCGGCAACCATTCCACCATAGACAGCTGACAGCAGGGAATTGGCGCCAAGCCGGTTCGCCCCGTGCTGCGAGTAATCACATTCCCCTGCGGCAAACAGCCCTGGGATGGACGTTTGCTGGTTATTATCCACCCACAGGCCTCCCATTGAGTAATGGACGCCAGGGAAGATTTTCATCGGTACTTTTCTGGGATCATCACCCATAAATTTTTCATAAATTTCAAGAATGCCGCCTAATCGGACATTCAGAAGTTCCGGGTCAATATGGGACACATCGAGGTAGACTTTATTTTCACCATCGACGCCCAGCTTCTGATTCACACACACATCGAAGATTTCTCTTGTGGCGATATCACGCGGCACCAGGTTTCCGTATGCCGGGTACTTCTCTTCGAGGAAATACCACGGCTTGCCGTCTTTATAAGTCCAGACTCGTGCCCCTTCTCCACGGGCAGACTCGCTCATGAGACGGAGTTTGTCATCTCCCGGAATGGCGGTCGGGTGGATCTGGATAAATTCCCCGTTCGCATAGATGGCGCCCTGCCTGTAGAGTTTGCCTGCAGCTGATCCGGTATTGATCAGTGAGTTCGTCGACCGGCCGAAAATCATCCCCGGCCCGCCGCTAGCCATAATTACCGCTTCCCCTTTAAATGAACGGACCTCCATAGACAGGAGTTCCTGAGCGGTGACACCGCGGCACACCCCCTCATCATCTAAAACAGCAGAGACAAAATCCCATCCTTCGAACTTTCGAACCCTTCCTTCCGACTCGAATTTCCGGACTTGTTCATCAAGGGCGTAAAGAAGCTGCTGCCCTGTCGTCGCGCCCGCAAACGCCGTCCTGCGGTGCTGGGTGCCGCCGAACCGGCGGAAGTCCAGAAGTCCTTCCGGTGTCCGGTTGAACATCACTCCCATTCGGTCAAACATATGAATGATTTTCGGGGCGGCCTCGCACATCCCCCATACCTGGGTCTGGTTGGCAAGGAAGTCACCCCCGTACAGCGTATCGTCAAAGTGCTCCCACGGGGAATCATTCTCCCCTTTCGTATTGCAAGCGCCGTTAATGCCGCCCTGGGCGCAGACGGAATGGGACCGTTTGACTGGAACCAGTGACAGCAAGTCCACATCCAAACCCATTTCCACTATTTTAATTGTCGCCATCAGCCCGGCCAGGCCGCCGCCGACAACCACTATTTTTTGTCGCTTCATAAGCTTATGTCCTCCTCTTTATATCTTCTACGACACAAAGGCAAAAATCGCAGTCAGTCCGATTCCCGACAGCACAATAAACAGAATCACGCCGATCACTTTGCCAAAGTTCTGGGATTTCCGGTTAACCGTAATGCCCCATGTGATCAGCATCGTGCGGAAGCCGTTGCTGAAATGGTAAGTGGTCATCAGAATGCCAACAATATAGAAAAACAGGTAAACAGGATTAGCTACAAGACTGGCTACCATATCAAAGTTAACTTCAGCGCCAAACGCCGCAGGGATTCTCGTCGTCCCTACGTGCCAGACGAGAAACAGAAAAACGAGGATTCCTGAGACACGCTGAAAGTAAAAATACCAGTTTTTTTCGTATTTATAGGCAGAAATATTGTTTTTCGCTTCACGGGCTATATAAATCCCATAAATGCCATGGAAGAGAAGCGGGATAAAAATAATCCCGATCTCCATCGCATAGCGGAATGGCAGGCTGCCCATCATGGCAGCCGCCTGGTTATATGTTTCAGCCCCGTAAAAGGCTGTATAATTAATCGCAAAGTGAACGAATAAGAACACGCCGATGGGGATGAGTCCTGAAATGGAATGAAGCTTCCGCCAGAAAAATGTGCGATCAGATTTCACGTTGTCCACCTCTTTCACCTCTCTTTTAATTCATGGCCCGAGATGCCGGGTTTTGTCATTTCAAACGGATCCAGTATAATGTCCAGTTCGCTTTCTGACAGGACGCCGCGTTCTTCGCAAATGTCCCTTACCGGCCTCCCGGAAGCGATCGCTTCTTTTGCAATGGAAGAGGCGGTCTCATAGCCCACGTGCGGGTTGATGGCTGTGATCACTCCGACGCTGTTTCTGACATACTGTTCCATTCTTTCCGTGTTTGCTTTAATGCCTGAGATACAGTAGCGGTTAAATACATCCATCACGTTTGTCATCATTTTGATTGAATCAAGCAGGCTTGAGACGAGTACGGGCTCCATCACATTCAGTTCAAACTGTCCGGCCTCTGACGCTAATGTAACGGTTAAATCATTGCCAATCACTTTAAACGCGACCTGGTTCACGACTTCTGCCATGACCGGATTCACTTTGCCGGGCATAATTGACGAGCCCGGCTGTCTCGGCGGCAGGAGGATTTCATTCAGCCCGGTCCGGGGGCCTGATGCCATCAGACGGAGGTCATTTGCTATTTTTGAGAGATTGGACATACAGATTTTCAAAGCAGCAGAGACGGTGGTGTACACGTCCGTGTTTTGGGTACTGTCTACGAGATTGACTGACGTCTTCATGGGGAAACCGCTAATGTCCGCCAGTTCTTTAATAACGAGACGAATATATTCAGGGTCGGCATTTAATCCGGTTCCGACAGCAGTCGCCCCCATGTTTGTCTCATAAAGGAATGGCCGGGTCTGCTTAATTCGTTCAATATCTCTGTCTAAAACGGCTGCATAGGCGCCGAATTCCTGTCCGAGGCGGATCGGTACGGCGTCCTGCAGGTGGGTCCGCCCCATCTTAAGGCAGCCCTCAAACTCATATGCTTTATCGAGAAATGAGCAATGCAAAGCCTCCATCACTGGCAGCAGCTGGTTGATCCGGTTCAGAAGAGCCAGTTTGAAACCGGTCGGAAAGGCATCGTTTGTTGACTGCGACATATTCACGTGGGAATTGGCGCTTAACACGAACGCATTTCCTTTCTCTTCGCCCAGTATTTCAAGCGCTCTGTTTGCGATGACTTCATTGGCGTTCATATTGACTGACGTGCCTGCTCCTCCCTGGATCGGATCAACAATAAACTGGTCGTTCAGTTTCCCGTCAATCACTTCTTCTGCCGCTTCGATAATCGCCTTCGCAATGTGGCGGGGCAGCTGGCCAACTTTATTGTTGGCCAGGGCCGCCGCCTTTTTCACCATGCCCATCCCGCGGATCAGTTCCTCATCAATTTTCTGTCCGGTAATCGGAAAGTTATCCACCGCTCTTAATGTCTGAATACCGTAATAGCAGCTATCGGAAATTTCTTTTTCGCCTAAAAAATCTTTTTCGACTCTGAGGCTCTCTTTAGTGACCATTTATAAAACCCCTTTCATTATTTAAAACAAGAAGACGGACAGGATAATTCCGATGACAACTGCCATAAAGGTGGAAATGAGTCCTGGGATCATAAAGCTGTGGTTTAACACGTACTTACCGATCCTGGTCGTTCCGGTCGTATCAAAGTTAATCGCCGCTACGACAGTTCCGTAGTTAGGGAAGAAGAAGTAACCGTTAACAGACGGGAACATTGCAATTAACAGCGCCGGGGAAATGCCTAGCGAAATACCTAAAGGCATTAGTGCGCTGACGGTCGCTGCCTGGCTGTAAAGAAGAATAGACAGGATGAACAAGGCTATCGCGAACAGCCATGGTGCCACGGTCACAAGTTCCTGAATATTGCCCTGGATGAATTCCTGGTTTCCAGTGAAAAATGTATTACCCATCCAGGCGATACCGAAAATGGCTACAACAGCTGTAGCTCCGGCTTTAAACACACTTCCCGAGACAATCTGATCGACTTTCGGTTTGCATAACAGGATCATAATCCCGGCAATGCTCAGCATAATAATCTGGATCGTGAAAGGCATCGACAGTCGAACAAGTTCGCCATCGACTTCCCATGCCGGTCGCAAAAATTCCATTGAGCCCATAAGAACAACGAGAACCGCGCCTGTTAAGAATAATCCAACGGCAACTTTTGATTTCCCGTTCATGTTATACGATTTGTCTTTCTTGGAGACTTCCACAAGGCCTTTTTCCAACCGTTCCTTGTAAATCGGATCATCCGGCAGCTCTACACCGCGGCGGCTGGAGATTAATGCGGCAATCATACAGGCAAGGAAGGTTGCAGGGATACAGATCATCAGAATTTGAAGGAGTGTAATGTTAAAAGGTGACAGCAAAGCAAGTAATGTCACAGTCGCTGCTGAAATCGGACTGGCAGTAATTGCCTGCTGAGAGGCGATAACAGCAATCCCCATCGGTCTCTCAGGACGGACTTTTGATTCTTTGGCTACCTCAGCGATAACCGGCAGAACAGCATAGGCGACATGGCCCGTTCCTGCGCAGAATGTAAACAAATAGGTGACGATCGGTGCCATAAAGGTAATGTGCTTTGGATTTCTCCTGAGTGCTTTTTCCGCCAGATAGACGAGAAAATCCATTCCTCCCGCTGCCTGCAGCGTCCCGGCTGCAGTGATTACAGCTAAAATCATGAAAATAACATCGACTGGCGGCGAGGCTGGCTGGAGGCCGAAAATATAAACAAAAATAGCTAAACCAAGCCCCCCCATAACCCCAAGCCCAACACCGCTGATTCGTGCACCGATAAAAATACACGCCATCAGAACTGCAAATTGAATCCAAAATTCCACCATTTTGAAATCCTCCTTTTTTGTAACGAATCCTTCACTATTTACTTGTGAAAATGTGAGCATTTAGATGTATGATGAAAGTAAGCGTTACAATTTATAATTTGATTGTACGTATAAATGTCACAGTCTCTCAAAAAGTAACAGAAAGTAACTATGTCGAATTTATGAAAGTTGACAGGAGAGATGGCTTATGAGGAATAAACGGTTTTTTCCTTATTTAATATTAATCCTTCTCGTCCCTGCAGCCGGTGAATTCCAGTTTTACCCTTTACCGGTTGACTTCAGGGTGAGCTTTGCTACGCCGATTTTGCTTTTGCTGCTTCTTTATTTTAAGGACGTGCATGCCCCTCTTTCCGGCTTACTGACGGGAATCAGTGTCGTGCTGACGCGTATTGGACTCGGGGTCTTCGGCGGAGAAGATCTCGCACCTATGATCACCCTCCACCTCCCCGTTCTGGGATATTACGTGACCTATGGGGTGCTCTTTCACTTTATTCCTATAAAGAATTATTCACGAAGGCCTTTATTTATCGGGCTGTTCGCATGCTTACTCGAAGTCGCTTCAAGCGGGGTTGAATTAACAGCACGTGCACTCGTTCTCAATCTTTCTGTCACATCCGGACTGGTTTTAACGGTCCTGTTTGTGGCTGTGATCAGAAGTTTCTTTGTCATGGGATTTTATATGATGATTCTTTACCACGACCTGCAGACGAAAGAAAAAGCCCAGCGAAAGAAGAATGATAATATCCTTCTTGTGATTTCAGATTTATACGTCGAGCTCATTCAGCTCAAAAAATCCATTCAGACATCTGAAAGGACTACAAGTGAAAGTTACTTTCTGTCAAAGCAGCTTCAGGAACAGGGAAACAATGAAATGAGTAAACGGCTTCTTCAGATTGCCGGCAGAATCCATGAATGCAAAAAAGACGGCCAGCGCATTTACGCCAGCCTGTCCAGCTTAATTAACAGACAGGAGTTCAAAGAATGGATATCCGTCAGTGAAATCATCGACCTTGTCGTCCGGGCCAACAAGTCTTATGCCTCTTTTCTGAAAAAGAATATTTCTTTTGAAGTAGAGATAAAGGGCCGTCCGGTTAAATTTCACTCTTATTTCCTTCTGTCCATTCTGAACAACTTAATTTCCAACTCTGTAGAAGCAATCGAAGAGTCAGGACGCATTAAAATCACAGCCGATCATGCCGTGAAAGAAGGCCGCATGACGTTTTCGATTAAGGATAACGGCCGGGGAATCGAACCGAAATATCACGATGTGATCTTTTCGCCCGGATTTACAACAAAATATAACGCCTCAGGAAACCCTTCCAATGGAATCGGCCTTTCCTATATTAAAAGTGTCATTGAAGCGCATCAAGGAACAATCTGGCTTATGCGATCAGTGCCTCACACGGCCACTGAGTTTACTATCGACATTCCTGTGACGTTAAAAATTGAGGAGGATGCCTCATGAGATATTTTATTGTTGATGATGACCGCGCGATCCGCGGCTCTCTCTTGAACTTGCTTGAGACAGACCTGGAAGCGGAGGTAGCCGGCACAGCTGAGGACGGGGTCCACATTCATGCGTCTATGCTTAATGAGCAAGCCGTCGATATTTTGCTGATCGATTTGCTTATGCCTGAGCGGGACGGCATTGAAACGTTAAAGGCTGTGTATCCGGGTTTTAAAGGGAAAACGGTCATGCTTTCACAGGTGGAAACAAAGGACATCATTGCTAACGCCTATCAAAACGGGGCTGAAGCCTATATAACAAAACCGGTGAACCGGCACGAGGTGCTTTCTGTGCTGCAGCGGGTGGAAAAAAGCTTGAAACTTGAAAAATCAATGGATCAGATCAGGCATTCCCTCCAGTTAATTGCAGACGGGGCTCCGGAAACTGGGGCAACTGCAGTTGCGCCTGAAGCCGTTCCGTGTCTTTCTGAACAAGTGCTGTCTGACTTAGGGATCCTTTACGAAAAAGGGACCGAAGATTTACTTCTTCTCGTAAAGCTGCTGAAGGAAGAAAATATCACAGCCGTCCCTCCTCTTAAGGAACTATGGGAAATGGTAACGTCGGTAAAAACGGGCGAACGTGAGCCTTCCAGGAAAGAAATGAAGGCAACCGAACAACGGGTAAGGCGCGCCATCCAGCAGTCCTTTAACCATATTTCCTCCTTAGGAGCAATGGATATCATGCACCCGAAATTCGAACATTACGGCATGAAATTCTTTGATCTCGATCAGCTTCAGTCACGCATCTATGACATCAATCAAGGAAACGGCGACCAGGAAAAAGCAGCTGGGATCAGAGTGAATATGAGGCGGTTTATTGGCGCGTTTTACGATGAATGCCGGATGGAAAGAGTGAGGTAAGGCAAGGTGGGATAGGGTCAGGCAGGGTTTTGGGGCGGCAGGAAGGATCGCGGACTTCCATAAGGGGCGGCCTGGAAAGTGCTTTTATTTTAAAAAGGGGGAGTACGAGCCGGAAATGTCTTGGATACAAGGGTATAGTCGCACCTCCATTTTAGAGACGATATAAAATTTGGAGGTGTATTTATTTTGTTTGCGGAGATGAGGAAAAGGTCTTCTCTTTAATCTTTCACTAGTTTGCGGCTTATGACCCGCTCGATACCCCTGCCCTGTTACGAACGGGTCTTTTTCTCGTTTTATCACCCTCTCAGTTGCCGGAGAGCATGCTGAGTCGACCTTATTTTCCGTTTATGGTCCGCTCGATACCCAGCATCCCTTGATGAGTGAACCTTTCCAAAATTTATTACCGACATACTTGAATCACCTCCAGCCTCCTATCTTTCCCACTAATAATTATCTGAAAATTCCATTGACATATCTTTAAATCTAAAGTTACAATAAAGTCATAATGTTATAACATTATATCTAATTACTTTTTTGCAGTGGAGGAGAGAACTTATGGGAAAGTATCTGAACAGGCTGCCGAATTATGATAAGTATCCGGCTGTCACTGTTAAAGGCTTTGAGGAAAGTGTCACAAAAGGTTATGAGGCGGTTTCAGCCAAATTAAAGGCTCACCAGCCTGAAAAAGGCCGGTTTGTCATCGCTGTGGAATGTTATCCGGGTGTGAGAGAAGACGAAATAAAACAGGGGCTTACTTCTGCTTTTGACACTGTCACCATCCTCCATGCCGATGCCATTATGGAATCCGCAGAAACAGTCACAAACAAAATAAAAAGAAATATGACAGATGACCGGGTTTTCGGCTTTATGGCCCCCCACCGGCTTGAGGAATTTGTCGATGAGCAGAAGTTAGCAACCTTCCGGGAACAGGCAGCTAAGGTGCAGGACGGCGTCGTGTTCATCTACGGTGTTGGCGCGACGCTCATCGAAGAGAACCCTGACCTTCTCGTCTATGCGGATTTAACACGGTGGGAAGTTCAGCAGCGATTTGAAACGAAGGAAATTGGCAACTGGAAAGCAGATAACAAAGACGAAGAGCCTCTGAAGAAATTTAAACGAGGTTATTTCTTCGAATGGCGTATGGCAGACCGAGTGAAACAAAGACTATTTGAAAAAGCGGATTATTTCCTTGATACAGAGAAAGCAGACAGCCCCGTCATGGTTGACGGCGAGGCTTATCTAAACGGCCTTCAGCAGGCAGTGAATCAGCCGTTCCGTGTCGTCCCTTATTTTAAACCGGGTATATGGGGAGGCCAGTGGATCCGTGAAGTTGTCGACCTGGATGATGACGCGGTTAACTATGCCTGGGCGTTTGACTGTGTCCCTGAAGAAAACAGCCTCAATCTTAAGTTCGGCGACACGATCTTTACACTCCCTTCTATCAACCTCGTTTATTATCAACCGGTCGAATTAATGGGAGATAAAGTGCACGCCCGGTTTGGCAAGAGTTTCCCGATCCGCTTCGACTTCCTGGATACGATGGAAGGTCAGAACCTGAGCCTCCAGGTTCACCCGCTCACTGAATATATTCAGGACACCTTTGGAATGCCCTATACTCAGGACGAAAGCTATTATTATCTCGATTGCAGCGATGACGCTACCATTTATCTCGGACTGAAAGAAGGCGTCGACAAAGAGGAGATGATCGCTGACCTGAAACGGGCGGAAAAAGGAGAAATCAGCTTCCCTGATGAAAAATATATTAATCAGTTTCCTGTGAAAAAGCACGATCATATCGCCATCCCGGCCGGAACGATTCACTGCTCGGCCACTGACAGCATGGTGCTTGAAATCAGTGCGACCCCTTACATTTTTACCTTTAAGCTGTGGGACTGGGACAGAGTGGATCTTGACGGCAAACCGCGTCCTGTCCATATTGACCATGGAAAGGAAGTCATTCAATGGGACCGCACGACCTCTTGGATTGAAGATCACCTGATCGATCAGGCGGAAGTTGTTAAAGAAGCCCACAGCTGGACAGAGGAAAAGACCGGCCTCCACGAGCGGGAGTTCCTCGAAACACGCCGCCATACCGGGAACGGTCCTGTCACCCATGAGACGGGCGGTATCGTTAACGTGCTGAACCTTGTGGAAGGTGAAGAAGCGACGGTCGAAAGCCCGTCTGGAGAATTCGCCCCTTATGTAGTCCACTATGCCGAAACATTTATCATCCCTGCCAATGTGACGACTTATACGATTAGGCCATCCGGACCGAGCGAAGGAAAAACGATTGCGACTGTGAAAGCTTACGTCCGAACTTAAGGAGGGCGCTATGGATACGATCTCGGTGGATTTTGGAGGAACTTTTATAAAAATTGGACTCATCAGAGACGGCCATGTTGCCGACTTTACGGATACTCCTTCCTATTCCGGTAAAGGGCTGACGCCAAGACTTGCCGTCGTTGAAACGATTGTCGCTGAGTTACTTGAAAAAAACGCTATGACGGCCGGCGAGCTCAACGGAATCGGGATCGCCATCCCCGGTCTCGTCGATGCGACGGAGAAACGAGTCCTTTCTACCAATGCAAAATACAATGATGCCATTAATTTTTCATTTACCCGCTGGGTGGATAAGACCTTCAACGTCCCTTTTATTATTGAAAATGACGCTCGGGCTGCCCTGGCTGGAGAAGTGTTTCACGGAGGGGCACAGGGCTCCGAAGATGCTGTCATGATGATATTCGGGACAGGGATCGGAACAGCAGCTATGATTAACGGCCAGCTATTAAGAGGCAAACACCATCAGGCAGGTGTATTAGGCGGCCACTTCATTACCGATCACGCCGGCTATATGTGCACCTGCGGAAACAAAGGATGTGTGGAAGCCCAGGCCTCCAACTGGTCTCTACCCATCGTTGCAAGGGAAAGAGCAGGTTTTAATAAAAGCAGGCTTGCGGACGCAGACCATGTGGATTATAAATCTGTCGTGGAGAACGCCCGTGCCGGTGACGATTTTTCTGAATCGTTCCTTGAAGATCTCATTGAACACTGGGCTGCTGGTCTCACAAACCTTGTGCATGCCTATGACCCGTCTACCGTCATTTTAAGCGGCGGGCTGATGAAATCAAAGGACTACCTCCTTCCGAAAATAAAAGCAAGGGTGCTCGAGAGAACCTGGACCCCGTGGGGACAACCGGAATTTCTAGCTGCTGAAAAACCTGAACATTCTGTTCTGCTCGGGCTCCATCACCTGACAGTAACTGAATACAGGAAAACGAAAGGAGTTTTGTAAGTGACGCGTTTTGACCCGAAAGTAAGCATTATGCCGAAAGAAGAAAACATGACTTTTACTTATGGCGAGGGCATTTTCGGACCTGTCCCTGAACACCGGAAGCTGGATGATATTAGAAAGAGTCTTCAGGACCCGGACTGTGATGGTCCTGACACCGTCTACTCCATCGTCATGGACGTAGGAAAAGAAAAAGATAAACGTGAACTGGAAGAACGGATGCTGCTGTTCGGCGTAGTGACCTATGCGAAAGGACAGCTTGGCAAGGAACCAATAAGAAGCCAGGGGCACATTCATAAAGTCTCCTCGCACAGCGGCTGGTCCCCTCCGGAAGTATATGAAATCTGGGAAGGCGAAGCTGTCATTTATATGCAGGAAACGGCGAAAGACAATCCAGGCAGGTGCTATGCGGTTTACGCCTCCCCCGGTGATGTGGTGATCGTCCCGCCAAAATGGGCCCATGCGACGATCAGCGCCAATCCTGACAAGCCATTGACGTTCGGGGCCTGGTGCGACCGTGAATACGGCTTTGAGTATGAGGACGTGAGAGCCCATCAGGGGCTTGCCTGGTATCCGGTCATCGCCGATGACGGGAGCCTTGAATGGAAACACAACGATAACTACGAGTATACCGAACTCATTCAACAGACACCCCGCCGCTATGAGGAGTTTAAGATCGACCAGGATACACCGATCTATGAACAGTTTGAGGCTGACCCTGGTAAATTCCAGTTCGTATCAAAACCCTTTTTAAAAGAAATAGAATGGGAAGGATTTAAGCCTTAGACCATTCATTAAAGGAGGAACGCAAGTATGGAAATTAAAGATCCGCGCAATCATTTTTCAAAGGAAAATGGCGCGTTAAGCGGTGAAAAAACGAGTAAAACGATCCGCAAGCTTAAAGACATGAAAGGTTTTTATGAGGATGAAGAGGCATTTAATAAGATGGATCCGGAAACGGTTCTCTACGAAGTGGAAATGCATGCGCCGGTCAAGGCCGGTACGGAAGGCGGTCTGTTCTTCGGGACGAGCTTTCTGAACCCCGGTAAAGTGGGTGAAGAGTTTTTCATGACGAAAGGCCATTTCCACGAAATCATTAACCGGGCGGAATATTACTGGGGACTCGAAGGCGAAGGCGTGCTTGTCTTTATGGATGAAGATGGGAATGCCAGCGCAGAAAAAGTCTGCCCAGGATCCCTTCACTTCGTTCCTGGAAAAATCGCGCACAGGCTCGTGAATACAGGAGATACAAAACTGGCCGTCGGCGCCTGCTGGCCTGCGGATGCCGGGCACCAGTACGGGCCAATTGCCGAGTCTGGATTCGGCGTCCGGATTAAAGAAAAGAATGGCACCATCATCGCTGAATAGCTTTCCTCTTTTTCACCTCAATGTCATAATGATATGTACAAGTACTGAGGAGTGATGATCACATGTCATTGTTAAACCATAATAAAGGGGCCGTGCCGTTATACCAGCAGCTGAAGGAGATCATCAAAGACAAAATTGAGAACGGCGTTTATGAAGTCGGCGAGAAAATCGAAACAGAAAAGGAACTGCAGGAAATTTATGAGTTAAGCCGGATTACCGTCCGCCAGGCGTTGAACGAACTGGTGAATGAAGGCTACCTTCACAGGCAGCGCGGGAAAGGGACCGTCGTTCTGGGACAGAAACTGTTCCATGAACAGGTGCTGCAAGTCAAAAGTTTCACTGAAGAAATGAATGAACGGGGCTATAAAACTGGAACATCGTATATCGATGTGTCTCAAGTGAAAGCCAGTGCGGAAGTGGCACGGAACCTGGCTCTTGACGAAGGCGATGATGTGATTCAGCTCATCAGGGTGCGTACAGCGAACGGCATTCCTATCGTCGTTTTTGACACTTACCTGTCTATGAAAACCGGTATCAAAATGGCAGACCTGGAAACGATCAGTTCCCTCTATGATTTTTTGACCGCTAAAGGCATTAACATTCATTACGTAGATGAATGCTTTGAGGTGGTGACAGCGGATAAACGGCTCGCTTCATTTCTGGATGTGAAATCAGGCTTTCCGCTCATGCTGAGGACACGGCAGACCTACAGCACTGATCACTTCCCTATTGAATATACGAAAGCTTATTATCATTCAAAACTGTATCGGTTTAACTTAAGAACGGAAGGGAAATGACGCGGTATTCGCACGGTCATTTCCCTATATGACCAAACCATTATTTGTCATATCATTATATCTAATTCTCACAATTTATATAATGGATAAATGAGGCAGTATAACGTTTCCCAAGTGGTTAACTGATATAGATAGTAAATCACTAAAGTTTATAGACATTTTTACCTTATAATAAGTCAGCCTTAAAATATTATAGGTTAAACCATAAAATAGTGCATGTTAAATTATCTTTATTTTCTGTATATTTTAGAAGAACACCATTACAAAGGAGGATTCAAATGAAGAACATTGTTATTGCAGGTCTTATGTTATTTCTGTTATTAATTGTAACCGCTTGCAGTCAAGGGGATGAGGGTGAAACGGAAGCTTCTCAGGAAGAAGAGTACGAGTTAACGTTCCATACGCATTATGTGGGTAATGAAGGACGTGCAGAGACCATTCAGGCCATCGTGGACGAGTTCAATGAAGAACATGAAGGCAGAGCAAGAGTGGTAATCGACGGAACGCCGGATCCGCAGACACTCTACGATAGAAACCGGACAAGCCTGGCGACGGATACTGTGCCTGACATCTTCTACTTCCAGCACAACCCGGTCGACGCTGACAGATATTACGGGTCTGACAAACTGATTGACCTTACCCCGCATTTAGATGATGGCTGGGGAGACAGTTTCTCAGAAGAGGGACTCGAACACGGAAGATATGAAGACAAGATTATGGCAGTTCCATTTGAATCCATGATGGTGCCGATTTACTACAATACTGAATTGTTTGCTGAGGCAGGCATCGATGAATTTCCTAAAACGTGGGACGACTTTTTTGAAGCCAGTGAGAAACTGATGGACAACGGGATCATTCCAATCGCCACAGGGACTGGTGAAAACGCATGGTCTACCCAGCTGATGTATTCCTATATTGTCTCAAGTATTGCAGGGGCAGACTTCTGGGAGCTTGACCTTGATGACGAAGCTTTTCTGGAAGGGGCAAGGGTTCTGGAAAAATTGTTTGAGTATTCACCTTCAGACGCGGTTGGCCTTCCTTATTCGTCTTATGCCAGCTACTTTGTTAATGAAAATGCCGCTATGATCGTTAACGGGCCGTGGATGATCAGTCAATTTTATGAACAGGGCGGAGATGAATTTGCTGACAAGGTAGGCGCGGGAACAATGCCGGCTTATGACGGAGGCGAAGGTGAACAAGGCGCAGTTATTGCCGGAGTAAACTTCGTATTAACAGGCAAACAGCATACAGACCCTGCCAAAGAAGAATATGCTGTCGCCTTCATGAAGTACCTGACTGACCCGGATAACGCCAAGAGACTGTTCCTCGACAGCGGGGCGTTAATGGAAGCAGCAAGCTTTGAAATTAATGAAGATGACGACGCAGACCGCATTTCAATGGATATTCTCAGCCACTTGCAGGAAGCACCTTACGAATTTAAACACTTAATCAATGCGAAGAGTACGGAAGTCGCTAATGAATTTCCGTCAGCAGTCTCCGCTCTTGCTCTTGGTGAAGTGACACCGGAAGAGTTTGTTGAGCAGTTAGCTAATGTCGATGAATAATCTTTAACATCATAATGTTATATCATTCTATCATAATGGTTCAATCGCGAGATTGAACCATTATGATGAACTTAGTGGAGTTGATAAGGATGAAAAATAAAAAGAAACTAGGTGTTTTTCTTTTTATTCTGCCTGCCGTCATTGTCTTTTTTATTTACTTTGTCTATCCGATCGGATTTTTGCTGTATACGAGTTTTATGGCTTGGGATGGTGTAGGGTCCATGTCGTTTACAGGGCTCAGCAACTATGAACGGCTGATTGACGATCACGTCTTCCATAAATCATTAATGAATACCCTGATTTGGGGTGCTGCAGCCGTGTTTATCCATATTCCCCTGGCCCTTTTGCTTGCGATCATTTTATCATATAAAGTTCCTGGCTGGAAATTTTTCAGGACAGTGTTCTTTTTCCCGAACCTCATTTCCACCCTGGCATTGTCAATGATGTGGCTGTTTATATACAACGGGCAATTCGGCCTGCTGAACGCCGCGTTGGAGCTTATAGGGTTAGAGGGCCTTCAGCGAAACTGGCTCGGGGAAATCAGTACGGCCTTTCCCGCATTGATTGCGCATTGGCTCTTTTACGTAGGAATCTTTATGGTCATCTTTATGGCCTTTATTGCAACGATCGATAAGTCGATTTACGAAGCGGCGGAAATTGACGGCGCAAATATTTTTCAAAGAGAATTGTTCATTACCCTCCCTTTATTAAAACCAGGGATTGCAGCGGGTGTTTTACTGGCCATTACGAACACACTGAAAAACTTCGAAGCCCCGTTTGTTATGACTAACGGCGGTCCTGTAAATGAAACGATGGTAATGGCTCTCCACATTTACAGACAAATGGTTAATTTCAACTATGGCTATGCCAATACTCTCGCAATCATGCTTATACTTGCCGGCGGGATGATGATCCTTGTCGTCCAACTCGTATTCCGGGAGAAAAATGCTTAAAGAAGGAGGTTCCATAGAATGAGTGCATCAAAGAAATCTGCTAAGTTAGGCTACATTCCTGTTTATCTGATTCTATTATTCTTTTTAATCGTAACGACCTTTCCATTCATCTGGATTTTAATATCTTCATTGAAAGGCAATGCGGAGTTAATGCGATCCCCCTTCTCACTCCCGGAAACCTGGCAATTCGCAAATTATGTGGAAGCTTTCAGTGTGGGCAACCTGGGAAGATTGTTCTGGAATTCCTTATTTGTAAGTACGGTCAGTACAGCGGTCTGTATTCTTTTTGCCACAATGGCCGCCTATGCGGTTCGAAAGGGCGGTAAATGGTCAAAAATTATTTATTTTACTATCATTATTGGAATCTTTTTACCTACCAATTCATTATTAGTTCCTTATTATTTGATTGCTGCCCAGTTCAATCTGATTAACACGCCGTGGGCGCTGATTACGACCTATATGGCCATGGGCCTCCCATTGACGCTGTTAATCATCTACGGATTTGTCAGAGGGGTGCCGCAGGAAATCTTTGAATCGGCAGAGATCGACGGCTGTAATATGTTCCAGACTTACTACCGGATTCTTCTCCCTCTCGTACGGCCGGGGATTGCAACAGCGGCTATCTTCCAGTTTTTGTTCGCCTGGAACGAGTTTATCTTCGCCCTGCTGTTAACGACAGATCAGAGCGTCCGGACGCTGCAAGTGGGGATCAGCCTGTTCAAGTCCGTTTACCAGAACGACTTTACAACGATGTTTGCTGCGATTTTCAGCAGCTTAATTCCAATCATTATCATTTATATTTTCCTTCAAAAACACATTATTGACGGACTGACAAGCGGCTCAGTCAAAGGATAACAGCACATTACCAGGTCAGGAGTGAAACATATGAAATACAGGCGTTTAGGAAACAGCGGACTGCAGGTGAGTGAAATCAGCCTGGGCACGTGGCTGACTTTTGATGGCACGTCCACGGATTATGATAAAAATGATGCCATTACTACGATCAAATTTGCTTATGAAAACGGGATCAACTATTTTGATACGGCTAATTTCTACGGTCTCGGCAATGCGGAGAAAGTACTGGGGGAAGCACTTGCGGAATTTGACCGCACCTCCTATGTCATCGGTTCAAAAGTTTATTTTCCGATGGGCAGCAAACCGAACCAGCGCGGCCTGTCAAGAAAACACATTATGGATCAGTGCGACCAGAGCCTGAAGCGGCTGAATGTGGATTATATCGACATTTACCAGTGCCACCGGTATGATCCGAGTACCCCTGTGGAAGAAACATTAACAGCGATGAACGATCTCGTAGCCCAGGGGAAAATTTTATACTACGGCATCAGCGAATGGAGTTCGGGCCAGATTAAAGAAGGACTGGACACAGTTAAACAGCTCGGATTAAGAAAGATGGTTTCAAATCAGCCGATCTATAACATGCTCGTCAGGCAAATTGAGAAAGATATCATTCCCGCTTCAAAAGAAGGCGGACTCGGGCAGCTTGTCTTCTCTCCTTTAGCACAGGGCGTGTTAACCGGAGCTTATACATCACCTGATAAACTGCCGGAAAACAGCCGCCTCCATAAAACAGACAATGACTCGGCATCTTTGTATTTTAAAGACGAGATTTTTGAAGCGATCAGTAAACTGAAAATCATCGCTGAGCGGGAAAGGTGTTCTCTTACACAGCTCGCCCTCTCCTGGATTTTACTTGAAAAGAATGTTTCCTCAGTCATTATGGGAGCTGAGAATACAGAACAGGTGGCCGAGAACATTAAAGCGTCAGACATGGTATGGAGAGAGGACCTCATCAAAGAAGTAAACGGAATTTTAGACCAAATTGACTTTACCTGGCCGTTGTTCGATTAAGCCGGATCAAGGAGGCAGTAAACGTGAGACAGGCAACGATCACAGAAAAAGAGAAAGACCTTTATTTTGAAACTGGAAAACTGTTAATAACGGTGGATAAGCAGAGCGGTCTGCTGAAAAGTATAGAAGTGAAAAACCGCAGTAAAATTGACCATATATCGGCCGACGGCTTTATTGACATTGTGCTGAACGGGCAGGAAAAGCGGCCGCTTCCAAGAAGGATGCCTTATTATGTTGAGACGGAATTAATCTGCCGAGAGCTTAAGCTGGATGGGTATGAAAGCTGTGGGACAGTAGCACATCCTGCCCTGAAATTATACTGTTCTCAAGGCAAATGGGAAGTGATCTGGAAACTTAAAGCAGATGATGAGCTGGAGACTGTTGAAATTGGCTTTGACCTTGTCAACCGGACCGGCCAGGAACAGACTGTCCGTAAAGCAGTGTTTCATCAGACGATTCAAACACCTGCCAGTGACCCAGGACAGACTGATGTTTTTCTTCCAGGTGTACAAGGATCCCTCCCCTATTACGGACTAAATGACCATGCCGGAAAGATGTGGAACTTTGGAGAGTATTCAATCGGTGCCGCCGGTTTAATTAACAGGGAGTCAGACGATGTCTGGCTTGGCTGGGGACTTTCTTTCGAAGAACGCGCCGACCAGCATGTTATTAACCATGGCACCCATATAGATTTTGTTCAGGACTTTCAGTTTGCCGGCTATGTCCCTGACGGCGGTTCGCTCAGTTTTAAAGGTGTCTATTATATGCATGCTGACTATGAAAAGCTGGCTTCAGAAAGAATGCAGACTTGGTTTAAAAGGCATGGCGTGACGCCCCCCGATGACCGTCCGGACTGGCTCGATACGCTTGTTATATTTGAGACGCATATCGGATCGGCTGTTTTTAAGGACAACTATTCTTACACCCCTTATGAAGAGGTGTCTGAGCTGACTGCTGATTTGGACCGGATCTCGGCTATGGGATTTAATGCGATTCAGATTATGCCTAAACAGCCCTACCCCTGCTATGCCGTACATGATTATTTCGATTTAAGCATCTCTTACGGGAATAAAGACGAGCTTATGACACTTGTCAAAGAAGCACACCGTCTCGGCATCAAAGTCATCCTTGATGTCCTCCTGCACGGGGTAATGGACCAGCAAATTATAGAAAAGGCCGAATTTGAAGCCAGGACGAGCGGTGACACGCACCGCCCTGAGCTGAACCAGACGGTCATTGATTTCGCCCCTTACTGGAAAGCCGGCTCCCCTCCTGTCCATGACCTGGTCCAAAAGCATCCGGACTGGTTTGTGAAAGATGAAACAGGAGCCATTACCGGTATTTACACGAATGCGTTTGATGCGGCAAACGACGAGTGGCAAGATTATTTTTTAAGTGCCCTGACGTTTATGATTAAAGAACTGGATATAGACGGATTCCGCTATGATGCGCCCCATTGGAATTCCATCCCGAACTGGGACAGGCAGATCCCTTATAAAGCAGGCCAGTCTGCTGTCGGACCGATCAGCTTTTTCGAAAAAGCCCGCACGGAGCTCCGTAAGCTTAAAGAAGATTTATTATTTTACACAGAACCGAGCACCCCGCTTTACCGCAAAAATATGGATCTAAACTATAATTATGATGAACACTGGATTATTCAGGCGTTAATGTACGACTCCTCGACGATCACCATCGGCAGGGAGAAACCGAGTGATAAAATCACAGCGGAGGAAATGAGTGAATGGTTCGATGTCCGCCAGCGCTGGCTTCCCGAAAATTACCGGACAGCCCACCACGTGGATTCCCATGATTCTTTCTGGTGGTATCCGCCGGGTAAGAAATGGCGGAGGGAACAGTTTGGTATTGAAGAGACCGTTCTCCTCACCTATTTGTATTTATTTATCGAAGGACCGTTCATGATGTACGTGGGCGGTGAACACGGAATTGAAAACGAATTAACTAAGGGAATTGAGCTTAAAAAGACCCATCCTCCCTTCATTTCCGGAACGTGCGATTTTAAGGGAGGGACAAGCAGCAACCCGAACATCTTCCTTCCCGTCAGAAAAACCCGTGATCATGTCACGGCCTGCATCGCTAACTGTTCCAGCGAGACACAGACAGTCACCATCTCTTGGAAAGACAGCGGTTTGATTGAGAAGCAGTATCCGGACGGGTTTCACCTTAAAGATCTCATCACAGGCAGCCTTATATCCGATAACCTTTTCAATCTCACCGCTCTGGATGAAAAAGAATGGCATCTCGACCCTTTCCAAGTGATCTGGCTTGACTTCCAATTATAAATCGACAAAAAATGACACGTTCCCTTTAAAATAAGTTAAAATAGAATCAACTTGTATACGTTTACATGACTCTGTTGATGCTATTTTTGGAGGGGGCTGTGATTAGTATTAAGAGACTGCAGTCCTTGTTTCCGCCTAAAAGGGGGCGTATAGGATGGACAGGAAATTAAGCATTTTAATTGTTGATGATGAAGCGGTTATTCGCCGCGGAATGAAAAAAGCCGTGGAAAGTCTGGATGACCACTACGAGGTCGTCGGGCTTGCAAATGACGGCGAAACGGCTCTCGAACTGATTCACGAGCAGAAAGTGGTCCCGGATGTCGTTATTACGGATATTTACATGAACTTCGTGGACGGCATTGAACTGATAAGAGAACTGTCCTCTTCCCACCCTGCTATCAAAACAATCATTCTTTCCGGACATGAGGAGTTCCAGCTCGCTAAACAGGCCATTGACCTGAATGTCCAGTCTTACCTCTTAAAACCAGTCAGCATTAACGATCTGTCTGCCATTTTATTAAAGATGAGGTCGGAAATTGAAGCCAACGAACAGGAACAGGAGGATCAGGCCACTTACCTGGAGATGAAAAAGAACGTCGAACCTTACGTGAGGGACCGGCTCATTCTTGATCTTCTGGAAGGCCGTCTCGTGTCAGATGAGCACTTATCTTTACTGGCCCCCTTCCTCCCTTTCACTGAGCGGGATCCTGTAACGATTGGGACCGTCCGGCTGATCAATATAGAGTCTATTAAGAACCCTGAACATATCATGCAGACTTACGCGATTAAAGAACTTCTGTGGAAACGGATGTTTAAGGACCGGGAAGGGTTTGCTGTTATTAAAGATTCACAGACGATTTATTTTGGCATGACCGGAGAAGTCACTGAGGATGTACGGGAAAACCTTAATCGTTTAACGCTCGAAGTCGAAAAAAACTATCAAATTACGATTAAGTATGGCATTGGGAGCCAGGCCGGAAGCTATGAGGAGCTCCCCCGCGCTGTTGGACAGTCATTGGATATCATTGAATCTGAAACGGTGGACTATTACGAATACCCTTTTGAAGATGAATCAGAGCTGCAGCTCGCTTTCAGTGTCGGCAATGAGGAGCAGATTGATTTTTCCCTAAAAGAAATCATGAAAAAAATCACAAGGGTCAATCCTTCACAGGAATGGACCGCCCAGACATTAAATGAATTGATGTACCGGCTGGAACTCATCCTTAGTGAAATTGGCTCTCCCTACCCGCAAATCCCTTTTTTAGGTGCCTATTCAAAAGAAGAAATGCTCAGCCGGTTTGAAAAATGGATAAGAACATGTGCTGAAGAAAGAAAAGCGCTGAGCCACCAGAAAACGACGAGTGTGTTAATTGAAAAAGTCAGAATGTACCTTAAAGAGCATTATGCCGATCAGGATCTGAGCCTCCAGAAAATCAGTGATGTGGCCGGTGTCACCCCAAATTATCTAACCCAGGAATTCAGAAAGGTCACAGGTTCTTCCTGCATGCAGTACGTGACGGAGATACGGATGGACAAAGCTAAAAAACTTCTTCGGGAAACCGATAAAAAGATCTATGAAATAGCTGAGCGTGTCGGCTACGATAATCCTTATTATTTCAGCAATGCTTTCAAGAAAAATGTCGGTAAAAACCCGTCTAAATATAAATCAGAAAGCAGCGGCTATAATGAACCTTTTTAGAAGGCTGCAAACGTATTTCCGACAGAAGAAAGACACGTTCACTTTAAAAGTGTTTTATAAACTGCTGATCCTGGTGATCATTCCCAACCTTCTCCTGCTTGGAGTAGTTTCATTTTTCATCGTTCTTCAGACAAACAGAATGGAAGAAGAAAGGTTCAGCGCCCTTCTCGCATTGAAACAATCTTTAGACAATGAAATCATCAGTTTATTCGATGAGACCAACCAAATGGTGAATAACGTTATTATCGACGAGCAGATTCAGGAAACACTTGAAAGAGTCAACCCTTTATCAACTGTCAATCAGGAGTCAGCTATTTTTGGCGAAGAACAGTATGTGACCAATGATTATACGGTACTGACCAATATGAGAACGGCCCTGTCAAGTTACAGGCTGAGCCGCGGCAATATCCATTCGATTGCAGTCGTTGATTTAGAGGAAACCATCTTCCTCTCCTCCACCTCTGCTGAAAGTTATGTGATTACCCGAGGCGATCTTGAAAACTCCCGTGTGTACGGGACGGCGCAATCAAGGGACGGCGGATTATTCTGGAGCGTCAATGACGCGTTAACTAAAAACAGGGACATTATCACCTTCGCACGGCAAATTCCGAGCGTGGACCAGCCTCAGAATATTATCGGATACGCTTTAGTGAATGTGTACCTGGAGTCATTACAAGGTAGGTTAAGAACTTCTATTGATGACCCCCACGTGCTTTTCGGACTCACAGATACAGTTAACGGAGAGTCGATCATCTTTCAGGATGGGGAGATTGTCCAGGAGAAGGCTGATATCGGTCTGGAAATCAGCAGGCAGCTGGCTTATCAGCCGGCTGACGAACCTTTTATTCCCGTCATTACATCTGCCGGCGACTGGTATGTGTCGGCAAGCAGCCTGTCTAACGGAAATGAACTGGTTATCGGTTATGACAAGGCAGTAATGAACAGGGAGTTAAACGCCACGAAGACCCTGCTTTATTCCGGAATGGTTATTCTTGTTATCATCTCGCTTGCTGCGTCTTTTAAAGGAGCTAAAATCATTGCTGCCAGGCTTCACATGTTAAGTGATGCCATCATGAAATTCGGAAAAGGCTCACTTGATGAACGGGTAAAACTGAAAGGCCAGGATGAAATTTCGGATATTGGCGACCAGTTTAATGATATGGCGGTGCAGATCCGCCAGCTGTTAACAAATCTTGAAGAAGAGCAGAAACATAAACAGCTGTTTGAGCTTCGGGTCCTTGAATATCAGCTGAACCCCCATTTTTTATATAACACGCTCGATTCGATTAACTGGCTTGCGATTGAACAGGGGCAGAAAGAAATTAGTGAAATGGTCTACGGGCTGTCACGCCTGTTCCAGTTAATCTTAAGCAAAGGAAAAGAAATGATTACAGTTGAAGATGAAGTCCAAATGGCCCGCTATTATTTGAATATCCAGAAAATCCGCTACGAAGATAGATTTAAATATGATATTCATATTGATCCGGCAATTAAGGAGTATAAAATCAGCAAGCTGATCCTCCAGCCAATTATTGAGAACGCCATCCATCACGGCGTCAGGAAACTTCGAACAGAAGGGCGGATTCTCATCACAGGGACAATTGAACAGGACGATGTCGTCCTCGAAGTGGCCGATAATGGGGTTGGCATGACAGAAGACAGAAAGAATGAGCTGCTTAGCTTTCTTGATACGGAAGAATGGCAGGAAGAGAAACCGGAGCATCTTGGCTACGGCCTTAAAAATATCGACTCCAGACTTAAAATTGTGTTTGGAGACAGCTATAAACTGAGGATTATTAATGAGGGACATGAGCCGTTTACAACACGCATTCAAATTCGGATTAAGGAAGAGACTCTCAAACAGGATCCTACCTCTTAAATCACAGGCCGGTCATCGTTTTGTATGATCGGGCCTGATTACCGATTTATAAAGTCATGACATTATATCATTTTTAATGGAGGGGAATTATATGACGCGGAGGAAGTATGCGGATATCGATTTCCGGTATTCACCAGAGATTATCCAGACATGCATCGGTTTAGTCGACGATCCTTATAAGACGGTTGTCCGGGAAGACGGCAGCCTGAATTATCATTTTGAAGAAGAGATTTTTGACATAAACGCTTTTAATATACCGGATGAGCAGGACATGTCCAGATACAGTGAGGTGATCGATGATAACCTCGGGTTTAAACACCGATTGAAACCAGTGTTTACTCACCGGGATACGTTCGTTGAACGGAAACAAAGCTACAGTGAAGCCTCCCTTCCATTCGTTTTTACAGAAGAAGTGTATGACCATACGACATTTAAATGGCGCACATTCGCCTATAGGAATGCGTCAGGATTCCGGGCGGATCTCATCATCTGGGAATTGACGGCTTCTGATGATTTCGGCCGGGCTCCTTCCAAGGTGGCTTTAAAGCTTGACGGCCCAAAAGACGGTCTGCCTGCCATTATGGAATCGAAAGGAACGACAGCTTACTGGACGCAAGACGGCTTTAATATCCGAGGCATTACGCATTATGACTTCCTTAACGCGGGAGAAACAAGGAAAGGCGTCTTTGCTGTGGTTCTGGATGGTGAAGCGTCCCCTGAAGATCTCACTGTGGAGTGGGCTGAAAAAGCTGAAGAGGACATGCGAGCATACTGGAAATCGGTCCGCTTATTCGAACACCGTTTTACCATTCCTGACGAAGACCTTATGGAAATGCTCCGGTCCTGTGCGAGAAATATTCTCCAGGCGCGGGAAGTGAAAGACGGTATACCGGAGTTCCAGGTTGGACCGACTGTCTACCGCGGGTTATGGGTCATTGACGGCCACTTTCTCCTTGAGGCCGCCCACATGATGGGACAGCGCGATGAAGCCTATCTGGGGGTTGATGCCGTGCTGCGGCGGGCTGAAGAAGACGGATCAATTCAGATTATCCCTGATCATTACAAAGAAACCGGCATTGCTTTAGCTACCTTTGTCCGTCAGTGCGAGCTGATGAATGATGATGAACGGCTGCGAGAACTTTGGCCCGTCATGTGCAAGGCCCTTGATTATATTCTCGATATGCGACAGCAGGCTTTGGAAATTGAAAATTATAAAGGGATTTTTCCGCCCGCCTTTTTAGATGGCGGAATTGCCGGGCCTTTTCCAGAGTATACAACCCCTTTATGGATCGTCATCGGCTTAAAACGTGCCTATGAAGAAGGCGAGCGCCTGGAGCTTGAAAGGTTTGAGCAGTTTAAGGCAGCTTATACGGATATTTACAAGGCGATTCAACGCGCCTTTGAACGGGACATGCAAACGACGGAAGAAGGCGTTCCTTTTGTCAAAATGAATATGGTTGAGCGGGAATATGACCGGCCCCAGTCTGCCACGTGGGCGTTGGCCCATGCTATCTACCCAGGTGAAATTTTCCCAGACGATGATGCCGAGGTCACAAATTTCCTTGCCCTTCTCGACAGCATTGATAACACTCAGGGAATTCCTGAAGAAACCGGCTGGGTGCACGATCAGGCAGTATGGGGATACTCCTCCATGTTTTACGCTCAGACCTGGCTTTACGCCGGCTATCCAGAGAAAGCGCTCGACTACCTGTACAGTTTCGCCAACCATGCAGCACCGAGCCGGGTGTGGCGGGAAGAGCAAAGCCTGACTTCGTCTCCGGCAGCCGAATATTGCGGGGACATGCCGCACAACTGGGGATCTGCAGAATTTATACGCCTCGTCAGGCACCTTCTCGTCTTTGAAAAAGGCAGCACGCTTGAACTGCTTCCGGGGGTTCCTGATGAATGGCTGCCATCAGAGGGAGAAACTCTCGCGGTAGAACGGACTCCGACAAAGTATGGAGAGGTGACCGTTCAGCTTGATTTTATTGGAAATGATTATTACGAGCTGACTTATCAACGGGCACCCGGGAACAAAGAGCCTCAAGACGTCATTTTACACTGGAAAGGCAAAGTGGAGCGAAGCGCTTCAGGCCTTGAACAGGCTGGGAAAAATATGTGGCGGATTCCGGCCGGAACAGGGACTGTTACACTGAATCTTAGAAAATAAATGTTTGTGGCGGGGTTCATTCAGGAGTTGAAACACCTGCACATTCTAAGAAGGTTCGTTAGTTGTGCGCTTCTTCGATTACGGAAGTCAACATATTAACAGTGGTAGTTTCTTTTCAAATAGATCGATAAAATAAGCCCCTATTGAGAGCTTACTCAATAACGGGGCTTATTTTTTATAGGCGGGGAGCGGTGATAAGGGACTGAGACAAAACTAAATCAGGTTAAGATAGAGTCAGATAATAATTATTCTAAGTTGGATAGAAGGGCGAATTTCGCTGATTGAACCCCAATTCCCCTGATTAAATTCAATTTTAACGTACAAAAACCAAATCCCAAACAAATTACACTAAATTTATCAGAATTTCTTTACAATTATTATTCCCCAGTCTCTTCCTTAACTTATTTCATCTTACTCCCTAGGATACACCGGACCGATTGGCTGGCGCGGTTTTCTTTCCCTGAATTCCTCTAAAAGGTCGGCCAGTTCGTCCGCTGCTGCTTCAAACAGGATTTTTCCTTTTTCAGCTGTGGAGGAACGCGGGTCTCCACGCACTCCTGACTCAGTCATCGTATGCCAGATCTCCATCATTTTAGCTGGATTAGCATAGCCTTCAGGGCGCCTGCCAAGAAGGTCGTTCCAGAAATGCGGAGTAATATTATCGAGTCCGTCGGCACGTGCTTTACTCATATCCACTCGGTCCGGGTGTAAATACATATACACTGAGGTTTCCAAATCACAGCCATGGCTTGTCGGTTCTTCGGAAAGGATTCCTCTCGCTGCCTCACGCACCTTCTGGAATTCCCACCACGAAATAGACGCGCATAACGTCTCCGGATAATCAACGATCGTGTTTCTGGCAATTAAATCAATGACCGGCCGGTTGCTTCCGTGGCCGTTCACAAGTAAAATGTGCTGAAATCCATGCTGGGCCAGACTACCTGTGACAGCCCTTCCGAATTCAATTAATGTGGCCGAAGGAATATCAATCGTCCCGGGAAACCCCATATGGTGGGATTCGAAACCGAAAGGGATGGGAGGCAGAACGACATCTTTGCTAGACTTTTTTGCTGCCTCTCTGCAAATATTAACGGCGATCTCGGTATCAACGTCCATCGGTAAATGGTGGCCGTGTTCCTCTGTGGCTCCCAATGGCAGGATAGCGACACTTCTTTGATTTACTAACTTCGGTACTTCCTGCCATTTATAATGTGAATAATCAACAGTCATAAGCATTCCTCTCCTTTTTTATTTTAAAAGAATGGGCAGCGTTTTTTTAACGGCCAGCTTGAAAGTGTTCAGAGGGAGGAAACGCGCTCGCTTTTCCACAGACCCTTGTTGATAACCACCCACCTTATCCATTTCCGCAAAAAAACAGGTATCTAATGTATCTATCAGTCCACGGCTCAAAGTCACGAATTCGTCAGCTCGTAATCAAAAGGGATACTCTTATCCAGCGGCCAAACAGGAGCGGGAATGTGCTTAAAGTCGAATACCGTGAGATCATTTGAGGCAAGGCCCGGGGCATCCACATAGACCACTTTCCCCACAAGATTTTCAAAGGACGAGCGGAAATGGTTTTTAACTTTCATGCCGAGAATGTCTTTGTCTGTCGGCTCTATGCCGATATGCCTGAAAATTTCCGGATCGTTAGCGGAGAGCGCCCTGCCGGTGATCAGAATATCCAGCTTATTTACGCGGATATGGGCGGCTCCGTTCGTATTGACGAGCATGCCGGTATTCATCGGGCCTTTATTCCGGAACGTCCCTTCTGACACCCGGACCACTTCCGCGCGGACAGGGACAGGGGCTCCAAATTCAGGAGAAGCCTTTCCGCCGAGCTGCAATTTCACTTCCGCCCCTTCCCCAGCCTCCCGGCAAACTTTTAACGTTTCCTCATCATCCAAAGCTCCGAACAGGGAGTTTGGCAAATCCAGCTCAATCATTTTTCTCAACAACTCTGTGGTATCTCCTGTTCCGCCGCTTAACGGGTTATCTGAAATGTCGGCGAGGACAATGGGCTTGCTGCCTTTATAAGCGAGCGCTTCTTTCAGCCCTTCCTCCACCGTCGGAAGGCGAACGAGGAACTTTTCTTTAGCTGCCCACACCTCGTCAGCAAGCTGCCTGGCCACCGCCTCTGTTTTCTGTGAATCTGTCCCGGCAACGAGAATGCTTACGCCCTGTTCCGGAATATCCGAATATGGAAATCCTCCAAATACAGAGGCAGCTGTAATAGCCGGGTCTTTCTCCTTCTGTTTGGCTGATTCCACAAGATTATGCATCGGTCCTTCAGCTGTTCGCATGTTAATGCTCGGCAGGAGGACTGGCATTTTGACAAATGACGCTGTATAGTTCTCACCGGTTTTCAACAAGTGGACCATCGTTTCTGCTGCATTAACTCCCTGCTCATACATATCCACATGTGGATATGTTTTAAATCCAAAATGAAGAGGGGTGTAACTTATCATTTCCGAACTCAGGTTGGCGTGCATATCAAGAGTTGTTGCAATCGGAAGGTCGTTTCCGATCACTGCCCTGATTTCTTTCAGCATCTCAGTTTCCGGGTCTGAGAGCCCGTCCACTACCATCGCTCCGTGCAGAGCAAGAAGCAGTCCGTCACATTCATCGGCGCGCTCAATAGCAGCGAGCATCTCTTTTTTAATTGTTTCATAAGCCTCTTTTGTTACCTGGCCGGATGGAATGGCCGCCGCACACACTAATGGAATGATTGAGACGTCTTCACGGCGGAGAATATCGATAAATCCGCCTACTTCCGTTTTTGTTCCTTCATAAGCTCCGATAATGTCTTCTCCAATATGAAAGCCTTCTTTTTTAAAATCCTCTATCCCGGTCAGACTCGGGCTGAAGGTGTGGGATTCATGGTAAAAAAAAGCTATACCTACTTTTAAAGAACTCATAAGTGCCTCCTGTTTATAGAAATCTCCTTCTTCTTTTCATCAGGCTGACTTTTTAGCTGCTCTCTTAGATTTATAAATAGGATACAGAATGGATAGAACCGCCACTGTGAGAAGCAGCACAGAAACCGGCCGGGTAACAAACGGCAGGTAATCGCCATTCGTTGCCATTAATCCGAGCCGCCAGTTCTTCTCAATAATTGGCCCTAAAATATAGCCAAGGATAAGCGGAGCCAGGTCAAACTTATTTTTAATGAGAATGTAGCCTATAAAACCGAAAATAATTAATACCCACAAATCAAAAATGCGGTTGTTGGCTGAAAAGGTTCCGACCATAGACATAACAATAATAACTGGGAGTAAAATATGCTTAGGGACTTTAATAATTTTTGCGAAATATCTCATGAGTCCGCTCTGAATAATAAACATCAGAATAGTAGCGAAGAGCAGTCCGATAAAAATCGATCCGACGATTTCCGCGTTGTTGCTGAACAGCATTGGCCCCGGCTGGAGTCCGTGGATCAGAAGTCCGCCGAGAATAACGGCTGTCACCATATCCCCCGGAATTCCTAACGTCATAAGAGGAATGAGTGCCCCCCCTGTCACAGAGTTGTTGGACGATTCTGAGGCGATGACGCCTTCTGAATGGCCGGTTCCAAACTTTTCAGGCGTTTTAGAGGCTTTACGCGCCCGGTCATAAGCTAAGAACGATGCGATACTGCCCCCTGCCCCAGGGAGGATTCCTATCCACGTGCCTATGAAAGAAGAACGGACTAAGTTTCTAATCGATTTTTTTATGTCGCCTAACGGCGGAAAGACCTTGTATTTGTTATCAAGCGTGATTGCTGGTGCCAGTTTATCCGTTGTGCTCACGTCCATAAAGAAGCGTGAAATGGCGAAAAAACCAAGCAGTGTCGGCAGGAGGCTGAATCCGCCCTCAAGCTGGCCGAAGCCGAACGTAAAACGCGGCGTCGCTACGACCGGGTCCTGGCCGATCATCGTAATAAAGACACCGAGACAGGCGGCAATCAGCCCTTTAAGCATGTTGTTGCTGGACACACTGACAACAATCGTCAGCCCGAATATGCCAAGTGCGAAATATTCCCACGGACCGAACATAAGAGCGACCCTCGCCAGCAGCGGTGCAATAAACGTTAACAGAATCATACTGATAACACCGCCGACGAGAGATGCGAATACACCGAGTGACAGTGCCCGGTTTGCTTTCCCCTGCTGTGCCATCGGGTAGCCGTCAAAGGTAGTAACAATGGACGCGCCCGTCCCCGGGATCCCGATAAGCGTCGCTGAAATCATGCCTCCCGAGGTCGCACCGACATACATGCCAAGTAAAGCTGCCAGTCCGTTGACCGGTCCAAGCCCAAACGTAAAGGGCAGCAATAAGGCAATCCCTAATGAGGCGGTGAGGCCCGGGATCGCGCCGAAGAAAATGCCGAGGAAGACGCTTCCTGCAATAATTAGAATAGTTGTGATGTTTAACGTTTCTTCCAAGCCTACCAATAGAAATTCCATTACTTCCCCCTTTCTGTTGACCGTCTAAAAAATCCGTCCGGCTGGCAAAAAGACATTTAATACGTGCTGGAATATGACATATGTGGAAAACGTAATAGCCGCAGCAATGAACAGAATTTTAAGTTTGTTTACTTTTGCCTCTGCCGCTAATACAGGAATGGTCACAATCAGAAATAAAAGTGTGGTTATAATGTAGCCAAGAATGCCCAGCAGAAAAATATAGGCTAACGATGCTGAAAGCATGTAAATGACTTTTTTATACTCACGAAGGGACTGGATGAGCCCCTTGTGAGTGTATTCACTGTCTTCAGGGGCACTTTTAATAAACATAAGAATGCTCAACACAGCTAAAATAACAGCCCATATTTGCGGAAAGAAGGAGGGGCCGGCTGTCCCGGTCCCCAGTGTGCCAGGCGGTATGGAGAAGCTCATAACAAACATAAAGACACTGAACAGAAACAGGACAACCGCTAGTATTCTATCCGAGTTCATCATCACGCTTCCCCCCTTCGTTAATTTATAAATCTATTCTTCATTTCTGATAAGTTCGCCTACAGGTTCGATCATGGCATCCAGTTCCTCAAGCTCTTCTTTAAATTCATCCGCGGACAGGAACGCCGACTCTGTAACAAGCCCGTCCATTAACGTGATAAATTCCTCGTTTTGAGTCACTTCCTCAAGACGCTCGTTTAATTTATCAATGACTGCTTCAGGAGTTCCCTGCGGGGCAAAAATACCGTTTCTGTGGTTCAGAACAAAGTCGATATCCATCTCCGTAAAGGTCGGTACGTCAGGAAGCTGCGGTGATCTTTCAGAACCTGTAGAAGCCAGCATTCTGAATTCCCCTTCCTGGATAAAGTCATAGAACTCAGATACAAACCCGGCCATGACGTCGATATGTCCTCCGGCTAATGCAGCACGGGAATCAGCTGATCCGTCAAACGGCACATAGTTCACTTCAATATCTGCCGCATCTGCAAAAATGGCACTGATAATATGAGCGCCTCCGCCGATGCCCGGTAATCCGACTGACAGTTCCTGAGGATTAGCCTGAGCGTATTCCACAAGATCTTCTACTGTTTCCCAGTCAGAATCTTCCCTGACTACGATGCCTCCGCTTTGTGTAACCATCGAGGCGACCGGTTCTAAGTCCTGCCAGATTTTCGTATCGAAAAGGCCTGTATGGTACCCTGAAACTGCTGCGGTTACGGAGTGCATCAGAAGCGTATGGCCGTCAGGATCCGCATTGACTACTTCCATTGTTCCGATCGCTCCACCGCTTCCCTCAATGTTTGAAACGACAAGTGACTCTTCGAAATCGATAAATTCACTGATCGCTCTAGCAACTGTATCTGTTCCTCCTCCGGCTGAATAAGGAACAACCATCTGTACCGATTTATCAGGATAATCAGCCGCATCATCTGCAGGTTCGTCATTGGCCTCATTTGCTTCATTTGTGTCATTATTATTTGTCTCGTTTTCTTCAGGCTGATTATTCTCTCCGCTTGCTTCATCGTTTCCACCATTACAAGCAACCATCAGCATTCCGAACAATCCGGCAATCATCACGACTAATACCAGCTTTTTAATATGAAACATGCTCTCATCCCCTTTTGTTTGGTTAAAGTAGATTTGCAGTCTTTCCAACGCCTTCTGCTTACCTTTTCAGGATCTGTACTCCCTCCTTTCTGAAATCACTTGTCAAACTGTCGATTTGATAAGTTCAGAAAATTCCGAACAATTTTGTTCCAATATAGTTATAAGCTTGTCAATTTCCTGTGTCGTTATCGTTAAAGGCGGCCCCAGTAAGATATGGTCAAATTTTTCGCCCTTCACTTGTCCCTGGCCGGGGTAAAGGACAGCCCCGTTTTTGAGTGACAACGCATTAAATTTCTCCGCTGCCTGGAATTCGGATTCAAAGGCCATATTACTCATCTGATCTTTCACCATTTCAAAGCCGGCAAGGAGCCCTTTGCCTCTGACTTCGCCTGTAAATGACCATGTTTCTGCTAACTTCCTCAACTGGCCGTTTAAATACTCGCCTTGCCTTTTCGCCTTTTTAACCAGATCGTGTTTTAAGATGTACTCGATGTTTGCCTTAGCTGCCGCAAGTGACAGCGGATGGCCGCTGAATGTAAATCCGTGGGCAAACTTCCCGTCCCACTCCTCTTTTATCACCTTCACAATCCCGTCGCTGACAATCATTCCTCCTAAAGGAAGATAAGCACTCGAGACCCCTTTGGCGAATGTTATAATGTCCGGAACTACCTGCCAGTGGTCCACGGCAAACATCTCACCCGTTCGGCCAAACCCTGTCATCACTTCATCAGCAATCATGAGAATGTCGTATGTCTGGCAGAGTTTCCTGATCCCTTTCAGATAATTATCGGGAGGTACGAGGGCTGCGATCTGGCTTCCGGTAATTGGTTCGACGATAAATGCACTGATCGTTTCAGGATCTTCACGAATTATCGTCTCTTCGATCTCTTTCAGGCATGCCTCCCCAAACTCTTCAGGTGTCATGCCTTCTGAGCTGGGACGCCCTCTCCGGTAAGGAGGCAGCACATGAACGGTGCCTTCATGAAGTTCAGCTTCATACAAGCTTCTCCGATTGTTGTCCCCCCCGGCTGAAAGGGTCCACATCGTGTTGCCATGATAGCTGTTCCAGTGGCTCATAATTTTAGTTTTTTTCTGTTTTCCGTGCCCTATATGGTATTGCCGGGCAAGTTTAAACGCACTCTCGTTTGCTTCTGCCCCGCCTGATGTAAAATACACCGTATCGAGCGTATCGGGCGCTATAGATGCGATCAGCCTGGACAAGTGGTGCTGGATTTCCGTTTCAAACCGGAGTGTGTGGACAAACGCCACTTTTTCGGCCTGTTTGGCTACAGCTTCAATAATTTCCTTATTCCCGTGCCCGACACTCACCGCGACAGCCCCAGAACTGGCGTCCATATACTGTTGGCCTGACTCGTCATATAAATAAATCCCTTCAGCCTTTTCGATTAACGGGTAGTTATAATGAAAATTCCTGTGAAAAACATGGTCTTTTTCCACTGTCAATTCATCACCTTCTCTATGAATACTTTTCCACGATAGTTGAAATGCCTTGTCCACCAGCAACACAAAGGGTACCGAGGCCGTATTGGCAGTCTCTCTTCTCCATGGCGTGGATTAACGTGACAAGAATCCTCGCTCCGGAACAGCCGAGAGGATGGCCTAACGCAATCGCTCCTCCATTCACATTGACGTGCTTAGTATGCGGCAGATTCCATTCCTTTAATACGGCCAAGCTCTGTGCCGCAAATGCTTCATTTAACTCAATAACATCCATGTCATTTAACGTGAGACCCGCTTTTTTCAAGGCTTTGGCGGTAGCCGGCACCGGTCCTGTGCCCATTACTTTCGGATGAACCCCGGCGCTTGCGATCGCCTTGATTTTGGCAAGCGGTTCTAAGCCCAGTTCCTTTGCTTTCTCTTCTTTCATCAAAAGCAGTGTCGCCGCCCCGTCGTTCCGTCCGGATGAATTGCCGGCAGTCACTGTGCCGTTCTTTTTAAAAGCGGGTGGCAGTTTATTCAGTTTTTCAACCGTGACCTCCCGAGGGTGTTCATCTACAGCAACTAATGACGTGTTCTTCTTTCCCCTCACTTCAACGGGAATGATCTCATCAGAGAACTGCTCTTGTTCTATCGCTTGTTTCGCTTTTAACTGGCTGTTGTATGCAAATTCATCCTGTTCCTGACGGCTGATGTTGTATTTTTCAGCTAAAACTTCAGCGGTCTCTCCCATATTGAAAGTGCCGAACAGCGCTTCCGGCTGAGATTTAGGCTGGCTTTCGGTGTTGCTGTCATAAAGGACCCGGTTTCCTGTGGGAGGGAGAAACCGGTTCTCCGCCAGGTAAAAGGGCGCTTGGGACATACTTTCGACGCCTCCTGCGAGCATAATTTCCGACTGGCCTGTTACGATTGACAGCCAGGCATTATAGACAGCCTGCATGCCGGAGCCGCACTGCATCTGAACGGTATGGGCCGGCGTCTCAATCGGAAGGCCCGCCGCCAGTCCCGCCACTCTCGCAATATTAGAGGCATGGGCGCTTTGTTTCGTTTGCCCTATGACGACTTCATCCACGATATTTGGAGGCAGGCCGGAGTGGGCAAAATGATTATTAAATAAGTGCTCGAGCAGTTCTTCCGGTTTTTTGCCTGCAAGGCTCCCCCCGTATTTGCCGATTGGCGTACGAAACGCATTTACAACTACTACCATCTCTTCACCTCTGTTTCTAATAATCTAGTTAGTTTGTTTTAATGACGGGTCGATCGTGAAAGCTCCCTCTGTCTTCTGCTCCACCTCCTGTAAACTGCTGTGTGCAAAAATTTCAGTGAGTACGAGCCCTTTACTGGTGACTTTAAATACAGCCAGGTCTGTAATGATCAGGTCTGCCTTTCTTTCCGATGTGACTGGGTAGTGGTTCTCTTTCACTATTTTCGGCTTACCATCTTTGGTGGTATGGGTAATCGTAATAAATATTTTTTTGGCGCCTTCAAGGAGATCCATGGCGCCTCCCACCCCGAGAACCGGTTTCCCCGGGACCGCCCAGTTAGCGATCCGGCCCGTTTCATCAATTTCAAGCGCCCCAAGAATCGCGACATCAATATGACCCCCGCGGATCATGCCGAAGGAAGAAGCACTATCAAAATAAGAAGCCCCTTCTTTAACAGTGACCGGTTTTTTTCCGGCGTTAATAATATTCTCATCGATGTTACCTTCTTCCGGGAACGGGCCGACGCCTAAAATACCGTTCTCAGAATGGAGAAATACTTCGACACCATCGGGAATAAAGTCGGGCACGAGAGTCGGGATTCCTATCCCTGCATTCACGATATCGCCGTCCTTCAGTTCCCGGGCCACACGTGATGCAATTCGCTGTTTATGATTCATTTCCATCACCTCCTCGTACGACGAGGTAGTCCACATACAGATGCGGTGTGACGATTTCTTCAGGAGACAAGTCATCAGGCTCGACAATCTCATCTACTTCGGCAATCACAAGGCTCGCTGCTGTAGCCATTACCGGATTAAAATTCCTTGCCGACTTTAAGTAAACGAGGTTTCCATAGCGGTCGGCTTTCTTTGCTTTAATCAGAGCCACATCCGCTTGGAGTGCTTCCTGGAATAAATATGTTTCACCTTTGATCTCTCTCACTTCTTTTCCTTCGCTCATTTTCGTTCCGGCCCCGGTCTTTACATAAAAACCGCCGATTCCGGCTCCGCCAGCCCGAATAGACTCAGCGAGTGTGCCCTGCGGCATGAGGTCAATTTCCAGCTCGTTCTGCTGGTAGGCATTTACCACATCGGGATTGGACGTGAAATACGATCCGATCCCTTTCTTAACTTTCTTTTGAAGCACGAGTTTCCCAAGACCCTTGCCCGGTTCCCCTAAATTATTGCTGATCACAGTGAGGTGTTTTAAGTCCGCCTCCTCCATTTTTTCCAGCAGGCTGAGCGGGCATCCTACAAGCCCGAAACCGCCGACCATGAGTGTATCGCCTGATTTTATAAGCGACACAGCCTTTTCGATGTCAATTATTTTCGTCAATTTTTTCACCTCCAAAAACAGTAAAAAAACCTAGCTAAATCAGAAGATTTACCCAGAAAATCCCTTTTCTGAATGCATCTTGCTAATCAGCTAGGTTCCAATGAGACAATAGAGAGAGGTCGTCTCCCTACTTCACTTTAACCTGACTCACTTATTTTTCCTGCACGTAATCCCAATAGCGCTGCACGGCTGATTGCAAAGCCACGATCATCGCCTGCTGGGACGGTGCAAAATAATGTTTTTTAATTCTTTCAATCAGCGGATCCAACCCGTCTTGCAAATCGTATCCTTCCAGCAATTTTTTGAAGAAATCACTGGTTAAATCTGCAATGAAGGTAAAATCCACCCGTTCAATCGTATGGTTATGATAATTGATTTCCAGCACAATGCCGGCATGTTTGTAAATTTCGTACATCGATGTTCCCTGAGGTGCGCGCGCATATCCTGTCACCAGGACCGTGTTTAAATGTCTCATGTCTTTATTCCTACTTTTCCGTCTTTCTAGTTATTAATATAAACTCGGGTATGGCAAAAAGTCAAGAGTTGTTTTCAGAAAAATTTAATTTTTCTGTTAATATAAGGCTGTTTTTATGGTGAAAAATACTGCCGTATTAATGTAATTACTTAGTTATTTTGAGTTAATTCCTCATTTTTATGTGTTTTTATGTCTGTTCACTGGGAAGAATACTTCAAATCTCTTGGGACGAAATTATTCTACACCCGTTTCTAATCACATTTTCCATAATTGACTGCCTAATTTAACGTTAACACTACACATAGATTGTTAATGGTGATAAAATTGGCACATACTTCCACGCAAAATGACACAATTTTATTAGATAACTAGTCGTGACTAAAATTTAATGTGAAAAAGGGGGCAGATCATGTCCGATAGCTATCCATTGTCTACTTCAGACTTTCAATTGTTGAAAAATGCCGCAAATAAAATATTTGAAGTAATAACTAATAGATTAAATGTAAATACTGCGTATGTGACAAGAAAAGGAGAAACAGCGATGACCGTGCTGAGCTCCTTTAATAAAGAGGAAGAAATTATTCCTGAAGGCTACTCGGTCGAATACGGCGGAACGTATTGCAGGCTAATCATTTCAAATCCCAGCGATACCATCCGTACGAGTAATTTAGCAAATTTTGACCTTACAAAAGAACTGGCTGTGACAGGCCAGTTGAAAACAAAAGGATTTATAGGCGTGACCTTGAGAAACCTTGACGGAGAAGTGTTTGGCACACTGTGTGTCATGGACAGGGAAGAAAAGGACTTCTCAGACCACGACCGGGACTTTCTTTATTCCATGGCCGACATCTTTTCCCATCTCATTGAACTCGATGAAACCAAGTATAATATGGGGTTATTAAATGTTCCTATTATCCCTATAACGAAAGGCGTAGCAATCCTTACGATACAAGGGATCATTGATGACAAACGAGCGGAACACATTATGAATACAGTGCTCCGTTACGCGGCTGAAAATAATAATGAGCATTTCATCTTTGATGTCTCAGGGCTGGTCATATTAGATAATAAGTTTCCAGAAGTGGTCACGGAGGTTGTCAATTGTCTTAATGTTATGGGTGTTCAGGCGATTGTGACAGGAATTTCCCCAGACTTTGCCCTTCAAAATACCATTCATTCGAGCCTTAAGGGTCTGGAAGTTAAGACAGCCATGGATTTAGAAACAGCTTTAGAGCACATCGGCTTTCAGTTAACAGAAAAATAGATTGTTTATCGACCTAATAAGGGAACCTGTGTCATGCAGGTCCCCTTTGTTGTGACTTTTGTCCGGCATTGACGTTTTGAACGTTTCTAAGCGCCCCCCTTAGTTTCTCAAAAGACAGTTACTCCATTCCTTCAATGACTTTCTTCAAGTTGGTGACTTCTTCTTCAGTTAAGGTCACACCTTTACCCATTTTTTCATGATCAGGTGCCCAGTCGCGAATGTCATACTTCGGTTCTCTCCCGTTCCAGCTGATCAGATTCAGCTCTTTCGTCCATCCTTTCGGTGACTCTGACAATACACCGACTGTTTTAATGATCTCATATTTTAATTCTTTCAATTTAATTCCTCCATTAAAGCATTGTTTTGTTAATGTGCGGGCTTTCCCCGTCTGGCTCAGCTCCACAATACCTCAATTTCTCCATTGCGTCTAATTAAGATTTTTACCTCTGGGTAGCTAACCAGTAAAAACATCTCCTTTAGGATAACGAATTTTGCTTGGTTCCGTTTTTGACAAGGCAAAAGCTAGGGTTACTGGCCCGATACGCCCGATTACCATTAATACAATAATCACTTGTTTTCCAAGCGGTGATAATTCATCCGTCAATCCCATCGACAATCCAACCGTTCCAAAGGCAGAAAAAGCTTCAAAAACGATAAGTAAATAAGGAGCATTCTCAGTTACTGATAGAATAAAAATGCTAAATGTAACGGCCATGAGACTAATTACTACAATAGAAAGTGCCCGCATAACTGTATGATCAGGAATCGTACGTTCAAAAGCCACAGATTCTTTTCTTCCTTTTAAATAAGTAACCACCGCTAAAACAATAACAAGGAAGGTTGTTAGTTTGATACCACTGCCCGTAGAGGCACTTCCTGCCCCAATAAACATGAGAATAAGAATAAATGTAATCGTACTCGGTTCCATACTGCCAATATCAATCGTATTAAAACCAGCAGTACGAGGTGTGACTGCCTGAAAGTAGGAAGCCCAAATCTTTTCATACCATAGGAGTTGTCCGATGGTTGCCGGATTAGCGTATTCCAGGACAAATATAATAAACATCGCAATGACGTTGACTGCAAAAGTTCCTATAATCATAAGCTTTGAATGCAGCGATAAGTGATTAAACTTTTTAGTTTTAATTAGATCGTATACTACAGTAAAGCCAATCCCCCCAGTAATAAACAGAAAAGTAATGATTAAATTTACAGACGGATCCCCCACATAGGCAGATAAACTGTCTGACCATAAAGAAAACCCAGCATTATTAAACGCTGAAATAGCATGAAAAAGGCTCGTAAACAATCCAAATCCCCATCCATACTCAGGCACCCACCTCAACGCCAGAAACAGGGTAGCCAACAATTCTGAAGCGAATGCAAATATAAGCAACATTTTTACAAGTCTGACCATCCCGCCAAGTGTTGGCTGATTAAATGATTCCTGTACTAAAAGTCTCTCTTTAAGGCCTATCTTCTTACCTAACGCTAACACTATTAAGATCGCGAAGGTCATGAGACCCAATCCGCCGATCTTTATTAAAATCATAATTACTGTTTGGCCAAAAATTGTGAAATCTGATCCAGTGTCCAAGACCACTAGTCCAGTTACAGTTGTAGCCGATGTGGCTGTAAACAAAGCGTCTATAAAACTGATTGGTTTTTCGGTTGAAAAAGGCATGAGCAATAAAATTGTCCCAATAATAATAGCACTTAAAAAACCAGTTGCCAGAAATTGAGGGGGTGATAATTGTGAGATTCTCGTCCTAAGGTGTTTCATTTTTACAACCCCTCGTCTTCAAAACGATCAAGATCGTTTGTATGCCCCATCACAATAAGAATATCTCCTTCCCGTATCTTATCATCCGGATCAGGCGCAATATTCATCTCTTTTCCGCTTTTAAACGCGAGGATCGTCACGCCGTAATTTGCACGCACATCTAGCTCTATTAATGTCATGTTATGGACTTTTGATGTAGCAAGCAGTTCAACAATACTATAGTCATCAGCTAAATCAATAAAGTCAATAATCTTCTCTGAAGACATATTATGGGCAATACGCTTTCCCATATCAAACTCAGGATGAACAACGAGGTCAGCGCCTATTTTATCGAGTACTTTTTGGTGATAAGCGTTCTGCGCTTTTACCCATACAGTCTTTACTCCTATTTCTTTAAGAACAAGAGTCGTTAAGATGCTAGCCTGGATGTTGTCCCCAATAGCCACCACCACATGCTCAAAGTTACGGATTCCCATACTTATTAAAGATTTTTCGTCGGTACTGTCCAGTTGTACGGCATGCGTAGCAAATTTAGCATATTCATTTACTTTATCTTCATCTTTGTCGACGGCCAATACTTCGTGTCCCATCTTGAATAGCTCTTTACAGACGCTGCCTCCAAACCTTCCCAATCCAATTACTGCAAATTGTTTTTTAACTTTTGACATTTGATCCACTCCTTTGACATTAAAAAAACCATTACAAAGAAATGGTCTAATAGAAATAGACCTTTCTCTCTTGAAATGACGCTTACGAGGTTAGCTGTCGGATTAGGGATCGAGAGTATCCCTTCTTATGGAAAAAAGATTCACCCCAAGACAATTACAAATTGCCAAAATTGGTTCCCCCGCACTGTCTAACAACAGTTTCAGCGAACAAAAGGCGTCATATTCGGTTTTTATAAATTAGAATCTACTCCTGGCGGGGTTAGTTGTCAATACAGAAATTAAAACATTAATAAATCAGAACATTCCAATATTTACATCTTAATTATATTGTTATAGGTAGGGTCTTTATGTTTTTTTAAAGCATATAATTCACTAAAAAAACCGTTTTAAAATGGGGGGATCAGGATGGTGGATTTTGGTTTTTTTAGAGGGTTTGTGACAAGCATTAATGACTTTTTGACGGGGCAAAATGCTGAAAATGAAGGTTGTTTTAAATTAATGACGGTCGAGGACGGCACCGGTGCTATAGTCAATTTCGTGGTCGCTCCCGAGACGTATGTTGTAGACCAGGAAATTATTGGCGTCGGGGACCGGGTCACCGGCTACTATGACCGAAATGCACCCGTGCCCTTAATCTTCCCGCCGCAATACCGCGCCCTTGTTATGGTTAAGGAAATACCTGGTGTAAACGTTAAAGCAGACTTTTTTAAATCACAGCTAGTGAGCAGCGACGGCATGCTCCAAGTAAATTTAACACCCTACACACCGATCCTTCTGGCAAACGGCCAGCCTTTTACCGGAAATCCTGCCAACCGCAACCTCATTATCATTTATGGTCCGTCCACGCGAAGCATCCCTGCCCAAACCGTCCCTTACAGAATAATTGTCTGGTGTTCTGAGTAATGTTAGTGGTTTTTAGTAGAGGGATAGGTGCAAGTTGAGGATTGGGGAGTAAATGTAGGGGTTGTCTGGGGATTTGGGTGGTCTGGCAGTGAATGAAGTGGTCAATATCGGAAATGAGTTGTGCTCTCAGCGAAATTTGCACTCTTTATCGGCGAAAAATGAATTCTATCGGCGATTTTGCACCCTCTATCAGCGAAAAACGGATTCAATCGGCGAAAACTCCCTCTCTATCAGCGAATTAGATTTATTCTAATTATCCCTACCAACATATCCTACCCTCCACAACCTACAATCAACCTAAAAACTCCCACCCCTCTCCTTCCATCCAAAAGGGGCCTTCTTCCAAGAGCCCCTTTCACATCCTATTTCCCCTCAAGCAGTTCCCGCGTTTTATCTAGAATCTCTTCGTCCTTCAGGCGGAATTTGAATTCTACACGGCGCGACGCTTTGGCGCTGTAGTTCCCGTCTTCATCGGTGCGTCCGACCGAATGAGACTTTCCGTTGACTGTCAACTTTTCTTTTAAAGCTGGCTGAATATTTTTATAAGGAAAGTCATCGCTCAGCACATATTCGGCCACGCTGAATGCCCGCTCCTGCGAGAGGTTCAGATTATATAAATAGCCGCCGTCCCGGTCTGCGTGCCCTTCAATAATAATCTCGGAAATATAGTTTTCATAGCCTTTTTCAAGCAGAACGTCTAAATAAGCAGGGACAAATTCATCGAGAAACTGAAACGCCTCCGGTTTGAGAACCGTGTCGTCGTATTCGAACAGGATATCGGTATTAAAAATGATTGCGCCTGTCTTTCCATCCACCTCTATCCCAAGGCTGGAGTCTCCGAATTCTTCGTTTAAGTCCTCGACAATGTTGACTCTTACCCCCATAATCTGGTCGATGGTCCGCTTCATCTCTTCAATCTGGAAAGATTTAATGACCATCATAATGATAAAAATTAACACAAAACACAGTAAAATAATTGTTAACAAATCAGTGAATGCCGGCCAGAAATGCCCTTCCTCCTCCTCGCCTTTAAACAGCCGCCGGTACTTACTAATCATTGGTGCCCACTCTTATCCGCTGGGGCTGCCTGGCCGGTTCCTGGGAAAAGGAGTGAAGCAGGCGGTTCAAGGTCTGGAATTCCTGCTGCAGATCCTGGATGGCCTGCTGCATCACCCGGATATTTCTCTGCTGGCTTTCTTCAGAGATGTCGCTTATTTGCTTAAATTCTTTCTTGATCGCCCCGTTCATATCCATCACGTAGTCGCCAATGTTTCTGCTCACTTTATCTAACCGGTCCCCGAGTGTTCCTTCGAGACTGGACACATATCTGGAAAGCGTCTCTTTAAGTACCTCGACACTCGCTTCGAGCTGATTTTCCCGCTGCATAAACTGGTCGGTCATTTGACTGACGGTCCGGTTAATTTCCCTGATCATCTGATTGTTTTTACTGCCGATATCCTCAAAAGTGGATGACGCTTCATGAAGCTGTTTTTCAAATTCAGCGGAATCTCTCGCATGGGCTTTTATATGCTGGTTGAACTCCTGGTTAAACTGCTTTAGGTCGTCGAACCGGTCTGTCAGAAGATGCTTATATTCTGCCTGGGTCGTATTAATCGTTTCCAGTGCCTCAGGCAAGTGGCCAATGGCGTTTCCGAGCTTATCAAAATCCCGGGTCAGCTCCCTCAGCGACGTTTGAATGCCGGAAAGCTTTGAACTCACATCTGTACCGAAGATTCCTTTAAACTGTGTATTATTTTCTTTCATGAGCGTGACCAGTTCGCCGCTTTGTGCATTCATTCTTTCAAAAGATCCGTGGGCGGCTTCCTGCCTGTCTGCCATGGTTGAAATGAACGTTTTCCAGTCTTCCACCGACTCTTCAAAATGATTGAGTGCTTTGATCTGGGAGGTGGAAAGTTTCTCTATCTGCTGGTACGTATACTGGAACGCCTGCGACATGCGCTCGTTTCTCTTATCCATTTTTGAAAAATAGGCAAATAACTGATCAAAGTTGTTGTTCAGCTTTGTGACCGCCGTCCCGAAGCCGTCGGTCACTTTTTTTATATTTTTAAAAAGAACAGTAAATTCCTTAAGGTTCTCGGAAAGCCCCTTATTAAACTTTGCCAGATCCTCAGCTGATTTTTGCAGGCCGACCGTGTACTCCTGAAAACCGTGAAAAGCCTTTTCAATGTTTTGAAGCGACTGCTGGTTTGTCTCCCTGAGCTCGACGATGGATGAATTAATTGTTTCTGACACCTCAATCAGGCGGGACATCGGGTCCTGCTCATTCTCTTCGAGGTGGGACTCCGTTTTTAACATAATGTCTGTGAGCAAATATTCCGTGTTGGCGACACGAAGCAGAATAGTCATGATGAGCGAGAAACCCATCCCGGTAATACTTGTGTAGAACGCCACGTCAATTCCCGCAAGGACAGCCGCCACGTTTTCGACGAGCTGGTCCCCTGTGGAGTCGATGCTTCCCAAGGACATGGTCAGCCCGATAAATGTCCCTAATACGCCAATTAAGATGAACATGGATACGGTCATTTGAATCATCTTAATAAGGCTCACGACAGGTACGTTGAACACCCGCCAGCTGGAGAATTTCTGCTCGACGAACGTGTCCACTTTCACCGGTTCTTCCTGTTGTTTCTTATCAAATTCGAGTTTAAAGGTGCGGAGCGGGTCAATGTCCAATGAGTCTGACATGTGTAAAAAATGCCGGATTCTTTTCAACCTGCTGAACAGGGTGAGGTGAACGAGACACGCTATAGCAAATGACACAAACAGCACCATGAAAATAAATTCGATGACCTGATTAGACAGTATCGCCTGTGCCTGCTGTTCACTCGTAAACAGTTTTAAAACAGCTTCCACCACAAAGACTTCCCCCTTTGGACTTCCGGCCTGATTGATGCCGGCTAATTTGCCCCTCTTGTCTTAATTAATGTTATTCGCCGGGGGGACAAATCATGTTTCCGAAATGGGGGAAGCTTTTTTGAACTAGGGCCAATGGGGCTGATGCACCTTATAAGCCTTTATAAATTATAAATAGAATAAAGCTGGCGTTTTATTTTCTTTATCCCCAGCTTACTCTCTGAATCATCCTCTTCATTTATATTTTCGATGAGTAATTCAAACTCCAATTCAATATCATGTATTTGGCTCAACTGCCCTAACATAAATAATTTCCACTTCCGCTGTTCAAATATTTTTTCAATATTAGTCATCTTTGATTTGGCGTCCTCCCATTTCCTCTCATCAATCTCCTCGTATAGCGCTCTGATCTCCGTAAACAGGAGCTCATCCTTCTCTGTTATAAAAATATCAGATGTACTGCAGCCGGATATCAGGATGACGAAAATAATTAAGGCTGGTATCATCAACGTTTTATACACAATTATTCCTCCTTCAACTCACAATCGGCACCTTTATGTATGTTTCCATTTAGTTTGCCCGATAATGGAAAAATAGTACGTCAATGAAGTAATTGGGGTGTTAAGGTAATGACTGAATTAGGAACGGTTGTGATCAGAGGGGTTATAGGCTTTTTTCTCTTATTTTTACTGGCACGGATTATGGGGAAAAAACATATAACCGATATGACCTTTTACGAGTATATCGTCGGGATTGCCATAGGGAGCATCGCGGCGGAAATGACGTTTGGAACCGAAGTCAGAATATCCAATTTCGTTGTTGGAATGGTTCTTTGGGCGTTATTTCCAATGTTTATTTCCCATATAGAGTTAAAGTCCTTTCGTTTTCGTACGCTTACTGAGGGAAAGCCTGCGGTTTTAATTGAGAATGGCGTTATTTATGAAGACCGGTTGAGGAAGGAAAGTCTGACGGTCGATGAACTAATGATTCACCTCCGTCAAAAAGACGTGTTCAAACTGGACGACGTGGAGTCAGCTGTGATGGAGAAAAACGGCCAGATAAGTGTCTTGAAAAAAAGCAATGCCCAGCCGGTCACATCTAAGGATATGGGATTGACGGCGGAGCCGGAACACCAGCCTCGAATCGTCATCGTGGACGGCAATGTGATGGAGAAAAGCTTAACCGACTTTGGATACGACAAAGAGTGGCTGAAAGACGAACTCGGAAAGCAGGGTGTAACCAGTTTTTCAAATGTTTTCCTCGGCCAGATCGATTCCAGCGGGAACGTGTATATCGATTTATTCAATGATAGGAAGAAAATGCCACAGGTCAAACAAAAGCTTTTAGTCGCGGCAGATATTAAAAAGCTTCAGGAAAGTTTAAGAGCCTTTTCCATACAAACAGAAAACCAGCAGGCCAAACAGACATATTTGAAGCAGGCAGACCAGCTGGATGTGTTATTAGATAACTTAAGTACTTATATAAAAGAGTAAAAGCATCTGCGCGTGTGGGGAGGCGGCACATGGAAGGAACAAGAACATTTACAGCTCTCAGGCAGGTATACCTGCCTGAGAGCTGTTTTGGTGAGGAGCGTTATATTAGGGTTGGCGAGGAAACCGCCAGCCCTTTTTCAGACGTTATTTCTTACCTCAGCACCGCCGCTACACCTGTCTTGCTCGGCATTCTTTCTTTTGGCAGGACGACAACATTGGCTTTTTTCTTAAAGGCCATTTCAGTCAAATCACCGAGAATGTCGCCATATTGATCCTCGTTCGTATCGGTCACTGTGATTTCTCCTGTGGCCTGGTCGACGCGTCCGGGAATGGTCCGGCCGTCTTCTATTAGAATGGCAGCGATCCGGTTTTCGACAGCTGCCTGGGCGACTTCTTCCAGGTGCGGGGAGCCCGATCCGTTAGCTTTAGCTGAGGCATAGGTCTCTGTCAGCTTTTTTGTTTTTTCCAGGTAAATGGGCTCGATGATTGCCCAGACTTTCTCTCTCAATTGTTTTTCTGCAAGAGAATCAAACGCACTGCCTATGCCTTCCTCCATTAAATAAGGGTTACTGCTCAATTTTTTAAAAATACCGTGGTGTTCTTTTAAGGCTGTGAGAATGAGCGGCTTGCCGGAAGGTTTGGAATAATTCTCATACACGTATTTATCTACATATCTGAAAAACTTTTCTGTGTCTTTATCAATTTCATCTTTTTTCGCACCTTGCCCGAAAAACTTTGCGGAAGAGCCAGTGTTCCCTGACTTGGACAAGTAGGCTTCCGTCCGGTGGTCGCCTAATACTTCTTCTTTCGTAAGTGGCACATCTGAAGGCAATACAACTTTCTCGAATCCGTATCTGTTGCCTTCATAAAGGCGGAAAGTGTTTTTGTTCAGGCCAAGGACCTGATACTGGTCAGCTGACTGATATACCCGGATGAGGGGATTAATATGAAGCCTCTCCGCAGCCACAGCCAGCTCTTTTACAGGGCGCGGGATTTTGTAGACGACGCATTGGGTGGCGGAAGCCAGTATGGCAAGGCCTTCTGAGGTCGTGCGCCAAAATTCTTTATCTTTTTCAATCTCTTGAAGAGGTTTAAGAAGTGTGTCTCGGTCGGTCTCTGAATAGGCCTCTTTCAGTGCCCCTTGGAGCTGGCGCAGAAGTCTTTTAAATACAATCGGGTCTTGCTTGTTTTCCGGTGAATGCCGGTGTGTCGGCTGGTAAAGAGAGATAAACGGTGCCTCTGACTCATAAATGATGTGATGTGGAAATTCGTTAACGATTTCGTACCTCATTAGACGCCACCACCCTTTAGTCTTTTAAATATTTGCCGCTGTCAGGCGTGACGTTTTGCGAGCGGCCCGCCCGGTTAATCTGAAAAAACGCGGGATCATTGGTGAAGATTGAGGGGGCGTTCGCATAGCTTTTTACTGTCACTCTGAACAGCTTATATACGCTTTCATTATACTACAGAAGCCTGTTACCGTCGGCGTTCAGTCGGAAAATTATTGTTTTTGTCATAACTAAAGAGCATGTATTTTTCGCACATGCTCCTTGGCTGATGGGCAGCTCGTTTGTTAATGATGGCTGAGTGTTTTGGGAGAGTGGTTAATTTAGTGATATACACTAATCGATTCGGTCCAGGGCGTAATCAGTTTTCAATTGTTTTAATTGGTTTTGCCGGGTTTCCGCCGACGACGGTGTTGGGCGAGACATCTTTAGTGACAACGGCACCTGAAGCAATCACCGCATTATCTCCTATAGTGACACCAGGGTTTATGATCGCTCTTCCGCCGATCCATACGTTATGTCCGATTGTCACAGGCTTTCCGAACTCACGGCCTGAATTTCGCTCTTCGGATTTAAGAGGATGCGTGGCGGTATAAATATGGACGCCTGGTGCGAGAAAACAATTATTTCCCATTCTCACTTCGCATACATCAAGAATGACACAGTCGAAATTGGCGTAAAAATTTTCTCCTGTGTGAATGTTATAGCCGTAATCACAGCGGAATGGCGGCTCGATATGCATGCTTTTAGCCGCCGAGCCGAACAGCCTTTTTAAAAGAGCTGTGCGCCTGGCCTCATCTGATTCATTCGTTCCGTTATAGATACGCGTTTGCCGCCTCGCATGCTTCCTGTCCTCCACGAGTTCCGGGTCTTCCGGGTTATACATCTCCCCGGCAAGCATTTTTTCTTTTTCTGTTTGCATTCTGCACGCACCTCCAAAGTAAATTTTAACGTCCTTTAACTATACCAAATACTGGGGGGTCTGACCCCCCAGTAATTTCCATAATCAAAAGAGGAATCCGCCCGCTCCCCTGGCTATCACTTCGGTTGTCGTTTTGAAGCCCCCTTTTTTGTAAGTATATTCATCGATATGCCTGTAAATAGCTTGTTCACCCATCTCGCTGAATGAATAAAACTTAACTGTGATTTTATTTATTCCTTTAGTGACTGAAGGAGTAAATGAGCAGGGCTTTTGCTTATCCCATGTTAATTCTGCAGCCCAGGGTGCTTCCGAAACCCACTCTCCTTCATTTTTTTCTGTTTCCCAATTCAGGCAGCTACTGTCTATAATTTCGTGTGTGCTCCAATTTAGCCCGTGCCACAGCGCGCCATATTCAAGGCACTCACGTTCAAGAAGCGAAGCTGTTATATAAGATTTTGCCGTGCCGTCAAGCATCAATGCCTCCACAATATGCCGTTCTGTCCCTGGCTGCTGTTTATATGGGTAGGATGTACCCGGGTAGGTGTTCCACTCCGGCAATTCGGCCTTCATTCCCTTTTTCTCCGCACGAATGAGGCCATTGCCATTCAGTCCTGCCCGATACAGATAAGCTTTCAGAGTGTACTCCGGCTTTAACGAGATATCAGATAAACTGTTTATTAAGGCCTCTGGGTTATAAGGGGCCCGGCTCCAGCCATCAGGTGGATTGGATGGCACTTTTATTTTGCGGCGGATTCGGTTACGGAGGCGGGTGACCTGGGCGGCAGTAAAATAGGTCACGATCGGCCGATTGCACCTCTTATTATCACTGTTTTGGCAGCTCATCATTTTCAGTTCCTCCTTTTAAGTCACTTTGAGGGAGAGAATGGGTGCTCTTGAAGCAGGTCATTTGCCGGAAAGCATGGCAATAAAAAGAATGCCTCCGACCATGAGACCTGTAACTAATCCCATCAGCCCGAACAGGGCAAATCCAACAATGGGGAAGGTTAAAAGGAACGTAAGGGCACAGCCAGCCCTCTGAATTTTTCGGCCCGCCATTTCTAGACGATTTTTCTGATTCTCCTGCTTTTGCCGCTCATTTTGCCATTGCTGGTGAATGTCTTTCCAGTTATTAAGTTCCTTCCCTGTAAAAAGGTTTTCTTTAGTCCAGAAAGCTCTTTTAAAAGGATTCCAAACTGTGTTTTTAGACTTACCCATGATGGAAGCCCCCTCCTTCTTTCATTCACTAACTTTAGTTTACTTGGATCAGTGACACCCTCTGTCAGTGAATGAATGTTCGGAAGAAAAACTTTGGGAAATGGATTTGTCGTAAAGGGGTGGTTCACAAAGTGGATTTTCACTTAGGAATTTTTCACATAGGGGTCAGACCCCCCAGTAATTTCCAATATTAATTCCTGGGGGGTCCTGGTTAAGATTGGGGCTGCGAAGCTTGGTTGGCCCATAAGGTTATCGGGTTGTCTTTTCCTGCTTCCAGCGGTATTTGTTTCATTACAATCTGCCGCTCTTCGTTTGGTTTGGCAAGATCTTCATAAATAATTTGAGGTTTTGTAAAGCCCGCCTGAACGCCTTCCTCGATAGACGAACAGTAATATATATTATTTATTCCCGCAAAATACATTGCTGCCAGGCACATTGGACAAGGTTCTGCACTTGCATATAAGGTAGTGCCCGCCAGGTTATTAGTCTGTTCTTTTTCCTGGAGCCGCCTTATCGCAACAATCTCTGCATGGCTCGTCACGTCATAGACCTTATGATTTTCATTAACAGATTCTGATACTATTTGCCCGTTTCTAGTCATCACTGCCCCGAAAGGAGCCCCTCCCTGTTTGACATTCCGGACTGCCAGATCCACCGCTCGCTTCATGAATTCATTCATAAAAAACGCCTCCTTATCTTGACTGCCTTAATTAGTATGTCTTTTATACTTAAATTCACAAAGCGCGTTTTCACATAGGGGTCCACATAGGGGTCAGACCCCCCAGTAATTACCAAAAAGGCAGATAACAATTTGTTATCTGCCTTTTTATCTGCCTTTTCGTATTACATTGCTGCCATTTTACGGCATTCCTCTGCGCATTGGCGACAGATGTTAGCACATTCCTGACAATGGGAATCTTTGAATTTCGCACATTCTGCAGCACATTCTTCACAAATAGTGGCACAAAGCTGGCAAAACTGTTTTGCATATATGCTTCCGCGTGACATCCATTGTGAGGCCATAGAACAAATATCAGCACAATCCCTTAAAATATTGATACAGTGGATTCTTGCCTGTACGTCAGGCTCCTTGAGGCAAGATGTTAAACACTCCTCACATGCTTGCGAACATTTATTGCAGGCATTAATACATGTTTGAAATTGCTGGACTGAAGAATCAATAACTGGCATAAATAACTCCTCCTCTTCTTTGATTTGAATTCATTTTATTTTTTTCTAAATATCCTTATTTATGTTGGAAAAACAGGCCAATTTAATTTAAAAGTTAATTACATTTGGGAGTGAGCAACAGCGAAAAACACCAGAATCATCTTCCTGGCGTCAGTGTGAAGAGGTGATTCCCTTTTCCCGTGTTTCCATCTATCCCTTATCCCCTTGCCAACCCTCTCTCAAAGGCAACCAGGTGGTTTCGCGAAGCGTTCCGAAGCTGCGTAAACACAGTTCTCAAATCTGGCGGTAAGTCATAGGATAAAAACTTTTCATACATCGCAATGTTGTCTATTTCTCCTTGAACCCCAGCAGCATAGGCGTCTTTTAATGTACCAGGAGTAGAGACGAATAGTGAGGCGTTATTTTCAGGAACCGGCACCTGATAGCGTTCAAAGAGTGTCAGCAGGGCATTTATATGCCTCATTTCTGCTTCTTTAATTTGAGCGAACGTGCGCACATAGCCGAAATTCCCGAGTACATCATCGTATCTTGCTTGTGCCAGATATTCGTCTTGGATTGCATAGGTCAATATCTCAGGCAAGGTTAGTTCGGCGGCATTTAAGGCACCTAAAGCCCCATAAGTTTCAATGTCCTGCCGTTTAGAATGGCGTTGAGGTTCCACTTCCTTCTGTTTTCCTGAAAAATATAAAAACCATACAGCATGATTTTGCTCATCAGCCGCAGCGCGGCGGAATATTTCCCTAATAGAAGAGTCATGAACCTTATCTGCGATATCTAAATAAAAATCCACCGTTTCCTGTTCATCTTTAAATGCAACATCCAGCCCCTCTCTGTAAGTATCCGGACATTCTTCAGTGATTTTAGCAGTGGGCTGCCTTCCTGTTAAGCTGGTATAAATTTTAACAAATTCTTCATAATGCCTTATTTCATCCTGGCGAATTTCCATGATCTTGTTTCTTATATTCTGTTCTGGCGCCATTTCTGCTATCTGTTCATAACACGCTACAGCACTGTATTCGCCATTTATTGCTTTCTGAATATCGTTTACTAATTGGTCGTTATTTGCCGTCCGAAAATGGTCTTTTTCATATGGCAGGCCATTATAATAATAACTAAAATCCATGGTTAATTGTCCTCCTGTTTCAATTCTCACCTTATCATATGTATAGTAAACAGGCGGCTGTGCATGGTCCATCACCTTTTGATGCCGGTTCATCTAAACTGGAAGGACTATTTTAATGCTCCCTAAAAACCACGAGTGAAAAATAAAGACTCGTGGTTTTTAATCACATATACTTTCAAAGGGGGGGGAGCGGCATTAGAATATTTTCTTTCTATCCCTGTCTTCTTTTAAAATTTCAACAGCTTCACGAAAACGTTGTGAATGAATAATTTCTCTTTCCCTCAAAAATTTAAGGCTGTCATTAATATCCGGATCGTCGGATTGATCAATGATCCACTGGTACGTTGCTCTGGCTTTTTCTTCCGCAGCAATATCCTCATAAAGGTCAGCAATCGGATCGCCCTTCGCCTGAATATAGGTGGCTGTAAAAGGATTTCCCGCCGCATCAGTGTAAAATAAGGCCCGGTCATGGTTTACATAGTGTTCTCCAATGCCGGCTTCTTTTAATTGTTCAGGAGTAGCATCCTTTGTTAATTTGTAAATCATTGTAGCGATCATTTCAAGGTGGGCAAATTCCTCGGTACCAATATCAGTTAAAAGCCCAACAACTTTGTCAGGGATGGTGTACCGCTGATTTAAGTAACGAAGGGCTGCAGCTAATTCTCCGTCTGCTCCCCCGTATTGTTCAATAAGAAATTTCGCAAGCATTGGATTACATTTAGATACTTTAACTGGATATTGGAGTTTTTTCTCATACACCCACAAATGTACATCCCCCTTTTTTCACTATATTTGCCAAGGCCAAGGTGGATCATCCCAATTCCACGGGTAGCCGCTGTAGCTGTTCCCATATTGCTGAAGCGGGCCAAACTGCTGTTCAAACTTCTGCTTCAGTATTTGTCTTGCATGGGCGTTTTCATTAAATTGTTCAATAGCCTCAAAGTCATCAGGATGAGTATCCAGATAAAGGGTTAATTCGACTAATACAAAATCAATTGCCTGAAGTTCTTCCATCATTTCATAAAACTCTTTAGGTAATTCCTTTTGACTCATTGGCCGCCCCCCTTCTCCTTTTCTTCCGAACCATAATAAGGATCATAAAACACTTTCCAGAGGGTACCTGCAAACAAGGCTTGTTTCGCGTTAAACTGCGGCAATTTTTCCGGCTGAAAACCGACGTATAAATTCGGCGGTGTAACATAAGTTTTAACTCGTATGGAAGGACACGGATCAAACGGACTGACGTAAGGCCGGTATTGTTTTCGCAGCGTAAATTTGGCCACTCTTCACTCCTCCTTCATTTACCAAAACCACTATCACCTTATTCTTCTTACAGTTTGTCTGATGACAAAAAAACTGACCAAATAAATTGATCAGTTTTTCCATAAGAATATCTTTAAATATTTAATCAGCCAAGCAGCTTTTTTGACAGCGGATGAACGCCAATACTTTGCACGACTAGTGAAATAAGCACGACAGCGAATGTTAGGGAAATAATTAAATCAATGCCATCGGCGCCAGTTGCTTTTAGAGATAAAATCAGGAATATAGACACAGACCCTTTCAAACCGGACCAGCTGACCAGCACACATTCGCTCATACTCATTTTTTTATGCCAGACAGGCAGAAGCTGTGTGGCGCCTGCGATCACTAGCAGCCTGACAATAAGTGAACCTGCGAATACGAGAACAGCAAGTCCCCAATAGTTGAATATTAGATAATCGGCAGCCAAAATTCCTATTAACAAGAATAAAAGTGAGAGGATAGAGATTTCAATTACTCCCCAAAACCCGTCCAACGCTTCACGAAAATGCGCTTCCCGGATTGCCCGTCCAAACTCGAATGAGAGCATAATTCCGGCAAAAACTGTTGCGAGAACGCCAGATACTCCAAGAAATTCTGCGAGGTTAAACGACCCGTATGCCAGAATGATACTCAGCATGACCTGGTATTCCTTATTATGAGTGTAGTGTATGGCCTGGCTGAATAACCAGCCAAACACCCCACCTAAGGCAATACCGCCTAATGAGACATACAAAAACTCTCCGATAAACGCCATAGGAGAAATACTTTGAGTCTGCAAGTATATCCCCGAAATAAACGTAAACAACACGATGCTTGTGCCATCATTCAGCAGGGATTCCCCTTCAACCACATCTGCAATTAAATCATCATCTGCTGATTTTTTTAATACACTTACGACTGAAACGGGGTCTGTCGGAGTGAGAATGGCTGCCATTAATAAAGCACCAATAAAGGGTATTTCTATAAATGGCAGACTGACCGCGTAGATTAAAGTTCCCAGTAATAACACAGTTAAAAGGATGCCTGCCGTTGACAGAAATGTAATAATACCGGCATATCTTTTAAAATCAGAAAAAGGAAACTGATAAGCAGATACAAACAGCAGCCCCGGTAAAAAGACGTGGTAAATGATTTCTTTTGTGACACTTATTTGTGAAAAATAAGGGACAAAGAACAGCCCTATACCAATAATTACTAATATAGGAGGTACCGGAAAATTCTCCTTTTTCTTATCAATAGAGAAAATGATATAACCTATAAACAGTAAAAAAACCGTAATCGAAACTGACATAGCTGCCCTCCATGTTATCTGGCTCGCTTTTCGCAAATTTTATTTTACTATAAAGTTATACCGCTTGGGAGAAGTTATTAAACGTTTGGGGGTCAGACCCCCCATTAATTACCAAAAACCCCTTTCATCTGAGAAAGGGGTGACACTTAGTTTACTTGCTGGGTTTCTCTACGGGCACTTGTAGTTCTGTGAGCCAGTCTTCTTTGCTGTCTTTGTTCCAGATACCGTCAATGTAACTTTCGCGCGGATGGCCGGTAGCAGTATAACCGTTGTCTTCGATCCATTTGAAGACGTAGGCGTAGGCTTCACCCAAGTGATTGTAAGGACCTTTATGCAGGACAGTGACCGCCTGGACGCTGTCAATTTTCTTAAAAGTAATAGTATCTGTGTCTGTCCCGAAGCTTTCTACGGCTTCGCAAAACTCCACCTCAAAATCCTTTTCTTTGTACTCGCCGTCCAGGTATACAATGAATGAGTACTCCGGTTGTGCCAGCTTCAATGATGGATTGGCTGCTGTGACTTCCTCCCCGATCTTTGGCACCAGCTCAAAGTACGCGTCATAATTCGGCACGCGCATTTTCTTTGAATACACAATACATTCCGGCAACTCCTTAATTACTGCCTGATAACTCATACTAAAACCCCTCTCCTGCTGATTTTTAAAATTTTTGATACGAGAGAGCTTGTCGGCTGCGGCTTTGATTTCTGCTTCTAATTCGGCTTCTTTCCTGGCGAGTATTTGTCCCAGTTTATCTCCGTCCTTCACATGCAAAATGTCCTCGATGGAAAAGCCCATCTGCCTCAGAGCCACGATGTGGTGAAGCTGAACCAGCTGGTCGGTCGTATAAAACCTGTACCCGTTTGTCTCATCGGTATAAGCCGGCTGCAGCAGCCCGATATCATCGTAATATCTGAGAGTCTTAACAGTCGTTTTCGATATTTTTGAAAATAGCCCGATTCTGTACACTCGCCTTCCCCCGCTTTCTCTCGTTCACATTAACAATAAATTCTCCCCTAACAGGAGAGTCAACAGCAGAATATTACCTTTCCCGAAAAAATCCCGTGCAAATAAAAATACGCAGAGAAAATGCCTCTCCTCTGCGTATCAAAGTCGCGGCCAGTTTAAGCCCGCCTTACCCTTTACCGGCCGGCTCTGCACCGATCCGTTCAGCAGTCACTTCTTTGCAAAGCTCCCACAGTTTCTCCCTGATTTCCATGTTTTCCGCATAAGCTGGATAGTGGGCCGTGCCGACTGTCTGTTTAATATCTTTAAAAATACCGAGCTTTTGACCGGAAGCCGGCTGCATGATTTCCAGTTTGTCATTAAATAACTGTCCTGTTATGTCTTTATATTTTTCCGAGGTGCAAATTTCAAAGTAGTTATTTGCCATATATTCCGCCGGCCGGAAAAATAAATTCTGGACGCGCGCAACCATTCTGTAGCCTGGAGTCACTTTTTTAAGAGTTTCTTTGGACATCACAGCTCCGTTAATCTGCAAAGTGTTAACTTTAATGCCCGCGCCCTTGTATTCTTCTGCCATTTTAAACCCGAGCATCAGCAGTGCCATCTTAGACTGGCAGTACATTTTATACACGCTGAATTTAGGGTCCTTCTTTTTCCCCATCACATATTCAAACTGTATTTTTTTCTTAGGATCAAAAAAATGTTTAATAATATTGCTGCCTGCATGCAGAATTCTTGGATCTTCCGATTTCGAAAGGCAGCCGAGAAGCAATGAGGTCATTAAATAAGGCCCGAACACGTTTGTCGCAAATGTTAATTCAAGTCCGTCAGCGCTTAGACGGTGTTTTGAGCCGTGGTTAAAATACGCGGCATTATGAATTAAAATGTCCAGTTTTTCATACCGGTTTTTAAATTCCCTGCAAAAATCACTTATGGAGGCAAAGGAAGCAACATCTAATGTCATCAGATCGATCCGGTCATTTCCAGTGGCTTCTACCATCTCTTTTTGGACGTTTTGGCTTTTTTCCAGGTTCCTGCAAGCCATCACGACCGTGTATCCTTCTGAAGCAAATCTGTACGCCGCGGCTTTCCCGATTCCTGAATTCGCCCCTGTAATCACGACTGTACGATCTTTCATCTTCCTTCATCCTCCTTTAAATTATCGCGCAAATTTTCCTTCTTTCCTGAGTCGGGCACCGGCAATGATGTCTTCTGCGGCGCTGTCCAGCATGTCCACCATCCGCTCTTCGCTTATATCTTCTCCCAGCAGCCTGTTCGCAGCCATGACTGAAAGACCTGTTTGAAACACTCTCATTTTTGTTAAAATCCCGCTTAATTCGTCATCTGTGAAATCCTGAAGATCAGGGGATTGTTTCATTTGACCGATCAACTCTTCACCCATATTTTCATCATAATTTTTTATTTCATCCCTCGGATTCAGGAGAATATCTCTGAAAAGTACGGGATACTCTCTGGCAAACTGGATGCTCGCCACTCCGATGTCACGAAACGGATCACCTGACTGCTCATCGAGAATCATCTGCCGGCTGACATCCGTGACTTTTTGGATGAGGGCCTCTTTCAATTCGTCTGCATCATTGAAATTTACGTAAATTGGCGCAATCGAACTTCCGAGCCTGTCAGCAACCTTTCGGATCGTGAGGTTCTCTGTTCCTTCTTTTTGCGCAATATCAAATGCGGCATCAATGATTTGTTCTCTGGAAAACTTCTTTTTAGGCGGCAAAGCACTTTCCCCTCCTTCACAAAAACATCTGCATACCTTTATAAAATATCACTTGTTATATATCAAATGTTATATTAATATTCTCATATTGTCAATGGCATTTGCTTACCATGTAAATGTCCCTGCAGAAGTATGGATACTCCCCTCTCCCCTTTTTCATGAAAAAATCTCTCTTGTCTCACATATGATTAATAAACAAATAACGGGAGATGATGTGATGACTTATCACTCTGCTTATCCAAGACAGACGCAAGCATATGTAATTGACTATAAACAAAGCGATGTGACCGGCGACGGGGTGCCTGACCACCTTTACCTGGTTGGAGAACGGCCTTACGGAATGGAAAGCGCCTATACGGTGAACATTTCTTTGTACATTCAGGACGGCAGGACAGGGCGATGGCACCAGATTATTCCTAAAGAAAATGCCGGTTATCAGCCGACGATTTTTCTCGGCGACTTTACCGGCAATGGGGTGAATGAGATTATGCTCAGTATTTTCAGCGGAGGAAGCGGCGGATACACGTTTTACTACATTTACTCTTATCTTAATAATACGTCCACTGTGGTTTTTGACCATGAGGTGTTCAATCAGGAAGTCACTTACACAGTCACCTATAAAGACAATTATCAGGTGGAAGTGGCCGGGAGCAATACTAACACTTACACGATCGACCTTAAATATAAAGGAGAAGAGTATCTCTCGGAAATTTACAACCCGGACGGCACTTTAAAAGAGCCGATCCAAGGCTGGGTCAATCCGCTCGGCGGGCTGTATCCGGTCGACTTTCAGAGGAACGGCGTTTACGGCTTGTATGCCACACAAAGAATCGCCGGCAGATATAATGCCGACGCCATCGGGGAGGTTCAGACCGCCCTTGATTGGAACGGGGAACGTTTTGCTCCGCTGTTCCAGACAGTGGGGATTTTCGGATGACCTAAGCGTTCCCGTAAAAAGTCTCAGTTAATGCCCAGCATCAGCTAACCGTGCCCTCCCCCGGAGGGTATGGTTTAGTCCCGCGCAAAAAAGTGAATAAATGAGCGTAGAAGACTAAATTGAGACAAGGATGTTATAAGGCATGACACACTCAGAAATGTATGAACAAAATTTATTGAAAGGCTCGGCGTATGCCGCAGTCGCTTTTGCTGTGATTTCATTTATTCTCGGGCTGCTGCTTCGCTCGCAGGTCATCTTGTTTGACGGCCTTTATTCCATTATCAGCGTTATTTTATCTTTTCTCACTTTATCGGCCTTTAAGTTTATGAATAAAGCTGATTTTCGGCGATTTCCGTTCGGTAAAGAGACGATCGAACCGCTCATTATCATTATTAAATATTTTTCTATGATTGCGCTGATTACCGGGTCATTTATTGCCGCAGTAATCGCGCTGTTTCAAGGTGGACGTCCGGTTCCTGTGGGAGCGGGTCTTGCTTATGCGGCATTCGCTTCGCTGTTTTGCTTTGCTGTCTACCGCTATTTTGTGGCCAGAGGGAAAAAAATTAATTCGAATTTGCTGCGGGCAGAGGCAAATGAATGGTATTTGGACACGATGGTCAGCCTCGGTGTCCTCATAGGCTTTCTTATTGCCTTCTTTCTTCAGTTCATTCCTGCCCTGGAAGCCTTCATCGTTTATGTGGATCCAGTGATGATGATGGTTATTTCCTTTTACTTTATTAAGTGGCCGCTTATCGAAATCCGCCATTCTATGCGGGAACTGTTGGAAATGCGTCCGGCTGACGGGACTAGCGAGGTTGTGGAAAAAACTGCGAAAGCAATCGAGGAGCGGGAGAAACTTGAAGAATCATTTATACGAGTAACGAAGGTTGCCAAGACGTTATGGGTGGAAATTGATTTTGTAGTCGGTCCGGATGGAAGTGTTCAGACGATCGATGACCAGGACCGAATTCGTGAAGAATTGGAGGAGCGCCTCAAGGATCTGCCTCTCGAAAAAAGATGGCTGACCGTTTCCTTTACTAATAACCGTAAATGGGCGCTTTAACGACCGGCCGCCTTACCTATATTTCACTGCCACAAGGCTCTCTCCTCATGATCGGCTGCCTGAACGGCCCTCTTTCAGTGTGCTCTTGAATGCCCAGCCTGCGTAGACCAGGGCAGCTATATTTAAGACAAGCATGATAATGTTATAGACAGAAAATGCTCCTCCAAGTGTATAAGTGAGATATCTGAGCGTATTAAAGATGAGAATGGTAAACAGAAAGATATATAAATACTTTTTCACTACTTCTCCCCCCTCACATGGCCTCAGTTTTCAATTGCCCATTATACCACGTTATTTTTCACAACCGCCTGCTTTTTCATAAAGCCCACCGCAGCCTGTTCAGTCTGCCTGCCCTGGCCCTCCTGCCTCTCTCTTTTCCGCTATATCGAATGTATACTTCCCGTGAAGCATAAAATGTACCGGTGCCTTAAAATACAGGAGGTGGTGGTGTGCTTCATACCGTTAAGCCCGGTGAGACACTCAGTCAAATTGCAAGAGATTACCGCGTGCCTATTCAAACGATCATTCAGGCGAATCCTAACATAGATCCAAACATTATTTTTCACGGTCAGTTAATAGAAATCCCTGGTTTCCCCCGCCCAGAAACTCTTCCGTACCGGATTGAAGTCTCAGTTAATAACCTTTTGCTTGAGCTTTATCGCAACGGCGTGATGGAAAGACAATATCCAATAGCAGTCGGCCGTATGCTTTATGATACGCCACTCGGCGATTATATTATTATTAATAAAGCGCCCAACCCGGGAGGCCCGTTCGGAACGATGTGGATGAGCCTGTCAAAGCAAGGTTACGGCATTCACGGGACTAATGATCCGGCTTCCATCGGCCAGGCTGTCTCCCGCGGGTGCATCCGAATGTACAACAGAGATGTGGAGGAGCTGGCAAGCATTATCCCGATTGGAACCCATGTTTCAATCAGAGATTAAAGCAGTGCTTCCCCATCCGACTCTTTATATAAAAGGCCAGGACAGCGTAAACTATCCTGACCGATTAAGATCCACCTCTTAATATTCTTCCACAGAAGCAATATACGGCAAGTTTCTGTATTTTTGTGCAAAATCGATACCGTAGCCGACGATAAATTCGTCAGGAATAACAAAGCCCACATAATCAATAGGCAGGTCGACACGTCTGCGTTCAGGTTTATCCAGCAGCGTGCAGACTTTAATCTGTTTCGGCTTATGCATATGTAAATGATCGCGCAGAAAATGAAGCGTCAAGCCGCTGTCCACAATATCTTCCACCACTACAACATTTTCATTCGTAATGTTGCTGTCGAGATCTTTAAGAAGCCTTACTTTTCCTGTGGTTTCCGTCTGATTCCCATAACTTGAAACCGAAATAAAATCGACTTGTACGTTGCCTTTCATTTCACGCATAAGATCAGCCGCAAAAACAAACGAGCCTTTCAGGACAGCTATTAGTACGACAGGTTCGTTATTGAAATCTTTTTCAATTTCCTCTGCCAGTTCCTTCACTTTTTGCTTGATTTCCGATTCTGAGATCATCGTTTCTTTAATTCTGTACGCCACGTCGTGCACCTGCTTTCCAATAGTTATTTCAAAAAAAGCCTGTCTCCGTTTCATATTTTATAAAAAATTGAACTAAAATGATACCTGCATCCTCGCTTTTCTTATATTTTCATAACCCTCCCGCTCCTATTCCCTCTTTCACCAGACTCCTTTGCCGCCACTGCCTAAAAAAATTTCTAAAACTAATCACAAATTAGGTAAAACGCCCATAAGATACCGTGGAGGTGGATTAATAATGAGTATGCCAATCGTCCCTAAACAGCCTTATCGCCCGGATCTGGATGAGACAGTCATTGATTTGCTGGAATCTATTGCCCTTGAAGAAGTCGCCTTATCACACTTGCTTAATGCAGAAGCTGAAAAAATCCAGGCTTTTTTATGTAAATTTCATAAATGTGATAAAGCAGACTATAAAGAACTGATCTCTTTTAACAGAACTGTTAACAGTACGTTAAGCTCCATTGTAATGAAAGAATTCCTACTTCTCCGGAAATTGGAAACAACCTTGCAGATTACTGATGAAAAGGATTGTCCTAAAAAAGATAAAAAAGATAAACATAAGAAAAAATGTCCGCCGCCACCTTGTCCGCCGGGCTGCACATGTAAACACTGCCGAAAGGAATAACCTTATGACTGTTTCACAGCCTAAACCTAACACAGACGACCTGTTATTACAGGCCTTCAATGATATGGAAGAATCGATCGTTGATTTTTTCAGAATTTCCGAAAAACTGATTCAGGGCTCTCAGTTATCAGGGATCGAAAAGGACGGGGAATATGAAAATCAGTTAGGCAAACTGATTTTCTGTTTTAATTCTTTCTTTAGCCAGTTAATCGAAATTGAAAAAATGGTTTTTAAAAAAAGAGCTGTTATTTTACACAGAAACGCAGGCGAAGCTGACAGCCGCGGCTATCATAATAAATATATTCATAACCGAAAAGTTCTGAAAACCCATATAGAGAGAATAACCGATATTCTCTCTAATTGCGTTTTCTATAAAGAAACCCGTCTCATCAGGCATCAGCTTAAGGAATTCAGCCAATATTGCCAGACGGCAGACCGCCTGTTTGAAGACATTGAAGACGATGTCAGTGCTGAATCTTTCCCTGAGCCTGCACCTCCATTAATAAAAATAATGACTGGAAAAAGGACTGGAAGCAAACGATGAAAAAAGAGTATATTACTTTTCCCGCATGCCCGGCATGAAGAGGAAAGACTCTTTTCCCCCTTCATGCACCGGCGGCGGCTTAAAGCAGCTGCCCATTTGTTTTTTCACCCTTAGTGCTTCAATTGTATGAACACAGAATTATCCCAGCTACATTTCATCCTTGTCATCGTCGTCAATTAAATCAATTGTATCTTCAAGTTTGAACTGAAGCAGCATTTCTTTCTTAATGACATTTCTTAATGTTCTTTCAACACTCCTGTTTATATCGAACAAGTCATCAATGGTCGCATGTTTGTTGCCAACAACCTTCTGGATCTTTTCACCTTCCGCATTCATGATGTGCGCTAATGATAATTCTTCCAAAGCAATAGATGCGAGCAGCAGATTAATGACGTCCTCACGGTCCAGATCAATTTTCGGCTTAAAATCAGGAATTTCAGGCATACCCATGTTTAATATCCCCCTCAAATTAAAGTCAATTACAGCGTATGTGGGCCATTAACATTTGGCATAGGCAAATACCCGATCCTCTAAAATTATTTTTTTCCGTTACATAACTTAACTGCTGGGCATATGGTAATTGAAAGGAGCGACCGATTGTAAGCAAAAAGGGGGAAAATAAGTGACTATTTACCAACGAAGCGACTGCAAGCCGCTTGTCGGGGTTTTTATTTCTAAAAAACAGGCCAACAGACTGTTAAAACAACTGCCGCATCCAAGGCTCGCAAATTTGGCTGAAGCTAATGACATTGCGGGCACTAACCTGTATTTTTTCTCCCTTAAAGAAGTGATGATCAGCGAACAGACCATATATGGAATCTTTTATGATAAAGACGATCATTATTGGAAAAGAAAACCCTTCCCTTATCCGTCTGTTCTTTATAAATTATGGACTGAAAACAAACTGACCGAAGATAAATATTTAACCTTTATAAACAAGTTAACGGAGGAAAATGTTCAGTATATAAACTACCCGCACCCCTTAAACAAATGGAAGCTTTATAATCACTTGCAAGCCTGTAACGAACTGAAAGACCATTTACCTGATACAAGGCTGCTTTGTTCTGCCGATGTTCTTAACGGTATGCTGGCTGAATACGGGACTCTTTATGTGAAGGCGGCTGAAGGAAGCCGCGGCGAACAAGTTGTTAAAATAACTGACCTTGAGGATGGGCACTGCCTCTACAGTTACTGCAAAAATGGAGAAGTTATTAATCGAAGCGGGACCCCGGAAAGTGTTTTTCACTATGTTAAAAGACTTTTTAAAACAGAGGAGATTATAAGTCAATCAGCGATTAACCTCATCGAAGTTAATGGCTCAATTAGCGATTTTCGCGCAGAAGTTCAGCGGGATGGAAATGGAAAACTGCAAGTGACGGCCCTTCCAGTCCGCCTGTCACGGCAGCACGCCCCTATAACCACCCACGCGAAGAGTTATACGTTTGAAGACTTTCATCAAGCCTGCATGCGTCATACGCCTGAAGAAATTGCTGCTTTAAAAGAAAGAACTGAGGACTTTGCAAAAGAAATTTATGAATGTGTGGAAAAAAAATACGGACCGGTGGGTGAACTTGGAATAGATCTGGCTATAGATAAGAGCGGGAAGCTTTGGTATATTGAAACAAATTCACAGTCAGCCAAAGTGTCGTTATATAAAGCATACAGAGGTGACATCATTGCCAGGGCTTCTTTAAACCCTTTGCAATATGCGAATTATTTACACACGAGCAAAAATAAAATCCCCCGCTGCACTTAATCAGTGAAGGGGGGAAGCCTTAAGTTTCTGAAGTTGTAATCCTGGCGTCAGCCGTCTGGTGTTCCATGTTCTGCTTGCAGCACCAAACAGCATGTTCAAAGAGAACCTTATAATGCTTACTGTCAAACTTGCTTCTGTAAGGCCTGAAGTTTGCTTCGATGAGCCAGATTTCATTATTTTTGTCTATAGCGACATCAAGTCCAAGATCCACGATATGCGGATTCTTTGCTTCAAGAGCTTTAGCCGTTTTAATACACGCTTTTTTGACCTGCTTCTTCATAGCCGGTTCAAGAACCGGGTTTACATTGAATTTCAGACGGCCGCCCTGGTCAGCATTGGAAACGAAAGGACATTGGTCCGCAATTCTCACATATATTTTAGTCACCTGCCACTTGCCTGATTTATTTTTTTGAGTGAACACTCTTAGATCAAACTTTTGGTTCTTATATTTTCTGCTGGAAATCCCTTCCTGAACGATAAACCTGCCTGGGGTTTTAAAAGTCGAAGAGTAATAATTCCGCAGCTCGGTATCCGGGATCTGTTTGACTGTCTGATTGGCGCTTTTAATATGGGACATCGTGAAGCCGGAGCCTGATTTCTCCAGCATATAAATATTGTTTCCTTTGCAGCTGTGTTTCGGTTTAATATAAACTTTATCGTAACGGTCGGCCATATCCTTCATTTTTGAAAATGATAAGGTCGACGTCTCAGGCAAACTCGGTCCCAGGTCATCTACAGTTTCCAAATATTTATGAACACTGTATTTGCCTCGTTCTTCATTCGTCAGGACATTTAAGAACACCTTAGTGTGGTTTTTGATAAAATATCTTACTTTATCAATGCTTTCTTTGTTTTTTAAATAGGAATATCCCCTGTATAAATTAACTTTTGGCACCGGAACGGTCTTTCTTGCCCGCTCACCGTTCCTATGCTCATACACAAGCCCGTTAACTGTTCGGGTTTTAAGTGACAGACGTTTAAAACTGTAGAAGCAAAGGTCTACGTTGTTTTTATTCGCGAGTTCCTCATAAAATTGCACCACCGGACTCCCTGTTCCTGACAATGAATCTTTAATGACAGCGGGCGATAAGATTATTCCTATCATTCTTCCTGCTCCTTTCGCATGGCCGGTGCCGTGGACAGGGCCTTGGCCAAAGGGTAAATGCTTTTACAAACACCCTCACCCAGGGGAGTTGCTTTAGTTTTCAGCGGCCTTTTTATAAGCCATTATGCGCTTAATTTGTGTTCGGTCTTCGAGACTCCGGAATCCTCCCAAAAGCGGCCAGAGGTTTAATTCAAAAATATATAAGTTCCCCTTATGATCCATCCCGATATCCACCCCAAAAATTGTCTGCTTGGGATAAGACTGCCCTAATGTTTCTGCCGCTAAGAGTGAAAGCTCTTTAATGTTATTTACTAACCGTTTCTTTAAATGTTCTGGAATACCCAGTTTATTCAGAGCCTCTTCTAAGGCCAGCGCTGTTCCATGGTGACGCCGGTTGGTTACCTTGTATCCGCTCCCTCCTTTTCTGGCGAGAATACCAGTGACTTCCCACGGGCTTTTTAAACTTAACCTCTGGACAATAATCCTAAAATCAAAACGGCGGTTGTCTATTTTAGCGAGGTTAATTTCTCTCTGAATAATAAATTCTTTATCTCCAATTGCTTCCGTTAAATAAGAGTACACTTGGTACCTTCTCTTAAACTCTTTCGTTTCTTTATTAATAGACAACGTATAAATTGATTGGCCTTTCTCAATAAAGTAAATATTTTTTCCTTGTTTTCCGTTATTTGGCTTCACAACAATTGACTGATAGTCTTTTAACATTTTGTAGAAGTTTTTTTTGGTCCATTTCTTTGTGTCAGGGAGATGCGGCTGTAAAACCAGGTTATTATTCATTGCCAGGTGCATTTTATACTTATCTCTTCCCTTCAATCTCAATTTTTTTCACCCTTTCTTCTCCGTGTTGTACCACACCAGCCTGCACCACCTGGAAAATGAGTTCCAACATTTATAATACGTGTCCTGCGTCCACTCGATTAGCCCCGGCTCCTCTTCTGCTTCCGCCAATTCTTCCTGCAGCTCTTGTTTGAGCTGATCTGCCTCCCTGGTTTCCGATGAATGGTTTGCTGCTTTTACAGCAACCGGTTTTTTTTGTTTTTCCGTTTCTTTAAAAGTCTTGCCTTGATCCTCGGAATTAAATGATTTCTCTGCTTTCTGAGGCTGGCTGCCTTGCGTCAGTGCCGATGGTTCTGCTATTTTTTGTTTCTCCTCAACCGGAGCAGTTTGTTGAATGAACTCTTCCTCAATGTCTTCCTGTTCCGGTTCTTTAAAAGCATTGCCTTCGTCCCAGTAAGCAGATGAGCCCTCTGCTTCCTTAATTTTTTCCTTTTCCGGTTCAATAATGGAAGATGCTGCTGTTTCAAGTCCAGCCGGTTCAATTGCCGAATCAGGTAATGAAGGTTCACTATCCTTTTTGGAGGCTAATGTTTCATCTGTCGAATCTGTTTCTTTTCCCGAAACTTCTTCTTCATTTTCAAAAACAGACTCTTCTTTTTTCTCCGCAGTCTGCTTTTCTTTCCCCGATGTCTGGTCCTCACCCTTTATATCCGGAAAAGTATCCTGCTGCTCCTCTATTGTTTCTGCCGCTTCAGTAAGGCCTTTTTCTTCCAGTTTTTCATTTAGGAGATACCTCGCATAAAAGAGAATATTGGATAACGCGCGGTTTAACGTCTTTTCTCCATATGCTTTAATCAACGAGACTTTTGCACTTTGTGAATTGCATTCTATAAATTTTATTTGAAGATTTTTTGTTAAAGCAAAATCTATGCCTATTTCTGCAAATTTACCGTATTTTTTCTCGGTATCTTCATAGACAACAATTAAAAATCTGTCAATTTCCTTTTTTATTTCCGACTTTCTCTTTAATGAGATATCGAGCATTTCCAGCAGCTTATTTAAAGGAAAGGCTTGAGAGTGGATCGTAATTGGTGAGTTTTTCTGGCTCATTCGTGCGCTGATTCCGCTTATTTCAATTTCTCCTTTTCTGTTTCTTTGAAGCTCTGCCCGTAAATCGAGACGTCTCCCTTTCACTTCGAGGAGGTCGATTGCCTCCTGCACCATGAACTCTTTACCTTTATAAAACGACTGAATGAATGGGAGCATGTCATCCATCGTTTCATAGGTTGTTAAATTGACGCTGTTTTTAATATGGTCGAAGAACTTACAGGCATACTGATAATCCGGAAGGGTTTCCACTCTTACGACCTGCTGCCCTTTTCTTCCTGTGACTCCCTTCAGGTAGATCGTTTTATGCTTTTCGAGCATTCGAAATAAATCTTCCGGCTCTTTGTACAGGAGAGTTTCCATTAAATAAGGCTGAAGCCTTTCTACCGTACCGAAATAGTTGTATATCTCCCAATTTCCTAAGGTAGAAGGGTTTAGATATAACGTTTGCCTTTTTTCGCATTGATTCAGGAAAGTAGTATAGTCGTGTTTGTATCTCTTAGGCGGACCGCCGCGCCGGTACAGCACGTCAGGGTAAGGAAACATATCAATTTTCCATAAGCCATCTTTAGTATCAAAATAGTATCCAATAATTGTTTGAGTTTTTAAGTCAACCTGTTTAATGGAGAAAAGATACATTTTGAGATTTACCCTCTTATTGGCTTCTGCTAATTGCTGCAGCCGGTAATGAGGTTTTTCTTTAATAATGGCTCTCCAAGCTCTGTTGGATATTAAAACCCCCAGATAACCGTGTGATTTGTCCTGTGAGGCCAATATTTTTCACCCTTTCTCGTCTATTTTACTGATAGTGTATTAAGAAAGGGCTGGTGAGTAACGGCTTAATACCCGGTTTTACCTCTCCATTGCAAAAAATAGAGCATGTATCACGGTTTTTAAAATGGACTCGTTTTCACAGGAAAGCCCACGAGAAATGCCCCCTGAAAAACAGGAGGCAGTGACTATTAAAAGCAATCTAGTTTTTCTTAACCTTTTTTCTCTTAACAGGAAATCCGTCTAAACTCATCGCATACAAAAAAGGCGTTCCTTTCACGGCTGCTTCGAGAGCCGGGTCTTCAACCGGATATACATTTCTCATATTCATTTCAAGAATCCAGAAGTGAAGGTCTTCATCTACTACAAAGTCTATAGCAATATCTCCGTATGTTCCTTTTCTGCCTGCCCGCCGGCAGGCACGGCTGCATATTTTAACGATCTTTCTTTCCAGCAGGGCAGCTTTCTTCTTATCCAGATTATAAATCTGCCGGAAAGCTTCGTGCCCTGGCAGCCAGTAATCCATGCATCTGACGTTCGTAATGATGCTCCCTTTTTGCGAGATACGGGCCGTTATGCCGGAAGATCTCCATCTTTTAGATGCTCCTTTTTGCATATAGATACGAAAATCCACGTGGCTTGAGTCATAATTAACCGGCAGCCCTTGCTGCACAAGATATTCCTTTGAACTATTTAATCTCTTTTCAATTAAGGGATGTGTTTCCAAATGTTGTGTAAACGTTTTTTGCTGTTTATCGTCTGTTATAAGAAAACCGTTTTTGTCTCTTTCCATTTTAATGATTGACCTGCCTTCCGACCCTCTTGCCGGCTTTACATACACACACGGATAGTTGGACAGCATCTCCTTTATATGTTTTATTTCGTCTGCCTTTTTTGTATAAGGCAAATATTTACGTAAGATCGAGTCAGGAGAAAGCCATTGCCACATTTCCCACTTGTTAAAAAAATAAGAGTTAAACATTTTTCCATTGGTCAGTTTAATTAAATGGTTATTAATGTCTTCGGATAAACGCACTCTTTTAAACACAGCGCCGGGCGAGAAAAAATTAGCTTCTTTCCATTTTAATTCTCCGGTTTCAGCTTGAGGGCAATAATAATATCCTTTGATTTCCTTTTTTTCCGGATCAATCCCGTCTTCAGCACATAGGCAAATCATACCTTTTTCGGGGACAAACTGCTCAATGCGTGTTTGTAAATGCGGTAATCTTCTAGCGAGCCTACCACCTGTATTTGACGCAATCCATAAGATTACAGGACCCAATTGAAGGGTATTATTTGTGATTTTGAAGTTGAACGTGAGGTCTTCCGGAATAAACAAATCTTCCTTGAGATCAGAGGCCAATTTAATTACGTCTTTTGGAAGTTCTTCCAGAAATTTAACTGCCAGTTTCCTTTTCCATGAGCCAAACCGAAAATATATCTTATTAGAGGTAAGTTTATCCTTACTCTTCATGCTCTTAGGCAAATAAATGTCCGTATCGCCTTGTCGAGGTATCCACTTTACCTTAAGCATATAAACCTCCCGCTTCTGTTTTTGATATCTTATGAAGCAAGCGGGAAATTTGCCTTACATTACTTTTTATTTAGCCTGCCCCAATTTCCCCTCATTGTTCCAAACCAAATTTTGATACTTCAAAGTGCGGTTATTTTCGACGTAATGAAAGATAATAATGAATGTTTGAAATGGCCATGCTTATTTCAAACGTTTTATTTAAGCGCTCTGTTGACGGAATAACTTAATCGCTCAGTTTTTCTTCGTTGGCACAACCACACTAAAGGAGATGTTAGTATGTTCAGAATGGGTCGAAACAACAACAATAACGGAAACACCCTTATGTTATCTCTCATTGGTCTGGGTATAGGAGCAACAGCAGTTGGCCTTATGAGCAGACGAAACCGGAATATGCTTCAGCCGGTCCAAAATGCCTTTAATCAACTGAAGGATTAGTTATATCTTAAGAGTGCAGAGGGGTTTGCCACAGAAGTCTAACTTTTGGGGGCAACCCCTTTTCTTAATTCATAAAATGGAGATATCGCCTTCTCAGCACGTGCCGGCGAGCGGACCATAAATAAAGCACTCTCCCCCCCCCTTTAAACAGTTTCTAAAAAAACTGATATATACGCCCTGCTTTTTGCGGACATACTTCGCGGCTCTGTACATATGTTTGAAAAGGGGGTGTCCACATGGAAAAACGACTGGCTATTTTATTGACTGCTTTAAATTTGGCTGGATTTGCAGCACTGGTGACAATAAATTACCTTGCCAACTCTCTTCCAATTGGGGGAAGGACAACAGGCGAGGTGTCCGCTATGTTCCCTGTACTCGTTACACCTGCTTCTTACGCCTTTTCTATCTGGGGACTCATTTATTTACTCCTTGCCGGCTTTATAGTCATTCAGCTGATTCCCGGCAGAAGGAATGCTTCGCTCATTACTATGATCGGTCCCTGGTTCTTTGTCAGCTGTTTGTTTAACATTTCCTGGATTTTTCTTTGGCATTATTTATATATTGTGTCTGCTATGTTTATAATGATCGGACTCTTAATCACCCTCAGTGTCATTTATCAAAGGATTCGTTTTTATGATATGCGCATAGAACTGTTAAACAAAGTCGAGCGGCTAGGTTATCTGCTCCCTTTCAGTGTTTACCTTGCCTGGATCTCAGTCGCTTCCATTGTCAATATCAGTATCGGGCTGGAAGTACTTAACTGGAATAGATGGGGATTAAGTGATGAGTTTTGGGCGGTAGCCGGGCTTGCCCTGTACTTTGGCTCCCATTATACCGACATAGCCTTTATGCTTGTTATCATCTGGGCTTTAACCGCGATCGGGGGGCAGCAATCCGGTATTGTCTCCCGAACGGCCTACCTCCTTTCTGCCATGCTTCTGGTTTCGGCCTTTATTTTCCTTTATTGCAGCCACCGCGTTCGGCTTTCCTAGCCGGACATTTTTTTAAAGAAAGGATGTCAATTGGAAAGTAATAGGTTATTATTGAGCTAAGAGGGCCTTTTTAAAATTAAAATAGTTATACGTAACGGCGAAAGGGGAAAAGACATGAGTATTGCATTTATACTTGTTTCAGCTGTTTGGAGCTATTTGATAGCAGCCTCACTCCAAAAGAAACATAAAAAAACCTGGTTTTTCATCCTCCTATCTTTTAGCAATTTAGCAGCCGGGGTCGCTCTCACTCATTCTCTATTATTTATCTTCGGCATGGCTGCTTTCATCCCCTTAATTCTGCATCTCTTTTCTGCCTATTATATGTTTATTAGAAGCAGAATTTATTAATCCCCCCGTGCCCGGGAATTGGAGTGATCACAATAAGAAAAGTAAACTTCTCTATACTTATCATTTCAGTGATCGCTGCCCTGTCAGCTATAGCTTCGGGAAATTTCTGGCTGTACGTCTTATGGGCATTATCAGCTGTCATTGGCGCCCTTCACTTGGCTTCTTATGACAAACATTCCGTGAAAGTCTATTTTTGGTTAGCCTTTTTCCTCGTATCTTTAGGTTTACTCTACCAGTTATTTTTAAGTTAAATGGTTAATGCTCTGTCCTCTCTCATTTCTTCACTTTCTTCCCCTACCAACACTTATCTCCTTTTATTTCCAAAATACTCCTTATTGTTACGTTCCCAGCCGGGCTGCTTTACGCAAAGTTCCCTCTCTAAAATTTGGCGTCTTACCTACGTATAATCAACTTTTCTTACGTGTCTATCCCTTAAAAAAACTCGCCGCAAAATCCGACTCTTCCCCATACACGATCACCCCTACGACAAGTTCATCAATTTACTCCCACAGCATATAAAAGCCCTGTCCCCTTCCAGAAAAATTAATATATTATAGTAGCACTCTCAAGTGCTATACAGGCATTTATATGAGAAAGGAGAGTAAAAAAATGTCTACCTCTTCACCAGTAATAGGCCTATTATGCAGAGCAAAAATGAAGAAGAGTCTGCTCAGGCAGAAAGTGTCTTTCCGGGCGAGGCTTTCATACAGGGCAGGCCTTCAAACTGGTGCCACCGTTTATTTCTTTACGGCTAAAGACTTCATAAAGCAGAGAAACAAGATCAAAGGCGTCTATTATGATAAGAGCCAAAAGAAATGGAGAAGAAAACTGTTTCCCTTCCCTGACATCATTTTCAGGCTGGGAGGCACTTATACGGCAAATAAATATCCGTCTTTTAATCGTTCTCTTAAATCCCATAAAACCATTGTTCTCAACCGCCTGAAAAGTTTTGATAAATACACCCAGTACAAGGTTTTACGAAAAAAATCCTCTACTGCCTCCGCCCTGCCTATTACGAGGGAATTATCCCTCAGTAAGAAACAGCAGCTATTTCAATTTATCAACAGACATTCCAACGTTTATATCAAAGCAAAATACAGCTTCCAGAGCAGAGGCGTCATGAGAGTGCGTAAAAAAGGAACCAACTCATTTGAATACCTCTATTTTTACCGAAAGCGAATCAAACGGGGAACCGTCTCGAAAACGCAGCTTATGAAAACCTTAACAAGTTTCTTCAAACGGAAAACTCTGTTTATTCAAAAAGAAATTCCGATTTTCACACACAGCGGAAAGCCATTTGATATCAGAGTGGAAATGAATAAAACACCGGAAGGAAAACCAAAAGTGTCAGCCTATTGTGTCAAAGAGCATCCGAAAGGTGTGTTTACTTCAAAAAATTCAAATAGTTACAAGTTGAGAAATTTTTTCCGAATGAAATACAATTACTCCGATCAATACGTGACTTCTTTAATCAAAAAAATTGACCAGGTTTGTTATACCACTTACGAGGTACTGGAATCCGGTTACGGACCGCTTGGTGAAATCTCAGTTGACTTGGGGTTGGATAAAAAAGGGGAATTATGGATTATAGAAGCTAACTTGTGCAGCGGAAAACGCGCCTTCTACATGACTTACGGATCTGCCAATGTTAAGAGATCTTACGTTGAGATGTTTTCTTACGCGGTTAAAAAATTAAATCGAAAGGAGTTCCAGCATGAGAGAGGGAAATCGAATAGGTATTATATTATCTTCGGCTAAATATAAGAAGTTGAGAAACGGAGACACAAATATGCGGAAGGCAGCCCTGCTCTATATGAAAGCTGCCAGGGGAAGAAATTGCTCTGTATGCTTTTTCCGCCTTCAAGATCTGAAAGTCGGGAAGACATCAGTCACATGTCTTATAAAAGAGCGCTGGAGGTTCAAGTTAACGACAGTTCCGGTTCCGAAAGTCATTTACAAACGTGTCGGCCACTCGAGAAAACATCTTCCTCTTTTTAAAAATTTAAAGAGAAACGGAACAATTGTTTTCAAATATTACAATAATAACTATAAATGGAACGTTTGGAAAATAGTCAACAATCACAATACTCTTTCGAAAAATCAGCCGTTTACCAAAATTGCCTCTGTAAGAAGCGTTAAAACAATGATAGCTGATTATCCAAGCGTTATTATAAAACCGAACAGAGGGGAAGCCGGCCGCGGAATTATGAAAATAAATAAGGCTGGAAAAGGAAAGTGGGCCTTATACACTAAAAATAAAAATGGCCTATGGAGAAAACGTTATTTTACCAATCAGCTGCCGGGAATTCTCGTTAAAAGGATTAAAAAACGCAAATACCTCGTTCAGCAAACAATTGATCTGGCGACATATAAAGGCTCACGCTTTGACTTAAGAGTTGCAGTCCAGAGAAACACAAATAATCAATGGCAAGTGACCTCCGTCTTTGGTAAAGTGGCTCAAAAAGGACAATTACTCACAAATATGAGCCAGGGAGGCACCTCTTATACCCTTGATCATATCCTTCAGGCTCATCCGACCTTACAGACTGAAAAAGTAAAACAGAAAGTTCATAACTTAGCACTGAACCTGGCAAAACATTTGGGTCATTATAAGCCTGGCATGCATGACCTTGGATTTGATATCGGTATTTCTAAAGATGGTAAACCTTTCTTATTTGAGGCCAACCACACGAATGACTATCCGTTTTTTTCAATTAAAAATGGCAATCTGCTACACAAAGACTGGTACGCGGTTTATAAAACACCGATCGACTTAGCTGCCTCCTTACTGCCTGGCAGGAATAGTGCCAAACGGAAGCTGTTTTTGAACAGAATAAAGTAAGAAGAAGGCCTAATAAAAAGGAAACAGACATTCTTGCATAATGGATGTCTGTTTTAATAGGACGAAAAACAATTTAACTCTTTCTTTGTTCAATAATGATGAGCATCATACTTCCCAAGAATGTATATGTCATTTAAACGATTATGCTGAGCTTTTGGGGTAGTAATTGAAAAATCATTCTTTGAAGGATAGAATGGAAACCATTGCAGATAAAAGCTGTCGATCCTATTATTTAAGCCGGGGGTAAAATATGTTCTTTTTTAAAAACTACGAACAAAGCATTCTGGAGCTGCCAGTAAAAGAAACATATACAAAGGAAGACTTAATGACTGACTCTTTCCTTTACGCAAAAGACAACAAAGCAGAGGTTTTCTGGGCTCCCTTTGAAGATATAAACAGGGAGGCTAAAGTGATTATACTGGGAATTACCCCAGGATGGACACAGATGGAGCTGGCCTATAACTACGTACGTAAAAACATAGGTTCAGAAGAAAGAGACATATTGATGCGCCATGCTAAAAGACAGGCTAGTTTTGGCGGCAAAGGCATTAGAAAGAACCTCGTTGACATGCTTGACGGCATAGAATTGAATAAGCACCTTAACATTCGCAGCTGCTCAGAGCTCTATGGAGAGATGAACCACCTTCTGCACTCCTCTTCATTACTCAGATATCCCGTGTTTATTAATAAAAAGAATTACAGCGGCTCTAATCCATCTATGCTGAAGCATCCCTTACTTTTTCAAATGATTCATGAACTGTTCGTCCCCGAGTTAAAAGAGGTGAAAGGTGCTGTGATCATTCCAGCTGGTAAAGCTGTGTCAGACGTGCTGCGTTTTTTAGTGGACGAAGGGACGATTCGGAATCAATCCATTTTGTTTGATTTTCCTCATCCATCCGGAGCGAATGGCCATCGTAAAAAGCAATATGAGGAAAAGAAAGAGTGGTTTAAGGAACAGTTAAAGGCACATTTCCATTAAAAAGGAGCTTGGGCTTGATCTATTTTAATTGCTTCGTAAATGGGGAGAGGGGAAGCCAATAGTTAATTTAATAGACTTCTCTGGCCGCATCCCTCTAACCTACCCTTCCCACGGCCGGTACCTTCGCATCCGGGATAGTTATTCCTCAGTCACTTTTTCGGTCGTTTTTTTATGTGTGACCTCCGTCCTCTTTTCCTTAATAGACATCACTCCAATTAAGCCGAACAGTGAGAAGATGACCGGCGTGAAGAAACCGAAGTAATACCCTTGAGCTATATTACCTGCCGTTGACTGAAAATGATCGAGTATATATCCAAAAATGCCCGGGAGCAGTACGGCACTTAGAAATCCGCCTGTGTTCGCAAACCCGGAGACCATGCCCGATTCTTTTACAGGAAAAGAGTGGCGAATCGCTGCGAACGTTAAAGAATTTGAACCAAATCCAAAGCCAATAAGAAAGAAAAGGATAACCAGCAAGTAAAATGGCGGATGGGCTTGAAACAAAAGAAAGGCCGACCATAACAATAGAACCGCAAAATGAAAAACCATATAAGGCCGTTTGATGGTGTTTAAACAGCTTGATATCCAGCCAATTAAAGGGGCGCCAATAAGTGCTCCAACGAGACTGATCATAATCAGCCGGCTTGCCTCTATACGTGTCATTCCATAGATTTCCATCCCGTACGGCACGGCCCACGACCCGATAAATCCGATATACCCTCCGACAAGCCCGAAGTGGCATAAGAATAATCCCCATGCTTGCCGATTCGAAAGCATTTTTCGCAGATTGAGCATCACAGGCACTCTCTCGTGCGGAACGGTGCTTGGCTTCACGACTGCCGATTGGTTTGATTTTTTTATGAGGACAAAATAAAGAAACACGCTGCATAGACATAATAGCAGGCCTGCTGAAAGAAAGGCCCCCCTCCAGCCAAGTATAACAATGAATACGGAGAAAGGAACGGTCGCCAAAAGAAACCCAAGGCTTCCAGTCATCCCCGCAAAACCGATTAACCGCGTAAATTCCTTTTCATTAAACCAGAGACTCAATATTAATATCATATTTACCCATATGGTCGCATCCCCTATTCCCGTTAGTATTCTGGCAAAGAACAGGACAGCTTCATGGGTGCCAAGACTGTAGATAATCGTGCCTGCCCCTGTTAGTGCCGTACCTGTAATAAGAAAAAAATTAGGTCCATAACGGTCCGCGAGGATCCCCATTGGAATCTGTAAACCCGTATATACGAGGAATTGGATACTTGTCACTAAACCAATCGTTGAAGCCGTGACACTGAAATCTGTCATCAGCTGGTCTGTAATTAATCCGGGAGCGGTTCGCTGGCTCGACATTATCAAATAAGTAAACAATACAGAAGCAAATATAACCCATCTGAACTTACTGTTTTGTTTGTCCAATTACATCTACTCCTGTCAGCTTTTACCTTATATATATGGGTTAAAGGGCACAGTAGATGTATTTTCTTAAGTGAAAACTTAAAGAAGCAGCCAGTAAATTCTGGTTGCCGGGGTTCCATACTATGAGGCATATACATAAATTCCAGTTCATAAAATTCATAGGGATGTTTTTTAGTTCCAACCAAAAAGGATAAAGCTTATGTCTAAAAGCAAGCGGAGGCATGAAAAGCAAGCTTGGAATGGAGGATTAAATGATACAAATATCAGGGGCCCCGTTTCAGCCAGATGAAAATTGGAAGCTTGACAGTATTGAAGAATCAATCATCCAGCATATGCTTCACGATCCGACCGTTTATTCTTATGCTTCAGCGGATGAATTATTGTTTGAAGTGAACATGCGAAAAAACATTATCAAAAGTTCTAAAGAGATGAGTGAAAGCGAAGCACAGTTTACGACTTTTGAATATGCTACTTGCAACCCCCGTTACTGGAATTTAACAGCCCAAGGAGGATTTCTTTTAAGAGACGATGTGCAACCTGCTGATGCCATTCTTGATATATACCGGAACAGTTCGCTCTATGCATTTGAATGTGCAACAGCTGCTGTCATTCTCTACTATCATGCAACTTTGAATAGTATTGGCAGAACCTTATTTAATTCATTGTTTCAAAACCTTTATCTTTATAGCTGGAACACTGATCCCGACCTTGGTATTGTTACTTTTTATTCCACTAATTATATCCCAGGTGATGTGGTTTATATCAACAACCCCGATTTTCATGATAATGCCCCTTGGTTCAGAGGCCTTAATGCTGTTCTCCTGAACGATGGCAGGTATTTCGGGCATGGATTTAATATAAGAACTAAAGAAGAAATCATTGATATTCTCAATGACCATAGAAATCCAGGCAGTCAGCAGTCAGCTTATATGACAAATCTAGTGACAAGGCCTTCATTTAACTCTTTAGCCAGTCTAGTCAGCCAGCAAAGAAGCTATAGAGCATATAAAATGTACTATCCGGTCATCCACCATAACGACTCTTCCATTTCTTATGTTAATTATTTATATTATCTCTCTAATGGAGTGTATTAAAAAAGTGAATCCAATGCCGAGTATAAAAGCTATTTCATACTCGGCATTATTTAGTGATAGGTCTTTTAAATATTAATTAGATACCTCGCCCTACCCATTATACTCACCCATTTTTCATATAGACGGGCTCCAATCCACTCGCCGGGAGTAAGATATAGGTATAAGCATACTAACAAAAAAAGGAAGTGTGAAGATGTATTCTAACGTAAATGCACAGCCGAATATCGGAGCAAATATTTCTCCAAATGTTCCCCCAAATATTGGTCCAATGCCGACAATGCCGACCTATACAGCCCCTGCTTTTGGTTATGGATATGAAGCACCTGCGTATCCGCGACATAATTTCACTATCATTGTCGTCCTCTTTATCTTATTAATCATTATTGGCGCAAGCTACACATCAAAAAAGTGTTAACCAATCCTCTATAAGTATTAAAGCTCCTGTACAGTACACACTTGTACAGGAGCTTTTTCAGGTCTAAAAAATGAAATAGTGCCAGCTAAAAAACATTTTCATACTTCTCATTTCAATCATTGTCCAGACCAAATCCCTGTCATACGCTATGAGGCATATACACAAATCCCAGTTCATAAAATGCATATGGATGGTTTTTCAGTTTTTACTCAGAGAGGATGAAGCTCATTCATGTCTAACAGTAATGTGACGCATGGTTATAATGAAGGCTACGGAAATATTAATAATTTCAAATCGCTGTTAGAGGAAAAAGGGTTTGTTGTGCAGGAAGGATTGCTTCGCTATGAAGATATATTGAAGCTATGCAGTTTAGGAATTATAGAGGATTGTTTTGGCAATCATGCCGGTGCTCCTTATGCACTTTACTTACTTCCGCCAGCTCCAAACCAGAACCCATCTAAAGGTCAGAGGCCTCCAAAAGGCTATGACCCTCAAAACCCTGATAATTATCCAGCCAATATAGCCTATTTATCACCTGGGGCTAACTTTAAGCTTCGCCCTGATGAAGCAATCGTGTTAGTTGGAAAGACTCCTCCGCCTGCCTATTATTTCAGTTTTAGAAGTTATATTAGTTTTGTCCAAAACAAACCAGAAAAAGATTACAGCGACTATCTTACAGTCGGCAATGAAGAAATTGGCGAGTATCACAGGCTTCTTAACAGCCTGGGCGATCACTTGTTGGCCCCGCCCACTTGGATGTCATTTGGGACCGCGCCCTCCTTTTTACTAAGAAAAAAGAGTCAAGCCGAGGTACCCGTAAAGGAAAAACTCACAGGAAAGATCTCGCAGACAATATCTCTATCAAAATAAGCAATAAGGAAATAAGACTGTAAAAATAAGAACTCGTTTATGGATTGACAATGTAAAAAAACACCGATGCGCACCGGACACTTTTCACCATTACAAAAAATGCCCCTCAAACGATCAGGTTTGAGGGCACATCTGAGTCTTAACTATTTTGGAAAACCTCAAGGTCAATGGTAAACTGAAGTTTATTTTACTCGCTATATTTAGACAATCCTTTCTGTGTACTTACAAAAAGGATTGTCAAATAGCGAGGTTTTTGTTCTAACTGAACTTTTTGACCGGAAATGAGACTGAACTTTAGCATTTAAAGAATAGCTTCACCCTCACCTTTTTCTTGCTTAACTAACTTCTTATCGTACATTTTAATGAATGGGAACCAAATGATAAATGCAATAATTGCAGAAAAGAATGCCATGAAAGCCGCCATTAAGCTTCCTCCTGTACTGATAAATGCGCCTATTCCTATCGGAGAAGGCCAAGGCATTTGTGCAATTACAGGTTCCATAATTTGCAGCCTAATAGCCCAATAAGCCAGGGATGCTGTTACCATTGGTGCTAAAAAGAACGGAATAGCCAGGAATGGATTATACACAATAGGCAATCCAAAAATCAGTGGTTCGTTAATATTAAAAACACCAGGAACAATAGATGCTTTTCCTAACACTTTTAATTGTTGTGATTTAGCTAAAAATGCAATGAATATAACTAAACCTAATGTTGCTCCGGAACCACCTATAATTACGAAAGCATTGTTAAATTCACCCGCAAGTGGAATATTTGCACCTTCCGCGTTGGCTTGCATATTGGAAAGTATAATTGGTGTTAAGAATCCGACCCAGATTACATTAAACCCATGGATACCTACAATCCAGAGTGCATGGATCAGGAAGTAAATAACTAGTACACCAAACCAAGTATCTGTTATATTAACAACAAATCCAAATGGAACAGCAATTACTTGAAATATATCTGTACCTAACGTAATGAGAATACCATTAATAAATAACACAACAATAGCAACTAAAAATGCTGGAACTAAAGCTGTGAATGATCTTGATACACCTTCAGGTACTGCTTCCGGCATTTTAATAATCCAGTTGCGTTTTACACACAGTCTGTATAGCTGTACAGCTATAACAGCCATAATAATAGCCGAGAATATTCCTGTAGAACCTAAGCGGCTCACACCGCTCCAAGTCATTTCCCACCCATTAATAATCGGGGCCCCATTATCCATTTGTTCAACCAGTGTGATTTGTCCATTGACAAAACCTAATTGAGGGATTGTCATAAACAAAGCAAACATGGATAATAATGCACCATTGATCGGGTTTAGATTTAAGCCTTCTTCTTCAGCATTTATTTTTGTATATTCATAGCCTACAACGAGACCAAAATACAATGCTAATATCCCCATGGTAGCCGAATTTGCCAACATATACAGATCACTGATTCTAAAAAACGTATTATTAAAAAAGCCTTCTAAGAATGTGAATGTCTGTGGCAATACGTTCAATACCAGAAACATGGAACCAACGATTACGAATGGAATGGAAGCCATCCCTGCAGCCATTATTGCACGTACAAAACGCCAAGATGAAATTGTGCTCAACGGTCCCATTAAATACTTTTCCATGAGACCAAATAGTTTGTTTTCTGATGCCATCCTACTCCCCCATTTCTATTTAATTAATAACCTCTTCATATTGCTTGATACGTTTATAATGCTTGTCTTCATTATGTTTAATCTTATTTAAACGTCTAAGAATTTGCGTGCTTAATAAAATTCCAGTCATCAATATAAAGAAGATCATAAGTTTAGATCTTGATTCATTTATAAGAAAAGGATAAAGTTGAGTGAAAGACGATGAAAAATAGACTGGTAAAAGGAGTATGACATTTGTCACGAGCAAGGTTTTATAACAGTACCTCGTATATTTAGCATCATTTGTATGATCGCTATACACTTTTACTTGTTCTGCAATACTGATTATTAAGACAACAAGTAAGATTAAAGGTAGAACAAATAATGCTGATTGACTCATGACTAATGAAACGAACCAGTATAGATTTGTAAAAAAGAACAAGGCTGAAGCATACCTCACCATTAAATACCGATTAAAGTACATTGATTTCAAACTTAATTCTTTTTTATTTTTTTCTATTGTCCTTCCATCGTTTTTCATAACTATTCCCTCACTTGTTTTCGACTTTTTCATAGAGATGTAACATCTCTGAAGCAATATCTTTCAGTGTCATAACAGTCATTAAGTGATCTTGTGCATGAACCATTATGATTTCCATGGTGATGGATTCACCAGAAGAATACTTCTGTAATAATTCTGTTTGCGATTTATGTGCTAACACTATTTCTTCATTCGCTTCTTCTAACTTGTTTTCAGCATTTTTGAATTCATTATTTTTCATCAGAGTAAATGCTTCGTGTATGATAGTTCTTGCTTGTCCGCTGTGCAAAATAATCTCAAACGCTACACTTTGAATTTGTTCCTGCTCCATAGGTATCTACAGCTCCTCTTTACTAGTTGTCAATTCTTATTTAAAAGTAGTTAGAGGGCTTAAACGCAAGGTCTAATCCCCCTAGTAAAAAATGTTCTCTTTATTGTGAATTAACCAAAATAAATCATTCTTCCGGAAGTTCTTGTAAAATGACGTTTGCTAATTTTTCAATTCCCATAGGAACAGGAATGTATGCTTGCGGCGGGATGTTGACAACCGGCTTACCAGCCCGGTCTCCAGTTTCTTTAAGTTTTTTATAGTGCATTTTTGTTTGCGGGCTGATTAAAAACAAATCAAACTCACTATCTTCTATCTTCTGTGTTCCTTCACTGGTAGAAACTGCGTCTACTTTAATATCTTTTCCTTTACTATCAAAATACTCCGTTGTCTTCTTAGCCATTAAAGAAGATGACATACCAGCTGCACAAATAATTAAAGCTTGTTTCATTTTAAATTCCTCCATTGTTCACTTATTTTTTAATAAACATTTCCTGTAGCCAGTTACCATGTGGTTAATTTCTATTGCTAAAATGTGTTCCTTATTTCTATATTTTTAATTTACTACGAAAGCGGTTTAGTTTGTAGAGAACTTTTTTCCGTTGTCAACGGAAAAAGACATAAACAGACACAAAAAGACACAAAAAAACAAATGGGTGCATTGAACAGCACTCCATTTGTTTTTTTGTGTCACGTGTGATTGACACCACTAATCAGCCTGCTTCAATTTCAGATAAAAACATACCTGCACCCCATTCCTAAAAAATTAAAGAACAGAGATTTGAGATGATTCACTACTCCACACTCTTTATGACACTTTTTAAGTGATCATACATTTTGCATTGTAAAAAACTGGTCACTTTGTTCCGATCATCCAGTAGCTGCATCAGTGAATTATACATTGGTTTTAAGTTTTCTTTATTGTTTTTGGCAATATTCAATAAGACAACGATTTGAACGGGCTTATCTATCCATAGAACCGGTTTTTTTAATGTCATAATCGACCAGAATGTCTCCTCAGTCTGGGGGTCAAGGGGGTGAGGAATAGCTACCAGGTTTCCAAAACTTGTTGGTGAATAATTCTCCCGTTTTAGTACTGAATCCACATAGGTATGATCTACTTCGTCAGCCTCCGTTAACTTCTCACATATATATTTAATGACATCTTCATAGTTTTGAAAATCCATATTTAAATAGGTGTACTTTTCCCGCAAATAGGTTTCAACAACGAAATTTTCCTGTACTACTATTTTTTCTATATTCATTATATCGTTATCGCTCAGGATAGTACTCACTGTTTTAACAGGAACCGGCATTTCCTCACGAATTGGAATCGTACTAATAATAAAATCAATGTTATGAAGAGATTGATTTAATAAATTATGATATTCTGTAGTTCCCATAATGTTTAGCTGATTTCCAAATGTGGTCTGCAGTTTATACTTCAGAAGTTGAGCACTGCCCAATCCTGATGCACAAACAATTAAACATCGGGGAATACGGTCCGTATTTTTCTTTTGCCGCTCCTGAGCTACTTCTATATGGAGTGCTAAATAACCAACCTCATTTTCATCTATTTTAATATTTAATTTCTCCAATAATACTTCCTTACCTATTAAAGCAGCTTCAAATGAAAGTGGATACCTTGCTTTAATATCTTCTAACATTGGATTTCTTATGTTCATATTGTATTTATAACGGTTTATAGCTGGCTTTAAGTGTAAACTTAATCCTGATAGCAAATCTTCGTCTTGTTGTAACTGAAGGTTAAACTTCTCATCAATTCTCTTTACCATTTCGGTGACGCTATCTGTGATTTTGTCATCAATCAGCGATTTGACCTCTTCATTTTTAATGTTGGAATTGGCTAATTTTGTACCTTGTAAATGAATGGTTATATAAGCAACTTCATATTTTGAAAACTCAACCTTCAGACTGGACTCTATATCCCTGACAATCTCCATTGCAACCTTATATTTATCCTTTTTTTCCAATTCTTTCATTTCACTTTGAACCATTTGTATAACATTATCTTCACGGATCCGCTTACAAGCTATGGCAATATGGGTAATTAAATTTTGTAAACTTATATCTGAAATGATCGTTTTATGATCCCGCAATTTTGCTAATGTAATATTTTGGATGGTCTTTACCTCTTCTTGAGGCAAAATCTCAAGCCAATCTTCAGAGCTGCCTGCGAAGTTGGATTTTTGATTAAAAATGTATTCTGAGATACAGAAGCGTATTTGTACTTCATTTCCCATTACTCTTATACCATGATGAGGTTTCTGTTCTATATTCAAATCATACTTTTTTAAAATTGTGCGAATGGTTTTTAACTCGTTTTGCAGGGTTGACCGACTAATATACAGTGTTTGCGCTAAATCCTCTACTTTTATATAATCTGAACTGAATAACAGCCTCTCCATCAAAAAACGTACGCGTTCTTCATGTTTAGATGGGATATCTTCACGATTTATTTCACTGTGATTTTCAAGAAAATCCTCGATCGTTTTTTCATTATCAGCAATAAGCTGGTAACCCTTCCCGCGGTAAGATTCTATACGGGCATCTATTTCCTTTAGTTCCTGATTTAATACTTTAATATCATTCCTTACCGTCTTAGAACTAACCAGTAAACTGGCTGCAAGTTCTGAACTTGTAATCGGTTCCTTTGCGTCCTGTAGTTTTTTAATAATGTTTTGCAACCGAGTATCCACAGAGATCCTCCCTTTATAAATTAAAGTGTGATTTGAATTTTATTGTTTTCTGATCCCTCGTTGTTTAAATATAAAAAACTGCAGGACGCCCCTATTCAGGGGCTCCTGCTTATTTTTTAACTATCTGCGAGACGCACTCCACATTTGTTGAGTACAGGTCGCGAACAAAATTATTATAGGTAGTGGTGTTTGCCTAGACAGTGTAACAGATATCCGCAAGAGGATGTCTGTTTTCTTTAATTTTACTTTTAATAATAATTATCTTCCAAAAGTCTAGAAGAAATTAATTACACCATAGTTAGCGGAGTTCTTCACTTTGTCTATACAATGAGCTACAAGCACGGGTTGTAAATGCTCAGCTTACTTTTTTAATTTCCTTTTCACAATAAATAGTGGAACTATCTCAGTATTGATGGAAAGGCATTTATTGAATCAAAGAAATCCTCTACTTCAAACAAATTCTTAATTTCACCCTTAATATAAAAACCATACACCAAATTTGTATACTCATCAATTTAGTAGCCACTTTAATATGTTTTTCCACTGTTCACAACCCCCAATAAAACTCCTATTAAACTGTTGTCTAAAGTCCATGTAAACAAATACTTTACTTGTCAGATATGCCCTGCTTACCAAAGAGATTATTTATATAGTAATTCACAGTAAATGTTAATATTGAGTAGAAAAAATGATCATTTTTATACTAATAAGTGTTGTGATAAGGAATGTCCGAACCTCCACCCTCATAGACTGAGTGAAGAAGGGAGGTGGTCTAAATGATTGCGTGGAGTGTTGGCATTGCAGCTGTTGCATTTGTTTTTCTCGTCGTTTTTTTGGTTTTGACATTACGAAAACTAATGGCAACACTGGCTGAAACAAAGGAGACGCTATCAGACGCCAGGGAATCTGTAAACAGCATTACAGATGAGGCAGAGGAGCTAATACATGAAGCCAACAAAATTTCAGTGGATGTAAAAGGAAAAATGGAATCTGTTGATCCATTAGTTGATTCGGTTCGTGATATGGGGGAGATGCTGCACAGTGCAACAAGTTCAATGAAACGAACTGCTTTAGAAAAAGAAAACCGAAAAACCATTCATACACAGGAGACAGATGATACGCAGGATAAAAAGAAGGTCCGTCCGGTCCGAATTAAATTGAAGTAAGTAGAAAAATTATATATGCCCCCACACTGATAAAGCAATAATGCTATGAGTACTGGCACTTTTCCACATTTTAAAACTAAAAAAGTGTCAGACCCTTCTTAACTACAGGATCTGACACCTTTTGTCGTTCCATTATAGTTTACACATTACTCTTCAATCTCGACTACTCTTGTATTATTACCTCCTCAAGTCTTACACTTTCCTACTTTTTATTTTTTCACTAACCATGAGACACACTCCACATGTGAGAACTGCTGGTCGCAGACAAATTAAGAAGATGTAGTGGTGTTTACTTATTCTACATTCAGACAGTCTTTTCATTAAGCTGTCTGTTTTTGTTTAAATTTATCTAATTCAAATCACACACTACTACTTGTTGAATAGTGGTTCGTTTGTTCATAAGGCTAGGAGATAAATGAAACATTCCAAATCGGAATTGGAAACCACGTTTTTAACCTTCCATACTGTAAGCTTGTTGGATTCGAGCTTACACTGTTTTAAATCTAGAATGGTAAATCATCGTCGTTAATATCATTTGGTTTTACAACGTTCACAAAAGGGTCATTAGCATATCCAATGTTTTCTTCTTCTTCGATTTCCTTGTTTTGGTCCTCGCTTCCAAGCAGGTCGAAAAACTCATCCACTCTATTATTATTTTCAAAGAAGTTAACTCTTTCACGACCATCTGAAAAAATATTTGAAATCTTTTCTTCATCCAAAGTTTTTAAGACCTTTATATAAATCTCCATCATTGGATTAGACCTTGCAACGTAATCGTATGTTTGATTACGATTACTTATTTCATGGCTGATTAAACCTACGAGAGAACTAATTACCATTTCAGGAGCGCTTCCTCGAGCCACCTTCTTCTTAAGTTCTAATAATCCAAAACTATTTTCTTGCACTTCTAAAATAACACACTTTACAGCACTAGTTGAGGAACCATGATTATAAATATTTAATAACAGGTCAGCAATAGACTCGTTTATATTAGTAAAATCAACTATTATTTTTGTTAACCAAAAAAGTTGGTATTCATGAATTAGATTTTGTTCATTTATGTATTTTTTAATAGTAGTTATTACTTCACTATCAAGGTACATAAAATTTCTGTTAATATTATGATAGAGGTTTTTTGTTAGGTGCGGAGCTTTCTCGATTACTAGTTCCACTAGTTCAATCGTTTCCTCTTCGTTAGTTGATAGTAAATTAAGAATTAATTCCATGTCGTCTTCTTGAAGTGTCCTAGCATCATGGAGCTTTTCCTTCAAATAAGTCTCTTGTTTTACAGTTAATTCAGGCTTTACATCATGCAAATCACCTGTATATGAGTCGACTACTGTAGCTCTTTTTTGAAGAAGCTCTTTTTTAATCTCTTCAATTTCTCTAATAACATCTTCCTCAGTTTTTAATATTTGTGATTTCTCTTCATTTAAAGATAAACCTTTTTCACCAATAAGTTGTTGAATTTTAATCACATCATTACGAATAATGTGTTCATCATCAGAAAACAAGAAGATATCATCCATAAAGCGTGCCATATATTCTGATTTTAGTTCTCTAGACTTCTCAATAAAAGTTAAGAAAGAATTTCCTATAATTTTAGTTGGAATTAACCCCTGAGGTACACAACTGGTGCTTCTCCCAAAGTTTATATCCCTTAGGAAAGAACCTAGTTTTTGGGATTCCCTTTGGTTTATAAGCCTTGAAATATAACTTACTAAGTCATGATGATAAATATTATTAAAACAATTAGCAATGTCTAATTTTGCCATATAGTTATATTTTGATTTCTTTTCATAAATATCTTCTTTAAACAATTGGTACTCTTCTCCATTAGAAACTAATTTTCCGTCCTTAAAATAATATCCATAACTTTTTCTATTCTCTAGGGAATGTCTCTTAAAATAAGCCTTGTTCCTATATACAAAATCATATAAAAATATTTGAGAGATAGGGTCTAACAAGAATGTCTGTCTTAAATGGTTTAAATCTTTCGAAGCATAGACCAAGGGTTGGACTAAGAAGGAATTATTAAACTTTTTATCTATTATATTAATGTGTTTTTGACCTATAATGTTTTTAACCTCTTGATACTTATCTTTCTCTAGAATTGATTGTAGCCAATTTTTTTCAAAAATATTGTCGTTGATAAACTTTTTTATTTCTCCTAGACCAAACGTACTTAATACTCTCATCGAGTTTATAGGGAATAAAGTCCTGAAATGGTCTTTATCAATGAATTCGAATAAAGAATTTTCTTGCATAACTTACTATTCCTCCTCGTTAGTACTTAATATTTATACCAAATTCTCAATTAAAATGTGAAATGGCTGAAGAAAGATAAGATAATAAAGTTCCTATTCCTTTTTATTGGGATATACTGTATATTTTATCATATTAATAATGCCCAAAAGAAAGAATATAAGACAATAACAATATAGCCTCCAGTACTATTTGAGATAATAAATCAATTTGTTAGAAAGAAAATAGAAAATAAAGAACAAAAGGAACTGAATAAGTCCCTAAGTAGTTCCGATATTGTGGAGAAAATATTAAATAACAGTTAAAATATCAAGTAAAATCGCACTTACTTTAACACCATTAATAACAGTACAAAAAGCATCCAAAAAAACGCTTGGGATTAAATGCCCAAGCGTCCCGTTTTTTATATCGTCTTCTTCAACTAAAGCTCTCCGTTTGTTGAAGAAGAATGTTTATAATTTACTTAGTATATCATCAACAAACTTCTTCTTTTCATCGGTGTAGGTACGTTCATCCTTAGGATATTTTAATGCCAAACTCTTTTTTAATGCTTCATATTCTCTTGCTTTATCAGGATTATCATTCAAATAATCTCTAAAAAAAGTATGCTCTTTCCACCATGTTCCGTTATGTTCAACTATGTGCATGATATGTGTCTTAGTTAGGTTTTCTAAGTTAGAGAATTTAGCAAAAACTACTTTTCCTTCAAGACGCACTTTCGATAAATGGTAATATCCATTTTCTTTTAAACTCTCTTTATCGAATTTCTCAACTTTATCTAAAGACTCCACTCCAACGAGTATGTCGATAATAGGTTTAGCTTTAATACCTTCAATAGCTGTACTTCCAAAATGTTGAATATCTTTTATGTTTTCTCCAATGATGGATTGTAACATTTCTTTCTCTTCGGCAAATAGATCTTTCCAGTTTGACGAATGAGTTACCAACTTGACTTCTCCTTTATTTACCCCTAACATTCAAGCCCCTCCCTAATAACATTCTATTCTTTAACAAAAGTGTACTGCGCTGGTTTAGTAAGGCTCCCGTTCCTGGAAGTGTGAATTTAGGTCAACTCTTTCTGAGGCATGAAATCAGATGGATTTAGTTCTTCTGATTCTATTACTATTGCAGTAAGCCCTGAATTAGTGAAAGTTTCGTGTCCTTCACCTTCATCCCAATAGACAGCATCACCTGCTTTAACACTTATTTCTGACATATCATCATTCCGTACCCAGCCTTCACCAGTAACAATAATAAGTAATTGAGGAACTACCGTTTTATGAAAGCCAATAATTCCGTCAGGCTCTAAATACATGCAACTAATTTGAGCAGCTGATTCCGTTTTTGTTATTCGAGACATTATAAAATTAGAGTTAAAATGAGTGACTTTTTTTCCAATTTCATTATCGAACCTATAAAGTTGCATATTATAATCCTCCTTGCAATAGACCATTGTTTTTACGAACTCTTGTATTACTAAACTCCTTCATATACCAAGTCACTCTCTTATGGTAATATTTAGAATATTAGAATAACAGCCTGAAATTTCATGGAAAATTATGCTATAATATAACTAAGAAAAAAGGCAGCGATAAACCATGAACAGCCCCCGTCAAGTAGACCGTGGAAATAATAAAAATGTATTAAGCGGCCTTAGCTCTGTATTCACAGGGGCTGAGGCCGTTTAGTTTTTCCTGGTAACGATCATGGTTATAAAACTGTATGTAATCATAAATATCTTTTTGTAGTTCTTCGAAAGACTGGTACGAACCAAGCCTGTACTTCTCGCATTTTAATTTACCCCAGAACGACTCCATTGGGCCCTTATCAATACAACGCCCAACACGGGACATGCTTTGCTTCATTTTTGCCTTATCGACCATTCTCTTAAAGTGGCGGGAGGTATATTGAAAACCTCGGTCACTGTGGATCAAAGCCTTTGAGTTAGGTGCTGCCTTCAGAGCTTTTCTTAGTGTTTTAAATACAAGATCATTGTTGTTCGATTTCCCCAGTACATAAGAGATCACGCTGCCATCATGGAGGTCCATAATAGCACTAAGGTAAGCCTTGCGGTTACCATACTTCATTTCCGTCACGTCCGTTACCCACTTCTCGTTGGGCCGGTCTGCCTGGAACTCGCGATTCAGTACATTTTCGGCTGTGTGAAGAGGAGAAGAGTATTTATAACGCCGTTTCTTACGACGAATGATAGACAAGAGGTTGGCCCTTTTCATGAGACGCAGAATACGTTTATGATTCAACGGCTCCTTAAAAATCCGGTTCATCGACATTGTCATTCTCCGATAGCCGTAAATCCCTTTCAACTTACGTTGAAGAAGGGTGATCTCGCTCATCACCCTCTGATTTAATTTCTCTCTGACTGAAGGTCTTCGTTTCCTCCACTTGTAATAGCCCTGCCTGGAAACTTCCGCAATGTCACAGAGTAACTGGACAGACAGATTTTCTTCTGTGCTTAGTTCAGATATGGCAGTGAACCGATCATGGTACCGGGTTTCACTCAGTACCGCCTCCTTTCGATCTCCTCCAACTTTTTTAAGAACGCATTCTCCGCGCGAAGACGCTCGTTCTCCCTTTTCAGCTTCTTCATTTCCTTTTCTTCTTTTGTCAGCTCTTCTTCCGTTCTTTGCTTTCCTCGATTGTCCTGAAGTGCTTCTTCGCCACCTTGAAGGTACTTTCTTACCCAGCTGTAAATCTGTGCGTATGAAACCTTGTGGACCTCCATTGATCTGGCATAGTCTTTCCCGTGAGCCAGACAGTCTTTAACGATTTCCACCTTTTCCTCGAAACAAACATTCTTTCCCTTGGTCATAGAGCGACTCAATCCCTTCCTGTCGTCTTTAAGTGCTTTATGACCATTATAAAGCTCGACCCAACCCATGAGAACGTTTCTGGTTGAGATCCCATATTTCCTTGTAACTTCACTTTGCGAAAATCCGCCGGAAAGATAGTCATGAACGGCAGCCTGTTTCAGTTCGGCTGAGTAAGATTTATGATTTTTTATCGGTTCAAGACCAGCAGCGCCGGACTCTTCATACAAGAGCCTCCATTTTTTGAGAGTACTTACATTCAGATCATATTTTCTGGCAACCTCCTTAGGCTGGAGATCCCCATCGTTGTATTCAGCGATAATCCTAAGCTTTTCTAATGCAGTAAAGTTTTTTCTGGACACAAAAACTCCCCCAAAGGTAAACAGATTTTGTTTATTTCATCTGTCTACCTTTAGGGGAGCATATCACCATTTATCGCTGCCTTTTTTGTATGTATGCTTTATTTAAGAATATACTTCTACTGTTTAACATCAGTCCCCATTTCGGATGCAATTATAAAAGCAAGCATATGCAGCTTCTAGGATCTTCAACTATTGCTCCCTTTAGTTCAATAAGCACGTCATTATTGTATCGCCAAATTTTCGAACATCGTGTAAATAATCAAACCCATTAGGAGAACCAAAACTATTAAACGCACGCACTGCCACAAGATTATGCTGAGGTATAACCAAGAGAGTTACTCCCGTATAGCCTAAAATTTGAAAGGAGCCTTTAGGTACAAGTCCACCAATTTCTGATTTTCTTGCAGGCAAGTCTTTTACAAACCATAAATAACCATTTTGTGGGAGTTCCGCATCTATTGAATTTGGACTTTGAAGTGATGTAGCAATATCTATGATTTCATTTGATACAATTTGTTCTCCATTTACATATCCCTGTTTAAGATGAAAGTATCCCCATTTAGCCAACTCTCTTGATGATACATACATATTCATCCTATCACCGTCTGTACTCTTACTTGTAGTCCAATTTGGGTCATTAGGTTTCCGAATAACATCAACAAGTTTTTCATTTATATCTCCGTACCATCCAGTCTCCGTAAATTTTAGAGGTTTAAATACGTTATTAGCAACTATCTCAGCTACCGATTTACCAGTTGTATTTTTAACGATTTGCGTCAACATATTAATTCCAATACCTCGATAAGCCCAATTCTCACCAGACGGAAATTCTCGGTATATCTCCCCATTAATACTCTTTAAACCATGCGTATGCGTTAGTAAGTGTCTTATGGTAGTCTCATTTAATATTGCAATTTCATTCGGTGGAAGGTATTTTATTATTGAGTCATCTATTGAACCTATGTACCCTTTATTAACCGCATAAGCAACTGCAAAACCTATGTAACTTTTTCGAACTGATGCGACATGAAATCGTGTGTCTTCCTGGATACGTCTCGAATCAGGTTCCTTAGAATGCTTCCCCCAATATTCTTCTGTAACTATTCTATCGTCATGAATAATAAAAACAGATGCACCTGAACAATCAACTTCTTCAGATGTCTTCCTGACATTAGACACAACCGAATCAAACTTTGTGTTTTTCTTTCCGTTAATTATCATTATTTCACTACTTTCCTTTGTTGCTATGATTGATAATATATTCGACATTATAAAAAATAAATCCTTGCTCCTTGTTCCACTATCCTCCCCGTTTGTTTAAGTGTATTTTTTCACAATCTTTGAATATACTTTATATATTCTAACATAAAATTCCAATACCTTTGTAAATTACACAAGAATTAACACACCAAATAGCATAGTAATTAGCAACCTTTTTAGCAGCGTATTTTTTACCATGACAATAACTATTGTCACTATGTTATTTATTGTGCGATTTGATATGCGAATTAAAGTGTTAATATCCAATAAACACTGACATATAAGGAAAAATAACAGACCAAATCGCATATTTGGTCTGTTAATTAGTGTGCTATTTTAAATGTTTCTCCACCGAAACAGAACTACTTAATAAGTCCTCCCGTATTTTTAATTGGAAGTACTAAAGATAAAAGTGTAACAATAGAGGGTCTCCTTCTTTGTCAGTCGTACCGTAATTTCTAAGGAAGGGTTATTAAGACAAAATATCTTAAATGAAAAACACGAGCCTAAGCTCGTGTTATGAAGCAGTGTTTATTCTTTGTTCGCTCGGTTCCTCAAAGCTATAATAAATCTTTGGTGTTCCGTCTTCCTGGACTTCAATTTTGTCGATAATTCTGTGGACAATTTCCATGGCAGTCTGACCAGCGAATAAGAAGTCAACAAAATCTCTTTCAAGGTTTTGCTGGTCAATGTTATTTTGCTCCTGACCATTTTGCAATTTTTCTAATTCCTTTTCGAAAATGTTAATTTCTTCTTTTGCTTTGTCGATTGCAGCAGTACATGATTCCTGGTCCATTTGCTTCTCAACGTACAAGGTAAGAAATTCTACTTTTCTATTATTCCTAACTTCGATGCTTGCCTTTACCTTGTTGATTTCCTGCTCGTATTGCCTTAAGTGGTTTGCTATTTTTTTATGAAGTTCCTTCTTGATTACTGCTTTATCTATACTGCTTGTGAAGGCTTGAAAGTCAGACTTAATAATATTCAGGAGGGAGGCTTCTTTAATAAGGTGAGATTTACAGCCCTTATTTCCTTGGTCTGCGTGCTTCCCGCAGATATAGCCTTTTCTGTTTTTCCGATACCACATTCCAGTCCCACAATCTGCGCAAAAACAAAGGTTAGAAAAAATTTGTTTCTTAGATACAGTATGATTGCGTTTCCTTTTCAGCATAGAGTCCTGAACCATATTAAATAGTTCCTTACTTATGATAGGTTCATGCACATCTTCTACAATATATTGGTCTTCTTCAGAAAGTTGTTTTCTTTTCGTGGTGGTTATACTAATGGTCGTAGTTCTCCCCTGAACCACTGTTCCAATATAGTGGCGGTTCAACAGCATTCCTCTCACTGTATTCTCTTGCCATTTAAGACCTGCATTCTTTCGGTTGTTTACCTGTGCAGGAGTCGGCACCCCTTCAGTTGTTAATTTGTCAGCAATAGCTTTAGGGCTAGCTCCATTCAAATAGTCATGATAAATCCGCCGAACCACTTTAGGAGTATCATCTTCTCTTATATAGAGTTTTTGGTCTTCAATACGATAACCATAAGGTGGAGTAGAATTAATAAACTTACCCTGCGCCATTTTTTTCTTAAAAATGAATTTAATCTTCTCACTTGTATTCTCTGATTCCATTTGTGCAAACATAGAATATAGCCCATACCATCGGTCATTACCTTCCATTGTATTAACTAAATTGTTAAGTGTAACAATATGTATCCCATTTTTGTCAGCTTCATTTTTCACTCTGTGTGATAATTCAGCATTCCGTGCCAGACGGAATAAATCTTTTACAAGCAGGATATCAATTCTTTTATTCTCAATATCCTCTAAGAGTTCCTTCATAGAAGAATTTAACTTTGTCCCGGATTCCGGTCCAATATATAGTTTCTTTAAACTCCATCCTTTTTCTTCAATATATTCTTCAATAAGCTCCCTCTGGTTCTCTAATGAAGAATGCTGTTCTAATCTGTCCGTTGATACTCGTACGAATGCTCCAACTCTATAGCTCATGAATACCGTTCCTCGCTTTCGCTTGATTTGTCTTGGAATGGATAAAGTCATCTATTTTGGTGTCTATCAAGTGTTTTAAAACTCCCTCAAATGTTCCTGCTTTTTGTCTAAAGTGCTTTTCTGTTCTCATTTTCTTCTCCCCCAAATTATATATGTATGTAATGATTATAAGTTCGATATTCTGTCCATAATGACTATTAAGCGTTCGATTTACTATTCAAATAGCCATGGCAACTTGAATGGAAAATCGAACTGTCTAAAAAGGAATGCTAATCTGACTAGGCTTATTCAGTAAAAGTTCTACCCTTGGTGTGTGGTTGGATTCCCTGTAACTAACCGACGTTCGATTTTCTATCCAATTTATAAGAGAATGGTTCGATTCTCTATCCAATGATGTTCGTCACGGTTTGTACAGGATTCATTTTAAAAACAATATCAAATGTAAACTTATTATCTTTTTCCTTAATTACGGTGATTTCTTTTATGAAATTTAACAGCAGAACTCTTTGCTCTGTTTTTTCAAATTGGTTTAATTTTAAGTCCTGAAAAGCTTTCATAAAGGTTTGCACTTCTTCCGGTTCCAGAAGAATACTAATCTCATGAATGGAGTTTTGTAGTATATGAACTTGGTTGTTAAAGTGGTCCTTAGCATTCCTGAAAATACTTGAAAGAGAGTTGTTTTTTTGGCAAGCAACTTCACCATTTGCTTCAATCAGGCGAATTTGTGATTCCAGTGTCTTTATCTTTGTATTGAGTTTCTCTCTATAAATGATAAGTTCTTCTTGTACAAACTCTTTATTTAGTTTCAGCGATAAAGCAAGTTTGTTTTCTACCTGAGTAACTAGTGTTTGGTTGACTGTTTCCATATCCATCTCATAGGAACAGGATTTACACTGGTACTTCATGTAGTCATATTGCTTTTTACTTTTCTTAGTTGAGAAATTCCGGTGTTGCAGCAAGTTCCCACAACTATGGCAACGAAGTAATCCACTAAAGATAAATGGAGTATCCAGCTTGTTATATATACTTTTAAGCTTCCGGTTTCCATCAATAAGATAATAAAGGACGTTGGGAACTATTCTCTGGTGATTGCTTTTTATAATCTCGTTACTTTTTGCATTATTCCTACGTCTGTTTTTAAAATTCCAGCTGAAATGTCCACCCTGATAAACTTTATTGTTTAAGATATTATGGACCGTATTTCCTCTCCAACACCCGCCTGAAGGAGATGGAATATTAGCATCATTTAGAATATTGGCTATTTTATTCACGCTATGTCCCCATGCCGCCAGGTGGAAAATGAGTAAGACAATAGGAGCTTCCTCAGTTTCAGATAATTCTTTATTAATTAATTTGAACCCAAAAGGAGCTTTTGAACCAGGACGCTTTGAACTTTTCAAATCCTTTCCTTGTGAATCTAATGCCCTTATTGATTTCGCTCCGGATTCAGCATTGGCAATTATTAGCTGTAATTTCACATCCAAATCAGATGGCGACCATTCATTCTGGCTTGTGGTCGTGAAAAACTTTAGATGCGGTTTTATAGCAATGACATCATAGTAAAATTCTGAAACAAAAGAATAAATCATCCTGTCAATTCTTGAGAAGTCGTAGAAAAACACAGCTTCTATATCTTCTTCTATTATTTTTCTCTTCATTTTTTGCAAGCCGGAACGGCGACTAGCTTTCTTTTTATAGGCACTTACTCCATCATCTTCAAAAATAAAAACATCAGGAATATAGTAACCTTTACTTTCAGCTAAGTCTTTAATAGCCATCTTCTGTATTTCAAAAGAATTGTTTCCTTCTTGATTCTGTGAAGACCGGCGAACTGATGCTACTGCTAGCCGTTTCATTCGCTTATTGTTTTGATTATTATCTGCCATCGAATACCATCCTTTTAAGTTTGTTTGTGTCAAGGTAATCATTGTAGTAAAAGTTAAGCTCTGCCGTAGTATGGTGAATGTAGCAACTTTTAACCACAGAAGGAATCAGGTGAAACAGTTCCGTATCATTAACCTGGTTCTGGACCTTGGAAGTTAGCTGTTTAATATTTAGTTCATAGTTCTCTAAAAGAAGCTTATTTTCTCTAAGCTGCTTCCTTTTAACTTTGGCAGCTGAAAGCTCATTTAGTTCACCTTCGAAATTAATAAGATTCATGATTTTGTCTGGCGGTCCAGTGGCAATTTGAATCTCTAACTCTTTAACTTTATTATCCAGAGCTATTATTTGTTCAGAGAATTTTTGTATCATTCTTTTTACCAACGCACCAGCTTTCTTATCCATTTGCTCGGTTTTTAAAGAGTTAATCATCAGAGAGGCATATTTTATAAGCATCTCATTATAGCTATCTACATTAACCTCAACTTTACTGTGACCTTTTCCCCTACACGTGTAGGTTCCCGATTCCCCGACCTTACTTTTTCGATACCGCATCTGCTTTTTACAAATACCACACATTGGGGGAAGCAAATTCTCATTAGTCCGTTCCTCGATGTTCTCTTGAAGAACTCTTTGATAAGGTTTTATAATTCCTTGCACTTCTTTAAAATCGTCTACACCTATTATTTCCTCCACATACGCTAATCTTGAAAACCGTTTGCCGTAAATTTCACTTCCTGTATAAAAGGGGTCTGCAAGAATTCGAGCAATATCAGAAACCTCTTTTTTTAAGTGCTTTGATTGTCTAAGTAAGAACTCCGCATAATCCTTGTGTCCCTCAACTTTCTTTGCAGCTTGATAAAGAGCAAAAATACTTTCACGCAGTTCAGGCTTTGCCACGTATTCCTTTGTACCATGTTCATATAAGACGTCGTAGCCAAATTTTTTAGGAGGCAGCTTTCTGTGATTATCGAGAACCCGGCGGGAAATGCCTTTCCCTTCTTCCTCAATTAAAACACCGTTGAAACCTTCAATTAAAAAGTCATAACTGAATGGGAAATATCCAGCGTCCGTAGAGGTAAAGATTACCTCGACATTATTGGATACAAACAAATCCACAAGCTCCAAATATTCATAAAAACTTCTCGTTAACCGGCTCCGGTCGTAAACATAAATGGTGTTAACTTCCTTTCTCTCAATGAGTGAGATAAGCTTAACCATTTGCTCACGGTCCCGGAGTTTCACTTTATTAGCTGAAACTCCTAACTCATTCAGTTCAATGTATTCATCCTCAGCGAGTTTCGCTCTGTATTGCTCATCAGCAGCAAGCTGCATCTCCAGACTTTGATTGTCTGTACTGACTCTCCTTAGGAAAACATTTACTTTTGTGGTTGGCTCTTCTTTAATCCATCTCATATGATTCATCCTTCTCATCGTATCTCTTTTTCAAGACAACGGCTTGGTGGGAAAGAGGAAGATTTAAATGATAGAGGAGCTGTCGTTCTATTAACCTCTCAATCCATTGACTCCCTAGTTCGTTCGACTCTTCCACAACCGTTATCTTCCTGACCTTGTATTCCACGAGTTCCACCTCCAGGTTTTATGAACATAATTGCCTGGAAGCGAATGTTATATACGCTCTTACTTCTCGTCCTTATCAAAGGTAAGTTCGATTTGGTGATTCACTTGTTCCCGTTCCACATCACTCCGCGGGATAATTAATTGATACGTCTGGCTTCCCGGAGCCCCCATTCCTTCCAATGATTTATTCATTCAGCTTCTCTTCCCTTCAGTTTATTTATTTCCCAAAACCTTCTAAGAACTTCAGAAGACACATTATGACGCTCACAAGCTATTTCAATATTCTTAACTCTTTTATGGAAGGACGACTGATTTTTCATTGTCATTCATACTCCTTGTGTTATGTTTGTTTCTCGTGTGAATAGAGTGAATTTTTCTTTCCGTATTGTTCCGAACTTTCTCAGCAGGATGTTTATATATGTAGTACATGATTTGTTGGCTCCTCTTGATAAGTAATTTTGTTTCCCAAGCTTGGTAAGGTCATAATACAAAATTAAAAATCAAAATGGATAAAAAATCGAAAAAACTTTTTAAAAAACTAAAGAAATTTTTTTAGGAGAAAATAAACTAGAAAATCCCACAAAAGGTGATTTAATTTTGGTATATTAAAAGTTTTTAACCAACAAAAAAGTGAACCTCAGGTGGTGCGGTTCACTTGAATAATACCCCTTATTATTAAAAATACTTCTTTGATTAAGCCTTTCTTTAAGTTATTACGCCTTACATCTTTAATAGTAAAACCTACTCTTAGCATCAAGGTTAAAAGAAATTTTATTAAAGTTGCTCTGATATTGTTTTTACAGAATACAACGGTACTAATACATCCTCATTATTATGATGAACATTTACATGGACAACATTCGTTTCAGTATCAATATCATATAACTTTCCTATCACATCACTTGTTTCTGCAAAAAATTCTATTCTCACATCTTTATTAATCAAATTATTTAACTTCATAATTAAACAACCCTTTAAATAATATTTATTAATATTTGGTTGATACACCGTAAGTTGATAAGTGTTTTTATAAATTAATATCTTTATAACCGGAGATTGAACCGATAGAACCATAATTTCCTGGGTTACCATAGTTTCCTACATTTCCATAGTTACCATATATTCCGAAATTAACATTTTTGTAAGGAGAATTTTCATTATACATTATTCGATTATCATAAATAATTTCACCTAAATAACTTCCTCTCATATCTATAAATATATCTTCTTGTTCCCGATAATGACCAATATTTTCGCCACCTGGAGAATGTAGCTGCCCATTTACAAAATTAGCAATATGCTGACCTTTACTATTAAATAAAAATAGCACGTAATTCCCTCCCTATATTATTAGTAAAAATAATTGTAATTGTGTAATTCTACTATTGTTTCCAAAAATCCTTTTTAATTACATTTCATTCCAATTCAATGCTCAAAATTAATATTCTCACTTTAAGTTAAGGTAGAGATAATGTGATTTAAGAGACTTATTTGCTCCCTAAAAAATTCCTTCGTTTTTTTAAGCCAATCATCAAAGTAATTATTTGATTATTTTGTTTCTCAAATGAAATGATTTTTTCCTTAAATAACAAAAACAAAATGTAAATTTATGTTAAAATAAATGTTGAATTAAGCTTTTGAAATGGACAATAACTAAGGAAAAATGCTCCAAAAAGGAGGTCTAAATGAAACTTAAAGAATGTAAAATTAAAAATTTTCGCTGTCTAAAGAATTTCGGACCGGTTCCTTTATACAATTTAACAATGTTAATAGGAGAAAATGATTCAGGAAAAAGTTCAGTTTTGGATGCTTTAGAAATGGCGTTAAATAATTTATTTCCTAACGAATCAGATTTTTATTATATAGAAGGCATTCCGACAGAGCCTATTCAAATTGAATTGAAATTTGATGTTTCGCCTTCAGAAACAATTGATTCAAAATTTTTGAACTCTTCTAGTGATTTACTCTATAAAGTTACATATGACAAGCATCAAACTAAAAATGAAATACAAGGACAAGCTTATACTAATGAACTGTTAAACCAGGATTTTTCTAAATTAAAAACACCTGAGCTGAAAGCCATCCTAGATGTCTTAGGAATTGTAACAGAAGGAAAGGTTAACAATAATCAAAGAGTAGAGCTGATTGAACAATATTTAAATGAAAATACACTCGAAGTTGAAGAAAAATGGACAGTAGCTCCTAAAGAAATATTAGATATTATTCCCAGGTTTGAAAAATATTGCTCATCAGATTATGAGACACCAGAAAAATTAATTGAGAAGACTTTAAAAGATGTATTTAAGTCGGAATTATATACAAAGAATCCGGACACGGGAGAAACCATTGTGCATGAATCCATTACAGGATTTGAAGAGAAGGTGAGGGAGAAACTGAATGAAAAGGTTGGGGAACTTAATGGATTTGTAAATACATATAATAATCAAATATCAAATGTTTCAGTTGAACCTATTATTGATTTTACAAATGGTTTGAAAACTGGAAAATTATTGCTCACTGAGGATAATGGCGGTACTTACTATTTAGAAAACAAGGGGGAAGGCACCAAGAAGAGGCTCTTTATGGCAATTTTGGATTGGGATAGACAAATAATGTTAGAAAGTGTTACCAAACCTGTAATAAGAGGTTATGATGAGCCGGATAGTAATCTGCATTACGAAGCACAAAGAAAAATGTATTATAGTATTAGGGATATAACCTATCAAGCACAATCGCAAATCCAGGCAATAGTTTGTACTCACTCCTTAACAATGGTTGATAGAGCCCCTTCAAAAATAATTAATCTGATTAAAAAAAATCTGGAGGGTCATTCGAATGTTGAGTACTTAAAATCTGGTGGTGATAGTGATATCGATGAATTTTTAAACTCCGTAACAAGTAACATGGGTATCACAAATAGCAGCATTTTTTATGAAAGGTGCTTTTTATTAGTTGAAGGTATTACTGAAGAAAACGCATTGCCCATTTTATATCATAAATACTTTAATAGAACATTATCTGAATCTGGCATAAAGATAATAAATATAGAAGGTAATGGAAGCTGGTATAACTTTGTAAGGCTAATGGGGAAAAATAAAAGTAAATTGATGCTTACATTATTAGATTCTGACAGCAAGGAACCAGGGACTAGTTGTAGTTTAACACTTGCAAACCTAAGAAGTATGGGATTCCAAGAAGATTTTATTGATAAAAATGTATTTTATATAGGTAGTAAAGAGTTTGAAGATAGTTTTTCAAGTGAGCTTTATTTAAAATGTCTCAATCTCCATTGGAAGAAAGCAGATGGTAGTTTGTGGACTCTTGAAGAAATAGATTTATTCAAGGCTGAGGAAAAGTTTTCAGATAAGATTGTTAATGAAGCAGCGAAATTATCACAAATCTTTGAACCTGGGAAAAAGTGTACCAAAGAAACATTAGCTATAAGAATGGCTGAATTAATTGATGCAAATGACGTTCCACAAGAGTTACTTGTTTTATTTGAAGAAGCAAATAGGATTACTGGGATTCAATAGATTTTTAAACTGAACCTGTATTTTAAGCAATTCATCATAAATATAAAATGCTATCATCACGGGATAGCATTTTTCTGTTGGTAGAACGTAGATAATAAGTGCTGTTCCTCTTTTAGTTAAATTAAAGTTAGATGGAGGAAAGACATGACAAAATACTTGTTAGGTGTAATTAATAATAAATACTTCTTAATTTTAATGTTTTTAGCAATAAGCTTTCCGATATTTGTTAGCTGGATAGTAAGTTTGGATAACTTTATGTGGTATGAAATGGCATATAATAATGACTGGATAAGTTTTCTAGGTAGTTACTTAGGGGGAATATTCGGAGGGTTATTTACATTATTTGGTGTATTGATAACAATTAAAAAGCAGGAACAGCAAGGGAAGAAGGTCGATTTATTCCAATTTGAAAATTCATTGTTTCGTCTTCTTTCTTTAAAGAATGAAAGTGTAAATAATATTGAATTTGAGGTAAACCAAAAGGAAAGAGTAAAGGGTAAAATGGGTTTTGAGTGGATTTCAAGGGAAATAGATGAAATATTTAATGGACTATTAAATGAAGAGTATAAAAAATATGGGGTAGACGTTGAAATAGATTTAGAATATCACATTATAAACCAGACAATCACCGAGTTATATTCAAAATATGGAACAATATTAGCTCATTATTTTATAAATGTATCCTATATTTTAGAGTCGATTTCTCAACTAGAAGAGAATTCACTTAAAGTAAATTATACCTCAATATTAAAAGCACAATTATCACAAGCAGAACTTAAAGTAATTTTTTATCATTCAATTGTTCCTGTAGGACACGACCTATTGTATAACCTTGTTAATGAAAATGCTCTCTTCGATACTTTTGATAATTCATTCTTAATTGACGCGGAACATTCAATATTTTTCGAAAAGATAGATGAATTTCTAGGGTCTGAGTTAAACGAAATAAGTTTATTTTTAGATAATGATAATTACAATTCTGAGGAACATTGGGAGTGAACTTATAGATTAAAAACATTTTATACCTTCATTGGAAATGGAGATAAATTGTGAAAATCGATTGGAAGAAAAATATGTATTGGAGAAGTGAATACTAAGTGTGACAATGTCCAACTTTTTTATTAATAACATGAAGTGAACAGCACCGGTGGTTCACTTAATTTCTAATAGAGTTTAAAGTATTCTTCTCTCAGGCAGCCTTTACAATAATTTTTAAAACGATAAAAAATAGCTTTTATAACTGATAGTGCTTCATTATTTTTCCTTGGGATATCAAGTTTACCTCTTTTTAGGTCATCAACCAATTCACCCTTAAAATAAGTTCCAACAAGGAACATTTACAGCGCTAGTAGCTGTGGACCGTGCTCCTTTAGAAGAATTGCAAGTTTCACAAAGTAGTTGCATATTAGAAGGGTCATTTGTACCGTACAATTCTAAAGGAACAATATGGTCAAGGTGAATCTTATTTTGGCTTCTTATCAAATTTGATAAATCACAGCGGCATATAACACACGTACCTTTATCCCGATAAAAAACAGCTGACTTCAGCCACTCTGGAAAGTATTGTCTCTTTATTCTTCCCTTTTTAGTTACATATTCAGGGTATAGTTTTTTTATGTAGTCCATTTCATATTCGATGAATTCTGCCAGCTCCAAATGAAAATCCCGAAGGAACTTTCTATCTTGGAAAACAAACTGAAATGCAGAGTGAATTACTAACTCAGCTATTTTTTCGTTATTATCAGAAGAATATTTCATCCACTGTTGAACTATTTTAAAACAGTCACAATCAAAATGCCCTCCATTATCATCACACTCACTAAAATCTGGCGTAGGAAGGTCTGTAGTAAGTTTCACTTCAGCAAGAGTTCTTTCAATAAAATCAAATACTTCAGGTATATCCAAAGCATCTTTTAGGTTGTGTATCTCCTCATCAAAATCCGGGAAATAATTAAGATAATGATGAACTGCTGTTAGTTTTTTCGGTTTAATTACAGCTTTAATTATTTCCTCTTTGAATTCATTAAATACTGAATCATAATACTCCCAAAAGTTAGTGACAGCAATTCCAGCTAAGCCCATTCCAGAGCTTAACGCTAAATGTTGGTCTTTAACAGCCATTAAAATCCTCCCACACAGAAATTTTTATTAAGCTATCCTCGCCTTTAAGTACTTATTTTCACGAACTCAAGTCCAATTCAACATTTATTTTAACATATATTTACATTATATTTGTCGGTAGTTTAAGATAAAAAATCACTGTGAGTTTAGAAACATATTTGAACTTCTAATCAATTTACTTATTTCACCATATTTTTCTAAATAACTATTTGATTATTCTGTTTCTCTTTTGCCAATGATTGTGGTAGGTAAACACTACTGCATCTCAACAGAATGGAGTTGAGATGGCATGAAATGTGCTGTGTACATCAGGGTGTCTTCTAAAAAGGAAGAGCAAAAAACATCCTTAGTGAACCAACAGCGATTCTTTTACAACGTAATTGCTGAAAAGAGGTGGGAGCTTTATCAATTTTATATTGATGTAGAAAGCGGAACAAAAGATAAAAAACGAGGAAATCTGAAGCGGATGATTGAGGATGCAAAGAAGGGTTTATTTGATGTGATTATCTCTAAAGAGCTCTCAAGACTCGCACGGAACGGCAAGCTTTCGTATGAGATTAAAGATGTGGCAGAAAACAATGGCGTTCACATCATCACCTTCGATAATGCAATTAATTCCACAGAAGGTAATGTTCATATGTTTGGTTTATATGCGTGGGTATATGAGCAAGAATCCCAAAGAACTTCAGAGAGAATTAAAGCAGCATTATTCTCCAAGGCTCAGAAAGGAGAATTTATAGGTTCCATTCCACCTTATGGATATCAAGTAGTTAACAAAAAGTTAATCCCGACAAATGATTATAAACCCGAAGTCGTCAAAAATATTTTTCAGATGTATCTCTCGGGAATGGGTTTTGACTCTATTGCACGCACCTTATCCAATCAAGGTTATCCCACTCCTGCAACTGAAGCAGGCAAAAAAAATGCAGGACAATTTTGGTACGGGTCTTCTGTAAAAAGCATTCTGAGAAACCCTCACTATACGGGAGATTTAGTGCAGCATCGTGAAACTACTCGGAGTGTCACAACAGAAGCGAGAGAAGCAGTTTCAAAAGACAAGCATCTTATTATTAAAAATGCTCACCCAGCTTTAATCACCCATGAGGATTTTGAAACAGCTCAAAAGCTCATGAAAACGAGAAAGACAAATATCACCAAGCCTCAAAAACATTTATTCACAAACTTTCTTTATTGCTCCGATTGCGGGTCTGGGATGTGGTATAGACAAAACAGAGCGGGGTATATCTGCGGAGGTTATGCAAGACATGGTAATATCGCTTGTACAACACACACCATTAAAGAACAGACGCTTGTAGAGCGAATTTTATCCGATATTAAAGAGATACATCATCTCATTACGGATGAATCCCAGCTATCAAAATTAAAGAGTGAAAGAAAAGCACAAAAGACTCAGAGTCAGGTTCAAGTCACTAAAATCTCAAAAACAATTCAATCATTAAAATCCAAAAAGAAACGTTACATTGACCTGCTTGCTGAAAATGTGATTACGGAGAATGATTACAGGGAGATTTCCACTGAACTAGAAGTTAAAATAAAACATCAAGAAAAGAAAAGGAGCGAACTCGATGAGTCGCTCCACGATGAACAATTATTTAAAGAGCTGGAAAGTGTGAAAAAAATAATTGCTCAGTTTCTTCCTTTAAAAGAGGTTTCATCCGATTTATTAAGTCACTTTGTAAACAGAATCGAAGTGAACAAGCAAGGTAAACCCTTTATTTCGTACCGTTTCTCCGTGTTTTCAAAACAAAATTAATCGTCTTTTAAAACTATCTGCGACACGCATTCAATATGCCCCGTCTGCGGAAACATATCGACAGGCTGGACTTCCTGTGTCGCGTAGTTTTTTTCTTCTAAATATTTCAGGTCACGGGCCAACGTCGCCGGGTTGCATGAGACATAGACGATCCTCTCCGGCTTCATCGCGGTCATCGATTCAAGAAGGGCTTCGTCACACCCTTTCCGCGGCGGGTCGACTACAATCACATCAGGGTGAAGGCCCTGTGCCTGCCACCACGGCATAACACTTTCCGCTTCCCCGACAACGAACTCGGCATTATCGATATGGTTCAGCTTAGCATTCCGTTTCGCATCTGATACCGCTTCAGGCACCACTTCCACTCCGTACACCTGCTTCGCGTTCTGCGCCAGGAACAGGCTGATCGTGCCGATCCCGCAGTATGCATCAATCACTGTTTCTTTACCTGTGAGCTGCGCAAATTCCAGTGCTTTATCGTAAAGGACTTTTGTCTGTTCCGGATTCACCTGGTAAAATGACCGGGCAGAGATGGCAAATTTAATCTCACCGATGTAATCATAAATGACTTCTTCGCCCCAAAGCACTTCTGTTTTGTCGCCAAAAATAACATTCGTCCGCTTTGGATTAATGTTTTGAACAATCGAGGTAATGTTCGGCAACTCATCTTTCAGCGCCTGAATGAGATTTTTCTTATTAGGCAGCTCTTTTCCTTTCGTTACAAGAACCACCATCAGCTGGCCGGTATGTTTCGCATGCCTGACAACCACGTGCCTTAAGGTGCCTTTATGGATGCGGTCATCGTATCCGCGAATGCCGTACTGTTTGGCCAGTTTTTTCACAAGCTGGACAACACGGTCGTTGTCTTCACGCTGAATGACACAGCTTTCCATATCGACAATCGTATGGCTCCGCTCCGCAAAGAACCCCGCCACAAGTTCGCCGTTATTCTCGCCCACCGGTACCTGGGATTTATTGCGGTAACGCCAAGGGTCTTCCATGCCGAGTGTCGGATGCACGGGCACGTTCAGTCCCCCGATCCGCTCGAGGACGTCTTTTACCTGTTTCTGTTTATACTCCAGCTGGCCTTCATAGCTTAAGTGCTGAAGCTGACACCCGCCGCATTGTTTAAAGATCGGGCATGGCGGCTCGACTCTCTCTGGGCTCGTTTCCTTTAATTCCATCAGGCGGCCAAAGCCGTAATTTTTCTTCACATTAATTACTTTCACATCTGCTGTCTCGCCTGGCAGGGCGCGTTTTACAAACAGCGGATAACCATCCACTTTCGCTACACCTGACCCGTCGTGGGTAATATCCTCAAAGGTCACCTGCACCATCTCGTTCTTTTTCACTGGCGGCTGTTGTTTGCTCATAGTCCTCTTATCCTTTCCGTTCTGCATTTATCTGCACTTGATTGTACCACACCTGTAGAGCAGAAAAAATGTAAACGGGACGAGGCTGCGGAGAGGCCAGCCAATTAACTTAGTGAGGGAACCAGTTCTCATGATTCAGGGAAATACTTATTAGAGTAACTTGCTGGGCGGGTTAACAGTGAAAAAACGGAGGAATAACCAGCTGTATTCACAAACCTGTTGAAACAACTGGTTTTTTAAGGGAAGATAAATTAAAGGGGGTAAAGAATACCCAGTTTATAATGGGGCATTCTATTTAGACTTTAAAGTAAGAAGGTTTATTTCAGGAGGGTTTAAAAAGCGGAAGTTTAATAAAGGAAGAGCTTCGCTGCTGCCGAGGCCCGCGCTCACATACTGTTTTAGCCCCCGGTATTCCCACAGCCCCTTAATGCGGTCCTGGGGCGGGAATAATCCGCTTCGCTCATAATAAGGCTCCGGGACAAACGGCGCGCCTACAAACGGCAGACGAATCTGGCCGCCATGATAATGCCCGGCGAGCATCAGATCAAAGTCTCTTAACAGAGAGTCCGGGTCATCCATCAGAAGATCAACCCGAAAGTCTACAATAGGATAATGGTACAAGGAAATCAGGACATCCTCTTCGCCGGCCTCATCCAGCACTTGCATCTCTTCAAGCAAATCCCTTTGATGATTTAAATAGTCCTGGTAATGCTCACTCTGCTCGATTTTTGCCTGCTGGTCGATTTCTGCCAAGCTTTTCCCGGGGTCAACGAGCGATAACTCGAATTCTGTAAAGTGAACGTGAGCCGAACCAACCTCTACCGTGTAGACAGATTCCAGGAGAGTGACACCTTTGTCTTCCATCCCTATAATAAATTCATGTTTTTCAAATGGCGTGTGGCGGCCGTACCTGTAAGGTTCAGGATCGGAATTTCCATGGACAAATAACGCGTGGTCTTTATTCGTAATGCCGTCTATTAACGAGTAAAAAGGGTGGAAACTGGTCGTGTTGCCTGTCTCCAGCATATCCCCTGTAAAGACGATTACATCATAGTCAATTCCATTAATCTTATCACTCAGCCTTGACTGGTTCTCTCCAAAATATTTTTCATGCAAGTCGGTCACCTGAAGAATTCGAAACCCTTCCAGCTCAGAGGGGAGGCCCTCAATTTCTATATCCTGTTCTGCAAGGATAATCCGGTTGTTATCCCAGATCGTAAAACTGACGACTGCTGTAATGAAAAGCAGCATTATAATAACCAGGACGCTCCCCCTCTTCTTTCGCATGATCATATCTCCTAACGTTACAGGGTAGCGTTCACCTGGCTTTTTAACAAGTTGTTAAATACCCCCCGTTTTTTATCAGCCAATTGCCCGAATTTGCCTTTTTCGATTAACCTTCCTTCATCTAACACTAATACCTGGTCTGCATTTCGGATCGTTGAAAGCCGGTGGGCAATAACAATAATCGTCATTTCCCCTTTCAGGCGTTCAAGTGCCTGTTGTATTTTCAGCTCATTTTCAGTATCCAGAGAACTAGTCGCCTCGTCTAAAATCAGCACAGAAGGCTTCCGGAGTATGGCTCTCGCTATCACGAGACGCTGGCGCTCCCCCCCGGAAAGTCTGATCCCCCGGTCCCCGATCAGCGTATCGATTCCTTCCGGCAGCTTTTTGACAAACTCTGCTGCAGATGAAAACTCGAGCGCTTCCCAAATATCCGTGTCAGTTGCATCCGGTTTCACCAATTTCAAATTCTCCTTAATGCTCTCATTAAATAGAAACGGGTCCTGCGGGACATAACTGATCGCACGTCTCCAGGCAATTAAATTTTCCCGGGTCAGCGGCGTTCCGTCTATCAGAACCTCACCAGACGCCGGCTCATTTAATCCCATCAACGTATCGATTAATGTGCTTTTCCCTGCGCCGGAACGGCCGACAACAGCAGTCATATGATTAGCTGGCAAAAATAGATTAATATTCTTTAACGCATACTTCTCCTCCTTTTCGCGGTAGCGGAAAAAAACGTTTCTGCATTCAATGCCTTTATCCATTCGAAGAGGTCTCACGTTAGCTCCATCTGCGTTCTCATAAGCCAGTTCCTGTGATTTTTCAGCTTCTTCCTGCAAGGAAACCACCGCTTTAAACGCCGGCAGTTTTGTCGCAATATCCTCCAACGAACCTTGAATACCCGCCACTTTCGGCCAAAGCCTCGAGAAAATGACGATGATGAGAAGCAGTTCTGCTCCCTGGGCTTGAAACAAATGAATGGCTATAAATATAAACACTGCTATTAAACAGGCTGAAGCAACTTTATAATAAAGCTGTGACTTTGTTTTTAACTTCGTATATTCCACCTGTTCCTGTTCCATCTGTTTAGTGATGGACCGGTACCAGTCCATCCGCGATTCTTCTAACGTATTGCTCTTAATATCTTTAATTCCGTTAATCTGGTCGGTGATTCCTCCGAGATACGCTTTTCCCAACGTGAAATTTCTCTGTCCCAGAGCATGGGACCGTTTCAGAAACTTTCTGTTCAGGAAAATGAGCACAAGACCGCAAATCATAACAAATGCAGTAATTACAGGTGACAGCCAGATCGCAATTCCAATTTGTATCAATGTGAAAATGAGTGAAGCAAAAAACTGTAAGAAAGAATGCGTGCCTGCGCTTGCCCGGGCAATTTCGGCAGTTAATAAATTGACGAGATCCGATTTCCTTTTTTTAATAAAAAACCGCCAGTTTGCGTTAAGCAGAGACTGATACGTTTTTACTCTCATATAACGGAAAAAGCCATGCTGAATCATGGCATTTTTGACGGTAATTTGCCGTTGCAGAAGGTTCTGGGCTACCGCAATTAATACAAAAATTAATAAAATCACCGGCAGACCGACCGAGGCTGGCACGCCCTGTAAAAATTCAAACAGACCGGCGACAGGCGTCCCACCAGCATCAAGTTCGACTACCCCGCTCATGCTGAGCATTGGAATCAGCAATAATATACCTATACCATCCAGCAGGCCGATCAGACTCATAGCAATGAGGTTGAAATAGAGGATTTTCCCGGCATATAAATGAATTTGCTTTAGAAAATAAAACACAGGTTTCATAGTATCCTCCTAAGTTACCGCTTGTTTCCTCGTTTTCCTCCATGCCCATAAAAACGGCCGCAATGGAAAATACAAAAAATGAAGCGGTTTTGGTAACGGCATTGTCTCGGCATCTTCGGGGTAAGGGTATAGAAAACTGAGCAAAAAAACGGCCTTCTGCGGGTAAGACATCAGTGAAAATAAATAGTGTTTATGGTACTCCGAGACCTCTTCCGGCACGGGATCCGTATGAAGGTTGACCATATTTTTAAAGTAATAAAATGCCCGATCCGCAAGTTTTTCAGACCTTTTCTTAAAGCGGAACGACCCTTTTCCTTCCGGTATGGCGGTATTCATTAAAATGGCCGATAAGCGTAATGCCTGCTCTCCAATATGAACGCTGCCAGATGCTTTTAATAACTTTTTCAGAAGGACCTGGTCGAGAGCTTGTCCTGTGAGCTGGTGAATATCACAGAGCCAGCGCAGTCTTGACCAGCCATGCCGAGCTCCATGTAAAGCGAGAAAGACAAACAAATCTTCTTTCCCGAGGGTACAGACAGGCGTTTCCGTAAAGGTGCCGGTCTTTCTGCGCGCCCATAAGTCGTTAAAATCAGGTTCTTTGCCTGGACCCGGATGAAGCCGCCAGTGAACTTCCAGTTTTGTTCCTTTATCAGGATGATAATATGTGACATGATGGTGGCGCCATTTCCAGTCATTTAAGACAGTTCGGATATAGTCTTCTTTCTCGTATCCATGTTTTTCAAGAAGCTTCTCTGCTGTCTCCAAATCCTGGCCTTGAATAAGAAAATCAAGGTCATTTGAGGTACGGAGAGAATAATCACCGTAAAGTTCCCGGGCAAGATGGGGGCCTTTTAAAAAAAGAAGCCGAATGTTATTTTCAGTGAACAATTTATTTATAAACGCTGTCTCTCCACATAAGTGGAGCATATTAAACGTATTTTGCTGATAGTAGTGAAAGAGCGTTTCGACCACAGAGGGAGGAAACACCTTTCCTTTCTGCTTTTTAATCTCAGGGTATAATAAAGGATAAAGCCGGTGATGCACACATAATTCTATAAACAGATCCCAGTTTATCGTTGTGAGGAGCCGGGGATTCTGGTAAACGTCATGGTTTCTCTCTTGAAGTAAGGCAAGTATAAGTTTTAATTCCTGTGGCAGTTGTCTTAAACCGAGTGCCTGATTATCCATAGTTTTCTCCTTGAATCGGTTTGCGGCTTTTTTTGTTGGCAAACATGCTTACGACAGTGAACTTATCCATTCCTTCCGAGCCGCAAATAAAGTAGGGGCCGCTCCGCAGCCAGGCGTGCGCAATAAGATTTCCCTTTTCGTCCTTTGCTGTGCCTAAATACATCGTGCTTCCAATCCGTCGCCTTTCCAGCATTTTCATGGCAGCAATGGCTTTGACAAGACATTTGCTCTCCCAAAAAGTATATTTGCTCATCATATGAATGGCTTGTGACACACGCGCCAAGTCTTTCTTTGCCTCTGAATCAGCAAGCAGCTGAGGCGTCTCCTCCATATACTGTCCTAAAGATGGCGCCACTTTAGAGAACGGTTTTTGTTTTAATATCCGGGCCCAGCCTAAAAACAAAAATGCTTCGATCATAAGCAGCTTTGATTCGAGGTTTAAGGACAAAAACGCCTTTATTTTTCTCATCTTCAAAGTCCTTCCTGTAAGAAACTAAACAGCGGCTTCAGGATCTTCCAGCTGTACTAACCCTTCTTCCGATAACCGTTTTAAAAAGGAAAACACGTGCTCTTTACACTCTTCGTGACTCACCTCGTACTCTGATAATAAGGTGTTAATCACCTTTTCAATTACGACAGGCTCCTCAACAAGCTCCCAAATCGCTCCGCCGATTTCTCCAAGGTTATAATACTTACCGTTTTTAATACTAAGCATGACCTTTTCTCCATCCATATCGCTGACAATATTTCCTTCGTTTTGGCTGACAATGTGTTTAAGAGATACTGGCTGGTTTTTAATCATATGGCCACCTCCTCAGTAATTGCAGATAAAATGCGTGATGATAACTCCTGGGCAGTAAACGATGAAACAGGGCGGCGGATCTGGTAAAAGTCTATTTTTTTAACTATACTGGCGCTCATTTGAAAGTGCCATTCGAGTAACCCGGAAGGCCGGATTATAAAATTCCGGTACGTATGATAGAACAATTTATGGAACCGTTCTAAATGGTCCACAGGCTCCAATGCAACCTCTTTCGCTTCTGTTTTTACCAGCTCATAAACACCGGCAAGAGGCAGCGGTTCTGAGGCAAATCGGTCCGGTACTGGAACAGCGAACTTCGTTTCCCTGTCAATGATCGGACGTAATTGGGTGGAATCCATACCAAATGCGGTTAAGCTTTCCTGCCATAGTTTTTGCTGCGGATAAGCTGGCGTCACTACCGGATAGCCTTCTTTGTTTAAAGAAACCGGGATCACATCGTCACTTAGGAGTTTATATCCCCGGTTTAGAAACGCTGAAGCAAGTGTCGATTTCCCTGCTCCCGAATCCCCCACAATCGCATACGCTTTGCCGTTAATGGCAATCGCGCTGCCGTGTAACGGAAGAATACGCCTTTGCAACAGGATCGCTCCCATACATGTGCCAAGCAGGAAAAGGCGGAGATAATCGTCTGATCGTTCGTTTAAGGCCTGGACGCCTATATTTTGCCCCTCAGATATAGAGAAAATGGCGGTATCCGGAACCTTGAACATAATAAGATTTTCATTTATAACAAAATGGCCAGTTGGAGTTGCTGATTCTGCCCATAAGTCATTAAGATCGGCTCTGCGAATATAGATGTCCACCACCTCATTTGGCCCTGAACGCTTAGGGAGCTCAGGCAGGCAGAAGTCACTGGAGATATTAAAGCCGAACGCATGGTAAAAAGGTTTTAGTTGAGTTTGGCTCATTTTTTTGTTCCTTTCTGTTAGAGTCCATCAACCTGAAAGTCACCCTTATACAGCTTTGTATAAGGGCGCCGCTCATACCCTAACTGCACATATTACTTTTATTGGATCTGCCGTCATGTGTTTCAAAATCCTGATTGTTTGTACAATAGCTGTCATCAATAGCATTACCAGGTCCGCCTTTAGTCATTGACAGATCAAGTACTTCCAATGAAGGCTCTTTCCATGTCTTTTTCATAATAATCACCCCCTTTTTCCACTTGCTGTATGAACCGGGAAACGATTAAACTGCGGGTCAGAATCTTAAAATCATTGCTGAAAACGAGGTTTGGCGCTGGTACGTTTGGTAAATCCGATAACGCCCGCTTTAAGACATTCACATCAATAAAATACGAGGTCGCGGGATTATCAACGAGATGCTGTAACTCTGTTACAAAGGCATTCCATTCTGGTTTCATCCTCTCGATAACATCACCTCCTTGAAAACCTCTCGTATGCTGGTTCAGTCTGATTGAATCAGGAAGCAGGTCTTTTGTTGCTCTCCGGATCAGGGAGCGTTCCATCCCCCCTGTCACGTACTGTTCATGGGGAATTGATAAGCAGAAACGTATCACCCGCAAATCGTTCGTCGGATCTCTCTCCCACATCGCATATCTAAGCGATAACTTGGTGGTGATGACTCCGGTTTTATTCCAGGAATAATGGTGAGTAAAATGTTGGTGCCGTAAGTAAGTTTCGTCATATCCATGATTGTCCAGCAATTGACTTCCTTTAAGTTTTTCAAATACATCCGTCTTTTTTGCCAGTTCAGGACTGATAAACTGCGCAAAAGGTAATTCATCTGATTGCCGGGTTTTCCTCGAACGGAGTCCCCTTTTTACAATAAAAGGTATCACGACTGACTTACCAGTTTGGAAATGGCGGCAATAGTCGTCTATTTCGCGATATAAGCGGCTCCACTTCCCTTTTTTTAACAGATTATTATAATAATCAAAAGTTAACTTCCTGGATCCCCATGAGATGGAATGATTTCCTCTCGCGCCGTTCAGAAGAATTTTTATGCCTTGCTGTTGAGCTTCTTTATTAATCCCCATCGCCCAAAACGAATTCCCGAAAAATTTATAGGGCATTTCCATCAATTCAAGAAAGCTGTCTACTTCAGATAAAGGGCTTTTTCCTTCAAAACTCAAATAGCTGGGGTTTATATTTCCGATATGAGCTACTGCTTGACGTATAAATATAGATTCATCAGGATTCAAATAGTGGGGTGTCCAATCCTGAAATCCTTTTTTAGGAATAAAACTGAATGTGTGAAGCTGCTTATTTTCTTTCTTTAACTCCCGGGCGGCAAAACCGGCGACTGAGCCGGAGTCCAGGCCGCCGCTTAATTGTGAACCGACTTTGCCATAAGTACGCAGACGGTCCTTAACTGCCCTTCCGAATACATCCCTGAATGCTTCTTCATATTCTGCATCTGATTTTAATTTTATTTTTTCGTTTAAATTTAAAACATTATATCTGGAAAGCCTTACTCCCCTCTCACATACAGAAATACTGTGAGATGGAGGAACCTGCATGATCCTTTCATAAACGGTATGATTCATGTCTACTGCCTCGACCATCCCTGGAATAGCGAGAAACTCAGCCATCCACTCCTCCTTAACCTTCTTGTCAATCCCAGGAAGTGTAAACAACGGTGCTATAAGAGTGGAGAATGCCAACCGCCCTTCTTTAAAGCAGTAATAAAGTGTACGAGCTCCGGAGAAATCTCTTGCTCCAAATAGCCTCTGCTGTCTCTCATCCCAGATCATAAATGCAAAATCACCGACTAACTGTTTCGGTGCCTCTTCTCCCCACTTTGAATAAGCTAATAAAATCAGCCTGCTGTCAGGGATGTTTTGTCTATACGCTTTTTCAATTTGTAATTTCTCACACAGTTCTTCTCTGTTATCAATGATGGCATCTGCCGTAATTACTAACTGCCTCTCATAATCGTAATAAGGCAACGGTTCACCAACTGATTCAGGGGTTATCCATTGAGCATGGCATCCAAGAAACGCATTAGATTTTTGCCAGCCTCGGACATCATCAGCCGGAAAACACTCAAACCCCTTCATCAAGTCGGTGGTTTGCTCATTGGAAACAGGGCTGTTATTAAAATGGATCAGACCGGCTATTGCGCTCATGGTTCCCTCCTTTTACCCAGCAGCAAAGTTAGTTTTGTCATATCTTTTTCGATTTTTGTGCTCAATAAAGAACAAAAAGTGTATAAAAAAATTCACTAACTACAATGTGTTGTGAATAAAGAAAGCATTTGTTCGTTATGGAGAATGTCGTCTTATGTAAAAAATATCACTCATTTACGCTAATGTCAATTATTTTTTTACAAAAAAAAGCCTGTATCTTTTTAAAACGGCTCCGGTCTCCACGGCTGCCGTTTTAAAAAAAGATACAGGAATCTAACCAACCTAATTAAGTATCATTTATACCTACTTATAACTAACTGAACGTTATATCACTAAAACTTGTTCCTGCTGAAAAGTCATTGTCCAGATGCTCTCCTTGGTTTCCTAACATCGTCATATTTAAATCAAGCTCTTGCAGTTCAGGTTCTTTCCATTCCTTTTTCATACAATCACCTCCTTTCAGCATTCTTTCAGATGGCGTATTAAAACTTTTGGAGAAACCGGTAGACAATGAGGGCACGCATGATATTTTTATAATCCGGATCGGTCGCACAGTGCTCCTTAGGCCCTTCACATATTTTAATTAAAGCTGCTTTAAGGAGATTTCCGTCGACATACTTTAATATTCTGTCATCGTTGCACATCTGACCGAGTTCCCTTGTTAACTCCTGCCACCGGGGTTTAAGCCTGTAAACCCAATCGGCGCCCTGCACACCTCTGAAACGCTGGTTTAACCTTACTTTGTCAGGCAGATAGTGCTCAGTTGCTCTTCTGATAAGCGATCTGTCCACGCCATCTTTTACAAACTGTTCTTCCGGGACAGATAAACAAAAACGGACGACACGTAAATCATTCGAAGGGTCCCGCTTCCACGTTTGGCTGCTCAGCGACATCTTACAAGTGAAGGTATTGCCTGCATTCCAGGGAAAAATATTTTCAAACAGTTTTCTTCGATCCTCATACATATTTGATTTCTTAAACCAGCCAGTTTTGTTAATACGATGTTGAGCCAGTTTGTTATAAATCCCTGTACGTTGTGCAAATTCTTCGTTTATTAATGGCGGAAGAAACCAAGTATCATTTTTAGAGAAGAATAGATCAAGCATTGGGTGTCCCCGTCTTAAGATAAGCGGGATCCGTCGTAAACGAGGCCCGCCTACAGTGAGACTATAATGATTTAATTCTTGGAAAAGCTTTATCCATTTAAATTTGTTTAATAAAACCGCGTAATAATCGAGAGCTGAGCCCCATGAGATAGAAAAGTTGCCTCTGTCCCCATTCAGCAGCACCCCAACCCTATGTTCAGCAGCTTTTTCAAACATTCCTTTAAGCCAAAATGAGTTTTCATGAAACTTATAAGGCATCTCTACAGTTTGAAGCATCTCATCGATTTCGGAATAAGAATCTTTCCTTTTAAAATCAAAATAATGATCTTTTATACCGCCGATATGCTCGACCGTTTCTTTAATAAACGGCCTTTCATCGGGAATTAAATGCCTGGGTGTGAAATCATCAAAGCCATCTACAGGGACGTAGCTGAAGGTGTGTAACTGCTTATTTCCTGCCTGCATCTGTTTTGCTGCGAAACTTGTAACCGCTCCTGAATCCAGCCCTCCGCTTAACTGTGAACCAACTGGACGAAAGGTCCGCAATCTGGAATTGACTGCTTTCTGAAAGACTTCCTGAAAGGCTTCTACATACTCCTCATCTGATTTAAAATGCAATGTTTTTTCAGGATGCAAGGAACAATACCTGGTCAATTTCATTCTGTTGTTTCTTACCGTAATACTATGGGAAGGAGGCACTTGAAAGATGGTGTTGTATGGGGTGGTATCCGCTCCTGCAGTATCTATCATTCCGGTAATTGCAAGGTATTCAGCCAGCCACTCTTCATTCAGACTCTTTCTTATATACGGCAAAGCCAGCAAAGGCTCAATTGTCGTACAGAAGGCGAACCGCTGGCGGCCGAAATAATAATAGAGTGTTCTTGTACCAGTGAAATCCCTCGCACCGAACAGCGTCTTCCTCCTGTCGTCCCAAATCATAAAAGCAAAATCACCTATTAAATGTTTCGGTGAGTCTTCTCCCCATTTTTCGTAGGCCAGTAATATTAACCGGCTGTCCGGAATGCTTTCTCTTACTTTTTGATCCACCTGAAGCGCACCAAATAATTCCTCGCGGTTATCAATGATTGCATCAGCTGTAATCGCTGTTTTCCTGTCTTCGCAGTAAAATGGGAGCGGTTCTCCGACTGATTCCGGTGTGATCCACTGAGAGAGGCACCCCAGGAACGTGCTCTCTTTGCACCATGCCTTCATATCATCCGCAGGAAATTGTGCCAATGTTTTCATCATGGCACCCGAGTGCTCTTCTGGCACCTGCTCATTATAGAAGTGCTGTATACCAGCAATTGCGCTCATCGGTTCCTCCTCATCACAAATACTTCTGTTATATACTTTTATAAAAATAAAAAAGCATCTCACTAATTGAGATGTTATGATTACGTTTCATATTAAGAAGTAGATGCTTGTTTTCTTGTTTCATACCCATTAGGGTTACTGGTTTGCCATTTCCAAAAATCCCTGCACATATCATGAAGATCTTTACCAGCTGTCCAATTAAGCTCCTTTTCTGCTTTGGCCGGGTCTGCGTAACTGACTGCTATATCACCTGGCCGCCTGGTCTGAAGCTCATATGGGATCGACTTTCCTGTTACCTTTTCAAAAGCTTGAATGACTTCAAAAACACTGTAGCCTTTCCCTGTACCAAGATTATAAGCTTCAATCCCTTTATTCGTTAATATAATCTCAAGAGCTTTTAAATGTCCGATTGCCAGATCAACGACATGAATGTAATCTCGTACCCCTGTTCCATCATGGGTAGGATAGTCATCTCCAAATACATTTAGTTTTGGGAGCTTTTTCGCTGCCACCTGGCTAATGAACGGAACCAGATTATTAGGAATGCCATTAGGATCTTCACCAATCTTGCCACTCCTATGAGCACCAATTGGGTTAAAGTAGCGTAATAAGGCAATACTCCAATTTTGATCAGATTGATAAATGTCTCTCAAAATTTCTTCAATCATTAATTTTGTCCTGCCGTATGGATTTGTTGCTTGCAGCGGAAGGTCTTCATGTAATGGGACGCATTGCTGCAGTCCATAGACAGTAGCAGAGGAACTAAAGACCATGTTGTTGACCTCAAACTTCTCCATCACATGACAAAGATTCAGTGTTCCCGTGATATTGTTATGATAATAAGTAAGAGGTTTGCTAACCGATTCTCCAACTGCCTTTAACCCTGCAAAATGAATCACTGCTGAAATCTTATTTTCAGCGAACACAGCTGTTAACCCTTCTCGATCCAGCAAGTCTATTGCGTACACAGGAAAATCTTTATTACTAATCTCACGAACACGCTCTAATGCTTCAGGCTTGCTGTTTGAGAAATTGTCAACAACAACAATTTCATACCCGGCCTTAAGTAACTCGACACATGTGTGAGTTCCAATATAGCCCGCACCGCCAGTGACTAGTATTTTCATAGTTATTAAGAACCTCCCTTTTTTATTAAATATATTTTACTTTCTAATTTACTAGTATATATTCTTACATGGCTAACTTCTTAATACCTTTTTTGCCCACCCTACTCTCAACTTTGAAAGGCATCACCCGACCTACTAAGTATGGACCTAATTTAAATCGATTAAATAGATACCCTGTTAAAATAGAGAAAAAGATTGTTAATAAAAACACAGCAAAAGAATAAGTAAGAAGGTTAAAAAAAGGTGGTGGTTCTATATATCTGAAAAGAGTGATAAAAAGCACGTTCAATAAATAAATATTAAATGAATAGTTGCTAATCATTACGACTACTTTTGGAACATTCCTAATTCGGTTCGAAAAATATATGATTAAAAATATCATTGAGCCAGCATATAAAAGCATATCAAGTCTTTGGGATATATATTGCAATTGGAAAGTACTGTTATTTATAAATATAACGATGAATGAACAAAAAGCTATAACAGCCAGCCATTTAAAACTTAATTTGCTTAAAATCTTGTGATAACTTTTTGCACTATAATACCCTAGAACAAAATAGAAGAGCCAACCAACAAAAGGCACCCTATACCCTATATGCCAAAAGTAACTCGCGAAATTATTATTTGGAGGCTCTAACAAATTAAAATTAAAGAAAGCCAAGTAAACAAAATTAATTAGAAATGCCGTCGGTATAATTAACTTGGGAGACATAACATCTAAATACTTGCTAAAAAACTTATGAAGTAAATAAAATTGAAATATTATTAAAATAAAATATACCGATGATTTCCCCAAGAAAACATTTTCAAGTAAGCTTATAGTAAAGTTTTGAATTGTCCAAATTTCCAAATATAAGATCACATAAACAACATTCATAAATAAAAAAGGTAACAGCAAAATTTTTACCCTTTTCTTCATAAAACCCTTTGGCAGGGTATTACTATATTTATTTGCTAATAGAAATTCTGATAAAAAAACAAAAACCGGCATTCCGAAGAGCATCATCATATACAATACATAAGTTGCTGAGTGATATAAGGTATTTTCATAAAATACAATATACCCGCTATAAAAAGCATGACCTAAAGTGACAGCTAAACACCCTATACATCTTAGCCAAAATATCTCATTTATAAAATGGTTTCCATTCTTAATTGATAGCCCTCCTTACTCAATTACATTAGCTCTAACTATTCCTTATCTCCTTCATCCTTGTCTTAAATCGATTTTTAAACAGTATTTTTATACTTACTATTTTTCTCTTAGTACGTCTTAAATTATTTAAAAAAACCTCCAGTTTAGGGGTATGCAACTTTATTGATGCCTCCCACCAGATGTATTTTAATTTTGGTTTTTCTAAAACGAGTACCTTAATATAGTCAAATATATTTATTTTAGGAACTAGAGATTCATGCACAGATGAAGATGGATCATCATCATGCAACACTTTTGAATATAGTCTTGCTATCTCTTTTGTTGGGTATCTGTAAAAGTATTCAAGGTTTTTAAGTGTCCAGTCCTTTATTTCCGACTCCTCTAATTTAATATTACTATTGATTATTTGATTAGAAAATTCTGCAACAATATTTTGTTGAGTGTCTAACCCCCAACTCATTAGCGCCTTATTAACTTTTTCCTTTAAAACAGGGTTTATGTTGTTATTTTCCTTTGAATATCCAAGGAGAGTACCATGGTCAGCATAAACAAAAGACTCAAAAACCGGAATAAAATTTACTGGTCTATTAGTAAATTGATATAAAAATTCATTATTTGAATATTTCTGATTATTCACTAAATGATAATAGAACCCATGTAATTGTACGTCTTTTTTTTCATAATGAAGAATTTTAGATAAAGAATATTGTAATCTCCCGTGCCATCCTATATCCACAATTCCGATTGAGGAATAATCAAAAAAACCTTCTTGATTTAAATATTCCATAAAAACAGTTCTTCTATCTTTTGAATTTCTATAGATATTCTGCCTCAGCATTTCATCATTTTTAATATAGTTTTTAATAGTGCCCAAATCATAATTATTTAGCTTTTCTTCTTGTTTTTTTGTTATTCCATAAGATAATAACCCTTCTTTATAATAATCATAATTGCACTCTAACCTATTAAATATTTTGTTTAAGGTAATTGATTTCTTATCGTAAAAGATCCAATCAAAAGAGAAATCATCTATTTGGTTACATATCCCCGCTAAGTGCCACGCTTTCCTTGAGGCATACAGGTATCTGCAATCTATGCTAGTAAAATGCTTTTCTTGAATTACTTTTGCAATTTTCAACAGAATTTGACCGTCTCTGGATAGAAAATATAGCCTTCTTAATCCCTTATCATTTGCATTTTTTAATATTTCATAGACGTGTATAAATAATAGTGGTGCAATAATACTACTTGAAACATTAATTAAAGCTTTTTCACCTTTATCAGCTTGATAATTTAACCTCACATTCTTTGAGGTACCAAAATATTTTAAAACCTCATCACTATTTGAATTTATCTTTCTCTCATATAAATTAAGATGAGATTTCGTATAGTAAACCGTGTGAATACCTAATGATTCTGGCACTTTAAAATCTGAGTTATAATTGTCTCCTGTATGGCATAGCTCGTAAGCATTAATTTTTAAATCTTTTAACACATGTTTAAATAAATTCCCGCTTTTTTTTGTTAATCTTAGCTCAGATGATACAAATAACGTGTAATTTGTTATCCCCACAACTTGAGTAATTATTTTCTCGATAAAGTGTTGTTCAAAATAAGTATCAGTTATAATAACTGGTTCTCTTTTGGTTAATATTAAATTACTGTTTTCTTGTATAGGTATGAGATTTTTAAATTCAATCTCATATTCAACCCTAATAATTTCCAGTATTTTTTCCTTCGAGAAATTTAAAACTTTATTTAATTCCTGATAAATGTCATAAATATTTATTTCCTCATAAGGTGATAATTTTCTAGCCTGAATTTCAGCCTCCACTCTTAAGTCAAAAAAATTAATTGAATCATCTATAGCATTCACTTCTTTTAATTTTTTCTCTAAAATAAAAAAAATATCTGTGGGTTTCAAAGTTTTCCTTGTTACTAATGTGTCAAATAAATCGTACGAGTATATCAAAATATTCGCCCTCCTGTATGTCCAGGATGTTATAATTTTGTTTAAGTTTTTCCATATGTTTCAAGCTGCCAAAAAACCTCCTTTGACTATGTAAAGGAGGTAATAGATTAATTTGTAGCTATTCAATTTTTCATACTTATTATTTGGCCTTTTTTATCAGACAACTTAATTAGTACTTTATATGAGGAAGAGTTCATTTTAGTTAAAGTTAGTATAAATTTCACTTTATAAGGTAAGTTTTTCAATTGAATAATTTGAGTATAGTAATGATTAAGAATTTTTGTAACAGTATAGTATTCTTCTTTAAATTCTCTCTCTCTATTATTTAAAATAATTAAATTTAATATTCTCATAGCATTATTAGCCAACTTATATGCAACTAGATGTCTCAATTCATTATAATATAAATCAATAAATTTATACATTTCGTCATAGATTATAACACTGTCTATTCTGATATTTTTCTTTGCTAAATCCATTGTGCTATTCTCTCTTTTTATATAATGGTACAGGGGCTCCCCAATAGTGCAAACTTGATTACTTTTATTTATAACTTGATAAGTAAAATCTGTATCTTCATGGATTATACCTTCTTTAAATCTGATATTTTCTAGTATTTCTCTTTTAATTAACTTAGTCCAGACCACTTCATCGTACAACTCCGATTCAAGCATTGCTCTCATAGCCTCACTTTTATTATGAATGAGTAGAGAATGACCACCATTTACTAAAGTTTTTGTTTTGTAATGGACAATACTTGAGCAATTTCCTATTTCACATTTATTTTCTTTGCACATTTTATAAAGTAATTCATACATTCCCGGTTCAATCCAGTCATCGCTGTCTACAAAACCTACGTAGTCACCTTGCGCTATCTCTAATCCCGCATTCCGCGCACTGGACAGACCTCCGTTTTTCTTATGAACTACCTTAATTCTTTCATCACTTTTAGAATATTCATCACAAATCTTACCGCAGTTGTCAGGGCTTCCATCATTAATTAATATTAATTCAAATTCTGTAAAAGTTTGATCTAATATTGAATTAATACATTTTCGTATATAAGGTTCAACTTTGTAGACTGGAACAATGATACTTATTTTAGGCTGCACAAATTTTTACTCCCTTCTTTATTTCAGTTAACAATACCTTTCTTATTAAGAACGACCAACCGAGAAAAGCCCTTTTTCATCACCTATTTGAGACTTGATCTCTAGTCAAAATAAAAGCCTTTTCTTTCCTTTGGTTTATTGAAACTAATTTTCCGTTGTTTATTTTAAAGAGGATATCGCAATTTTTAATTGTACTTAACCTGTGAGCAATAATAATTACCGTTTTTTCACCTTTTAATCCATCAATAGCTTTCATTATTTCTTTTTCTGTCTCATTATCTAGAGCTGACGTTGCTTCGTCCATGAATAGGATCTCCGGATTGTGGTATAGTGCTCTTGCAATTCCTATCCGCTGCCGCTGGCCTCCTGACAATCTAACTCCCCGTTCGCCAACTTTTGTATTTAATTGATCGGGCAAAGATTTGACGAATTCTTTTAATTGTGCTTGTTCTAAAGCTCTCCAAACCTCGTTTTCATCTATTTGAGCCTCTTCAATCCCAAAAGCTATATTCCCACGAATCGTACCATCAGAGAGAAATATTGATTGAGGGATATACCCAATTTTTTGCTGCCATACAGATTTTTGGTCAATTAGTTGTTTACCATCAACTAAGACATCGCCTTTGCTTGGATTTAATAATCCTAGTATTATATCGACTAATGTCGTTTTTCCAGCTCCTGACTCCCCAATAAATGCTGCAGACTGACCAATTGGTATGGTTAAAGAAACATTTTTAATTGCTTCTTCTTCCTGTCCAGGATAACGAAAAAATACATTCTTTAACTCTATAGACCTGTTAAATGTACGTTTACCATAATTAATTACTTGTTTTTTAGTGTTAGAGAGCTTTTCATTTGAGGTATTTTTGATTAAATCATCGTAAATGATCGTTAATGCAGGACGATTGTATCGAATGGCTGTAACCATTGCCACGACACGATTTATAGATGGCATTAAACGGAAGGCGGCCATAGCAAACAGAGCCATAGTAGATACTATCTGTGCAGTCGTGGTGCCTTGCAGCATAATAATTAACATTGTCAAAAGGACCACAGAGACTAGTAACGTTTCTATAAACAAACGCGGGACTTGTTCCAACATCTTCATGTACCGGCTATTATTAGCTTTGATTTGACTCTGTCTGGTATACGCATTAACAAAGAAGTTTTCTTTTCCTGATACTTTTACTTCTTTACTGGCTCCAAGTCCTTGATTCACCCATTTAATCATCGTCCCGTTAACTTTTTGCTGTTCTTTACCCAGGTCGCTAATCTTTTTCCGGAATATCCTAAAAAATATAAAAACACTTCCGCCTAATAAGACCGAAGCTGTGAATGTGGCTAATGGTGCCGTTATAAATAGTAATATTAAAATGCAGCCTATGACCAATATTTCTGTAAACAGTTGGAAGCCGGATAAGATAATCCCTTGAAAAACCTTTGATACCTCTCCATTTACATTTCGTAAAAGATCAGCCGTATTACGCTGCAAGTGAAACGTATATGGTTTTATCAAATATTCTTTTAAAAGATTTCTTGATAGTTTGACTTGCTGGTTTAAAATAACTCGGTATTGTACGTAGTGAAATAAAAGTAAATACAAATTTTTCAAAATAAACACTGCTAATAATATAATGACAGCAAATATTAGAAAGGCAGAAGTTGATTGAAAGTTCATTGTTACATACAAATAGTTTAAAATCGCTTGTTCTTGAACAACTTCCGGGTTAGTGATGATACTTACAAACGGAACAATAAGACCAATTCCAATTGTTTCAAAAATAGCTGCAATAACCATCATTATAAATAATAAAATTAATTTCTTTTTTTCCCGTTTGTTAAAGAGCCTTAATACTTTTTTTATATCTTTCATTTCCTCACACCTTTAATATGTGACTTATGATTTAAATAGCGTTTAATCAGGTGGATTTACATGTTCGTCTGAAACTTTTATTACAGGGAATGTATTTTTTTAAGTTCATCATTTTTCAAATGACCGGTTTCATTATTCAACCTTATTTCGAAACTTCTTGATAACTCCTCATTATCTATTAATCTTTTTAGTCCTTCATAAATGCCATCTTCACTTATATTTACAATCAGCCCAGTCTCACCATTTTTAATATGTTCCCCCGCTCCAGTAAAATTTGTTGTTACGATAGGTTTGTTTAAATGTCTGGCTTCCGCAAGAGTAATACAATATCCTTCATGCCTGGAACACTGAACATATATATCGCACTGATCCATATAACGGTATGGATTAGTATCTGAGCCAAGTAAAATAAATTTATTTTCAAGGTTGTATGTTTTAATTAATTTTTCATAATCATCGCGGTATTTACCTTCTCCTACACAGTACCATCTGACGTTATAACCCTCACTTATTAACCGGGCCAAAGCTTTAATAGCCAAATCCAGCCCTTTTTCTTTAGTTAATCTCCCAACAGTAAGTATTCTTTTACCATCAAAAACATCATCGAACCCTTTTCCTTCTTTTGCTAATTGCTTAATTCTATTAGGAGAGATTAAATTATAGAAAACTTCTGTTTTTTTCTTAATGCCAGGAACGGTTTTTATTACTTTATTTTTTGCTTCTTCCGAGACGACAAAAATCTTATCAAACTTGTCATAATTTTTATTAGCAAATGCTTTATCAAACCCTATTTTTGTAATATCAAAGTGGATCCATTGAACTTTCTTCTTAGCAGTTATTTTGTTTAAAACAAAATAGCTTATGAAGTCCATTGGACCTGCATAAGCTACCGCGATATCGTAGTCGTTATCAATTTGAGGGTAATTTTTTAATAAATAATCAAATAAAAAGCTTTTGTTCTTCTTAAACTTAGATACAAGATAATAAGTTGAAAAGCAAATAGATTTAATTAACTTCCCCTTTTTTATATAATCCATACTCGTAACTCTTGGAGGGTTATGGATTACAGGTTTAATAAGATCGTAGTTCTTTAAATAGCGCACTTTAACGTTTAATGGAACCGAATCTAGGAAACCTCCATATTCCTCAAGCATCAATATAGTAATATCATATTGATCTTCCGGCAGCTCTCTAACCATATCCAAAAGAGCTTTTTCAGTCCCCCCGATGTTCATGTTGATGAGCGTAAATAACACTTTCTTTTTCATCATTAGCTCACACTTTCATTGTAATTTACTAATTCATAGAACTTTGCCAGTTCTTCAGTATTCCCTTTCTTCTCGTTTCTTAAGTAAGAAATAATCTCTTCCTTCAGTTGTTTATTTTGAATAAGTTCAATAATTCCATTGCCTACAGCTTCTGCGTTCATGTCTACTACAAGCCCGTTTTTCCTTTGTACCATTTGATTATAAACAGCATCAAATTCTGTTGTAACGACAGGTACATTAAGCATTCTCGCCTCTGCTATCGCTAAGCCGAAACCTTCAAATTTAGATGTTTGAACGTAAATATCTGCACCTTTAATAAACGGATAAGGATTCGCTTCCACACCAAGCAAAATGAAATGGTCTGATAACCCTCTTTCTTTTATTTTGTTTTCTATCTCCTCTTGAAGCGGGCCTTTCCCTAATGCGTACCATCTGAAATGTATTCCAGCTTCAATTAATTTTTCACAGGCCGCTAAGGCAATGTCGTATCCCTTTTGAGGCGCCAACCTTCCTATAGTCAAAATTTTCAGGCCATTAAAATTATCTTGGAACCCTATTCCAATATCAGCCATTTTCCTGATGAATGCAGGATTATTTATATCGTAAACAACTTTAATTACATTTGCATATTCAGGAAAAGTCTCGAGGAATACTTTCTTTGTGGATTCTGAGACAGCAACAATACTATCAAATTTATCATAATAGTCTTTTTGAAATTGCTTTTCTTTTTCCTCCAAACGATAGCTGACATTGACCCAGGCTAATTTCCGTTTTGCTTTTATTTTTTCTGCTACATAAAATGTAGGAACGCCCTGGGCATAACTTATTGCAATGTCATATTTTTTTGGGTTTGCTTCAATCACACTCGATACACTTTCCCAAAATAAACGAGATTTCTGTCTGTTATTGTATTGTTTTTTTCTTAGTTGGACTGAATATTTTAATCTGGAATATAACATCTTTAAATCTCTTTTTTTTATGGAATATTTTATCGCTTTTTTAAAATTCAGATGTGTGAATTTAGTGTATTCCAATGGTTTTAATATTTTCACATCTTCCGGCACAAGCTCTTCAAGTATATTCCCATGAGAAAAAAGCATTAAATCTACAGAGTATGTGGAGTAATCAAGAAGAGACAGTAAAGTAACTAAACTTTTTTCTGCACCTGCACAATCTAATGAATCTATCACAAATATAATACTTTTTTTCTTCATAGGTATCGGATCTCCCAGATAAAAATTTTTAATTATTACTTTCAAGTTAAATATACTGCTTTTCTAATTCTCTTAAGTAAAGATTTTGATAAATCCATATAAGAATTAAACATAACCTTTACTTTAAAAGGTAGATTGCCTCTTAATAAATATATCTGTATAGCAGATAATTCCTTTATCTCTCTTGGGGATTTGCTATTTCTTTTCATTTTTTTGACCAAGCTAATTGATACAAACTTAATTCCGTTAAAATAAAAATGATTCTCAGGATTAAAAATTAAATCGTCTTTTCCCTGGTTATAATTTCTTTTTTTGGTAACTATATTGGTTGCTTCTTTTAAATTTGAAAGTGAATCATGTTGTACAAAATCTAATTCAAAAGTTTCTTTTATTCCGTATGCTGCTAAGACAGAACTATTACCTAAACATATATATTCTTTATTAATCGATTTTTCTTCTAAGCTTTTTTTAAAAAAATCTAAACTCTTAACAAATGATTGATTTTTATACGGTTTGGCATTATTCAGGAAATGCATACTATTATAATTTAACAGGACCTGAGAAAGTTCAATTGTTTGATTATGATCATCTGTTAAAAAAAATGCCTCACTATCACCTTTACTTAATTTTTGCAGTTTTAATTTAGCTTTTTTAAGATTATCAACATTTTCTTTTTCAAAAACTACCATCTGGACCGAACCTGAAGTTTTGAAATTAATTTTAATTTTATCGTCTATCTGTTTGAAATAAGGGTGGTCAATATTATATGTGTTTCTATAAAGTAGAAACATAAGATTTCTTGGGCCCTCGTTTCCTACAAATATGTTTTTCTTATAATATATACCACCGAGTAAATCCAGGATTTGTTTCACTTCATTTTTTTTTGAAGCAACTGACGGAAATAAAATTAAGATACGAGTATTTTTTTTCATCTTACAATATTCATAAGTAATAGCATCACACCATTTACTTTGAAGAGCATCCAGTCCTCTATTAACAAAAAAATTATAACTATAATTAACTTCACTATGTTCGAGCTTTACGGTTTTAACATTCTTATTGTATAGTAGGGCTGCTGTTAAACGATGAGCCCCATCAATCGGTACATTATTAGTTCCCACCGGAATTAATGTCTTACTATCATCAAATCCATTTTTTTTTATTGAATCTAAAGTTGAATGAAAAGATGATAAAAACATATCTATACCTTTCTTTTCAGATCCAACCCCTTCTTCATAATTATTAAATACTCGTAAATGCTCATCATAAAGTCTTAATCCCCAATCGCTTTTTATATTATTTTCTCTGTACCATGCGTAAATATATTTGGCCATGATGTCGAACCTTTTATGATTAATAATATTTATCGGTGCAACCTCTTTGACTTCTTGCGGTTCAATAGTCGCAGTTATTTTAATTTTTTCAACATTTATTTTTTTGGCTAAATCATCATAAGGTATCACATTATGCTTAATAATAATTAAGCCCCCTTTCTTAAATAAAAATAATATAAACCTGTTAATTGATGCGTTCCAATTCAGCAGGAGAAGGGGTAAGCTTTAATTGTCTGAATAACTTATATAACCCCAAAAGTCCTATATAAAAGTAGGGGTGAATAATAAACATCTGCAATTCCATCTTTAAGACATTATCCTTTACTATTGATTTATTAAAGCAATCATGTTTTTTAGTAATATAGTTTTGTATCTCTTTTCTATGGACACCACCAGGATCTTTCTGTCTATTTAAAAAAAGAAGCAGATAATGCTCCAGATGAGTTTTCAGAATCAGTCGGTATGATTCGTTTATTAAATCAGGATAGCGTGATTCGATAAACGCGTGCCTTTCTTTCAATCCTTTGATGATATCCAGGTTTCTCGGAGTGTAGGCGGCGACTATACTGTCATCCCGCTGGTAGTAATAACAGAGCGGCTCGTGTAAAATCACATATCTCTCGGCTCTCTCCATCACCTTATGCGCCCAAAACACATCTTCAAACAGCACCCCTTTTTCGAAAGGGATATCTTCTATCAGACTCGTTTTATAAAGCTTTCCCCAGGCAAAATTCTTCACCCGTTCATTAATGACCAGTTCAGTCATAAGCTCATAGTTATTCAAAATAACCGGCGGCTCATCTTTTGCGTAATAACGGTTGTCATAAAGCAGATAATCGTCGTGTGCATAATAAAAAGCTGATTGCACCACATCAGCTTCATACTTCAAACTATAGGCCACCAGCTTTTCCACCATGTTGTCTTCCAGCCAGTCGTCACTGTCTACAAAGAGAGTAAATTTCCCGGTTACGTACTGTGCCCCATAATTCCGGGCATCAGATAAGCCGCCGTTTTTTTTATGAAAGGCTTTGATTCTGCTGTCTTTGGCAGCATAGTTATCGGCAATTTTTCCGCAGTTATCAGGGGACCCGTCATCCACAAGAATAATTTCCAATTGTTTATAAGTCTGGTTAATAAGGCTCTGAATACATCGGTCAATATATTTTTCTACTTTATATACAGGAACAATGATGCTCACTAAGTGTTCCATTATTGTTCCTCCTCGTATATTATATTTAAGCCCATAATTGAGCTTATAAATTTCTTTACACCCAAGGCTTTTTGATTGGGCGTCTCAAGATATTTCTAGAT
>NZ_FOGT01000034.1:2012-5099 GCF_900111295.1 Salipaludibacillus aurantiacus | reverse complement strand
TTTTGGTTAAGCCCTCGATCGATTAGTATCTCTCAGCTCCACATGTCGCCATGCGTCCACCCGAGACCTATCAACCTCATCTTCTCTGAGGGATCTTACTCACATAAAGTGATGGGAAATCTCATCTTGAGGGGGGCTTCATGCTTAGATGCTTTCAGCACTTATCCCTTCCACACGTAGCTACCCAGCGATGCTCCTGGCGGAACAACTGGTACACCAGCGGTGTGTCCATCCCGGTCCTCTCGTACTAAGGACAGCTCCTCTCAAATTTCCTGCGCCCGCGACGGATAGGGACCGAACTGTCTCACGACGTTCTGAACCCAGCTCGCGTGCCGCTTTAATGGGCGAACAGCCCAACCCTTGGGACCTACTTCAGCCCCAGGATGCGACGAGCCGACATCGAGGTGCCAAACCTCCCCGTCGATGTGGACTCTTGGGAGAGATTAGCCTGTTATCCCCAGGGTAGCTTTTATCCGTTGAGCGACGGCCCTTCCATACGGTGCCGCCGGATCACTAAGCCCGACTTTCGTCCCTGCTCGACCTGTATGTCTCGCAGTCAAGCTCCCTTATGCCTTTGCACTCTGCGAATGATTTCCAACCATTCTGAGGGAACCTTTGGGCGCCTCCGTTACCTTTTAGGAGGCGACCGCCCCAGTCAAACTGCCCACCTGACACTGTCCCTGAACCGGATCACGGCTCGAGGTTAGAATTTCAGTACAGCAAGGGTAGTATCCCACCAGTGCCTCCACCGAAGCTGGCGCTCCGGCTTCCAAGGCTCCTACCTATCCTGTACAAGCTGTACCAAAATCCAATATCAAGCTACAGTAAAGCTCCATGGGGTCTTTCCGTCCTGTCGCGGGTAACCTGCATCTTCACAGGTAATATAATTTCACCGGGTCTCTCGTTGAGACAGTGCCCAAATCGTTGCACCTTTCGTGCGGGTCGGAACTTACCCGACAAGGAATTTCGCTACCTTAGGACCGTTATAGTTACGGCCGCCGTTTACTGGGGCTTCAATTCAGAGCTTCTCCCGTAAGGGATAACCCCTCCTCTTAACCTTCCAGCACCGGGCAGGTGTCAGCCCCTATACTTCGCCTTGCGGCTTCGCAGAGACCTGTGTTTTTGATAAACAGTCGTTTGGGCCTGTTCACTGCGGCTCCCCCGGGCTATTCACCCCAGGGAGCACTCCTTCTCCCGAAGTTACGGAGTCATTTTGCCGAGTTCCTTAACGAGAGTTCTCCCGCGCGTCTTAGAATTCTCTTCCCGCCTACCTGTGTCGGTTTGCGGTACGGGCACCAGCTTCCTCGCTAGAGGCTTTTCTTGGCAGTGTAGGATCGGGAACTTCGCTACTAAAATTTCACTCGCGATCACAGCTCAACCTTATGGCAAGCGGATTTGCCTGCTTGCCAGTCTCACTGCTTCGACGCACATATCCAACAGTGCGCTTACCCTACCTTCCTGCGTCCCCCCTTCACTCAAATGGAAACGTGGTGGTACAGGAATATCAACCTGTTTGCCATCGCCTACGCCTTTCGGCCTCGGCTTAGGTCCCGACTGACCCTGAGCGGACGAGCCTTCCTCAGGAAACCTTAGGCTTTCGACGGAGGGGATTCTCACCCCTCTTTTCGCTACTCATACCGGCATTCTCACTTCCAAGCGCTCCACATGTCCTTGCGATCATGCTTCAACGCCCTTGGAACGCTCCCCTACCACAGACACCATCGGTGTCCATCCATAGCTTCGGTGATACGTTTAGCCCCGGTACATTTTCGGCGCAGAGTCACTCGACCAGTGAGCTATTACGCACTCTTTCAATGATGGCTGCTTCTAAGCCAACATCCTGGTTGTCTAAGCAACTCCACATCCTTTTCCACTTAACGTATACTTGGGGACCTTAGCTGATGGTCTGGGCTGTTTCCCTCTTGACTACGGATCTTAGCACTCGCAGTCTGACTCCCGAGGATAAGTGATTGGCATTCGGAGTTTGACTGAATTCGGTAATCCTGTAGGGACCCCTAGTCCAATCAGTGCTCTACCTCCAACACTCTTCCCTCGAGGCTAGCCCTAAAGCTATTTCGGGGAGAACCAGCTATTTCCGAGTTCGATTGGCATTTCACCCCTACCCACACCTCATCCCCGCACTTTTCAACGTGCGTGGGTTCGGGCCTCCATCCAGTGTTACCTGGACTTCACCCTGGACATGGGTAGATCACCCGGTTTCGGGTCTACAACCACGTACTTTGACGCCCTGTTCAGACTCGCTTTCGCTGCGGCTCCGTCTTTTCGACTTAACCTTGCACGGGATCGTAACTCGCCGGTTCATTCTACAAAAGGCACGCTGTCACCCATTAACGGGCTCCAACTACTTGTAGGCACACGGTTTCAAGATCTCTTTCACTCCCCTCCCGGGGTGCTTTTCACCTTTCCCTCACGGTACTGGTTCACTATCGGTCACTAGGGAGTATTTAGCCTTGGGAGATGGTCCTCCCGGATTCCGACGGGGTTTCACGTGTCCCGCCGTACTCAGGATCCACTCCGGAGGAGTCAGCGTTTCGGCTACAGGGCTTTTACCTTGTCCCGCGGACCTTTCCAGGTCGCTTCACCTACGCTGACTCTTTGTAACTCCGTATGGAGTGTCCTACAACCCCAGAAGGCAAGCCTTCTGGTTTGGGCTGTTTCCGTTTCGCTCGCCGCTACTCAGGAAATCGCATTTGCTTTCTCTTCCTCTGGGTACTAAGATGTTTCAGTTCCCCAGGTCTGCCTTCTCACACCCTATGGATTCAGGTGTGGATACCGCCTCATTACAGGCGGCGGGTTCCCCCATTCGGAAATCTCCGGATCAAAGCTTACTTACAGCTCCCCGGAGCATATCGGTGTTCGTCCCGTCCTTCATCGGCTCCTAGTGCCAAGGTATTCACCGTGCGCCCTTTCTAGCTTAACCATTTAAACTTAATTGTTTAATGGACGTCTTTCTTGGCCTTCTTCTAAGACACTCGGTTCACTCATCATCTGAACAGTGTTCAAACCATGTGTCAAACCGGTGATTTATTCATCAGTCTTTCGTTATCCAGTTTTCAAAGGTCAAAT